>JAIEMT010000016.1 GCA_019751945.1 bacterium
GTTAGATTGCAAATAGTATTTTCCACAGACGACGAGCGCTGCGCAGATGTACTTGATCATTTCTTCGCTGCGTTCATCGAGGTTCAGGAAAATTTGATAAAACTTTTCCACATCTTCGTAAGATTTGGTGAGAATCGCAAGACGAAGCACGGATGTGAGTCTCTGTGGGTTTGCAGGAAAGTATTGCGAGATTCGTTTTGCAATATCGTAGGCTTCTTCGTGCTTCTTTTCTTGAATGAGTAAGTCGAATAGCCCCGTCATACACTTGTAGTGAATTCGGTTATAGGTCAGACCTTTCATGTATTTTTCGCGAGCGAATTCGAGAGACTTCTTTTTCTCCTGCGTCAGGCCTAAGTAGTAATAGGCAAGAGAGGGGGTTTGATCGAGACCTGTGGCTTTTTCGAAAGTTTTCCCGGCGTCCTCAACATTTCCACTACTCAGTTCAGTTTTACCTGCCGTGATGGTCGCAAGATAATCATTGGGTTTAATTTTTAATAGAATGGCCTTGGACATCGCTTGGCGCAAAGTCTCTTTGGTAAACGGTTTCAGCAAATACGTGTCGACATCTTCTTCTGCCGCTTTGGCAACCGCTGACTGAGAAGTATTGCCTGTGACTAACATGAAAATTTTTGAGTTGAGTTCGGGATGCTTCGTTTTTACTTTTTGAAAAAGCTCCAATCCGCAACGATTGCCCAGATCATAGTCGGCTATTAAAACATCGGGGGCGACTTTATCAATTTCTTCGTCGGCACCGCGAAATGTACTCGATACACGAGTGTTTGCGGTTTGTGCGCCGAGCGATCCTAAATGGGTTGAAATCGAAGTACGCGAACCTGCACTGACATCTGCGATCAGAATCTTCGCTTTCGAAAGGTAATCGGATACTAATTTTTCGTCTTGAGTGAGCTCGTCAGCGGTTCGCGTGGTCACTAGATCTTTTCCCCAGGTCTATAAATAATCGACCGGAGATGATTGTAACTTAATCTCTTTTTCTTAGAAACAACCCACCGAATTTAAAGTCATTCCTGTAAAATAGGAGCCGAAATCAGTCGGGTCTGGTTCTGCGGTGCATGAACAAGTGCGGTCAGCTGCGAGTGGTCCTGTGGAATGGCAATCCGTCTTCACTTTAAATCGAAGGCAGTAGCTCGAAGTCAGCGCATTGCTATCTGTGAAGCTATAGCGAAGGCCGCATTTTCTTCTCAAGGCTCGGTTAATCGCTAGGTTGTCGATTGCCCAGGAACCTGCCGCGACACTCGTCAGATTTTCGTCGAAGAAAGAAATCGTCATCGGACCGCCGGAATGAAAGAAGGTGAGCTCGATATGATACACCCGGTCGGAAATCGCTCCGCCGTCGGCATTGAGGTTTCCAGACGCAGCGGTGGTGTAATAGGTCTGAGTTCCACCCATGAAGTTATTAGTGAAGGATTGTAGAAAGACGGAACTGTTGTTGATGTTGACGCCGAAGCGCGTGCCTTTGCTATCTCCCTCCCACGTGTCCAAAGTGTAGAGGTCAAAGCGCAAGTAATAATACCCGGGCTTAGAATTAATATCTAAAGTCACTTGAGAATTGGCGTACGAACCCAGCGCCATGCTGCCATTGATCGCTCGAGTTGCGGCGTTGGCGCTCCAGCGCGGAACAGCGGGTGCAGCTGGTTTGGGAAGTGCGCCAGCGAAGCTTTCGTTGATAATCGACTCGCCGTATCCCATCTGCGTATATTCATTGGTTCCTGAGGTGTTCACTCGAAACTGAACCACAGAAGCACCGTTGCCACTCAATGCGGGAAGGGTGGGCGGACTTGTCGATTGATCGACATAGTTGGGGCCAGCAAAAGTAGTTTCACTGGGAATGTAGGTGAGATTTCCGGCCATGTCATAAGACTCGACCACACAGTAGGGAGCAGCTGCTGTCGCAGGAGTCACACTGTATTGATTGAGTTGCGGAACCGTTCCTCCTCGATTCTGAATCAGAAAGTAAATGGGGGTGATGTCCGCCAGGCAGCTCGCAGTTCCGGGTGTATTGTTTCCGTTCGCCATGGGCCAGTAACCGGTAACGACCGGAGGACCGTAGTTGATTTGTCCGGTGTCGATCAAGCCACCACTTCCACCGCCGCCGCCTGTTCCGGGGCTTGGGGCATTGGAGGCAACACAAGTACAAGAAGTCGGATCGAGTTGGGTTCCTGCCGAGCAAGTCGTCGTGCAGGTAAAGCCGGCGGTCATGCTTTGGGAGACGCATTGATTCACCAGGTTCGTGAAGTTCGTGGCGACTGCGGGGTCTTGGCAAGAAGAGGGACTTGTTTGTCCGGGGCAGCGCGTACTGAGAATCGTGTTGTAGCATTCCACGCAGAACTGTCTTTCTGGGCTTCCTGTAATGAGGTTCTGACACTGTCCTTGAGCCCCATCGAGGGAACTCAGCGACGGAAAGACCGAAAGATTGCTAGAACTCAGGCGTGAGGAAGTGGAGCTCAGTCGGTTGGAGGGGATACAGGCCGAAGACCCGATCACAAAAATCCCGACGAGGACTATTAAGTCCTTATTATTAAAAGAAAAAAATGACTTCAAGCTTCCCCCAAAGAAACCCTAGAGACCCCAATTACCCAACCTTTATAGTAGCTTATGTTGATTTAATTGGTCAACTATAAAGCGAATCGGGGGTGATCCCCAGGCGGTCGGGGCGATAACACGATGCTTCAGAAAAGTGGGTGAGGAGGGGGGCCGGGAGTCCTTCCCATGCCCCCAAACTGAGGGCAACTCGAACCAGTTTGTGACGCTCGCGAAGGGATCCGGCCGTGCTGATTTCTGGGCACCCCTTCCAATGAGGGTGAGTGGTAAGAAGAGCTTCGACTTCTGCACCGCTGAGTTCTCCCGGAAGGTTTCCCCACGACTGAAGAAGGCGTTCCCGAGTTTCTAAAATTTTTTCACGATAGCGCTGAACTTGTTCAGCGGGGTTTGGATGGAGGCGATTGTCAGAATCCGAGAGCACCTGAAAGATGTCGATGCGGTCTGCAATAGGACCGGAGATTCGCCCCAAATACTGCGAGCGTGTTGAAACTTGGCAACGGCACCGAGATTTCTTCATTTGCGACACGCGCGAGATCAGTTCGGGAGGCCAACCTCCGCAGGGACAAAGATTTCCATTTCCTGCGAGAATAAATTTTGCTGGAAGATTCAACTGACCTTTCACTCGAGTGAGCGTGAGGGATCCCAGCTCCAATGGCTCTCTTAAAGACTCTCGAGTATCTTTGGGCCACTCCGGAAGCTCGTCTGCAATGAGAAGCCCTCCGTGAGCTAGTGAATATTCTCCTGGGATGAAACAATCTCCGTGAAAGTACCCGGTCAGTGCGGCAGGCCGAGTATGTTGACCGATTCTTCGCGACCACTGCAGGCCAGGGAGGTGACCGGCCCCCTCTTTCAATTCTAAAAGCAACTTTTGAGTGAGAATTTTTTCTGCGGACGGAACAGGTAAGAGAGTTTCCAGCCAGCGGAGTGCATGTGTTTTTCCGACTCCCTTAGGACCGTAGAAAAACAAATGGTGACTCCCGGAGAGTGCAACGCAGAGAACCCTTAAGAGAGAGGGTGAAATCGGGAGCAAGTCTTTTGGAATGGGAGTTTGAAACTCTTCTATTTCTGCTTCTTGAACGTTGAAAGGAGTTTGAGGAGATTCGCCTCGAGCAACTTTTCCCAAAGCCTGCCAGGCATCCTTCAGTTTTGAGACGCCAATCAGCGCAGGCTTTTTCCTGCCGGGGTAAGTGCTTTCGATGAGTTGAAGACGGGAGCTCGCTTCAACGAGATCTTCTCGGGGAAGAAAGAGAAAATCAAACCCCTCCCGAATTGAGGCAAAAAGGGCGCGCGTGAGTTGCCCCACAGATTTAATCTGGCCGTCCAGGCCGAGCTCACCCCAGGCCATGACTTTTCTAGAGATTTCATATTTCTCGGTTGCTGAGAGTACTGCCAAGGCCATGGATAAATCTGTTCCCGTCCCGCGCTTCCGAATGGAAGACGGCGAGAGGTTGAGAATGATTCTCTTTCTCGGAAGTTCGAACCCCGAGGCTTGAAGCGCGCTGCGAATTCGATCTTTTGCTTCTTGAACTTCTTGCCCCGCCAGTCCGACGATTTGAATTCCAGGAATCTGAAAGAAGGAGGCGACCTCGATCCACTGTACGGCAGGATCGGGTCCGCTATTTAAAGGAGCTGCGATGGGAGTACTGACATAAGTAGAAGCGTCGATTTCCATGTCGTGCGTTTAAGCACGAGCAATGCCAACGTCCCGTTCGACTTCCACTTCTACTGAGAAAGAATTTCATGCGCAGAGAATTGGAATCAGACTACTTTTTGAGCAGTGCTGTTTTCGCGTTATTCAAGGCCTGCGCGATTTTCTGTGCGTCACTCCACTCTCGAGTCCCAGGACGACCCACGGTGTCCGGATGGTACTGCTTCATCAGTTCTTTATAAGCCTTCTGAACTTCTGCAGGCGTCGCGTCTTTTGCAACACCGAGAATTTCGTGGGGAGCACCGGTGATCTTAATTCCTGAGAGAAGCGGAGTTTTCTTGGCCGAAGTGCCAACTTTTTGCGGAGGCTTTGTCGGACCTTTGGGGCGAATTCGATCCGCCTCTCGGAGTTTAAAACGGGATTCCGATCGATCCCTAAAAAATGTGAACCAGAGCGCAATCACAAAGAAAGCGCCAACTACGAACTGCAGAAGATAAACGGTTTGGCGAGATATCTGCACGTAGACTGATTATGCATCAGCTCTGGGCTAGCTTACAAATTCTTGGTCAGGTTTTTTGTTCCACGCCGCCGGGCCTGGTGACGCGCACGGGGGAGGAAAATCGGTGCTGGGTGAGCTGGAAGCAGGCAGAGCAGACCTTCTGTGTTCCCCGGCGAATCTGGATGGAGAGTCTGAGCTCCCCGGGCGCTACCTTTTGTTGGGAGGGTGAGCGGCGTCGATTTCGCAATTTTTCGGCGAATGACCCGTCTCTCTTAAGAGAGTTTTCTCAGAAGCCCACGATTTCAACTTGGACCGCGACCTTCTGGCGCCCAGCGCCTTCGGGCTTCTTAAGAAAAATTTTGCAAAACGTTGAGCGGCGTCGAGAGAACCTTTCGAATCTTTTGAGGTCTCACGATTCTCTCGGAATTTTTCGAAAGCTCCTTTTGGGCGAGACGGGATCAGGAGTGGACCTCGGGTTGTTTCGGATTCTGGGTTTCGTTCATTTGGAAAATGCGACGGGCATTCATCTCTATGCCCTCGCCGTTTGGGTGGACTACCTTTGTATGCAGATCTTTTCCTTGTTTCGGGGAAGCGTTCGCTTCGGAAATTATTTGAGCAGAGGGTTGAGTGCCTCAGCTTGGATCGGAGCTTGGGCACTTGCGGGAGGTCGTATGGGAATGTTTCGGCCCTTGCTGATTGTTTTTGCCCGAAAGGCGGCGGTGTCTCTGGGTTTTCGATGGCGGGCGTATGCGCCGTTGGCGGTGGCATTACTCTCCGATGTGATTTGGGTGGGAGGTGTCCATCAGGGGCGAATTCATTACGCGCTTGCAGTGGGAGGTGGTCTTCTGGCTGCCGAGTGGGTAGGGAAAGGAAAGCCCTTCCAAACTCATTTCGCTCTCGCGTTTGGATCCTGGCTGCCGGTCGCGGTTCTTCAGATTTTTCACGAGCACACCCTCTCTCCAGCAACTCCGATTCTGAGTTTGCTCACCGTCTGGATATTCTCCGTCGGGGCCTATCCTCTGGGATTTCTGTCGGCGCTCACTTCTCACGATTTTTTTGGGGGCCTGAACTTTCTTCAAGATATTGTTGGCAACTGGGTGCGGGGGCTTGCACTCCTTCTATTCCGATGGAAAGCGGTCCTGATCATTTCACCGCTCAGTTTTTTAATGGGGTTGAGTTTTGCATTGGCTCTGCTGGCTTTGAAGTCCCTACAAAGAAGAGTGCTCCTTCTGGCCGTTCTTATTCTTCTCTCCTCCCTCGCATTTTCAGATTTCCGGAAAGAAGCGTCGGTGGAGCAACTCGATGTGGGACAGGGAGATGCGGCGCTTATTCGGTGGTCAGGGAATGCGGCACTTTTCGACACTGGAAGAATGCGCGCATTAAAATCGAGCGCCTGGTTGAAGCTGCTGGCGCAGCGGGGAGTGACGAGACTTCATTTTGTTGCCCTTTCACATCTGGATGAAGATCACGCCGGAGGCTTGCAGCTCCTCTCAGATCTTCTTCCGATCGATTGCGTTTTGATTTCAGCGGGCGCTGCAGAGAGCGAGAGGGGGGCGTTGCTCTGGAGTCGGTTCCAATCTCAGAAGGTTCGGGTCCGAACTCTCGAACAAGATGTGCAGGAAGTTCATCCGTGTTCGCCGTTTCCTTCGGTGACTCTAAGGGACCGAAAACCGCACGCGGGAAATTCCATCATGAGCGGAATCTGGGTGCCGATGGGGTCGAAAAACTATCTTTCATTGGGAGATGCGAGTCGCTTTCAAGAGCGCCAGGCGAAGGATTGGATTCAGCAGATGCGATCTCGGTACCCAGGTCCCATTCTCTTCAAGGTCAGTCACCATGGTTCGAAATATTCGAGCGATCCCGAGTTTTTAGAATGGCTCCGACCAGGCGCGGCATGGATTTCTGTGGGGCTCGGAAACTCCTACGGTCACCCGACCCGAGAGGCCCTGGGGGCTCTCGAGCGCTTGGGGGTGCCGATCAGGCGAACAGATCTTCACGGTTTTATTGGGGATTTCCAGAATTGAGAGCGCTGCGCAAAGTATAGTATACTTAAAAAGTCAGCTAAAGACTGCTCTTTCGGAATCCGAAAAGCTCTTTAGAGAGGGGACTTTGGGGGAAAATCGGCTTCATTTCACTCGCGCTTGGATTTTAGCGACCAGCCTCGTTCTGGTTTCGTCGAGTTGCGCCCCTCAGGTGAAGGGAACGCTCGTCAAGCAATGCGTTCTTCCTTCGGATCAGTCCGGAACTCTTTCGGGGCGCTGGAAAGCTGCTCCGGTGCCCGTCGTATTCGCTGCGGGTCAGTTCACGTCCTCCGAAAAATCGGCCATCACCTCGGCTTCGAATATTTGGAATACTTATTACAGTGCTGCTTTGGGATTTCAATTCATCAGCCTGGATGGAACCGAAGTTTCTACCACCAAGCCCAACTCTCTTTGTTCTACGGGCATTGTTCAAAACGGACAATTCAACGGACAGGTTGTGATCTACAAACAAACCGCGTGGCCCTACAGTAATACTCAGGCGATTGCGCTGACAAGTTTCTGTCCCATCGCTGCTTCACCGCTTCCCACCATTTACAACGCGGTGATGGAAGTGAATTATCAATACTTTTTCGGTTCAGGACAGAAACGACCGGACCTCGCGTCGATTTTCACCCACGAGTTTGGCCACCTCGCTGGCTTGAATCATAGCTGCGACACGAGCGGAAAATCAGGATTTCCGAATTGTAACTCCGCAGATATGCCGGATGATTATTTCAAAGCGGTGATGTTCCCAGTGATTCTATTCGATACGAGCGGAATCGGAGAATTGCGCCGCTACGTGAACGCCAACGACCAAGGCCGCGCCTACTGCCTCTACGGCACTTAAACTACTTGTCGATTAAACCTTTAGAGCGAAGCAGGGCGATTGCCTCATCGTTCGCGTAAGCGCTCGGGATAAAATTACTGAAATTCGACAAGTGTTGCATCAAGCTCTTTTCCTCTTGAACCAAGAGCGAGGGCTTTCCATATTTCGAAACCACCTTCACGGGGTCTCGCTCGCGATACAGATTGTCGGATGAGCGACCTTTCATGATGTGTTTGAGTGGGCGAGTGAAGACGACATCCTTCGACGGGATATCGAGGAGGATCCATTCCTTCCCAGTGCCGTGCTTCTTCATCACGTTTTGAAATTCTTCCATGAGCTTGCCGATTTTGTTCACAAGCTTATTCTTTTCAGTCGAGTTCCCATCGTCTTTAATAATTCGGTGAGCAAGCAGTTCGTGATGAATGGTCTTGGGTGGTTTTCTATAGAGCAGCATTTCAATGAGTTGCTCGACTCGCGGATCTTTGATTAATTTTTTATAACGAATTTCTTGGCAGCGGTTCATGAAGTACATGTCTGTCCACCAGAAGAAACGCTCGTCTTTGTCCTCAATCATCTGAAGCAGGTCGTGGAACTGGTGAATCTGATCGTGTTCCAAAAACTTTTCAGCCAAGTGGGATGAAATAATATCGAATTTCGCTGAGCCTTGGTTCTTGATGACTTGGCTATACCAACTGAAACGCGCGATCAAAAAGTCTTCGACCGCATGAGTTGCATTCTCGCGCACACCGAAGGCAAGCTGGCCCGAGCCCGCATCGTAAGTCACTAGGTTTGCCAAAATATATTCGCGGTCGAACTGGCCGTACTTGATGCCAGTATAATGAGAGTCCCGCATCAGGTAGTCCATGCGATCGGCATCCAAATCCGAATGCATAAGCTGGTTCGCAACCAGGTGGGGGGATTCCCCTTTGATGATCTTCGAGATCATCTGCACATCGAATCCGTAATTTTCTAAAATCTGAGTGAGGCCGCCATCGTAGCGCGTGTTCTTAATGATGAAGCTGCCCAAGTGCTCGTGCGAGTTGGGAAGATCCTTCGGAGTCTTCTTGCCCCCGGATCGACCCGAACGCGACGGGCGGCGGGAATCATTTCCGTGGCGCATGTAGGCGTTTTCAATGGCGTGACTGAACGGGAAAGTTCCCAGGTCGTGCAAGAGAGCGGCAATGCGCAAGCTTTTGTGAAACATCGTGCCGGGGTTTTTTGAACGGGGATCAAAGAGTTCAGCGTCGGAGACTGCGAGTCCCAAGGCGCGAATCATCTGATCCATCGAATGCATGACGCCGATGACGTGTGCGAAGCGATTGTGTTCTGCTCCCGGAAAAATGTAGTTCGCAAAGCCGAGCTGCTTGATCCATCTCAAGCGCTGAAAAAAGGGCGAGTTGATAATTTTTTCTTCCCACTCGGTAATGGGAATGAACCCGTAGAGAACGTCGTAAATGATTCGAGAGTTTCGAGCAGGTCTGTGGTTTGAGGCCATCTATTTCGCTTTTCTCAACAGGGTTTCAAAAAACGCGTCAACCTTCTGGATTGTAGCCTCGCGGGTTGTCTCCCGTAAAGCGCTTATCGTGAGGACGTGGGACGGGAGCTGATACGTTTTCGCAACGACCATCGCATCTGCGTCGATGCCTAAAAATGCCTGAGCTTGCTGAGTCAGGGCGTGAAGACGGCGTTCATCGCGAGCCCGATGTTTTCGAAAGAAGTAGTACTCACAACCTTGAATGGCGCTGTCGTTTTCAAACCCCACTTGCCAGAAGCGGAACTTACCCTTCCAGTTTCCGACGATGGAATCCCAGAGTTCAACGGGTGAAAGTTCAAAGTGTGGGGTCCGAATCTTGTCCCAGGGATGGAGAAGGCAGAGGGGAAGACCTTGGTTTTCATTCCAAGTCTTTTCTGCGAGGAGCCGGGTCGCCCATTTCTGATCCGCTTCTGTGAGGGAGATCACGAATTCAGTACTAAACCGAAAGGGTTCAAAACTGAAACAAAACCTCGTGAAAGTCCTGAAAACGTGCGGACTGACTCAGGCACGGTCATTGCTCAATGCCCGCGCATGAAAAACACACTCATTTCGTTGTTGGTAGTCCTAGGTTTAACCGCGTGCGGTCGGGGCGCGCAAATGATCGATAAGGAGGTTCTTCAATCCCTGACTCTTGCCCCTGCAGACAATATTCAGTTCCAAGTCCTGGAGCCGAACTCCAGCAATCCGGTGGTCCCGTCTTCCAAGCAGATCTCAAAAGGCACGGCCGTGGCGAGCGGCAAGCAATACGTCTTTCGCGATGTGATTCGAGTTTCACCGAAAGGTTTGTTCTTAAGTTGGAATGAAAAGTTGGCCGGCAAGCGCATCACGAATGCTTACTACACGCCCGAGCTTCAGGATGATCAGAACCGTGCTACGGGAGGTGGGGAGAGAAAAAATGCCACCTTCCAGTCCGAAGGGGGTTACTGGTTTTTCCCCCTTCTGGATCTCTTGGGTGGCGACGCTCAACAGGCCAATCCTGCAGAGATGCATTGGATCTTATTGGAGCTGCACGTGGAAGATGCGGCCGTGATCACTCTTCGAGTAGGGCTACGGATGGTGGGGGACCTTCCGGCTATTCGGGTTGAGAAACTCTCTCAGGGAAATCGCGCGGCTCAATTGGCTCCTGAATACTTTCTCACGGAGCTGTCTCGGACCGGGAAGGGGTGGGTAGTCTCTGAGGATCGTTTTAAGAACCCGAGCTTGAGAAAACTGAGCTTGGAATTCTCTCCTTCTTCGGCCCATTATTCTGTGCGTTCGATTTTCGTCTTCGACCGCTTGAATTCTGCCATGGGCCAATCCTTAGTTTCTCGACATGTAAGCCAGACCTTTGCCCTGGAGCCGACTTCTTGGGAGATTGTTCGCTTCAAATATTCGGCGGCAAAGCAGGCTTGGCAGGAAGAGGTTCAATCCCAGCCTTGGTCGAATGAGGCCCTTCAGGTGGAGTTAGGACCGAACGAACAGATTCGGGTTCGCACGATAGCCAAAATTGCCGGAGGCTTGCTGACCTGTCCCTTCCGTCTTTCCGGTGGAATGGTTTCTTATCAACATTGGGGTGCAGATATCGGTGGAACCGTCTCCCGAGTGGTTCGGGTGCGGGACGGAGCAGAATCCCGAATCATCCTCCAGGAGGAAAGCACACCGATCGAAACCCAGGTATCGGGAAAGCCCTTGGGGGATCATCCCATTGATGAAACTGGGCCCTACTGCAATGGGATTGCGATTTAGTCCGGAACCGTTTTTTGATAGGGTGCCGGCCATGAGCGAAGCCGGCACCCCCGAAAAAGCGCCGAGCCTCAGTCCGAGGCCCGCAACCGAAGACGATATCCCTCAAATACTAGAGTTGGAAGCTCGGGTTCAGTCGGCTGGCTGGAGAGAAGATCACTTTCGGGCCGAGTTTCAGAAGGGGTACAGCCACTTCATCGTCCTCACGGACGACGAAACCGATTCCAAGATTGCTGGGTTCATTGTTTTTTGGACTCTCCAAGACGAGGGGCAAATCTTGAATATCGCAGTGGATATTCCCTTTCGGGGGTTGGGTTTAGGCAAGAAAATGATTCAGCTAGCGGTGAATCAGGCGGCCAAAGCTGGTGGCAATCGCGTCATCTTGGATGTTCGAAAAAGTAACCTTCCGGCCATCCAACTTTACCAAGGACAGGGCTTCATCATCACTCGGACCCACCGAAACTTCTATTCCAACGGTGAAGATGCCTACCAAATGGTCCTCGATCTGACTCAAAAAGACCCGTTGGACCCTCGTTCGATCGACTTTTAGAGTCCGTTAGCGTCAAAAAATCATCATTTGCAGGTTTTTCAGGGGTCGGTAGACTGTTGCATGCGGTGCGCAATTCCCTTTACAGCCGCTCCTGCCTTGGTTAAAGGAAGAACTTCAAAATGAAGATGCAGTGCATTAACCGATTACCCGTCTGGACCATCGTTCTGACTTCCGCCCTCCTCTACATGTCTCCAGAGGCAGGGGTTCAAGCTGGAACCGATGATTTCCGTTTCATCAACCTCCCGGCAACTCGCACCGAGATCCGCCTTCTCATGTCAGAAGAGGAGATCGTCGAGATTTTCAATGCCCGCCTCGACCTGTTTCCTCGGTCGCAAGCACCAAAGTTGGCGCGCCACCTGATTGATCTCTGCGAGAAGTACCGCTTTGACCCGGCGCTGATCTTGTCGGTCATCCAAGTCGAGAGTGCATTCCGGATTTCGGTCGTGTCTTCGGCTGGGGCAGTGGGCTTGATGCAGCTGATGCCGGCCACCGCTGCTTACATCGCTAAGCTCAATGGGATTTCCTATCCGTCGGCTCGCGCGCTTCGCGATCCGTATACGAATCTGAGCCTGGGCGTTGCTTATCTTTCTTACCTGCGAACCAAGTATCGCGGCATGGACCCTTACTTTCAGTTCGCGGCTTACAATATGGGCCCGGCTCGCCTCGATGTATTGAGAGCGCGCAAGGAATTTAAACCCCGTGAAACCAAGAAGTATTACGACCTCATTCGACGTGGGGTTCCTGAAATTCGCTTCTTTAGGGATTCCCTGGTATCCAAGCTCTGACGGCGGAGCTTCGGATGAAAGATCAGCGTAAAAAATCCATCATATTACTCTCGGGCGGACTCGATTCTGCCGCGAACCTTGCTCTGGCGGTCGAGCGAGATGAGCCTTTGTTAGCGGTCACGGCCGACTACGGCCAGCGCGCGGCGGTTCCCGAGTTTCGCGCGGCAGTGGCTTTGAGCGAATACTTTGGGGTGGAACACCAGCGAGTGGCTCTCCCGTGGCTCGGTTCACTCGGTGGGAACTCCTTAACCGATCCTTCCCAAGACCTTCCGAAAATATCGGCGCGCTCTTTGGACGACTTAGCGGTGACCCAAGCCTCGGCGAAGTCGGTTTGGGTGCCCAATCGCAACGGGGTGCTTCTGAATATTGGGGCTGCCTTTGCAGAGAAGCTTGGGGCCGAACAGGTGGTCGTTGGATTTAACCGCGAAGAGGCCGTCACTTTTCCGGATAACTCGGAAGCCTTTCTGAGATTGGCCTCGCACTCTTTTAGTCTTTCAACCCTGTCGGGGGTGCGAGCGCACTCCTACACGTCTCAGATGGATAAGCGGGAAATTGTTCGAACCCTTCTGTCGCAGAAGTTCGGGGGTAAGGCTTTCCCCTTCGACCTGCTTTGGAGCTGCTACGAGGCGGGTCCAAAGATCTGTGGGGTTTGCGAATCCTGCCTGCGTTGGGAACGAGCGAAGCAGGCTAGCCTATGAGTTTTTCCACCCTTTTTTCCGACAAGCTCATTCCCTACACCGGTAAGGAGCTGCGTCCCCATTTTGCGCTTTCCCAGCTGGGTTTGCGGGGGAGCGGGATAGCCGCCTTCCTTGGGCCTTGCCGGGTGGAGACGGCGGAACTCGTCGATTGGGAGGACCGCCTTGAAAATGAACGCATCGAAGCTCGGCTCATGGTTCATTTCATTGGGGAGTTCTTTGGGGTGAGTTTACGCGAGGCCGTTCTGGCCCAGCGCCTGCTCGTAGCGACCGTGGCGGAAAGCCTGAATGAAAAGCTTTCGCCCGGGAAACCTATTCTCCGAACGGGTAACGACCTGCATCTCGGAGACCGAAAACTTTCCGTATCCATTGTGACTTCGTCGCCGGTATCGCAGCTGCTCCATCTTGGAATCAATATTGACCCCACGGGAGCGCCAGTTTCAGCCGTTGGGTTACAGGAATTCTTTCCCGATCAGGCCCACATTACAGAGTGGGTGCGGCAAATCCTTCAGGCCTTTTCCAAAGAAATGGAAGGGGTGGAGTGGGCTTGCACCAAGGTGCGACCCGTGGTGTAGTCGGGTGCATGTCCGCATCCATGGCAACCCAAGTTCCAGATTATATTCGCTCGCTTGTCCCTTATGTCCCCGGAAAACCCATCGAAGAAACTCAGCGGGAATTCAAGATTCGCAAGGTCATTAAACTGGCCTCGAATGAGAATCCGCTGGGCCCGAGCCCGAAGGCTCTGCAGGTCATTCGAAAAGGGTTAGGGGATTTGCATCGCTATCCCGATGCGGCGTCTTTCAAGTTGAAGGCCGCGCTTTCCACTCATCTCGGAGTTTCTCCGGAACTTTTCATGATTGGCAATGGCTCGAACGAGATTATCGATGCCATCATCCGCACTTTTTCAGTGCCGGGCGAGGCAATGGTGACTTCGAAGGCCGCATTCATCGCTTACAAAATTAGCGCTCAAGCTCACGGTATTCAGACTTTAGAAACCCCTCTCACTGCCGACCTGCGATTTGATCTCAACGCGATGGCAGAGCTGGTTGAAAAGAATGCGAACGTTCGGACCGTTTTCATTGCGAACCCGAATAATCCGACCGGCACCTACGTGAAGGATTTGGAACTTCGAACGTTCTTGCAGCGCATGTCGCAAGTCCGGGGTGGCAATGTTCTGGTAGTGCTCGACTACGCTTATTGGGAATATGTCACCGCTGGGGATTTACCGGATCCCGTTTCGCTCTTTAAAGAATTTCAAAACGTCGTCGTGCTTCGCACTTTTTCGAAGGTCTATGGTTTAGCCGGACTTCGCGTGGGCTACGCTATTGGATCTGCTGAATTGATTAGTTTGATGGAACGCGTTCGCAATCCGTTTAACGTCAATTCGCTCGGGCAAGCGGCGGCGTTGGCAGCCTTAAAAGACACTGATTTTGTGAGGCAAGCCCGCAAGGTCAATAAAGAGGGAATGAAGTTTTGGGAAAACACATTTGAAGAGCTCATGATTCCGTATTGGAAGAGTCAGGGGAATTTCATTTTGGTGGATGTGAGCTCTCCGTCAGGTGGTAAGACGGGTTTAGAAATTTATCAGGAGTGTTTGAAGAAGGGTGTGATCTTTCGTCCGGTGGCTAACTACGGATTGAGTCATGCGCTTCGAATTAGCATTGGGACGGCGGCTGAAAATCGCTTGGCCGCGAAGGTGCTGAGTGCGGAGTTGGGCCGAGCTCCCTCTGCAGTTTTGAAGTCGGGGAAAGCTGCCAAATCGAAACGAAAGACATAATGGGAATTCCCAAGCAAGGCGTAGTCATTGCTATCGACGGCCCGGCGGGTACGGGTAAGAGTTCGGTGACACGGCACCTGGCGGACGAGCTAGGTTTTATTCACATCGATACCGGCGCTTTGTATCGAGCAGTAGCTTATTTGGTTTTACAGAAAAAAGGTTCGGACGAACTTGCAATCCGAATTGCTCGTGACACACACCTCGAGTTTCATCGAGTTCCAGAAAAGAATCCCGCCAATCGAATTTTGGCCAATAGCCAGGACATCACCGATTTTATTCGCACTCCCGAAGTGAGCATGTTGGCCAGTCGAGTTTCAGCGATTCCAGAAGTCCGCGCGGCGCTTTTGGGATTGCAGCGTCGAATGGGTTGCAGCGGCAACACGATTTTGGAAGGTCGAGATATTGGCACGGTGATTTTTCCAGATGCCGACGTAAAATTTTTTCTCACGGCCTGTGTGGAAGAGCGGGCGAAGCGGCGCCTCGCAGAGCTCGAGGCGGCTGGTGCAGATGCTCCGTCTTTTGAAGAAGTGAAGAACCAAATCATCGAACGAGATCAGGGCGATTCCACTCGTGCTGTTGCGCCGCTCAAAAAGGCGAAAGAAGCGATCGAAGTGGACACCAGTAAGATGACCCTCGATGAAGTCGTCGAGCATATGAAGAAGCAGGTGCTTAAGAAAATGCCGGCGTTGAAAGGGAAGCGCTAGCTTCTATGGCTGAGATTGTAAAGAAACCTTCTGAAGCCGCGTTTAATATTTTAGTCATTCGACCCGATCGCATCGGCGATGTGCTTTTGTCGACTCCTGTGTTTGCAGCACTACGAAATCATTTTCCGCGCGCGAAGCTGAGTGTGATGGTTCGGGAACTGGTGGCACCAGTTATTCGAGGGCTTCCCGGAGTGGATGAAGTGCTGACCTATGATCCCACAGGTCGACATGCAGGTTTTCGAGGATTCTTCACGCTGGTTCGGGAAATTCGGGAAAGAAAAATTCGGATAGCGGTGGTTCTCCAAACTCAGGTGAAGATTGCAGCAGCACTCTTGTTTGCAGGGGTTCGATTTCGTGTAGGTCCATTGAGCAAAATTCACTCCTACTTTATTTTTAATCGAGGCATGCGCCAGAGCCGGTCGAATGTAGAAATGCACGAAACCGATTACAATCTGCAGCTCCTTCGGCGTTTGGGAATCCGCGTGGGTTCGCGGCAGTATCCGGTGCGCGCTCACGTGAGCGTGGAAGAAAAGAAATCTGCGGCTGATTGGTTAGACGCTCGGGGTTGGTCAGCGAGATCGGGCAAGAAGCTCATCGTGGTCCATCCTGGTATGGGTGGCTCTGCTTTGAATTGGCCTGAGGACTATTACCTGGATTTGATTCATCAGCTGATTCGCGAAGACTACCAAGTTCTGATTTCTGGGGGGCCCGGCGAACAAGGGTTGATGGATCGCATTCGGGATAGCCTGGGCGACTTGGCTGCCAAAGTGATTTTTTTCGGTGGGAAAGATGCGGGCACCATTGAAAAGTTGGGCGGGATTTTGTCTTACGCCAGTTTGATGGTAGCTCCCAGCACCGGTCCGCTTCATCTGGCAGTAGCGTTGGCAAAGCCTGTGGTTACATTTTATCCACCGATTCGAGTGCAGAGTGCGATTCGGTGGGGCCCCTACTTAGCTGATGAAAGTCGAGCCAGTGTTTTGGTTCCTGAGGTATATTGTGGGCAAGACTTTGAGTGCCGGGGTAGTTTGTGTAACTACTATCCTTGTATGCGAGGGTTGATTGTCGGCCAAGCTTTAGAAGAGGCAAAGCGTCAGCTCGCTCGTCCGACGGAGACAAACAATGGCTAAGAAAACTCAATCTGCGCGCATGGCACCTTCCATTTGGAATCGAACGCGTTTGAAATCCATCTTGAGTAAGATGCAAGGGCGCCGAGTTTTAGTGGTGGGCGATGTGGGTGTCGATCGCTACACGATCGGTGCGGTTGAGAGAATTTCTCCCGAGGCTCCAGTTCCGATTGTGACGGTCACCGAAGAAAAGCTGAAACTCGGTTTAGCAGCAAACGTCGCAGACAATATTCAGGCGCTAGGTGCAACGGCGCTTCTCACCGGCGTCATTGGGCAAGATCGATCTGCACAAGATTTTCGTGCGCTTTTAGAAGACGCGGGAATTGCGGCTTCTCATCTCGTGATGGATCGCACCCGTCGTACTGTTCTCAAAGAGCGGGTGGTGAGTGATCGTCAGCAGCTCTTACGTGTGGATTACGAAAATACGCATCTCATGGATCCTTCGGTGGAGAAGCTGCTTTTGAAAAAAGTGAGCGGCTTGCTCAGTCAGTGCGACGCTGTGATATTGCAAGACTACGCGAAGGGGATGTCGAGTCGGCCCTTTTTTCAATCCGTTATGAAGGCCGCCAAGGGCGCCCGCAAATTTGTGACTGTGGATCCCAATTCTAAGACTTCGGTGAAATTTTATTCGGGAGCTTTCTTGCTTACTCCGAACGTTCGCGAAGCAGAGAATCTATCCGGCGTGAAAATTCGGGACGATGCCAGCCTTTTGGAAGCGGGGCAGAAAATTATTAAGCTGGCTAAGCTTTCCAATCTGGTGATCACACGCGGAAAAGAAGGGATGGCCCTTTTCAAGCAGGGTTCGAAATCTATTTCTCACATCCCAACCTATGCGCGGGAAGTTTATGATGTTTCCGGTGCTGGTGACACGGTCATTTCTGTAATGACGCTCGCCCTGGCTTCAGGGGCGACTCTTGAAGAATCCGCTGTGCTGGGGAATCTGGCTGCGGGAGTCGAAGTCGGAAAGCGCGGAACGGCCACCGTTTCTCGCGACGAAATCCTATTGGCCATGGACTTTGTAGATTTCAGCCTGATGAGGTAAGGTGCCCCTTGGGGGGTGAGCCGCATGTTCGGGGCTCTTCTGATTCTTTCATTTCTATCTCCATCTCCTATCGCGGAGCGCGAAGACGTCATCTATGGCGTCGATGACCGCGAGGAAATTCTCGACGTCCAAAACCTTCATGTGTCTGAACTTGCTCGATCGAGTGTCAGTTTGGTGAGCGGTGATCAATTGCGATTGAATACTGTTCAGGCGCCTAACGGTGATGTGGATTTTGTTTTTGATTTGAGCGGCGCTCCTTTGGCTCAAGAGCAGAACCTTTGTCCTGAAGAACGATTTCGCGATCAGGTGCGCGGCTCTTATTGTTCCGGGGTATTGATCAGTCCCACTCGCGTGGCGACCGCTGGTCATTGCATTGTTTCCCAAGCTCAGTGTCAGCAAACTTACTTCGTCTTTGGGTTTCAGCTGCAACAGGATCGCTCAACTCCAACTCGTTTCAATCCCTCTCAGGTTTACACCTGCGATCGCTTGATTGATCGAGTTCAAGAAGTCGAAGGAACGGATTGGGCGGTGATAGAATTGGAGCGTCCGGTAGAAGGGGGGCGTCTGCCCGTGAAGCTCAGCTCACAGCTTGCGTCCAATCCTCTCCCTATGGGTTTGTCTATTTTCATGCTGGGAAACCCTGCAGGAATTCCATTGAAGCACGGCAAGGCCTGGGTGCGAGAAGATATTCCAGGAAATCTTTTCTTCAAAACGAACCTCGATAATTTTTTTGGTGGCTCCGGGGCCGCCGTTTACAACTCCAAAACTTTTGAGTTGGAAGGATTGGTAACAAAGGGCGAACCAGAAGATTTCGTTTTAGATTCCCAGCGCGGCTGCAAAGTTTCCAAACGCTGTGCCGATGACGCTTGTATGGGCGAGTACGTTACAAAGGTATCTGCGTTTTCTACTCTCCGTGAGTGAGGAAGTCGCAATCTTCAACCATGACCCGGGCGAAGGCGGATTCATCGATGGTGTCGCAGATTTTTCGGACGAAACTCTGGGAGCTTTGCATTTTCCAATTGTCGGGAATCACGGCGGCAAACCCAATCACGCAGCGTTCAGGATCATCGAAATCGGCAATTTCTAGAATGGAGACGTTGAATTTTCTGCGAACTTCCTTGCAGAGTTTTTCGAGCTTGCTGTTTTTGAGCGGAGCATCGTCATTGTTGTAAAAATCGAGAACGATCTTTCCAACCCCGATGAGCATCAGTGAAAAGTTGTCAGCCAGTTCTTAGCGTAGTCTGGTGTCAACTCTCCGTGAACAATGGCTTGGTAGTCGCGCTGAAGTTTCGATGAAATGGGACCTGGTTTGCCGGCATTTGCTCCGCGGCCGATCAGGCGTCCATCGATTTCGCGAATGGGTGTGATTTCGGCAGCAGTCCCCGTTAAAAAGGCTTCATCTGCGCACCAGAGTTCATCGCGGGTAAAGCGAGTTTCTACAACAGGGTGTTTCGCTGCTTTCAAATAGTCGATGACCGATGCGCGGGTGATTCCATTCAAAATGGAGGTAAGAGGTGTGGTTTTTACGATACCGTCTTTGATCATGAAAAGATTTTCGCCAGTGCCTTCGGTCATATACCCTTCAGCATCAAGCATCAGCGCTTCATCGTAGCCTAAGCTGATTGCTTCACGTTTTGCCAATACGCTCGCGATGTAATGACCAGTAATTTTACCTTTCGTCATTAGCGAATTCACGTGAGCGCGCACGTAGCTAGAGGTTTTGAGTTTGGTCCCTTCGTTGATGCCTTTGTCACCTAGGTAATTGCCCCATTCCCAAACCAGAATGGCAACATCTACCGCAGGATTCGGGCCAGGGTTGACGCCGAGTGGGCCGTCCCCCAAGAACAAGATCGGACGGATGTAGCACTCCGAAAATCCATTGGCCTTGCAGGTTTCAACCACGGCCTGAGTCAACTGATCGACCGTGAAACTCATTTTGAAGTCGAGAATCTTAGCGCTGTCCATGAAGCGCTCGAGGTGTTCACGGAGTCTGAAAACTCCGCCGCCGCCGCTCTTCTGCTTATAAGCGCGGATTCCCTCGAAGGCGCCGGTGCCGTAGTGCAATCCATGAGTGAAGAGGCTGATCTTTGCTTCTTCTACCGGGAGAATTTTTCCGTTGTACCAAACCTTTGATCCACGAGCCATTTGATGTGCCTCCCTAGGACTTCGTCGGCGGGACCATCTCCAGAATATGGGATGGAGTCAACCGGCGTGACGCCATGAGCTTGATAATCTCAGAAGCGGTTTCTTCCAATGCTTTGCCGGTCACATTAAATACCGGCCACTTGCGATTTTTTCTAAAGAGAGCGTTCGCAAACTCGATCTCCTCATTCACTTTTTCGGGGTCCGCGTATTCGCCGCCTTCGTTCTGACCCAGGCGCTCCAGGCGCGCTCGACGAATCATGGCTAGATCGTGCGGATCGATCGACAGTGCGATCACTCGCCGTTGATCGACTTCGAAAACTTCTTTGGGAACATCAAAGCCTTGGATCAAGGGAATGTTCGCCACTTTCCAACCTTGGTGGGAAAGATACATGGAGAGCGGTGTCTTCGAGGTTCTAGAAATTCCTAAAATGATGAGATCCGCAATTTCGAGACCCGTCAGATTGCGGCCGTCGTCGTGTGCAATCGTGTATTCCATCGCCACGATTCGTTTGAAATATTCTTCGTTCACGTCGTGCAAAAGTCCCGCGATGGCTTTAGGTTCGTAACCGAAGTAGTTGCCCAGACCCAAGAGCAGTGGCCCTAACAGGTCGATGTACGGAATCGCTTTGTCGCGAGCGCGATTGACCAAATAAGCGCGAAGCTCGGGCGAGACGATGGTGTAAATGATCAAATCCTTATTGATCGCGGCATCGTCACAAATGGCTTCCATCTGGGCCTGATCGCGAACATTTTTATAGCGAGTGAAGTAGACGTATTGATTCCCGAATTGAACCATGGCGGCTTTGGTCATTTGAGCCGCGGTTTCTCCGGTTCCGTCAGAGACTAATATGATGCGTCGTGGTTCGGCTGGAGCATTCATTTCTTCGTCTTCAGTCTTACTGTGTTCCAAGGACGTTTGCCATTCAAAATCCCGACCACTCCTTGGAAGACGGTTCGCGCCATGGCTTCACGCGCGGTCTGTGTTGCGCTCCCCAAGTGGGGGAGTAGAACAACGTTGGGAAGCCGCGCTAGCGCTGGCGGAATCCAGGGTTCGAATTCGTACACATCGAGGCCCGCTGCGAAGAGTTTTTTTCTACGCAGCGCGGAAATAAGCGCCTTTTCATCGATGATGGGGCCTCGGGCCGTGTTGATCACGATGGCCGTTTTAGGCAGAAAGCCAATTCTCCTCGTGTTCAACCAGTGGTGGGTCTGAGGAGTTAAGGGACAATGAAAGCTCAAGACATCCGCCTTGAAGAGCTTTCGGCGAATTCCAGCTTCGGATTCTTTTGAGCCAATCGAATCGACTTTCATGCCGATGCCGCGAAAAAGCCGTGCAGCCTCCGAGCCAATTCGCCCTTTGCCGACAATCACTGCAGTTTTACCTCGGAGTTCCTGGCCCCAGAGCATGTCCGGGGTCCAACCTCGAAACTTTCGACGATTGCACAGGTCCATTCCTTCGCGGAATCGACGCGCGGCTGCCAAGGTGAGGGCCAGCGTGAGTTCCGCTGTTGAACGATTCAAAACCTCAGGAGTATTCACTACAGCAATCTTTCGACGAGCGCATTCGGCCAGGTCAATATTGTCGTATCCGACGGCGTGGTTCCCAACCACTTTCAGTCGCTTTCCCAGGGTCAAAAGTTTTTTATCCACTCGGTCGGTGACCAGGCTGACGAGAGCATCGGCCTGGGGAAGAATTTTTCGAAGCTTCGCGGGCGTATCTGCAATCACTACACGACAGGAGGGGCTCAGTTCCTCTCGAACCAGGTTTTCTCGCAGCGGATAGGTGAGAACTACCAGGGGTTTCATTTTTTATAAAACTCCTGAAAGAGGTTATTGATTTCTGGGAGATCTGAGTCGAGAAGGAAGGTTCGCGCCTCCGACTTTTTTAACATTCCTTTGAACCAGGTGCGCTGTTTCTTCACCAGCTGACGGGTAGCAAGTTCGATCTCTTCTGTCAGCCCTTCAATCCCGGATTTCAACTTTCTTCCTTCCGGTTCAACACCTTCTAAGTAGCGAAGCACCTGGATGTATCCCACTGCAGAGAGTGCTCGGGATTCCGGATATTTTCTATGGAGCGCTTCCACTTCTGCGACGAGTCCTTCTTTGAGCATCTCCTGAGTCCGAAGAGCGATGCGCTGATGGAGTTCCTTTGTTTCTCGGTCCACGATCCACAGATCGAATCGCGGGTCTGCGGGCAATCCCGTTTTTTCTTTTTGTAACTGAGTCGGGCTCATTCCGCTCAGCTCGAGTACTTCGACGCTTCTGACAAGACGGTAGCGGTCATTGCCCCCGATCTGAAGCGCCGCCTCTTCATCGGCTTGAAACAAGATTTTGTAGAGTTCTTCGTTCGACTTTTCTTCTAAGCGTGTGCGTAGGGCGGGATCCGATTTCGGGCTGTCCCAAAGTCCGAAGAGCAAGGCCTTTAAGTAAAAGCCCGTCCCTCCCACAATGAGAGGCCGATTTCCGCGTGCTTCAACTGCTTGAATGGCTTGATTGGTGAGCTGAACGAAATCTCCGGCGGTGAAGGTTTGATCGGGGTTAAAAATATTGATGAGGTGATGTGGGACCTTTTGGAGTTCAGCATCCGTCGGCTTAGCCGTACCGATATTCATCTCGCGGTAAACTAAAAGACTATCGGCATTGATGATTTCGATCGGTTTGCAGCCGGGAAGCTTGGCCAGCGCAAAAGCCACCGCGGTTTTTCCCGCAGCGGTGGGGCCTGTCAGGATGACTATCTTTTCTCTCTTCGCTGAAACCATTCTTCGAATCGACCTCGAGGAATTCTCACAACGGTTGGGCGACCGTGGGGACAATTCCAAGGATTTTCACATTCAAACAACTGATCCACGAGTGCTGCGGCTTCAATCGGCTCAATCCGATCTCCAGCGCGAATGGCGGAATGACAGGCTTCGCTTGCCCATTGCTCAAAGAGCTGTTCATCCGCCACAGGAGCACCCTGTTCAGCATGAAGCACTTGTTCTACCAGATTCTTGAGACGAATGCCGACTTGTCTATTGCCCCATTCTGCCGGAATGGCTCGAAACAGAAGGGAGTCTTCCCCAAAGGTCTCCACCTCAAATCCCATTTCTCCGAGCCGGGTGAGAGCCGGTTCCAGCTGAAGCCGTTTTTCCAGGTCGATTTTCACGGTTTCAGGCATCAGCAACGATTGAGGAGTGCGAGACCCACTGCGAATTTGTTCGTATCGAACGCGTTCATGGGCTGCATGTTGATCTACGAGAACCAATTCATCCCCTTGTTCGTAGAGCAGGTAGGTGAGGAAAAGGGTTCCAGCAAACTGGGCTTGGCTCAGAAGGTGTTGTTTCTTTTCAGGCGAGGCGAGGAGTTGGAACTCCGCCGCTTTCCAAATCTCCGGTTGAGCCCGAGGGGTTTGAGAAGCCGGAGTCGACCAGGACTGAGTGGGTGGGTTCCAGCTTGGAAGTGTCGAAGCGGGCGCTGTCCAATCACTCTGAACAGGGGAAAGTGCGGGCGTCCCTTGCCGTTCAATTAAACGATTCAGGAGAGCCTGCACTCCCGAATAGATCTTCTGATTGTCTAAGAATCGAATTTCATATTTTGACGGGTGGACGTTTACATCCAAAGTGGCGGGGTCCACATCGACAAAAAGACAGAGAGCAGGGAATTGACCGGGTAAAAGATGTTGGCGAAAGGCCGAGAGCATGGCCTGTTGAAGAAACCGATCTCGGATCACACGGCCGTTCACGACTTGAATGAGCTTCTTAGTTTGGGGCAAACTCATTCCGCGCACCCAGTGGGCTTGGAGTCGCATTCCGTCGTATTCCAAGGTTTCAGTTAGAATCGGGAAGTCTTCACCGTCCGCTAAAATTTTTTGGAGACGTTCTTCTAAACCTTGTTCCGTCAACGACGCCTTATAATGAAGGACGTTTCGATCGTTGCTAGAAAATCGGAAGCTCACTTTGGGGTGAGCTACCGCCTGCTTTTCCAGCCACTCGCGAATTTGTGCGACTTCCGAGGCTTGTGATTTTAGAAACTTCAAACGGGCCGGGATTTGCGAAAACAATCCTTCCACTCGAACGACCGTGCCATGATCGGAACCCAGAAAGTGTCCGAAGGTCACTGGTTGAGGTTGAGCAGAATCAAATCTTCCGACTTCAGAACTGAGAGGTGCGGGTTTGAGTTGGTGCGCTTCGCTCAGCCCTGTAGCGCGAGAAATCAGGGTCATCTCGGCCACTGCAGAAATGCTGGGAAGGGCTTCGCCTCGAAATCCTAAAGTATGAATTTTTTCGAGATCGGAAAGTTCGCTCAACTTGCTGGTGGCGTGTCGGCTTACGCAGAGTCGAAGATCTTCCGCGCCCATGCCACTGCCGTTGTCGATCACTTCGATCAGTGAGCGCCCCCCGGCCTCGACGGCTACAAAGATCTCAGTCGCCCCGGCGTCGATGGAATTCTCGACGAGTTCTTTGATCACGCTCACTGGGCGTTCGATGACTTCGCCGGCAGCAATACGTTCTGCGACGACCGGCGGCAAAATGCGAACTTTTGTCGGTGAATTCAATCGAAACCCCTCGAAGGATTTCAGTATCTTGAGTCGGATTAATTGGCAACGACGACGCGATTACGGCCGCTGCTTTTAGCCGAGTAGAGCGCCTTGTCAGCCGTTTTGAGAAGCGTTTGAGCGGATTCAATGTCCGTGCTGAGTTCTGCCACACCGAGACTACACGTGACGCTGAGCCTCTTTCCTTCATAGACAAACGGATGGGTCTCGATAGAAGCCCGAATCTTTTCAGCGATCTCAGCCGCAGCTTTTCCAGAAGTGTTGCCCAGGAGTAGGACGAATTCTTCACCGCCGAAGCGAGCAAAAATATCTTTGGGTCGGAGGTGGCCTCCTCGGACGAGAGAAGTGAATTCTTTCAATACGTAATCGCCCGCATCATGGCCGTGCTTGTCGTTCACCTGCTTGAAGTGATCGAGGTCAAAATAAATCACCGCAAAATCGGTGTGAAGCGCTTTGGCGCGTTTGAATTCTGCTTCCAAAGCTTCCAGCAAATAACCTTTATTGTAGATGCGGGTGAGGGGATCCGTGTGTGCTGCAGATCCCAAGTTTCCGTAAAAAAGAATTTCTAATTCACCAGCGGGCAAGAATTTAAAGATGGAATTGCCCATTCGGATCATATCTTCTTTCGCCAGATGGACGGTGCTGCCTTGAGGCACACGGCGGTCGTTGACGAAGGTTCCGTTGGATGAGCCCATGTCTGTCAGCTTGACGTTGCCTTTTTCGGTCGTCACCATGGCATGCTTGCGAGAAATGCTCTGATCGGCAACGCTGATTTCCACATTCGGATCGCGACCAATCGTCATTTCTTTTTGCGTGAGAAAGAAGCGGTGCCCCTGCGGTGTGCCTCGAATGATAATGAGGCACGCATCTTGTTCCTTCGCTTTTGCTAACTCTTTGTTGAGAGTAGCTTGGTCCCCTGACAAAACGGCGGTCTTGTCGGTGTCTTCTGCTGCGGGTTTATTGGAAGAATCTGAAGGGCACACCATCGCTTAATGAGAGTAATCATCCCGCTGAAGGGCGTCAAGTTACGAATGGCCTTGTTGCTTGATGCGATCCAAGGATTCGCGCGTATAAACTTTTCCTTCCTCGACACCCGGTTGATCAAATGGATCCACTCCCCAGAGAGTGCCTGTGAAAGCCGTAAGAACGGAGAACGCAAAGTACAAAGCACCCATCGATTTTTCGTCTAAACTGTCCAATTGAATGCTCATGTGCGGACGTTTGCGCTTTGCTAGGACAAGCGATGTGGCTTGGTATTCAATTTTTAGCAGGGATTCCAGGGTATGACCCTGCAGGCGCGCGAAGGCGGGGTACTCGTGACTATGAATCCCATCCACGGATGAGGGAATTTTCGCTGTTTGACCCATCTTGTCGACCGTGACGAACCAAGTCACCTTGTCGTCCGGACCATCCCGAAGGAGCTGGAGAATGCTGTGCTGGTCGATCGCACCGAGGGCGGCCAACGGGGTGAAACCTTTTCCATCTTTTCCAAGGCTCTCTCCCCAGAGCTGAACAAACCAGTCGCCCACCATTCGAAGACGAGTGGAGTAGGGCATGCACACATGGATCGGTCGGCTCTCGAATTGGTCGACGAGTTTCTGTCCAATAATGAAGAACGGATTTTTTTCGGCCGGAGTTTTGTCAGCGTAGTCTCGAATCGTTGCAGCACCCTTCATGAATTCTTCGGTGGAAAGACCGGCAAGCGCCAACGGAAAAAGTCCGACGGGGGTGAAAATACTGAAACGCCCTCCGACAGGGGGAGCGATGAAAAGTGTGGGTACATCGTTCTTTTTTGCGAACTGAAGCAAATCCCCTTTTTGAGGATCCGTGATGCAGACGACGTGGGATTTCCAACGAGGTTTGCCAAGCCATTCGAGTGCAATCAGAAGCTGCGAAAGAGTTTCAAAGGTCGTTCCCGACTTTGTGACCGCACAAACTAAGGTAGTTTCAGGATTCAGCTTCTGCAGCGTGGCATTCCAATCCATCGGGTCTGGATTTTCGGCAAAGTGAAAGCGAATCGGGTGCGAGGCGGGGCGCTTGTCTTGGAGCGCGGAAAGCATGCTGAGAGGACCTAACGAGCTGCCACCAATACCCAAAAACAAACAGTCCGAAAATTTTCTAGAGGCATTGATGGATTGAGCTAGTGCTACGCTCTCGTCGAGTTGAGAAATCTGCTTGTTGATGGGGGCCTCAAAAAAACCGACCTCATTTTTTTCGAAACGAGCTTTGAGCTGAGCCCAGGCACTTTCCCAGTTTTTTACGGGAGGTGCGGACGTGTCGGAAGAAAAATGAGTCCAATCCCAAGTGATGGGAGAATTTCCTAAGCGAGAGGCAGTGACGGCCATTTTTTAAGCTCCTAGTTCGCAGTGAGCGAGCGGCCGATGATCATTCGTTGAATTTGGTTGGTGCCTTCGACGATTTGCATGACCTTGGCTTCTCGCATGTAACGTTCCACCGGAAAGTCTTGAGTGTAACCCGATCCGCCGAGGATTTGAACAGCGTCGGTCGTCACTTTCATCGCCATATCGGTGGCAAAGAGTTTTGCCATGGCAGCTTGAGTGGAATAAGGTTTGCCCTGGTCTTTGAGCCATGCGGCGCGTTGCACGAGGAGGCGTGCGGCATCCAGTTGTACGGCCATGTCCGCGAGCATGAAGGCGATTCCCTGAAACTCACCGATGGGTTTGCCAAACTGCTCGCGTTGCTGAGAGTGACTCACGGCTACTTCAAGTGCCGAGCGAGCAATGCCTAGTGAAGCGGCGCCAATGGTGATTCGACCGCTATCAAGCGCGGTCATCGCTACCTTGAAGCCGTCGCCTTCTTTGCCCACCAAGTTTTCAGCAGGGATCTTACATTTCTGGAAAATCAATTCCATGGTGTGGGAGGTGTGCCATCCCATTTTCTTTTCGCGCTTGCCGTACTGAAAACCAGGAGTTCCTTTTTCAACGATAAACGAAGAAACTCCTTTGGGGCCGGGGCCGCCGGTTCGAGCCATCACAATCAAAGTGCTGGCGATGTCCCCTTGAGTCGTCCAAAGTTTTGTTCCGTCTAAGACGTAATAGTTGCCCTCTTTCTTAGCGGTGGTGCGCAGACTTCCGGCATCGGATCCAGAAGAGGCCTCTGAAAGAGAGAATGCTCCAATCGCAGCACCAGAAGCGAGAGGCGGAATGTATTTCTTTTTCTGCGCTTCATTTCCAAACAGATTCAAAATGACTTGAGTGAGGCCGGTCACGGCCACGCTGATCGAATATCCTGCATTGACGGCGGCCAATTCCTCGATCGCGACGATGTATTCGCTATAGCCGAGCCCCGCGCCTTCGTAATCTTCCGGAAGGGGAATACCTGTGAGACCGATCTCTCCCAACTTCTTGATCAGCTCAGGACGAAAGCGTTCGGCTTTCTCGTCTTCTTCGACGATGGGTGCCAGTTCAGTCTTCGCAAATTTCCGCGCCAAATCTCTCAGTTCTTTTTGGACTGCGGTTTCTTCGAAGTTCATTCGATCTCCAATTTATGTTTTTGCCACTTCTCCGAGCATTGATTTCGCAATGACGATGCGGAGAATTTCATTTGTACCCGCGCCGATTTCCATCAGCTTGGCATCGCGCAAGTAGCGTTCGACGGGAAATTCACGGGTGTAGCCGTAGCCCCCCAAAATTTGAATGGCATCCATGGCAATTCGAGTGGCGACCTGAGCTGTGATGAGTTTTGCTTTTGCGGCTTCGGTGCTGCCGTCTTTTGCTGAGATTGTGCCGAGATCCCACATCTTGGCAGTTTGAAATACGAGAGCGCGACAAGCTTCGTACTGGGATGAAGCTTCGGCAAGGCGTTCTTGAATCATTTGAAAGGAGCCAATGGGTTTGCCGAACTGCTTTCTTTCCTGAGCATAAAGTTGAGACACGGCAATAGCTGAGCGAGCAATTCCCAAAGAAATTCCGGAGATCGTAATGCGCTCCAAGTCGAGATTTCGCATCATCATTTTAATACTGTTATTTTCTGTTCCGACGCGATTTTTCTCCGGGACTTTGCAATCTTCAAAAATCAATTCCCCAGTAGGGGATCCTCGCATTCCCATTTTTTGGAATTTTTTTCCAGTCGAGAAGCCTTTCATTCCCCGTTCAACGAGGAATGTAGAAACATCTTTTCGTCCCGTGCCTGTTTTTGCATAGACATAAAACGCGTGGCCCACGGGACCGTTCGTAATCCAGGTTTTTGTGCCGTTCAAAACGTAATCCGAGCCTGATTTGTTGGCTTTCGTGGTCATACCCAGCGCGTCGGAACCAGCACCGGGTTCGGACATTCCCATTCCACCGAGCCATTCCCCGCTAATTAATTTTGGGAGGAAGTGTTTTTTCTGTTCGGTTGAGCCGTTGCAGCCGATTTGATTCACGCAAAGGATGGAGTGTGCGAGGTAAGAGAGCGCTGTGGAGGCATCGACAGCGGCAATTTCTTCCATAGCGATAGTCGCGGCAACCGCGTCCAGACCCGCTCCACCGTCTTTTTCAGAAACGGTGATGCCCAAAAGGCCGAGTTCACCCATTTTTTTAAATGGTTCGTGATGAAATCCTTCGTCCTCATCGAGCTGCGCTGCGCGCGGTTCGAGCTCGGTCCTAGCAAATTGACGCACTGTTTCTTGGAGCATCCGATGCTCGTCAGAAAAAAACCACATAAAGGTGACTCCTTTATTTGAACATGCAATAATTCATACCATGGTGGGGCCCGAAGTAAATGCACATCCAATCCGACTTGTTGTCAATTATTGGGAAATTCCGCAATCCTCGTTAGGAGCCAGACTCGAGGAATTGCTGCGAAACGGAATTTCTCATGTTGCAACTTTCCTCCCGTGGCAAGCAGTTGAATCGGACATTTCTCATTCGTTGAGCCGTTTTTTACAAGCTGTGTCGGAACGCGAAATGTCGGTTTCGCTTATCGCGAGTCCCGAAGTCGGCGTGCACTATCCCAACTCGGGTTTGCCGAAAGATATTTTTAATAAACATGATCCTGCTGCAAGGCATAGTCGCGGCGGTGCAGTCGGTGTTCACTTGGCGCCAAATTCTTTTGCGCTCCCTTCGCTTCTGAGCTCTGAGTTCTCGAAGCGGTATCAAAATTATCTCTCTCGTCTCGACAATCTCTTAGGCGACATGGGTCGCTTGCAATCGCAGCTTCTCGACGAAGCGACCGTCGTTTTGACCGGAAGCTATTGGAAGTACATGCGTGCTCCGCAAGATTCCAGCATGTCGATTTTTGGCAGCATCTGCGGAGATTTTTCGCCGTCGGCGAGTTTGAATTTTCGTCAGAAGGTTGAACAGTTTTATAGTCAGAAGGAATTCTTGGATCCGAATCCCATGGCTGCTCAGCGGTGGAAGACCAAGAATATGGAAGACATCAATCGGCGCTGGTTCTATCAGAGCTGCGAAGATGTTTTTCGTGCGCGTTCTTCACAGTTTTTGACTCGTAAGGCCCGCGTTCGCCGAATGAAGCATATTGAACTCTTTACTCCCGAAGCGGATCCGAGTTTGGCTTATTCGACTTTTGTTCAAGCGGTTTCTGGTGGTCGCGCCGACTTTTCTCGACTGAATTCTATTGTCGACGAGGCTTGCAGACGTTCTTCCAATTTTGACGGTGAAGCGCTTCCGCCCTACATGCATTGGACAGGTTTCGGAAGTTTTCGTACCTTGAACGATTCCGAAAAACAGTTTCTGATTTTGAAATCGCTTTTACTCACCGGAAGTCAGGGGGGCGGAATTTATCTGGATGATCGCGAATGGTTCTCGCTTTCTCCGACGTTCCGAAATCGTGCTGAGAATCTGGCTCGCTCTTTGGGGCAGCGAGAGCTCAAGGCTCAGCCTCAAGTTTTGTATCTAGCGCCGAGTCTTTGGTCGAAAGTGGATCCGCTTTGGGAAGAGATTCAAAAGAAGTTGCCGGAAGATTCTCGAATTGTTTCTTCCGTCGATCGAGTTCAGCGGGAGCGTGATGCCAATTTAGTTTTGGTCGATCCTTCGTTTGTCATGACTCGAGATCAGGTTTCTAAGCTCACCGGTTGGGTCAGTTCTCCACAAGGACAGGGTCGCATTTTGGTGATGCCGCGCAGTCAGTTGTACACCGAGGCTGCCAAAGCCGAGCTCGAACAGGTTATTTCAAAAGCCGAGAGGCTCGATGTGAATCTCGGTATTTCTTATCAGCTCAGAACTTTAGGAAACGGGAAGCTCGTTATTTACGATCTCCCCGAAGGAAGCGAGAATAAGGAATCCGCTTGGCAGATTTTCTTAAACTCCCTTTTCTCTTTGGCGAATATCACACACTTCTGCAGCGTGAGTGATGGCCGTCTCCGCATTCTCCCGTTGCATTTGAACAGTGCAGGTTTGGGTATTTTCATCGTGAATCCGAGTGGGCGTGCAGTGACAGCAGATTTGATTTTTCCATCCGAAGTAAATATTTCAGATTTGGGAAGTCTATTCTCTGCATCGGGCTTGGCGCCTCAGGATTTTTCGCAGAAAGCGCCGACCGATCAAGTCGCTGCCAGTCGCTATGCTTTGGAAGTCCCGCCGTACGGCGTTCTCCCCTTGGGCGTCGCTGGTTTGAAAATGGACGAAGTTCGTTTTGAAATGCATGAGAGTCAAAAGGCCGGAGATGTGACGGAGTCGCTTCGCTCGAATGTAGCGGATGCCGGAGTCAATGAACTTCCCGGACATTCTGCAGGTGAGGATATTGGAGCGTTATGGAGCTGACCCACGATTGGCGAGTTTTTCACCGTATTTTCTATTCTCACGATTCTAAAACTCCGGTTCAAAACAGACCTTCTCCAATCGGACCCATTTACGTCGTCGTCCACCAAGATCGAATTGTTTCCGCGCTCAGCGATGGCGAAGATTTTTCAAACCTCGTGGGTTCTTCTTATAAGGAATTCAGTCAGCAGAAATCTTTTCGCGAGATTATCGCGTTTGAGCGCGACCATGTTGATTCCTGGTTGGGTACGTCGCTTTCTCTTCCCCATTATTTCGAACAGCAGGAGTTTTTACGTACTCAGGCTTTTCAGGCCAAGGGCAAGCGGGATTGGACTCAGAGCTCGAAGCGATTTCGTCCCCACTTTCTTCTGAAGTCGTTGCAAAGCTGGTGGAGAAAAGTTCTCCCTTCGAATTATGGAATCTATATTCGCCTAACGGGCACCGAGGGACATGTTGTTCTCTTGGTTCGTAATGGAATGTTCGTAGGTTTCCATGAGCCGGATCTCACCAGCTTTTACAAACAACGAGAAGTGGCTCAGAAAATTGCAAAAGATATTATTCGCGCGAAGAGTCAGGAACAAGAAGGGCTCATTCAGTTTTTCAAAGATAAATATCAGGTTCCGTTTTTCACCGTCTTTGCTTCCGCGCAAGATTGGCAAGCCTGGTCCCGGCTTTCAAATCCGTGGGTCGAAGTTCTGCAGGCGATGCAGAAAAAGACCCTCAAGGTTGTTCCCTTTCGATGGGGAGTGGCCTTCTTGCTGGGGTTGCGCGCGTATCTGGGGATTTGAAACGGAGTCTGTTTGCGGTTTGCAGTCTGCGGAAACTGGCAGCGGTCTGCTGTTTCAGGTTCAGTTGCCGACTTTAACAGCTTCAGCAGACCGATGCCTGCCTCTGCAGACTGCAAACAGCAAACCGTGTCATTAGAGCTTCTACTGCATTCAACCCAGATCTATTAATTTTTCAAATCTCCTCAGATCCCCTATCTTCGAAAGTGTTCGCGGGGGTCGCGAATCATTGTTCGGGGGATTCATCAAGCATGCTGATCTGAAGTTCTGGATCAGGATTTTTTCTTAAGTTCCCCGACATGAAACAGTTGTTTCATATTCAAAAGGGGATCTATCCATGAAAAAGTTATTTCTGATTTCGATGTTGGTGGCAGGTGTCGTTACATCTCAGGGTTTACAGGCTCAAGCGCGTAGCTTAACGCCACACTTACCAATGGTGGCTGTTGATAACGTCAGTGCTCAAATCTCAAAAGTAGTAGTCGATAATTACGGTGTCATGAATGTTTATCCGGCTGATCCGAGTGCTCAGGTCGTCACTACCCAGCTCTCGAACGAAAACTTCCAATACGTGACGGATCAAGCACGCGGTCTTTCAAAAGCAGCGGTCCACGTTTTCCGCAAACACGTCGTTTGTATGATGGTGGTTTCGCCGTACCAGCCGATGTTGCAAGTGTCGAACACCACTGACATGTTCGATTTCACCGGCGAAATGCGCGATATTTTGAGCATGCAAAGCTGCGCGATTCCGACGACCGTCACTCCAGTGGAAGAAAACGATATTCGAAATGCTCGTGAATTGAAGGCTGTGATTGTCGCCCTCGCGAACGAAGCAGCTCAGTAAGAGGTCGGTTTGCGGTTAGCGGTTTGCTGAATCGGGCATCGGTTGGCTGAAACAGTTACAGTCGGCAACTGAACCTGAAACAGCAGACCGCTGCCAGTTTCTGCTGACCGCAAACAGCAAACAGTCTGAGTTTCACCGACCTTGATCTAGCTTCCAGCTCATCGCGTACTCGCGATATTCAATCGACTCCGCGGCAGGAGTCGTCTTCAGCGGATGATAGGTATCCACCATCACTGCAATCTCTTCAGTGACCGTTTTGTCTGCAGCATTCTTCGCTGCGTTCGGGTGCGGACCGTGGTGAATTCCCTGGGGATGCCAAGTGATTGCACCGGCTCCAATGCCCTCGCGTGAGAAGAAATTTCCGGCGTGGTAGAAAAGCACTTCATCGAAATCAATATTGCGATGGTAGAATGGAACCTTCATTGCGCCTTCTTCGCTTTCTAGCGGACGAGGCAAGAAAGAACAGATCACAAAGTTTCTCGCTAAGAACGTGGTGTGCACACTGGGCGGAAGGTGATAGCGCGGCGAAATAATCGGGCGGATGTCATCGACGTTGAGCGCCCACGGAGAAAGATCGCCCTTCCATCCTGCGGCGTTCATCGGGTTCCAGGGATAGAAAACTTTCGTCCACTGCCCTTCCCGTTTAATTCTTAACTCAAATTCGCCCTGCGCATTGGCTCCCGTCTTGCGCTCGCCTTCCGGTAGCACCGGAGTCCGCATTACCATTGGATCAAACTGAGCGTGGCGTCCCAACATTCCCCGATCGGGCAAGCCGATTTCAGTCGGCGACTCCACTACGAGGTGGGTATTCGCATTCGAAGCATTGAAGCGATAGGTCGTCCCCCGAGGAATGACGAGGTAATCGCCCTTACGGTAAGAGAAATCGCCGTAGTCGGTTTCCAGCTGTCCTTCGCCTTCGTGAATAAAGCGCACTTCATCGCCGTCGGCGTTCCGAGCAAACACGGTCATGGCCGACTTCAGCTTTGCAATCCCGATTTGTACATCGTTGTTATAGAGAAGGATTTCCGGTTGTCCCTGCTCTTTGCCTTCGGACTTACTCGCATAGTACGATCGAGGCTTTAAATTTCCTTCAATGCGCAACCAGCCGGTAGGTGGGTGGCGATGATAAAGATGGCTCACCCGACCAAAGAAACCCTGACGCCCGTGTTCTTCTTCATAAGTTCCCTCAGGAACATCCACATGGGGCTGAATAGAATACTTGCCTTGGGCCCAGCCAAATCCGGTCGGAAGATTTTTTTCGCGCATACCTCACCCATTAACACGAACCTCGAGCGCTTGACTAGAGTGCTAAAGTAGGAGAATCCCAGCTTATGGCGCACCCGCTGCTTCCCAATCACTTGGCTAAGACCGAGGCCCAGGGCCTGGTTCCGAATGAAGCCATTGCTCAATATGAGATTGGTTCCCTGAAGAACTTTGTCTATCTCTTGGTGGATTGGGCCGACAAAACGGCCGCCTGGGTCGACCCTCAATCTGACCTGAGTCACCCCCTTTCGGATCTGAAGAAGCAAAAACTACAGCTCACGCACATTCTCCTCACTCACACTCATCCTGATCATATTGCGGGACTAGGAGAATTGGCCTCGCAGTTTCCGAAGGCCCAGATCGTCGTGCATCCAAAAGACACGCACCGATTAAAGGCTCGGCATGGTCTCCATCTGGCAACGCAGGGAGAGGAAATCCCTCTGGGAAAAAACACGGTGATCCAAGTTCATCACACTCCCGGACACAGCGCTGGCGAATGTAGTTATTTTATTCCGGCACAAGGTCAAAGACCGCCCTACCTTTTCACAGGCGACACCTTGTTCATTCGTGATTGCGGAAGGACCGATTTTCCCGACAGCAGTAACGAGGAAATGTTCGCTTCATTGCAAGCCTTGAAAAAGCTTCCTCGCGAAACGGTCATTCTTCCCGGCCATCATTATAAGAACGAGTGCGCCTCCACTTTAGCTCGAGAAATAGAAGAGAGTGCACCGCTGAAATGCCGCTCAGTTCAAGAATTGGCGGACTTGCCCTAATGGAATTCCAGCCCATTGGCTTTTTAAAAAGCTGCTACGAGGAAAAGTTTGGAATTCCCCGGCAACCGGGGCTCGTACCTGAAGCGGATTCTTTCCTTACGTTGAAGGACCCGGCACTCCTCCAAGGCCTAGAAGAGTTTAGCCACGTCTGGGTGGTTTTTGTTTTTCACGATTTGAAAAAGTGGAACGAACGGCCCACGATTCGTCCGCCCCGCTTAGGAGGAAAGAAGCGGTTGGGGATTTTTGCAACGCGCACTCCTCATCGGCCTAACCCCATTGGAATCTCAGCGGTGAAGCTGGAAAGAATTGATTGGAAGTCCCCGGGGGGGCCGACTTTGCATTTCTTGGGGGGAGATTTTTTGGATGGCACTCCCGTACTCGACATCAAGCCCTACATCAAATACGCGGACTCCATTCCTCGAGCGTCGACCGGATGGCTCGTTACTGAGAAGGCCTCTTCAAAGAAAATCACACTCAGCGCCCGGGCAAAAAAACAGCTCGCCCACCTCCCTAAAAAGGAGGCCGCAGCCCTGAGCTCCCTCGCTCGAAAAACGATTGCTCTAGATCCGCGGCCCCGAGTGGCCTCCCGGAAGCAGGAGTTCGGGATGCGTCTGAAGGGGCACAATATTCGCTGGAAGTACCACCTCAAATCCGTTGAAATTACTGAAGTTTTGCGCATTCCCTAGAAACGGCGTATTATAATGATATGCGTCAAATCAGGGCCTTCTACGAGCTCATAGCGAAAGGGATACGGCTTCTAGCCGACCTGTTTCGATCAGGTGCCGACGCCAATCATCGATTCCTTGAATCCGAGCCCAGCTTTGACTCTAGCCCCCTGATTCCTCCATCCCGACTTTTTCGACTCCCCCTCAACACTCAACTCCGCAAACTTTACACCGCGGTTGTGGATTTCGGATTTGAGATCGTTGAACAAAACTTAGGGGATCAAGAGTTCTTTTTCAGCGCAAATTCTGACGCTGCAAAGATTGATATTCACGGCACTCGCCGAGATCAACACTGGTTTGTCCGCATCACTTGGCTACCTACGGTGGCTCAATCTCGGGAAACCTACAGCCAAGCTCACTTTAGTTTGGCCAAGCTCACTCACGGTTTAGGATGGAAGGAATTCTGGATTGTTGAAGGCACTGCCCCTCAGCGCAAAAGCCGTTGGCAAAAAAATCGCGCCGCCTAGTCCGACCTAAGATAAGATCAGGTCATGACTTCCAGAATTCAATCGCTCGTCTATGGATTCACACTTCCGCTACTGGCTGCAAAGCTCATCGCGAGTAAGCCGAAACTCTTGTTATGGAGCCTGCTCCCAGCGTCCATTACTCTCTTTGCGTATCGATACGCTATCGTAAAGATACAGGATTTTTTTAAGGGGATGCTCACTCACTATGTCACGCAATGGGGTTATTCACCCGATTCGTGGTGGATGTGGGTTCTTCAGGGACTGACTCAGATTCTGCTCTTACTTGTCGGAGCACTGACCTTTTCTTTTGTTGCAGGAATTATCTCTTCGCCATTTAACGATTTTTTAGCTGAAAACGCAGAAGAATTTGCGGAGCCCCAATTACCTTCAGTGCCGCAAACCTCTTTTGGAACAAAAGTTCGTCTCATTGGAATTGATCTCGCAAAAACTCTGGTATCGGGTTCGGTGATGTTTTTTGCTATTTTGCTTTCATGGGTTCCCATTTTGAATTTCTTTGCGTTTGTCCTGACCTTCTTGCTGATTACTTTCCAGTACATCAGTTATCCCCAAACTCGACGAGGAGTCGGCGTTAAGACGGGGTTAGGTTTTTTATGGAGCCACCTCTACGCCTGTGGAAGTTTCGGCTTCATCCTTTCCGTACTATTCACCATTCCGATTCTTTCGGCGCTTTTCTTACCGGTAGCCGTGGTGGGAGGAACTCTGCTTTACGCTCGTGCTCAACGTGGAGCCGGGAGCTTCCAGCTGAAATGATGTTGGAAGAGAAAACCCTTTTCAAAAAGAAGTACTACGTCATGTTTGTTTTACAGTTCGCCGCGCTTCTCTTTGCTACGCGAAACTGGATGCTCAGTTTTTTTACTACCCTTCCCATGACTGCATCTTGCGCCTGGATGATCGAATTCGGAGACGAAATCGGAGCGCGCACAGGGTACTGGAGTCGCGGCTTTCGGTGGATCGATCAACCCACTCCAGGAATCTTCGTAAAAGGTTTTGGCTGGTTGGGTTATTTGCTCATGCTAGTGATTCCATTCCTGAAACTTCTCAAGAAACACTCCCTCTGATTTGAGGCAAATCCTGCCGTGGGCAAGTCCTGCCCATCGAACTCCTTTTTAGGGAGTCCGATGAGTTCTGCAGGAGAGCTCTGTCTATGCCCACTTATTTCGTTTCAGGTGTGATGGCGATTGTGATTTCTTGGATCTGCGCGGGGGCTTTTTCAGGCTGCCGTTTCGGGAATAAGGAAGTCTACCAAGAAAATCCGGACAAGATTTCGGGATTCTATCAGACTGCGCCTCACAACGTTCAGGCCTGTGCGGTACTCTCTTCAGCAACGACTTGTCAGCCCGCGACGGTCAATCACCTGCCGGATACTTTTACGCTGATCTTCTCAAATCCCGTCGCAATGGTTCAGAAGAAGATCGATTCTCCTGCCGGGTATTTTGCTCACCTTCAAGGAGTGATGGGCGATCCGACCTATAAATATACTTTGGGAATTAATATTTTTAGCGACGGAACTTTAGGCAGCGATCAGCTCACCCAAGCGAGCACCTACTGGCCGAGTAGCACCTGCACCTCGCAGATTTCCCTAGTAGAAGATGGGACCTACAAGATCTACGCAACTCCGATTGAGAACGCGAGCCTCGGTCTTCATATTAAGGGTGAGATTGCACTCAACGTTCAGTTGGCCGAAATTCTTGGAGATCAATGCGCGACCGCCCTCGCTCAGATGAAAGCCTGCTATTTAAATGAAGCAGACTGCGGCGGAGCCAATGCTGCCGAAAACACAGACCGCCACCTTGACGTGGTGGCCCGTTTCGACAATTTCATTTCATTGAATGTGTTGAATGCCAACGATATTCCGAATTTGAAGGCGTTGGCTTATTCGGTCGACTATCAATAACGGGTCAGGCGCTACTCTTTCGCCTTCAGCAGATGATCGTTCGACTGGATGAAAGCGCTAATTTCATCGGTCATCCCGAGAAGCTTCAGCCACTGCTCCTTATATAAGGTAACCGGGAAGCGGCCGAGGCCGTAGAGGGAGACGCCTCCTTTTTCACTGACCTTCAAAGAGAGCCCCTTTGAGGAAGTTTTTTTAAGTGCAGCGTTCTCTGCGCGGAGACGTTCAAGTTCGGCCTTCATTTCATCTGGATTTGTCATAGTCCTGACAATTTCCCTAGCTCCAGAGCCATTGTCAAGTGAATGCGATTCTGGTACCCGTACGATCCATCTATGAAAACTTTGACCCAATTTACGTCGATTCAGCTCAAGAACGGAATTCAGAAGGCCACCGAGTTCACTACCGCAGGAAAAACGGCCGAAGAACTTCCAGTGGCAATGGGCGAAGAATTCAAAATGGAAGGCGACAAGCTGAAGTTTTTCATGCACGCCATCGACGTCGTTAAAACTCGAGCAGATGGCTTGAAGCGCGTTGTAGTGTTGAATTTCGCGGAGACTGAGAAAATTCCGTCGAGTTATCAGAAACGCGATGAGAATCATTATCTCGCGGAATACTACCCCTCCTTAGAAAAGCCGGCGAAAGGTCGCGGCGGTCGCTTTGAAGGAAAAGGCGATGGAAAGCGGGGTAAGGGCCGCGGTGGAAAAGGCGGTCGAGGGGATAAGCGCGGTGGCGGTGGTCCTGGCCGAAATGATCGCGGACGTGGACCTCGCGGACCCGGTGCTCCGGACGGGGCAAGCCCAGAAGCTCAAGCCGCCGCTGCCGGTGGTGAGGGCGGTGGGGATCGTCGGCCTCGTGGCAGAAGAAGACCGCCACGGGAGTTGAAGCCCTTGGGGCCTCCTCCTCCGATTCCGAAGCCTCGAGAAGATGCTCCCAAGCCCGAGCAAAAACCTGAAAACACATAACTTTAGCAAGCGCGTTGACTCCAGACTCTGAGAAGGGTACGACAGCCAACCGATGTTGCGCTTTCTTCATCAATTCTTGAATCGATCAGGCGGTTATTCTCCGGCACCCGGATTCCCACAGGCTCTCCGAGTTTTAAAACGCGGTAGGGCGATGCGGGTGATCTTCTTTTATCCGGGGGAAGAAGGCACTTACGTTGATCAATCGGAAGTCACGCTTTACGAAAACGGAATCGTCCACATTAAGTCCAAAGAAGAAGAGAGCACCACTCACCTCCAAAACTGTGAGATTCTCTGGAACTATGAACACGAAACCGACGAAAGAAATAACAAACTTCGATTACTCAAAACCAAAAACGAAGTTCGTGTTGCAGAAATGCCTGAAGGCGAAGGCGCTCCTCAGGGCCCTTAGTTTTTCGGCGCTGATTTTTTCTTCGGCTGCCATTGCTGCGCCCAGAACTCTCACCGTTTACACTTACGATAGTTTCTTAGGAAAAGATGGCTTGGCGTCTTACGTGTCTGCCGAGTTTGAAAAAACTTGTGCGTGTAAGATTGAGTGGATTTCTGTGGGGGATGCTGGGCAACTCGTCACCCGTCTTGAAATGGACAAAGCCCGTAAAGTTCCATCGGCGCATGTGATTGTAGGAATTGATCAAAATCTCTGGGAAAAACTGCGTTCTCAAGCCCAGCAGTGGGATGGGTGGAATCCAAAAAATTACGAAAAAATTCCGGCAGAGCTTCGTGTGGGAGGAAAGGGCGAAGGGTTTCTTCCGTTTGACTACGGCATTTACACTTTTCTTGCGAACCAGAAAGATTTGGCTGCTCAAAAGCTTACGCCCCCCAAATCGCTGAAAGATCTGACCAAGCCCGAATATCGAAAAACCTTTGTTTTGGAAGACCCTCGAACTTCTACTCCCGGCTTAGCCTTCCTTCATTATAGTTGGGCTGTCGTGGGCGAAAAAGATGCGCCCGACTATTGGAAGAAGCTCAGTAAAAATTGGTTGGCGCTCTCTCCGAGTTGGGATCAGGCCTACGGCTTATTTAGTCGAAGCGAAGCTGCCCTGGTTTGGACCTATCAGTCGAGCTTGGCCTATGAAAAGGAGAAGGGGCGGGGCAATCAGTGCCTCGTCGTGAAATTTAAAGAAGGGCATCCCATTCAAGTGGAAGGGGCTGCCATGTTGGCTTCTCGTTTGGGAAATGACGCCGAATCCCTTCGGTTGGCGAAGCAGTTCCTGGAATTCTTGCTCACTCCCACTGTTCAAAAGGAAGTGCCCAAGCGGAATTGGATGATGCCGGTCGTTAAAGGAACGCCACTTCCGGGAAGTTTTCAGGGTCTTCCTCCATTAAAAATCCTGAAATCGGGCTCGTTATCGTTATATCCTGGCCCGCGATGGGAAGAACTTCTCAGCCAGTGGCGAAGAGCCATCGAACAGTAGGCGCGGCAGCGAAGAAGTACGGTGCTCTCACCGTCACTTTTTTCGGAACCTATTGGGTTCTCTTTATTGCGATTCCGTTGGTGGCTCTGCTTCTCAATGTGCGCTTTCATGTCGGAAAATTTTTCGACCCGAGTATTCTCTCTCTCGTCAAAGTCACTGCAGCCCAAGCCTCTTGGAGTACGGCACTTTCCGGAGTGGTGGGACTTTTTTTAGGAGTGGCCTGCTCGCGCCAGCGCCGTCTTCAACTGTTGCTGGCACTCCCATTTGCAATTTCCTCAACAGTAGTCGCGTACACCGTCATGGCTTGGTTCGGACGAAAAGGTTTTTTGCCCAGTTTTTTTGGGATCCAGTTGCCCTGGTTGTTTTCGATGAAGGCTGTCGTACTGGCTCACGTTCTCTTGAATGCCCCATGGATTGGATTCTTGGTGGCGGGGGCGATGGGAGAAGTTCCTCGAAGGGAAATGGAAGCGGCTCGCACGTTGGGAGCGAAGCCCGCACAGGTAGGATTGCACATTGTTTGGTCTCATATTGTTGAAGCTTGGGCGAGCGGACTGGTGCAAGTCTTTGCCCTTTGTGTGATGAGTTTTGCGATTGTGTTGATTTTAGGTGGCGGCCCCCCCAACGAAACTTTGGAAGTTTCGATTTACACGCATATTCGATACGGCGCTCTGGATTTGGGGGGCGCAGTGGCGTCCGCGCTTTGGCAGTTGGTACTTACGCTGACTCCTTGGTTGCTTTTACTCTTTTACTGGAATCGAACCGGAGTTCGACAGCTGCGGCGCGAGTTGGCGCCATTGAGTTTGAATGTTTCTAGAAAGTTTCACTTCTGGGACTGGATAGCAGCCGGTGCAGTGGCGCTCTTTTTCATTCCCTATCTTTGGATTTTCATTCAAACGGAAAGTAGTAAGTCCTTCACGGAATTTCTTTTTGGAGAGAATACTTGGGCCGAGTGGGTTCCATCGTTTCAGGTGAGTTTGAAGCTGGCGCTGAGTTCGGCGGTGATCACAGTGGCCGTTGCTCTGAGCGGCGTGGTTTCGGGAATCCTCTTTCCTCGTTTAGAAAAATGGAGCGCTGTTTTGCTTTCTTTTCCTGGGGGTGTTTCGACCCTCGTTTTGGCGCTGGGGTTTTGGTTGGCCTATTCCCGCTGGGTCGATCCTTTTGAGGGCAGTTGGTTGGCCATCGCCATTCTTCAGGCAACCGTATTTCTGCCGATTGCTCTCCGAATTTTTCGTCCTATTGCTTCTGCGGTTCAGTTTCATCGGATCGATGCTGCGCGAAGCCTGGGGGCCTCTCCATTGAGAGCCATTCGGTGGACGGAATTTTATCGGTGGAAGGGCCCCGTCTTCGCCGCTTTTGGAATGGCCGCAGGAGTTTCGTTGGGCGAGCTCGCGGCAGTGAGTTTTTTTTACAGTGAAAAACTGATCCCGCTTCCGCTTTTGATGAGTCGTTGGTTGAATCGGTACCGATTCGATGACGCTCGGGGAATTTCAATTCTGCTCTTTTTAACTGCGACCGCGCTGGTTGCGTTGAGCACCTATTCGGGATTGAAGCCTCGAGAGAGAAGGTTCGCGTGAAGACTCTCAAAGTTCAGAAACTCCGAAAAGAGATTGCAGATTTTGTTCTCGAAGCGGATTTCGAAGTACGTGAAGGCGAGCGAGCGGTGATTGTAGGAAGAAGTGGAAGTGGGAAAACCTCCCTTCTTCGATTGATCAGCGGCTTAGAAACCCCCAGCGATGCTCAGAGTTCAGTCAGTATTGGTGGCGTTAATATTCTTTCCCTTCCTCCGGAGAAGCGAAACATCGGCTACGTTTTTCAAGACGACGCACTTTTTTCAACAATGAATGTCATCGACAACGCGAGTTTTGGGCTTCGGATGAGAGGCATGGGCCGCAAGCAGCGAAATGATGAAGCGACTCACTGGCTCAAACTAGTGGGGTTGGCAGATCGGGCAAGAGATCCGATTCACATTTTGTCTGGCGGGGAAAAGCAGCGTATTGCTTTTGTTCGGGCTCTGATTTGGAAACCCGACATCGTTTTATTAGACGAACCGTTTTCATCCCTCGATGTGCAGCTGCGTGCCGCTATGCGGACCCAACTTTTGGACCTTCATAAGATGCATCCGGCGCCGATGGTGATGGTGACTCACGACCGTGAAGATTTAGCTGCTCTAGCAACGCAAGAGATTCGCCTGAGTGAATCGACCCTCGAAGGGAAGTCGGTGAGGCGCTTCTCATGAAGATTTTGGGAATATCGGCGTACTATCACGATGCGGCGGCTTGCTTAGTCGTGGATGGAAAGATAGTCGCTGCCGCTCAGGAGGAGCGTTTTACTCGAAAGAAGAACGATCCTGCCTTTCCAAAAAATTCTATCTCCTATTGTTTCAACGAGGCCGGAATTTCGGTGGGGGATTTGGATGCGGTTGTTTTTTACGACAAACCCTTTCTGACTTTTGAGAGGCTGCTAGAAACTTATTTTGCTTTTGCTCCCAGAGGATTTCTTTCCTTTCTGACGGCGATGCCGAGTTGGTTGAAGGAAAAACTCTTCCTAAGAAGCGTCCTCACTCGGGAGTTTCAGAAACACTTCCAACTTCCAAAAAAGAACCAGGTAAAGTTTTTATTTTCAGAACACCATCTTTCACACGCTGCTTCGGCGTTTTTTGCTTCTCCTCACGCAGATGCGGCGGTTCTCTGCATGGATGGTGTGGGCGAGTGGGCCACGACATCGGCCTGGGCAGGAGCAGACGCGAAGCTCGAGCCCCTTTGGGAAATTCGCTTTCCTCATTCTCTGGGATTGCTCTATTCTGCCTTCACTTACTACGCTGGATTCAAGGTGAACTCCGGCGAGTACAAGCTGATGGGCTTGGCTCCCTATGGTCGACCCATCTACACCCAGAAAATTCTCGATCATCTGATTGATATCAAAGAGGACGGCAGCTTTCGTTTGAATTTGGATTACTTTGACTACTGCACGGGCTTGAAGATGACGAACGCTCGGTTTCATCGTCTCTTTGACGGCCTTCCCCGCCAGCCGGAGTCGCCGCTCACTCAAAAGGAAATGGACCTCGCTGCTTCGATTCAAAAGGTAACTGAAGAGGTTGTGCTCCGACTCTCTCGAAAGCTGGCAAAAGAAACGGGAAAGAAGAATCTTTGTCTCGCAGGAGGAGTGGCACTGAACTGCGTGGCTAACGGACGGCTCTTGCGAGAGGGTCCATTTGAAAAAGTTTGGGTGCAGCCTGCAGCCGGAGATGCGGGGGGAGCACTCGGTGCAGCACTCGCTGTTTGGCATCAGTACTATCAGCAGCCCAGGCAACCCCTGAAGGACCAGATGGAGGGCAGTTACCTCGGCCCTTCCTTTTCCGATCGAGAGATTGAAGAGTTTCTCAGTTCCCACAAAATTCCCTATCAGAAATGGGATGGTAGAAATCTCTACTCCGAAGTCGCAAAAAAATTGGCGGCAGAAAAAGTGGTCGGCTGGTTTCAAGGAAGGATGGAATATGGGCCGCGGGCCTTGGGTTCCCGAAGTATTCTGGGAGATCCCCGCTCCGAGAAAATGCAGTCGGTGATGAATCTCAAAATCAAATACCGGGAATCGTTTCGTCCCTTTGCGCCTGCAGTATTAAAGGAGCGCGCTTCTGATTTTTTCGACATTTCTCAAGAAAGTCCCTACATGCTTTTCTGTGCGGATGTACGCCCAGAGAAACGTCGAAACTTGGACGCGGCTGCGAGTCGGGCTTGGGGGATCGAGTTACTCAACATTCCGAAGTCGCAGATCCCAGCCGTGACGCATGTGGATTATTCCGCCCGGGTTCAAACGGTGGATGCCGAATTCCATCCTCCGTTTCATGGGCTCTTGAAGGAGTTTGAGAAGGAAACGGGTTGCCCCGTTTTAGTGAATACGTCTTTTAATGTCCGAGGCGAACCCATTGTCTGTTCCCCAGAAGATGCCTATCGTTGTTTCGTAGGGACGGAGATGGATGTTTTGGTCCTCGGAAACTACATCGTGGAAGAAAAGGTATGGAAGCCCGAAAAGCGCTCAAAAAACTTGCAGCTCGACTAAAAGAAACCCGGCTCTTTCGGCTCTGGCTCTTGATCGGCGAGATCCTAGGTTGGGTGAACACCCGCATTCTCCTGGCCATCATTTTCTTCGCCATCCTCACCCCGATCAGCCTGCTGCGTCGCATTTTCGTCCGCGACCCTCTCCATCTGAAATGGAACCCCCATCTTCCGAGTTATGTAACACCGGTTGCTCCGAGGGAACCCACTCACTTCCGATTTCAGTTCTAGGAAAACCAGATCCGTTTCTGAATGGGGGCTCTGGGACTGGATTATTTCTCTCCCAACCAGCCCGGGCAAGCATCCTTGCTCCTATCGCCTCCCTTCGTGGTCGGCTCTTTTAGGTCTGGTTGGGAGAGAAATAATCCAGTCCCAGAGCCCCCATTCAACACTTTTGCGCTTCCTAGAACTGAAATCGGAAGCGAGCGGTTCCAGCCTGCGTCTTCATGACGCAGCTTTATTCAAAGGAGGTGTGCGAGAGCGTGGGCTCGGAGAGTGGGAGGAGGGTTTATTTTTCTCTCTCAAGAAACTGAGACATAAAAGGGCCGACCAGGATGGGAGGACCAAGGAGCAAGGATGCTCGCTTGGCTCACGTTTCTTGAGAGAGAAAAATAAACCCTCCTCCCACTCTCCGAAGCTTGCTAAAAACACCTCCTTTGAATAAAGTTCCGGCATGGCAAACCATCCGAAGTTTCAGAATTTGACGCCCCCGTCCGCGGGCGAAGTGATTACCATCAACAATGGGGTTCTCAACGTTCCCGATCACCCGATTGTTCCCTTTATCGAAGGCGACGGAACGGGCCCGGATATTTGGAAGGCGTCTCAGCGCGTTCTCGACTCTGCCGTGCACATTGCTTACGGTGGCAAACGCAAGATCGAATGGTTCGAAGTTTACGCAGGCGAAAAATCTTTTAATAAGTATCAGAACTGGCTCCCTGAAGACACGCTCGCGGCCTTGAAGCATTACTTGGTTTCAATCAAGGGTCCGCTCACAACGCCGATCGGTGAAGGCATGCGTTCTCTGAATGTGGCCGTTCGGCAGATGATGGATCTCTACGCTTGTGTGCGCCCGGTGCGCTGGTTCCGCGGGGTTCCTTCGCCGGTGAAGCGTCCCGATAAAGTCGACATGGTCGTATTCCGCGAGAACACGGAAGACATCTACGCCGGCATCGAGTTCAATCAGGGTACTGATGCGGTGAAGAGCATTCTCAGCTTCTTCAAAGAGAAGTTTCCGAAAGAGTACGGTCGGATTCGGTTTCCCGATACCACTTCTATCGGCATTAAGCCGGTTTCGCGTGAAGGCTCTGAGCGCTTGATCCGCTCAGCGATGGAATACACCATCGCCAACAAGCGCCAGTCCCTGACGATTGTCCACAAGGGCAACATCATGAAGTATACCGAAGGGGGCTTCCGCAAGTGGGGTTATGAGATGGTTCAGCGCGAATTCGGTGAGCAGGCTTACACCTGGGAAACATGGGAAAAAACCAAGAAGGAAAAGGGTGAGGAAGCCGCAAACGCAGAACAGAAAAAAGCCCTCGCGGATGGAAAAATTCTCGTCAAAGACGTGATCGCGGACATTTGTCTCCAGCAAGTGCTGACTCGTCCGGATGATTTCGATGTCATCGCGACATTGAACTTGAACGGGGACTACTTGTCCGACGCTCTTGCTGCGCAAGTGGGCGGTATAGGTATCGCTCCAGGCGCAAACATCAACTATCACACGGGCCACGCGGTTTTCGAAGCCACGCATGGCACCGCACCGAAGTACGCCAACCTCGACAAAGTAAATCCGGGTTCCGTGATTTTGTCGGGCGACATGATGTTGCGATACATGGGATGGAGCGAAGCGGCCGATCTGATCATCGACGGAATGAATCGCGTGATCGCGTCGAAGAAAGTGACTTATGATTTTGCACGGCTGCTCAAGAATGAAGGCGAAAGCAACGTGACTGAGATTAAGTGTTCAGAGTTCGCTCAAGAAATTATCAACCAGATGGTTTAAGCGAAAGCAGCAAAGGGGACGACCATGGCAGCAAAAAGACCAAAAATTTCTGTGATCGGCGCAGGTTTCGTAGGTTCCACCTGTGCGCATTGGGCAGCAGCAAAAGAACTCGGAGATGTCGTCCTCATCGACATTAACGGCGACGTTGCAAAAGGCAAGGCTCTCGATCTCTTCGAAGCGTCTCCGATTGAAGGATTTGATTCCAAGATTCAAGGCGGTTCGGACTATGCACTGACCGCGGGTTCCGATGTGGTGATCATCACCGCAGGCCTTCCCCGGAAGCCCGGTATGAGCCGCGATGACTTACTCGCGACCAATGCGAAGATTGTAAAAGAGTGCGCTAGCCAGGTGGCCAAGCATTCTCCGAACTCCGTGATCATTATTGTCAGCAACCCGCTCGATGCCATGTGCCACGTGGCTCTCGAAGCTTCCAAGTTCCCACGGGAACGCGTGTTGGGCATGGCCGGCGTTTTAGATGGCGCTCGTTTCCGCAGCTTCATCGCAGAAGAATTGGATGTTAGCGTGGAAGATGTTCAAGCTTTCGTCTTCGGTGGTCACGGCGACACCATGGTTCCGATGCCACGCTATGTGAGCGTCGGTGGCGTTCCGCTTCCGCAGCTCCTCAAGCAAGATCGGATTGATGCGATCGTGGACCGCACTCGCAAGGGCGGCGCGGAAATCGTGAACCTGCTCAAGACCGGTTCGGCTTACTACGCTCCATCGGCAAGCGCAGTGCAAATGGCCGAAGCCATTGTGCGCGATAAAAAGCGCTACTTGCCTTGCGCAGTTTTGTTGAAGGGCGAGTACGGCATTAAAGATCTGTACTGTGGTGTGATCGCAAAGCTTGGTGCGAAGGGATTGGAAGGAATTCCGGTTTTGGAAATGACCGCGCAAGAAAAAGAGATGTTCAACAAATCCGCTGACGCTGTTCGAGAATTAGTCACGGCTCTCGCAAAAGTGGCTCAATGAATATTCACGAATATCAGGCAAAGCAGCTTCTCAAAAAATTTAAAGTTCCCGTCCCCGAAGGGTACCTCGTGGAAGAAGGGAAGGACGTCGAAGCCCAGGCTGAAAAAGCCGCGCAGAATTTGGCGAAAGAAAGAGACGCCAAGGTCTTCGTTGTTAAGGCGCAGATTCACGCCGGCGGCCGCGGAAAAGCGGGCGGCGTAAAAGTCTGTAAGGATGTCGCCTCGGTGAAAGCGGCTGCCAAAGAAATTATTGGCAAGACGCTGGTTACTCCTCAGACCGGACCTCAGGGCAAGAAAGTGCACAAGGTTTGGATTGAAGAAGGCTCCGACATTGCCAAGGAGTTTTACCTGGGCATCTTGGTGGATCGCGCGATCTCTCAAATCGTCATGATGGCCTCAACCGAAGGCGGGATGGAGATCGAGGAAGTCGCAGCCAAACACCCTGAGAAAATTATCAAGGTCGCCGTGGATCCGACCACGGGCTATCAGCCCTTCCACGGCCGAAAGCTGGCTAAGGCTCTGGGCTTGAACGCAGATCAAACGAAACTCGCGGTTCCGTTCTTCGGTGGCATTTTCAAATGCTTCATGGAAACGGATTGTTCGCTCGTGGAAGTAAATCCCCTCATTCTGACCAAGCAGGGAAAGTTGATTGCTCTCGATGCCAAACTGGGCTTCGATGACAATGCTCTCTATCGCCAAAAAGAAATCGTCGATATGCGCGACTTGGCGGAAGAAAATCCCCAGGACGTGGAAGCTTCGAAGTACGACTTGGCTTACATCGCACTCGATGGAAACATCGGCTGTTTAGTCAACGGCGCAGGCCTGGCTATGGCCACGATGGACATCATCAAGTTGCACGGCGGTGAGCCGGCGAACTTCCTCGACGTCGGCGGCGGAGCCACGAAAGAAAAAGTCGCTCACGCATTTAAGATCATTTTGAAAGATCCGAAAGTGAAAGCCATTTTGGTGAACATCTTCGGCGGCATCATGAAGTGCGACATCATTGCCGAGGGAATTATTGCTGCAGCTCGAGAGTTGGAACTGCAGGTTCCGCTGGTGGTGCGCTTGGAAGGCACGAACGTCGAGCAGGGGAAGCAGATCTTGGCGAAGTCGGGTTTAAAAATTAATTCAGCAGATGGTTTAACGGATGCGGCTAAGAAAGTAGTAGCTGCCGCCCAAGGGAAATAACATGGCTATTTGGGTCGACAAAAATACGAAGCTTCTTTGCCAAGGCATTACTGGTTCCCAGGGGTTGTTTCACGCTCAAGGTTGCCGAGACTACGGTACCAAAGTCGTAGGCGGCGTCACTCCGGGTAAAGGTGGAACCGACATTGATCAGTTCCCCGTCTTCGATACGGTCGAAGAAGCGGTGAAGAAGACCGGCGCCAATGCCACCATGATCTTTGTTCCGCCCCCTGGCGCCGGCGATGCCATTTGCGAAGCAGCTGACGCGGGCATTCCTCTCATTGTTTGCATTACAGAAGGGATCCCCGTTCGCGACATGATCGCCGCGAAGCGCTTTCTCAGGAACACCAAGTCTCGATTGATCGGACCGAACTGTCCCGGAATTATTACACCCGGACAGTGCAAGATCGGCATTATGCCCGGAAGTATCCATAAAGCGGGCAATATCGGAGTCATCTCCCGTTCTGGCACGTTGACCTACGAAGCGGTTCATCAGCTCACACAGCTCGGAATCGGCCAAAGCACTTGTGTAGGAATTGGTGGCGACCCGGTCAACGGAACCAATTTCATCGACGTCCTCGATGCCATGAATCGGGACAAAGACACCCATGGAATCATCATGATTGGCGAGATCGGTGGCACGGCTGAAGAAGAAGCTGCTGATTTTATTAAGCGCGAGGTAAAGAAGCCGGTCGTCGGATTCATTGGCGGAGCCACCGCCCCCAAGGGAAAACGCATGGGCCATGCTGGTGCCATCATTTCGGGAGGGAAGGGGACGGCCGAAGAAAAGTTCCAAGCCCTGATGGCAGCTGGAGTGAAGGTTGCTCGCAGTCCAGCAGACCTGGGCACCACTCTCGCCTCCGTAATTCGATAGGTTTTTGCCTTTCCGATCAACCCAATTTAGGCTACAAATCGTCGTCGAACCAACAATGGCTGATGCCGAAGTAAAAAAGCGGATATTAAAGGAGCACATCTCATGGAACGCACTTTTTCGATTATCAAGCCAAACGCGGTCGAAAAAAATTCAATCGGCGACATCATTTCTCGATTTGAGAAGCGGGGTCTTCGAGTTGCGGCAGCAAAATTTACCAAGCTCACCCGTGAAAAAGCCGAAGGCTTTTACATTGAACACAAAGATCGTCCCTTCTTTCAGAGCCTGGTCCACTTCATGACTTCTGGCCCCGTTCTGTTGATGTGTTTGGAAGGCGACAACGCAGTGATGTTGAACCGCGAAATCATGGGCGCTACGGATCCGGCTAAGGCCGCTCCGGGCACCATTCGCAAAGACTTTGCCGACAGTATCGAAGCAAATGCAGTTCATGGCTCGGACAGCTTGAAGTCCGCCGAGCGCGAACTGGCTTACTTCTTTGACAAGTCGGACATCCTCTCGAGATTCTAACCACTCAGTGCGTATCGCGTTAGCTCAACTCGATCCCGTAGTCGGCGCGTTCACAGCAAATGTAGAGAAAATCCGCGACTCGTATACCAAAGCCTGCAAGGCAGGTGCGCGCGTTTTGATGACGCCGGAGTTGAGCGTCTGCGGTTATCCCCCGCATGATCTGGTCGAAAGACCTGAAATGTTCGTTGGAAATGAGAAGGCCATTGCGGAGCTTCTGCCGCTCACCGCTGGAAAATCTTGCGCACTCATTGTCGGGCACATCATCACCAATCCCAACCCTCTCGGTCGAAAAGCTCAGAACGTGGTTTCCGTTCTTCAAGGGGGAAAAGTAGTTTTTCGCCAGGCAAAAACGCTGCTTCCCACTTACGATGTGTTTGATGAAGCCCGCTATTTTGAGCCGGCTACCGAAGTGAAACTTTGGGATTGCGACGGAACTAAAATCGCCCTCGCCATCTGCGAAGACCTTTGGGCTCAAGACTCTGCTTACGGTCGACGTCTCTATGGAAAAGATCCGGTTGATGAATATCGGAAGCAGGGCGCTCAGCTCGTACTCTCGCTTTCTGCCAGCCCCTATGTTTGGGGAAAGTCGCAAAAGCGCGAAAAATTGCATCGCGAAGTGGCTCAGAAACTGGGCGTACCCCTTATTTACCTCAATCAGTTTGGTGCCACCGACGAAATTCTTTTCGACGGCGAATCGTTTGCTTCCGATGCCTCTGGAAAATTATTAGGACGCTTGCCTCACTTCCGAAAAGACTTCGCAGTCTTCGACACCGAAAAACTTTCTTGGATCGAAGGCGATGTTTCGAAAGACTCCGCTCCCGTCAACGAGCTCGAAGTTTTAGCAGACGGATTACTCACCGGAATTCGGGATTACTTTCATCACACCGGATTTAAATCGGCTGTTCTGGGTTTGAGTGGTGGCATTGACTCCGCAGTGGTCGGAGCACTTGCCGTCAAAGCCCTTGGAGCTGAAAATGTTTTGGGAGTGGGGATGCCCAGCCAGTTCTCGTCCCCCCATAGCTTAGAAGATGCCGAAGAGCAGGCTCGGCGAATGGGTATTCGGTTTCGCGTGCGCCCCATCAAATTTCTTTATTCCACTGCTTCCCGAGAACTGACCGAAGGGTTTGGGCAGTTGGCAGATTTGGCGTTGGAAAATCTCCAGTCCCGGCTTCGCGGGATGACATTGATGACCTGGGCAAATCACTTGGGTTCGCTCGTTCTTACTACCGGGAATAAGTCGGAGTTAGCCACCGGCTACTGCACTATCTATGGCGACATGGTAGGAGCGCTCGCCCCTTTGGGTGATCTTTATAAGACGCAGGTCTACGAATTGGCCCGTTACATCAATCAAGCTTGGGGAAACCCGATTCCGGAACGGTCTATCTCTCGCCCACCTTCTGCGGAGTTGCGCCCCAATCAAAAGGACCAGGATACTCTCCCTCCTTATGACAAATTAGATCCTTTGTTACGGGACTACATCGAAGAAGGCGCCTCTGTGGATGACCTGATTCGACGCCATGCAGGTAACAAAGATTCTAAATGGGTGGTCGAAACCTTAGAGAAGGTCGAACGAAACGAGTTCAAACGCCGACAGGCGCCGCCTGTTTTGAAGATTAGTCACAAGGCGTTTGGGATCGGGAGACGCGTGCCCATTGCTAAAAGCTGGCTTGGTACTGCGAAACGTGATACCTGATTGCTCCATAAGGTTAGGATAATACTGATTAGAAAGGTCATTTCCATGCGCGATGTGAATGCAGAACTGAAGAAAGTGGTCGATCGAGTGAAGACTGCCCAGGGCCGTCTTCAGGGTGTGCTCAAAGATCGCACTTGGGTGGAAGAAGCCCGTAAGTATGCTGACAAGCAGAAGAAGGAAGTTCAAAAGCTTCTCTCTGGCGATGTTCACATGGTGAAGACCTTCATCGAAAAAGAGCGTCAAGAGCTCGAAAAGTTTCAGAAACAGATTCCGGGCGAAATTAAGAAGTTCAAAAAGTTTGTCGACACTCAGAAGAAAGAGCTCGAGAAGCTTTTGACCAACGTTCGTAAAACCGGCTTAAAGGCTGCAAAGACGAAGACTGGCACTCGCAAGTCCAAGGCTGGCGGCACGAAGAAAAAGACAGGCAGTACCGAAAGCTCGTCTTCGCTGTCCTAACGGGGATTTAGCCCGTATTGACAGCACTAGGCGAGTTAGGTAATGCTCAATAAAACCAGGGAGGTTTTAAACAAATAGCGAATGGCTTTCACACCTTCAAGTCCCTCAAGTCCATCTAGCCCGTCTGGGCCCTCATTTCCACCAAGACCCCGCATTACTAGAGGCCCAATCCCTAACCAAAATAAAGATGAACATCGGATCAATGAACGCATCCGAGTCCCACAGGTTCGCCTCATTGATGAAAAAGGTGAGCAGGTAGGCGTTGTTCCGACTTCTCAGGCCCTTCAGATGGCTCGAGACCGTGGCTTGGACTTAATGGAAGTGTCGCCAAACGCGAGTCCCCCGGTTTGTAAAATTACGGATTACGGTAAATTTAAATACGAAAAGAAGAAAAAAGAACAACAGGCTCGTAAGAAGCAGACGGTCATTAAGGTGAAGGAAGTTCAGCTTCGTCCTCAGACCGAGCAGCACGACCTGGACTATAAGTTTAGAAACGTTCGAACCTTCCTCGAAGAAGGCGATAAGGCGAAGATCACCATCATGTTCCGCGGTCGCGAGATCACTTACGTGGATCAGGGCTATAAGATCATGAAGGAGCTCGCTGAGATCGTCAAAGACGTGGGCATGGTAGAGGCGCCCCCGAAGCTTGAAGGCAAGAAGCTCATCATGGTATTGGCTCCGGGTCAGGCCGGGAAGAAGGGCGCAGTAGCTGCGCCGATTTCAGGTCCGAAGCCTCCGCCGATTCCGAAACCCAAGGCCTAGAAATCCTAAGAATTAAGAATTCTTAACTGCTACTTTCCTTGACTCAATCAGGAATTCTAGAGTAGGTTGGCCCCTCGCCAAGAGGACGATAATGAAGATTAAAACGAAAAAAGCGGCTGCTAAGCGATTTAGTTTCACCGCAACTGGCAAAATTAAATTTAAACGTACCGGCAAGCGCCACAACATGGGCAACAAAAGCTCCATAGACAAGTTAGGTAAGCGTGCAGGTGGATATCTTTTCGAGGGCGATATGAAGCACATTCAAAAGTGCATGCCCTACGGATCGCAGTAAGGAGTTAGTATGCCTCGCGCAAAACGTGGTTTTAAACGCAGACGCCGTCATAATAAAATTCTCAAAAAGGCTGAAGGTTTTGTCCTCGGCCGTAAGAATAAAATTCGCAGAACTTCAGAAGCAGTCGACCGCGCAGGGATTTATGCCTATCGCGATCGTCGCGTAAAGAAGCGCGAGTTCCGCCAGCTTTGGATTGCTCGTCTTTCGGCAGCAGCAGGTCTCAACGACATCAGCTACAGCCGTTTGATTTCGGCATTGACCAAGGCTCAAGTGAAGCTCGATCGGAAGGTGCTCTCGGATATCGCTATCCGTGAACCCAAGATCTTCGCTGCAATCGTCAACGAAGTACGTTCCCTCGCTCCAGCGAGCTGAGACCCGAGTTAAGATCGGGTCGGGTGTCTCACTATGATCCCGAAACTCGAATCCATCGGTAAAGAAACCTTAAAAGAAGCAGGGAGTGCGCGCACTCTTGAGCAGCTCGAGGAAATCCGTATTCGGGTTTTGGGAAAGAAGGGGTCGCTCAGCGAAGTGCTGAAGGCGCTGGGCAGTGTTTCTGCTGAAGAGCGCCCGAAGATCGGTGCTGTCGCCAATCAATGGAAGCAACAGATCGAAGCAGCTCTGCAGGAGAGAAAGACTCAGCTCGAGGGCGAGGTTCTTTCTCAGCAACTTAAATCTGAGAAAATCGATACGACCGTGCCGGGACGCGTTCCTCATCGCGGAAGTCTGCATCCCATTACGAGCGTCACTCAGCGCATTGTCGAAGTATTGGGGCGTATCGGGTTTGATGTGATGACGGGACCCATTGCGGAAACCGAGTTTTTAAACTTCGAAGCTGTGAATATTCCCAAGGATCATCCTGCTCGTGACATGCAGGATACTTTTTTTCTTGGTCCCGAGGTAGTGCTTCGTACACACACTTCGTCAGTGCAGATGCGCGCGATGCGCGGAAAAAAATGGCCGCTTCGAATTCTTTGTCCGGGTTCTGTTTACCGCTGCGATTACGACGCCACCCACTTGCCGATGTTTCACCAGATCGAAGGGCTGTGGGTCGATAAAGATGTTCGCATGAGCGACCTGAAAGGCACTCTCGATTTCTTTGCGAAAGAAATTTTCGGCAAAGAGTCCCAAGTCCGAATGCGTCCCAGTTATTTTCCATTCGTCGAGCCCGGTGCTGAAGTGGATGTGAGTTGCTTCAAGTGTAAAGGAACTCCGAAAGATTCTTGCACTGTTTGTCGAGGCTCGGGGTGGTTAGAAATTTTGGGCTGCGGAATGGTCCATCCCAAACTTTTTGAGTTGGCGGGCTATGGCACGGACGTCACAGGCTTTGCTTTTGGAATGGGTATTGAACGAATTGCAATGCTGCTTCATCAGATCCCAGATTTGCGTCTGATGGTTCAGGGCGATCAACGATTCTTGAGTCAATTTTAGTATGAAGATTTCTTGGAAATGGCTAGGCGAAATGGTGGATCTGAGCGGGGTAGAAACCCCGCAGAAGCTCGCCGATTTGCTCACCCATCGCGGCTTGGAGGTTGAAGAAGTTCGGCCTCTCGCCCAGGGTTTGGAAAAAGTAATTACAGCTCAGATTGTGGTTCGCAACAAGCATCCCGACTCCGATCGCTTGAGCCTCTGTAAGGTGACCATCGGTAAGGGTGATCCGCTGGAAATCGTCTGCGGTGCGCAGAACATGAAGTCGGGCGACAAAGTCGCGCTGGCCATGGTCGGTGCACAGCTTCCCAATGGAATGGCCATTGCTCAAAGCAAGATTCGCGGCGTGGTTTCCAACGGCATGCTCTGCTCAGAAGAAGAGCTGAAGTTTAAAGAGAAGTCTGATGGAATTCTCATTCTGCCGGAAAGTACTCCACTCGGAAGACCGCTTGCAGAGGCGCTCGGCTTGGACGATGTGATTTTTACCTTGAAGCTCACCGCCAATCGCGCAGATTGTTTGTCGCACCTGGGTGTCGCGCGGGAAGTAGCTGCGGCTCTGCATTCGAAACTGAAATACAAAATGCCGGAGTTGAAGCTCCTCGAGCTGCCAGCTGCGCCGATTGCGGTAAAGTTAGAAGCGGGAGAGTCGAGCCCACAGTTCTACGGCATTGCCATTGATGGTGTGAAGATTGGTCCGTCTCCCAGCTGGATGGTGCGACGTCTCGAGGGATTGGGTCAGCGTTCCATTAATAACGTCGTGGATGCTACGAATTTGGTCATGCTCGAATTAGGCCAGCCCATGCATGCCTACGATGCGGACAAGATTGAAGGCAAGCTGCTGAAGGTGCGTCCCGCTCAGAAGGGCGAGAAGATTCCGCTGCTCGATGGTCAGACTGCCGAGATGCAGGGTTTTGAACTCGTCATTAGTGATGGGAAAAAAGGTGTCGGTTTAGCGGGTGTGATGGGCGGAGGAAACTCTGAAGTTTCCGATGCGACCAAAAAACTTTTCTTAGAAGCTGCCGAGTTTGCGCCGGGGTTGGTGCGCCGAGCTTCTACTAAGCATCAGCGTAAAACTGAAGCGGCCCATCGCTTCGAGCGCGGTGTGGATCCGACGATGGTTCGGGTGGCGATCGTGCGATTGGCGCAGGTGATTTTGAAAACCGCGGGAGGGAAGGCTACCGGCTGCTCCTCAGCGGCGCTTGCTTCCCGGGATCCGTCGAAGAAATCAGCTCCGCGTCTGATTCTGGTCGAGCCCGATTACTTCGCGCGCTTTTTGGGTTTCACTGTTCCGGAAAAAGAACTCGAAAAAGTTTTCGTGTCTTTAGAGTGTGGCGTTCAAAAGGGCAGTGGTGCTTGGAAGATTTCTCCTCCTCCGTATCGCCTCGATCTCAACATCAAAGAAGATTTGGCAGAAGAAGTGGCGCGAACGGTGGGCTACGACAAAATCCCTTCGACCATTCCAGTGCTTACTTCTGCTCCGACGATTGGTTCCTCGGATCCTTTTCGCCAACGTTACGATCTCAATCTGAAGGCCAAGCGCTTACTCGCAGAAGAAGGCCTCTACGAAACGGTGAACTATGGTTTCACCAGCATGGCGCGGTTGAAAGAGTTTGGACTTTCTTCGAGCGTGAAAGTGGTGAACCCGCTCAGCGAAGAATTTGAGTACATGGTGCCATCGCTTCTTCCGGGTTTGATTTCGCAAGCGCAGGAAAATGCGCGACACCACTTCGGTTCTGAGCCCCTGTCGATTCGACTTTTTGAAATGGGTCCGACGTTTACTTCGGCCCAAGCGGTTGTGGCTCAGGGAGAAATGCAGACCACAGTGGAAGAGAAGTGGAAGCTCGGATTGGTTCTTTCCGGTCCGGGTTTTAAGTCCGCCCTGAAAAATGATTTAAAAGACGTCGATTTTTCTGACCTTCGCTCGGTCGTAGACGGATTTCTTACGCGTCTTGGCGCAAAGGGCGTACGGTACATGCCCCTTTCCGATCGCACGGCCGAATCGGTGCGCGGATGGGTTCATCCCGGCAAGAGTGTCGAAATTTTGGCGGGGCAGGGATCGGCTGGTTTTCTCGGGCTTCTTCATCCTGCAAGAGCTCGAGCACTCAAGCTCAGGGCGCCTCTTTGGATCGCCGAGCTCGACTGGGAGGCCATTGCGGCCTTGAGTCGTCCCCCGCACGAGCCGACGCATTTCAAGCCTTGGCCCGAGTTTCCCCCGATGGAGAGAGATTTTGCGCTAGTCGTCAAAGAAGAGGTGACTGCTGACCGGATTGTGCAGATCGCGTTAAAGACGGGGCGCCCGTTGGCAAAGGTTGCAAGGATTTTCGATGTTTACAAGGGTTCCCAGGTTCAACAGGGGATGACAAGTATCGCAGTACGGGTTATCTTTTATGCAGAAGGGCGCAGTTTGCAAGAGTCGGAAACCGAAGCAGTCTCTGCCCAGATCGTTCAAGCATGGCAGAAAGAGCTCGGCGCCGAACTCCGAGGATAGCGCTCCATACATAGGAGATTGAATCCGTGGCGATGACCAAAGCAGATATCGTTGAAGCGCTTTACGAAAAAGTAGGATTTTCCAAAAAAGAAGCAGCGGACTTAGTGGAATTGGTTTTCGAAACCATCAAAACCACTCTCGCTCAAAGTCAGAAAATTAAAATCTCGGGATTCGGAAATTTCGTGGTTCGCGAAAAGCGTTCCCGTATCGGAAGAAATCCGCAAACCGGAGAGACCATTGAAATCTCAGCAAGAAAGGTAACGACCTTTCGTCCCTCGCAAGTATTGCGAGCAGAGGTCAATAGCGCGCTGGAAGGCAAGCCGATTAAGCCCAGCAACGCTAAAGATCTTGAAGACGATGACGACGACGACAATTAAGGAGAAAAAAGGCGCATGGATTTAGAGCCTCATATTCAGTTTTCTCAGATTCCAGATAAGTTATTTTTCAGAATTGGTGATGTAGCAGATCTAGCCGGCGTAAAACCCCACGTTCTGCGCTATTGGGAAACAGAATTTCCCATGATCTCACCAACCAAATCCAACACAGGTCAACGGGTTTACAAACGTACAGACGTAGAATCGATTTTGCTGATCAAGCACCTGTTGTATCGCGAGCGCTATTCCATCGAAGGCGCACGTCGCCGAATGCGCGAAATGCGTCGCTCGGGTGAAATCCGTAAGATGCGACAGGATCCGCAAGACGAACAGCCTTCGGTTGAAAAAAACTCACAGACTTCGATTGAAGCATTGGTGAACCAAGAAGAAGTTCTAGAGACTCAGCCGATGCTCAATCTGGATACGCCCATTGACGATCCGATTCAGCCATTGGTGGATCAGACTTTTGAGTTGAGTCGGTACTCCCGACAGTCTACCGAAGAGATTCAGAAGATTCACAGCGCCGCAAAAGAACTGCAGGGCCTATTGGACGCTGGCAAAATTTTTCAGTGGTGATGGGGCTGCCGGCGTAGCAGGAATCAGCTTTTTTAAGCTCGGGCCCTGGAGTTCAGACGACGTCTGAACCATGTTTCCACTTCCATCTCGATAGGTCAGGGTGAGGCGAACCGAAACCTGCGGGTCATTCGGTGCTGCATGGGGCGGCTGGCAGACGGAATCCGTCTTATCTAAGATTTGAACTTCTTCTCGGCTGTAGATTGGCGAGACGGGATCGTTCCAAGTCGCGAGAGCAAACTCTTCCTTACAGTCCGTGTGTTGATGATCGTTGAGAGGAAGTTGAAAAGGGGGTGCAAGTTTCAGCACGCCACCACCTTCGCAGGGCTTCGTATCCGGAAAAGGGAGGCGCGTATCCCGTTGGCAAACCTTCAAAGTGAGCGTGCCTTTGTCACCGTTTCGACAGGTCGTGGGAACGCCCTGGTCTGTAGCGCAGAGGTTCAAAACGAGTTCACCTGCATTCATGTCGACGAGTTCAGGCAGATTCCTATCCCAAGCAAACCGCGTAAAGACGGTCGTTTCGGTCAGGATCATGTCGGCTTGAGTCGGAGATGAAAAAACTAAGGTGCAAGCCAAGACGGCCAAATAAGGAAGTATGGGTCGGCAATTCATTCGGATAAAAAACTAACAGATTTATACTTCTTTTGCAAACTTACATAGAGACGGTAGAAGGGCTTTTCCGTAGTTAAACAGCGAGTGCCCGGATAATCTTTTGTGCCAGATTTTCTCCAGCCAATTTTTCCATCTGAATGAGCAATCCGGGGCTCGTGATGTTGAAATCCGTGACCAACCCGTCAATCAAGTCCACAGCGGCGAGGCGAACCTTTAAATCTTTCAGGCGCTTGCCGATGACCTTCACGAGCTCGAGCTCTTTTCCCTGAGGTTTTCCTTCCACCAAAGTGGAACCCCGGTCCATATTGATAATGGCTTCCCCCATTTTTGGAACCTTTCGGGCCGACGCGAGAAGTTTTCCATCCAAGAACCACAGGCGAAGTTCCCCCTTGTCCTGAACTCCCTTCAAAAATTTCTGAAGCAGAACGGGTTGGGTGAAATCGTCCGTGAGACTCGCAAGGGCAGAGCGAGCGGAATCGGAATCTCCTGGATTCGACCAGTCTAGGACCGAGATCCCCTTGCTCTGGGCCTGATTCAAAGGCTTCAGAATGGTCTTTCCGTGCCGATCCCCAAATTCCTGGAGGTCTTCCAGCCCTGAAGCCACCAGCGTGGGGGGAGCAAACTCGCCATCCTTCCCCAGAGTGAGAGCCTCCAGCTTTTCATTGGTCACAAAAAGAGCGAAGGGCGGGTTGATCACCTCGGTGCGCGCAAAACTCAGGATGTGAAGATTGTGGAGGTACGTCAGATCCACTGGCGGGTCCACCCGATAATGAACGGAGTCAAACTCATCCACGGCATGGCTCACTAGGGTCTCTCCCATTCGGACGTCATCGGCCTGGGGAGCGAAGGGAATTTCAAAAAGTTGTTGGATGTGGGCGCGAACGTTGCCTTCCTCGAGGTGAAGGGTGTTTGCTGCGGTCCACCAGCTCTCATGGCCTTGGGCCAGAGCTTCTTGAGCCAGACGAAGAGTGGTGTCGTGAGGGTGATCCAGGGTGTCCCATGGATCAGTAATCCACAAAAAACGCTTCTTTTTAGAGCGGCCTTGTTTCATGTCCCCCTAAATTACCCAAATTAGAGAGACTTGCCGAGGACTTTCAGGACTTCTTCCGCGATTTCGATGAGGGGTTGGGAGCGGGCCTGCCACCGGCTCTTCAGGCTGGCACAGGCTTGGGTCAGTTGACGAAAGTGGGTGGAACGAGCTTCTTCTTCGCTCATATAACTTAAGATGCTGGTCGGCGGTTGGCCCACCTTGGCGTCTTGATGGGCGTCGTCCAAATCATCCGCTACTTGGAAGGCACTTCCCAATTCCTTGGCAAAGAGGTCGAGCTCATCTGGAAGGTTTTTATCCGAATACCCGCCTGTCAGATCTTTGGGGATCAGAAGAGCTGCTTCAAAGAGCGCCCCCGTTTTGCGAGCGTGCATGAAGTGGAGTTCTTCTAAGGTGGAGTGCGATGTCAGAAGCGATTCCGCTGCCTGGCCACCAATCACCCCTTGAGGGCCGATGGCATGAAGCAGGCGAGACATTCCCGCCGCTAGATGGCGGGGGTCTACAAAGTTTTGTGCTTCCAGGAAAGTTTCAAAGGCCATGGATAGGAGCGCGTCGCCCGCCAGGAGTGCAGTCGCCTCGCCAAATTTTTTATGATTCGAAGGCTGGCCCCGACGAAAGTCATCATCGTCCATGCAGGGTAAGTCATCGTGGATCAGCGTAAAGCAATGAATCATCTCAATGGCGGCACCAGCGGCGTACGCGGCGCTTTCATGGAGTCCTAGCATCTGGCCCGAGGCAATGGCCAGGCGCGGGCGGATGCGCTTTCCTGGAGCTAGCAAGCTATAGCGCAGGGACTGCGCCAAATTGTCCGGGGTTGTGGTGCCCAGTCGACGGTCGAGGAAAGTCGAAAGGCTGGTTTCAAAGTCCATGGGCATGGCCCATGCTTCTCACAGATTTCGAAAATCTCAAAGCGGTCCGGGCAAAGGCGCAGTGAAGGGGCCAGTGAGGGTCAAACCGTAGCTTCCATCGGCTTGTTTAAAGGACCCCAGGATTGCGTCGAGAATGGCAAATGCCTGAAGGACTTTTTCAGAGAGTGAGAACTTGATCTTCAGATTGTAGGAGCTCATGTCCCAGCGTTGGCCCAGACTCAGATCTCCGGTGACAGTTCCCTTCAGGTCGTCTTCTGCATTCTTTCCCAACGATACTTTTGTAGCGGTAAGTTTACTGGCCGCGAAGTTTCCTTCGATGAAACCCTCTGAAACCGTGAGGCGGGGAATGGCAAATCCAGAAACCGCTTGCTGATCAATCAAAACCTTCGAAAGTTTGAGATCAATCTTTCCTTCCAGGGAGGACGGTTTGGTAAAATCGCCTTTGATATTTCCGGATCCGTGGATCACTCCAGATCCTTGAATCTGCGCTAACGCTGCAAGAATTCCCGTTTTGCCGACATCGATCTCATCGGCTTCGAAGGACAGGTTGGTGTAAGGAGAGGTGGGGTTGGTCGATGTGGTGAACGAGAGCCAGAGCTTGCTCTTGCCCTGATACGCCACCAGTGTGCCGCCAAATTTTCCTACCAAGAGTGGAAAGATGGATGGAGAAAAGCTCAGCTCGCTCAGCTTGATGGGATTCGGAGAATCCGCAAGCATGAGGTTCACTTCCTTCATTTTAAACTTCAAGCCAAAGGCCATGGAAAGTGATGAGCTTGCCGAAGTCATGGAAATCCCGGAAGCAGCCAACTCAGACGCGAGTGTTCCTTGAATAAAATTCTTTAAGCGAGCTTCCGGAATCTTGAGAACTGTAAAGAAGACTAGAAAGAAAACAGCGAACCCAATCCATCCCGCTTTGCGCATCACCTTGGTGATCATGGACGCTTCTGGTGGAGGGGGTATGATCGCCGAGTCCGTTCCAATATTTCCTGGCAGTTCTGCGCTAATGTTTTCCATGGTTCACCTACTTCTTCGCCTTAAAGGCAAAAGCTGAAACCGCAAGGGTGGCGTCCATGTAGCCTTGTGGATCCGCCTTCGTGTCGATGGTTAAGTTTCGAAGCTTGATGGGGCGAGCAGCATTCTCTAATTGAAACGCAAAGCGTACGACCTGTTTGATACTGACCGCTTTTAGAGCCAGGTCTACCACCGTCTCTTCAATGACGTCGCTCTGCTTCTGAGTTTTTTCCGTACCGTAGTTGAGATTGGCTTTATCAATGCCTGCATTTCCGGCAATGGTTTCAATAAAGCCTCTCCACGGTTCCGCCTGCTTGTCGTTTGTCGCTGCCCCTTTGCTACCTGAAGGAAGGGTGGGGGCTATATTTGATAGCGCGGGAGTCGCCTCTCTCAGTCCGCGAATTTCATCGTTCGCATTTTGAAGCAGCGACAGAAGGTCCGCTTTGTCAGAAAGGTCGCGCTTCAAACTGTAAACATTCCAAATCGAGCTGAGGACTACAAAGAAAATCAAGAGGATCGATCCGGTCCATGCAGCGTATTTGACGTAGGTTTTGCTTTGGTGATCGAGCTCATCCCACTTGGCTTTGATTTGCTGAAACCAAGCCTGCTCAGTGATTCTTTCAATCACCTGAGAATAGAGTTCGCCTATTTTTGCAAATTTACTATCGGCCATAAGAGTCCTCCGTGGGTTTCCCGCTGAAGGTGATCTTCCATTTCTTTTCGTTCGTTCCAGGCGGAATGAATTCTTCCATCTTGGAGCGTTCGACCTTCCCTAGTTTCTTACCGAGAATGCTTGCGAGCTTTTCAGCCACTTGCGGGCTTGAAATCACAAAGGTCAGGCTCGCCGTGTTGTCGGTAATTTGAGTAAAGGGCGTGCTGCTCGCAGACGCACCGATTTGAGTTTGAATCAGATCCACCACTGTGTCTTTCGGAATGGACTCTGAGAGATCCTTCACGAAATTGAGCGGCGTTTTTGGGTTCGGGCCTAGGAGGCGGGCCAATTCCCGTTGGCGCGTGAGTTCCTTATTTATGGTGGTGCGGAGCTTGTCGATATCCGAAAGATAGGTGCGAACGGCGCCAGAAGAAATCTGGCCGAAGAACCCTTTCAGCGCCTTCTCGACCTGCGTGTCGGTTTCTTGAATTCGAGATTTATAGACGCTGCTTTGAATCATCAAGCTGAGTGCGAGCGAAAAAGTCACTACTCCGGCTGCAGTGAGCGGAGCTCGAAGTGCCTTGAGATCCATCTGCTTGGATTTGGTTCGCTTCAAGAACCCACCCTTGCGTAAGTTGATCGAGGTGGATCGTTCGCTTCCTGCAAGGCAGAGTCCAACGGAAGCAGCCAGAACGAAGTTCGCGTCAGTCAGTTCCGAGTAGCGAACTCCCGCCGCTGAAAGGGAGCTGAGGGGATGCAGGAGTTGAGTGGGAAGTTGAAGTTCTTCTTCAATCACCTGTGCCAAGCCAGGGAGTAACGAAGTTCCCCCGCCTAAGTAGATAGCGCTCAAGTTGTCCTGGGTTTGATTCTTACAGGTCAGACGCGCTTGTTTCAGATGCCAGAGCAATTCTGAAAGGGGTTCCAATAAGGTAGCTGAAAACTGCACTTGTTCAGCCGTGGCTTGCTCGCGCTGAGATTGGGGAATGACGAAGCCGTGCGCTGTTTTGGTCACTTCCGCTTGGTCGATGGGTACGCTGTACTTTTGTCCGAGGGCCAAAGTGACGTCGCGACCGCCCCAAAGCACTTGGCGGCACATCACCGGAATACCCTTTTTGTGAATGTAGAAGGTGGTGTGTTCGTGACCAATCTGAACGAAGAGCACCGGCTTTTCCTGCGTCGGAGCGCTGATAATTTTGTTGAAGAGGGTGCGGTACGCCCACGCTTCGGTCGTGATCATGTCCGGATCGATTCCGGCCGCAGTGCAAACGGCGAAAAGTTCCTCGATGTATTTTCCTAGCGTAGCGGTGGCGTGAACCTGGCTGGTTTGTCCGGCAGTAGAAAGAACGGAGTAGTCGAAGGCCGCATCATCGAGGGAAAACGGCAGGTCATCTTCGAGTTCAAAACCAATGCTGGCTTGGATTTTCTTTTTGTCGCGAGTGGGAAGCGCCAGATTGCGGAAAGTCATTTTTCCCGCAGGCAAGCAGAGGGCGACTTTGTCGGGAGTTCGAGGAAGCGCTGCCAGCAGAGTCTTTAAGGCTTCCGCATGAGTTCCACCGGTGGGAACCTTTTGTTCGTAATAATCTCGAATTTCGTAGCGCCCGAAGGAAGAGTCAAAATCCACTGCTTTGACGCTGGTGCTTCCTAAGTCGATTCCTAAGATTCGCATAGAGTCTCCATCATAGCATCCGCATGTAAGTAATTTTCAGCCCCGGGCTGTTTTTTTTCGGCTCCAGGGGGTTGGTGTTCGAAGTGATAGGCGTAGGGGTTGGAACCGGTGTCGGGTTCGTTCCCGGCTGAGGATTTCCACCGCTGCCGGGGTTCGGGTTTGCCGATTCCTCGAAGTTCACCCACGCTTCGATCAGGCGAGTGGCATTTCCCACCTGGGCCTGAACGGTCACTTTGAAACTGGTTTCTTCCACGATAAAAACGATTCCGCGCTTCTTTAAATTCTCTTTATAGGTGTTGATCTCTGACGAGCTGTTGTGAAAGCTGGCCACGTTTTGTTGGAGGTATTTGAAAAAGTTTTCTGTTTCCTTGAAAAGGTTGTCCTGATCCGTGGCATCCCTGAATTTGAAGAAGAGGTCGGCCTCGTCTTTCGTCATTCCAGTGACGAGCGCCATTAATGTCACTTTATTCACTTTGTTGACGTTGATCCCGGAGGTGGGGAGCACCGTTAAGTTGGGTGAGAAGAGATCGTAAAGCTTGTCGTCCATTTTCGGAATCATGTGAAGTTCGCTGAGCGAGTAGAAGGGCGCTTTCTTGGGCTTGTAGTCGATAGCCGCTCCACTGGGGCGAGCTTGGTACGTCCGATCGACCCACGCGATAATATTGTCGACGAGCTCCTCAATTCGAAAGTCTCGGTACTCCACTGCAAAGTCCTGGTCCGTTTCAAATCGGTTCTTCATGATGTCGGAAAGGAACTGACCTAAGCTCTCTTGCTGGGCCTTGGGATCTGAGGATGCCGAAGGGCTAGGGGTGGGTGCGGGAGTCGGATTAGGATTGGGATTGGTGCCGGGTGCGGGAGGGGGTGGAGGCTGTGCCGGCACGTAAGCCTGAAGAAGCGAGTTCAGATTGTACTTCGAAGACTCAGAATCAATATTGGCTGTGAATTTTCCAGGTAGGCCGGATTCTTTCTGAAATTTTTTCAGAGAATCTTTTTGAGTCATCGTCATGCCGGGCAGTTCTGGGAACGGGTAGATAAATGGGAAGCTCCAAATCTTGTCGAGCATTCCAGGCGTGATTCCCATGGCGGCACCGACTGCTGCTCCAGCGCCTCCGCCCTGTCCCATCATTCCTTTGGCCGACTTGTAAGCTTTCAAACGCAGGAGCGAAATTTTGAGAGCACTCTTTGCGACATAGTGCGCACGGATTTGGTCGAGGCCATCGTAAGCAAGGCGCGAGTTCACCTGAGTGACGTAAGTAAATTCCGTGACGAGCACGGCGAGCATGGTCATCGCTGCAATCACTAAGAAGAGTGCAATGCCTGAAGATTCGCCAGACTCATTCATCGGGGGTTTCTTAGGAGCTGGCATCGATCCCCCAAAGTGGAATCTCTGGTTTCATCCAGTAGGTTCCTTCAAACATCAATTGGTCGGTGCCTTTGACTTCTAATATGACCTGAATCACTTCAGGAAAGGTCGGGAGTGTGGCCTTAAAATCACCGCGTTCACTGTCCCAGCTTTCGACGCAGAACTCTTGCTTCTGCCGACAATATTTGAATTGAATCTTCGTGATGCCGCGGAGGAGCGGATAACTTCGAATGTTTTCTTTTCTTCCGTCGTCGTCTTCAAAGGCGTGAGTGTTGTAGGACTTCACCAGCATCTTTGCGCCCTGTAGGTCCGGATTCGACCGATCGTCTTCCAAAGTGTAGGTCACCTTAGAAAACTCGGACTCTGGTGCCTCTTTATAGATGCGCATGTTGGAAATCGTAACGAAGCTCATTTTATCGACAGAGCCTTGAAAGCGGGAGGGCTTGAGACCTGTTTTGTCGACTGGAATTCCCCAGAAGTCGTTGACCCGCCCATCGTCGCTGGAAAGTAGCGCCTGAAAGTCTGCATCGACGGGTTGAGCGGGCTGAGTTCCTGGAACCGGGGGGGGGGCATTGGGATCGGTCGCGGTTTTTTTATCCGGAGGCAGGCTCATTTGAGGGGAATAGAGAAGTGTCAGATCTCGGTTCAAAATTCCCATGGCTAAGCGAATCTCATTATAAAATTCGCCTTGGGTTTTCAGGCGATCGCGCAAGCGAAACGTGCTGTTGATGGCCTTCGAGATGCTGATGGTAATGAGGACGAGCAAGAAGATCGAAATCAAGATTTCGATCAACGTAAAACCCTCGGTTCCGCCTTCGCGGAGATTATTGCTGTTCAGCCGGCGAAAGTTCATGGTTTAAGTTCACCCAGTAAGTCGTAATTGCAAAACTCTGTTCCTTGTCCGCACGCTTCCAAGAAATAGTGACGGTGATTTCTCGAATCGCTTTTGAGAGAAAAGTTGTAATGAGGCGTGTGATTTTATTGATGCCTTCGGTCTCCCCGCCATCGGGACTTGCGGGAAGTTCTAAGCTCGGGAATTCCACTTCCTTGATTTTTCGCGTCCACTTGTATTCTTGATAAGGAGCGGCGTATTCGCCCGAATCTTCCGTCTTAATTTCTTCGAAGGTTTTGCCTTCAACCAGCTGCTCGGTCTCAATCATGGTTTTCTCTACGAGCATGCCGACGATGTTGGCGTTCTTCCCTTTGATCGTGGTGGTGATGCTGGAAGATTGCACCATCATGATGGCAGCAAAAGCCACGAGCATGATGGAAACGGCAATCATCGTTTCCAAGAGAGTGAAGCCTTCGTTCGAATGGAGGAGGGAGGGCTTACTTCGGTCCATAGGCCTCCTCCGGTCCGACGTAACGTTGAAAGACTTGGGTTCTTCCAAGTAAGGGCGAAATCACCAAAGTCATTTTGTGATCAGCATTATCTTTTAAGTGAATGATGGTTTGTTCCGTCATTCCGTGTGGAAAGAAGTGAGTGTAAGCGATGCCGTTTTTAACGGGCTCCTTGCCTTGTTCCGTGATGATGTCTTCGAATTCCACACCGCGAGGTAGGGCGTTCTTTTTTCGATTGATAGTTTTATCGAGAGAGAAAACCGAGGCAGGCTTTTTTTCGCTCAGAGATGCGAATTTTTTCCGGATCTCTTCTTTTTCTAAAGATTCATTCGTGTCCAGAAGAACGGTGGCCGGGCCACGCTCAGCCCAATATTCGCCATTTTTAAAGTCATAGACCAGGCGATGAACTTTTCCGAGCATGACAGCTCCGTTGTAGGCTTCCTTGACTGTGGAAGCCATTTCTCGAGCCGTCGAATTGAGTGAGATTTTTGTATAGCTGTTGATTTGAGGAATAGCGATGACGGTGATCATCCCGATGAGGGCAACTACAACGACCATTTCGATCAATGAGAAGCCCTTTTCGGGATGATCGACCACCAGTTTCATTCATTACTCCAAAGCGTCCGAACGGATGTCGGCGTTATTGCCTTCACCACCAGCGCGGTTATCCGCGCCGAGCGAGATGATGACGTACTTCTGTCCGTCCGATTCGAAATTGAATTCGTTTCCCCAAGCATCTTTGGGAAGTTTTCCGGAGGAAATATAGCCCTTCGGATCGTAAGCCTTACACTCCGGCGGCATTTGCGGTTTGGTGACCAATGCCTGCAAACCCTGCTCGGTGGAAGGATAGAATCCGCACTCGCGATTGAAGTCATCCAACACGACGCCAAGCTGGCGCATCTGGATCTTCGTGCTATCGATCTTTGCTTTGTTGAATCGGTTCATGATTTGCAGCCCCGCGAAGGTGGCCACGAAGCCGATCAAGGTGATCACGATGACCATTTCGATCAAGGTGAACCCTTCTTCTTTACGTTCTGTATTACTAAGTACGGACATTTTATTTCTCCTTTATTTAATATCACTCATGTCTAGTAGCGGTACGAAGATTGCGATGACAATAAATCCCACGATGATGCCCATGAAAATGATCATCATCGGTTCCAGAAGGGACGTCATGCGTTCGATCCTGGCGTTGACCTGCTCTTCGATCACTTCCGCCACGTTCGAGAGCATGTCGGGGAGTTCCCCGGTCTTCTCCCCAATGGTGATCATATGAATCACCATCGGAGGGAATTCTCCGCTCTTCTTGAGCGGATCCGCAATCGATTGCCCTTCTGTAATATTTTCGCGAGCATTTTGAATCGCATTGGCGATCGGTATGCTTTCCACAAGGTTTTTTGAAATGGCCATGGCCGAAAGAATCGGCACACCGCTGCCTAAGAGCGTCGCCATTGTGCCTGAAAAGCGAGTCATAGCAATGAGTCGAATGAGCGGGCCAAAGAGGGGAGCGCGCAGCTTGAAGGCATCCCACTTGGGCCGACCTACAGCCGATTTGATGTAGCTTCTGAAAGAGCTGAGGCCAATGATCGTGGCGGCCAATAAGATGTACCAATAGTTGATGACGAAGTCGCTCGTGTTCATGAGCATCTTGGTCATGGGCGGAATGGGTTTGTTCATCGACTCAAAGACTTTGGCGAGCTGGGGAATGACGAAGGCAAAGATGGCAATCAACAGAATGCCTGCAATGCCCATCATTAATACCGGATAAGTCATCCCGCTGATCACTTTGCCACGCAGGCGCATCTGGGCTTCCTTCAGTTCCGCCAGGCGAAGCATGACGAGTCCCAGGGTACCGGAGCTTTCACCCGCTTCCACCATGTTCACAAAAATGTTGTCGAAGGCCTTCGGGTGCTTCACCAACGCCTTTGCCAAGCTCGACCCTTCGTTCACATCTTGGCGGACCTGAGCAAGAATCACCTTCAGTGTGGGCTTTTCCATCTGCTCCACCAAAGCATTCAGTGCTTCAACGAGGGGAATATTGGCTTTAATGAGGCTAGCCAACTGGCGGGTCATCATGGCGACGTCTTGTTGGCTCACTCTTCCAGAAAGAAAGGGAACGCCGCCGGCAGCCGCGCCCGGCTTAGCCGCGTTCTTTTCATGGATGCCCGTGACCGTCAGACCTTGCTTCTTGAGCTTGAGGCGCGCAGCTTTAGAGTTCTCCGCTTCGACCAAGCCGCGGCGACTCTTGCCATCCATTGAAAGTGCATCGTACTCAAAAATCGGAGCCATTCATTACACCTCGGCGTGTGTCGCCCTCATCAGTTCGTCGATCGTTGTAGCGCCGGAAAGAACTTTGGCCACGCCGTCTTCACGTAAGGTGGTCATTCCAGCTGCGATCGCCGTTTTCTTGATGGTGTTTGCGTCCGTGCTCCGCACGATCAAGGTTCGAATTGCATCGTCTACAACTAAGAGTTCGTGAATGACCGTTCGACCCGAGTAACCGCTTTGCGAACAGCGCGGACAACCCTTGGCGCGATAAATAGTAGAACCTGGCGGGATGCGATCCATTGCCAACTCCTGCATTTCAAATTCAGTAGGAGTATGGGGTTCACGGCATTCCTTACAAACTTTTCGGATCAGGCGCTGAGCAACAATTCCCAAGAGCGAGCTTGCTACTAGGAAGGGCTCAACCCCCATGTCGATCAAGCGAGTCGCAGCACCCGCAGCGTCGTTGGTGTGAAGGGTGGAGAGCACCATGTGACCGGTGAGCGAAGCATTGATAGCAATTTCCGCCGTTTCTTTATCACGAATTTCACCGACCATGATGATGTCGGGGTTTTGTCGCAAAAAGGCGCGAAGGGCTCGAGCAAAGGTGAGCTCGATCTTCGTGTTCACTTGTACTTGGTTCACTCCGTGAATCTGATACTCGATCGGATCTTCGACAGTCAGGATGTTGCGCTCGGGGCTATTCAGTTTCACTAAGCACGCAGAAAGCGTGGTCGATTTACCGCTACCCGTAGGACCGGTCACCAGAATGATGCCGTATTTCCGGAAGATGAGCTTCTCAATCACCTTGCGGCTGGCTTCCGAAAATCCCAGTTGCTCGAGCTCAAGCACGGTGCTGGATTGCTCCAAGATACGCATGACGATTCTTTCGCCGAAGTTCGTGGGAACCGTCGAAAGACGAATATCGATATCCTTGCCTGCAATTTTGATCTTAATACGACCGTCTTGCGGCAAACGCTTTTCAGCGATGTCCAAGGTGCCCATGACCTTAATACGCGAAGAGATCGCGGCGTGGGCCCGCTTGGGTTGACGAATGACATCGTAAAGCACCCCGTCGATGCGATAGCGTACGACAAACTCGCGCTCAAACGGTTCAATGTGAATATCGGAAGCCTTTTCTTTCACCGCACGGAAGATGAGCGAGTTCACGAATTTAATGACCGGAGCGTCGTGTTCGGTGGCTTCTAGAATGTCGATCGGGCCTTCGAGATCGTAGGTTTCATCGAACTCGCCTTCGATTTTGCCGACAAGGTTGGCTGTGCCGCGCTCGTATACTTTATTGATGGCGTCGGCGAGCCGCATGCTGGTGCTGACTACTACTTTGATGGGCTTTCCGGTAAGAACTTGCAAGTCATCGAAGATGGCTTCGTGAAAGGGGTCAGAAGTCGCAACGACCAGAACTTCACCCTTCGCAGTTTGCTCTACCTTAATCGGTAGAACCTCTCTCGACTTGGCGTAGTTGATCGAGATTCCTTCCACGAGCTTCGGGTCAATTTCGTTCGGCTTCAGATCGTCGATGAACGGAAGACCGATCTGAATACAGATGGCACGCATGATTTCATGCGGAGCCACGAAATTCTTTTTCACCAGAACTTCGCCGAGAAGGCCGCCTTCGGTTTTCTGGATCAGCAACGCTTCATCCAGCTGTTGCTGGGTGAGCGAAGTATGCTTCATCAGGATTTCCCCGAGTTTCGGCTTCTTCGCTTTCGGTGCTGCAGTCGGAGTCATGTTACTCACTGTTGTTGAAAGCCTCCGTCAGGAAAGGATTGAGGTTGTTGCGGGGGCGGTTGCATTTCTTGCGGAGCCTGCTGCGGATAGGGCACGTAACCTTGATACTGAGGTGCAGGAGGCGGCGGCGGTGCAATAGACACTGGATCTGCCGGAATGGCCGGAGCATTCGTGCCCAAACCTTGGCTGCTAATTCCGCCCAAACCACCCTGGTCTTTCAGCTTGCTGGTATTGGTTTCAGGATCCACGGGAGCTGCGCCTGGATAATCCTCATCGATCGAAATGGCTTTCTTCGGACGATAATTGCTGAGCTCCTTCGCATCAGGCAGTGAACGAATCATGCGATCCCGATATTTGCGGAGCGGATCGTTTCCACCCGCGCCCGACTCCAAGAACTCGTCGCGTTCCTTGAGTTTGCGATCCAAGATCTGGCGCACTCTCTCGTAAGGACGAATGATGTGAGGGGTAATGAAGACCAACAGATTGCTCTTATCGATCCCGGTTTGGCGAGCTTTGAACAGCCAGCCCAAGAGCGGGATGTCGCCCAAGACCGGAACCTTGGTTTCGTTGACGGTGATATTGTCACGCATCAATCCGCCGATAACGACGGTGTCTTTGTCTGCAACAGTGACCGAGGTCACGCTCGAACGTTCTTGGAACGCCTGCGCCTGGCCTTGAATCGCCTGCGGAAGATCGCGCTGAATGACCGACGAGATCTTCACCGTAATGTCCATCTTGATCAGGTTGGCCATCTTGTTGATTTGCGGCTTGATCTTAATCGAAAGTGGCAGCGGGTATTGGTCGAACGATGTTTGTGACGGACCGTTTGGAACCACCGTCACTTTCGGAATCGGAATCTTCTCGGTCGATTCAAACGAGGCTTCCGTGTTGTCGAGAGCCAAAATCTGCGGAGTCGCCAGAACGTTTGCGCCGGAGTAGGTTTGAATCATCTTCACCAATCCCATCACGCTTGAAACCGTGATCGGAGTCGACGTTCCCGGGGGTGTAATGGTGAAGTTCTTTCCAGCGCGCCCACTCAAGATCAATCCGTTCTGAGTGAAGTTGCCAGCCAAGAGGTTCGCGAAGTCCGTGGCCTTGGTCATGTAGCCAATGCCACCGGGGCTGATCAGGTTGGCGCTGAACTCCGCCGCGCGGTTCATGGACACTTCCATGAGCACGACTTCTGCGTAAACTTGGTCCCTCGGAATATCCAAGCGGTTGATCACACGCTGAACCGTCACGTAATCCGTTGGCGATGCTGTAATGACCAGGGAGTTCGTCGCCTTGTCCGGAGCAATCTTGATTTGACCTTCAAACAAGCTTTGCTGAACCGGGTTCACTCCCGTACCACCTTGCGTGTTCATCATGGGCGCCTTCAGCGCGCTCGAGCTCTGCGAGATATTGTTCAAAGTGTTGGCAATCTGTTCAGATTCGGCAAACTGCAAGTAGATGACGTGCACACGTCCGCCACCGGTAGAAGCCGGTAGCTTTTGGTCAAGACGAGCCACAAGTTCTCGAACCTGGTCTGCACCTTTACTATTGGCGTGGACGATCAAAGTATTCGTGCGTTCATCCCCGATGATCGTATTAATGACACCCCCTTCTTTTGTACGGCGAGCACTAAATCGGGAACCGGTCGGACCACCTCCGAAGCGAGGCATGCCGCCCGGAGATTGAGTTTGAGTGCCCGGCAAAAGAGTGTCGATCAACTTTGAGAGTTCCACAGCCGAAGCCCATTTTACCGGAATCACTTCGATGCCGGCGTCGTAGCCTTCGACGTCCAAGATTTCGAGGAGCTTCACTAACTTCTGAATGTTCGCACCCGTGTCCGTCACGATAATCGTATTGGTCTGTTCGTAGGGAACAATACGGGAGTTGAGCGGCATGAAGCTCTTCAAGTTCCGAGTCACTTCTTCAGAGCTCAAATATTTCAAGGGAATCACGCGAGTGATGAGGGCATCGGTATCCGGAGAAGTTTCACCCGTGTACGCCGGAATTTGCTTTTCTCGAGCGTCGCGCTGACGAGCAATACGAATGAATTTGCCCGACGGAATCAACGCAAATTGGTTGATGTCCAACGCAGTCAAGAACGCGCGCCACGCATCCCCAACAGTGATCGGGCCATTTGAAATAATCGTGATGCGGCCTTTCACGTCCTTATCCAAGATAAAGTTTTTGCCCGTGAGTTTCCCGAGGGCCTTCGCAATGTCCATGATGTCCGCATCGGGGAAGTTGAAGTCGGTCACCGTTTGTTTGCTGCCATCTCCCGTGTCGGTGTCGACGTGTAAGAAGGGGACCTCGTTGTGGCCCACGATACCGCCGCCAGCAGACCCGCCTAAGGCCACACCAGGATCGGAAGGTTTAGAGACTTTCACGTTATTTGAAGACGGAAGGGGCGTCGCCGGACGAGCTGGGGCGCTCATTCCAGCTCCACCTGTCACGGTCTGTCTCGGAGCTGCAAAATCTTCTTCTTCCTCTTCTTCATCACCGGCTCCTGCTGCAAACGGTGCCGGTGCGGGTTGAGCCGGAAAAGGTTTGTTGCCCGAAGAAAGCCCGGACGGAGCATTTCGAATCTGAGAAGGAATTGGCATGGGGCCCGGCGGGGGAGAAACCTGAGCCCCTCCTGGAGCTGCCCAGCTCGAGTAAGATGCAATCAATGCCAGTAATCCGATCAGCCCCGTGAGGCTACAGATGACTTTGAGCCAATTCCAAAGAGTCTTGGCTTCAATTTCTTCCTCGTAGGAATGCTGCGTGGATGTTGGATTCATAATAGCGTCCTCGTGCCGTTTCTCTTTTTATCTCGGCGGTATGTCATACGAATAACTCGATTGTTTGCCATCTCGCTTTACACAAAGGTCGAGATGGTTCGCAGATTTCAAATCATTAAATTGTCGGAAAGCCTCACCTGGGTCGTTGATGGATTGGCCGTTCACACCACAAATCGTATCGTTGTCTTTCAGTCCCAGTTTGTCGAAGATGCTGCCTGGAACAATCTGGATGAGGCGATAACCGTTGGCCACGCCGTTTTCAAAATTAGGAATAGCGCGCGCTTGGGTCAGAACTTGCGGAAGATTTGCCAGCGCCTTCTCCACTTCCGTGCGCGGAATAGAAAACTGAGTTTCAGACAGGCGGTTGATTCCATCCCCCGCTGCAGCGACTTTCGTACGGAAGTTTAAACCTATTGCTGCGGTTGGATCTTCAGGAAGATCGACAAACTCTCTGCGCCCCGTGCTCTGATTGACGAACACTACTTTGTTTGGCTCAATCGCGATGACTTTAATCTTGCTCGGAATCTCGTCTTGAATGCGAACAGGGTAAACAATATTGGCCGACTTGTCTTCGATGGTCGCAATCGACTTCAGTTCGTCACGCAGAATGATCGTTCCAATCAAATTCAGCGGAAGCGTCGTGCGAATCGGGACCCCGCCGGAGTCGCGACCCGGGACGTTTGAGTTTTCATCGCCTGGAATCAGGCCGTGGCTATTAAACAAATTGCGGGTAAAAATAACGGCGTAGTCGTCGATGCTCTTAGTCGCATTCTTGGGACGGAAAGAGCGAAAAGTGTGAAGCGTCGGCGGCTCCGGAATATATTTTTCGACAATCAAAGCCGTGAGATCAGCCAAGAAGTAACTGCTTAGTAAAATCGTCAGACCTGTTCCGTAAACGCGAGCGCCCTGGCGTTGTAGTGCTTTGCCGGTCCAGTCCGCCAACGCCACTGGATCGAGCGTACGCGGAAAAGTCTTTGCCAAATCTTGCGGAAGCAGATTCGTGATTTTCTGATGCAGGTCGAGTTGCTCGATCTTGCGACCAAAGGGCTTCAGAATTTTTTCGTTAAAAAAGCTTCCGCCTTCACTGGATGTGAGTCGGGGTTCTGAAGTTCCATCGGTTGAAGTGTCATTTTTTTTACGGCGAAGGTTTTGGACGAATTTCGGAACGGCTTTGGCGCCCTTTGCGAGCGTATTTCCTGCTTGAGAGAGACCTCGTTTCAAGTTTTCCTTGATCGAGTCAAAGCGATTGGCCATGGCGTTGTGTTTCTAAAGCAAGGCCGGTGCCAGGGTGGGGGATGGTATGGGCTCTCACTCCAGCGATTTCAGAGAGAAATTTTCAAAATTAACGCATCGCTTCTGACAATTTGTCGGAGGGTATTTTTGATCCACCAAAATTTCGCGACAATTTGTCAATCGTTGCTCTCGCCACTCCCTACTATTCTCAATGCCTCTGGGCAATTTTCGGGTTTCATCGGGTTTTCGAACATGAACTCGACCAGAAATCTCATTAGCAGTAGCTTGATCTCTAGGGTGTTCGAAAACCCGAAGAAACCCGAAAATTGCCCACGCTGGGGGGTGTTGATCTTCTGGGCAGTGGGGGGAAGTTTGACGCTTTTTAGGATTCGAACTCCCCTGGTGCATTCAGGCCCCAGAGATCTCCGGGGGTTGAACCCCCCTTGTTCATGAGTTTTCGGCACCCTAATTGCTCTAGTCCGTGCGCCCAATGCGGGTTTTGGACGGACAGAAGTGGTCACGAAAGAAACCCATAAATTTTAAATAGTTATTCGATATTATCTACCGTCGGTTAATTGACTTCAAATGCCGTCCGTGGTAATGTCCCGAGGCTCAAATTTCTGGGTTTACTTCGGAGGAAGTTCATCAATGTTCAAAGTCGGTGACAGCGCAGTTTATCCCGCGCACGGCGTGGCGGTTATCAAGCGCATCGAGGAAAAAGAAGTCGGCGGTAAGAAGAAGAAGTTTTACGTTCTTCAGGTCGTCGATAACCAAATGACCATCATGGTTCCGACTGACAACGCGGACTCCGTTGGCCTTCGTGCGATTATTTCTACCAAAGACGTGACGACCGTCTACAAAATTTTGAAGAAGCGCGATGTGAAGATTGACCAGACCACCTGGAATCGTCGCTATCGGGAGTACATGGAGAAGATCAAGACTGGATCCGTGTACGAAATCGCGGAAGTGCTCCGCAACCTGTTCTTGCTCCGCCATAGCAAGGACCTTTCGTTCGGTGAGCGCAAGATGCTCGACCAGGCGAAGAGCTTGCTGGTGAAGGAAATCTCCTTGGCCAAGCAGACCGATGAGAACATCATCGAGCAAGAAATTCAGACAATTTTTGCTTCCTAAGCTATAGTCGGATCCGTGAAAACACGCGTCCGATATGCGCCTAGCCCGACGGGATATCTCCACGTCGGGGGTGCTCGCACACTTCTTTTCAATTGGCTTTACGCCCAGAAGACCGGCGGCAAACTCATTTTGCGAATTGAGGATACCGACCAGGCTCGCAGCACCCGCGAATCTGAAAAAATGATTTTAGAAGACATCGAGGCACTCGGTCTCAAGTACGACGAAGGTCCCACTCGTCAGTCCGAGCGCCACGCCATCTACGCTGAACACGCAGTTAAGCTTTTAGAAAAAAATCAGGCTTACTACTGTTTTTGTTCCGACGACCTCCTCACCAAAAAACGCGAAGCTGCGATGAAGCTCGGACGCCCTCCCCATTACGACGGCACTTGCTCGAAGCTTCCGGCCGATGAAGTGAAGGCTCGTTTAGCTAAGGGCGAACGCGCGGGTCTCCGCTTTCGCGCCTACCACAAGAACTACAAATTGAAGGACGAAGTCCGTGGCGACATTGAATTCAAAGAGGGTACCGTCGGCGATTTTTTTATCACCCGCTCTCCGACTGAGGCCGAGCGCAACTCGGGCACGGCTAATGCTCAGGTCGGAATGCCCGTCTACAATTTCTGCTGCGTGATCGACGACCACTTGATGGGGATGACCCACATCATTCGCGGCGAGGACCATCTCTCGAATACGGCTCGTCAGCTCATGATCTACGATGCCTTTGGTTGGGAAACCCCGATCTTCGCGCATACGGCGATGGTGCTGGGTTCGGATCGCCAGAAGCTTTCGAAGCGAAGTGGCGACGTTTCTGTTCACGAGTATCTGGAAAAAGGATTTCTGCCAGAAGTCTTGCTGAATTTCTTGGTGCTGCTCGGTTGGTGGCCCGAAAAAGGATTTCAACCTAAAGCAGGGCATCCCGAAATTTTATCACTCGACGAGTTGAAGCAGATCTTCAATTTGAGTGGTCTACAAAAGGCCCCAGCTGTTTTCGATGTCACGAAGCTGAGCTGGATGAATTCTTTCTATCTCAAGCATCTTCCACTCAGCGACATCGCCGAGCGTGCGCGTCCTTTCTTTGAAAAGGCCGGTCATGCGGCCGCCCTGAAAGCCCACTCGAAAGATTGGTACGAGGGTTTGGTGGATACCGTGCGAGGGGAGGTTGCTTTACTCAGCGATCTGCCACCTGCTACGGCAATTTTCTTCGAAACCACTCCGACGATTGAAGACGAAGCCATGACTGTTTTGAAGAATCCCAAATCCAAGCCCGTGGTGGAAACCTTGGTGAAGGAATTGGGGGCTCTTCCGTCGGCTCTCTCCGCTCAAGATGTGGATGTTCTGCAGAAGAAAGTGGCCCAGTTGACGGGGATGAAGGGCAAAGAGCTCTTCATGCCGATCCGTGCTGCCATCACAGGCCGTACTCACGGCAGCGAATTGAAGCGCATTCTTCCGCTTCTTGGACGGGAAGCAGTTGAGAAACGAATCACAAAGATTACTCAGATGGCGGGAATTGGATGAAGACGTTCAGGCCCATCAAGCTGACCAACACTACCACTGGGAAGAAGGAGCTCTTCGAGCCGCGCACTCCCGGCAAGGTGGGGTTCTATTCCTGCGGTCCCACTGTTTATAATTTCATTCACATCGGCAATCTTCGTGGCGGCCTTGTGGCCGACATGGTTTTCAAATACTTCAAGCGCGTGGGTTACGACGTAAACTTTGTTCGGAACTACACCGACGTGGACGACAAAATCATCAATCGCGGCAAAGAAGAAAAGATCCCCGCTGAAGAAGTAGCAAAGAAATACACGCTAGAAGTTGAAAAAGACTTCGCTGTGGCGGGAATGGAAGAGCCCACTCATAAAACCACCGTCACGACCCATATTCCGGACATCATTACCTTGATTCAAAAGATCATCGCCAATGGGCAAGGGTACGTGGTGGACGGAGAAGTGTTCTTTTCTATCGAGAAATTTCCGACCTACGGCAAGCTCTCGCGGAAGCCGATCGAGGACCTGATCGCAGGAATCCGTGTCGAAGTTCGCGATAAGAAAAAGAGCCCACTTGATTTCTCACTCTGGAAGCCTGCAAAAGAGGGCGAACCGTTCTGGGAAAGTCCCTGGGGTAAGGGCCGCCCAGGCTGGCACATCGAGTGTTCGGCTATGGCCAGCCGATGGTTGGGCGATCAAATCGATCTGCACCACGGCGGCGAAGATCTCATTTTTCCTCACCACGAAAACGAAATCGCTCAGAGCGAAGCAGCATCGAAAAAAGCTCCCTTCGTCAAATACTGGCTGCACCATGCGTTCCTCACTGTTTCGAAGGAAAAGATGTCCAAGAGCATTGGTAACGTCTTTTTAGCGCGCGAGTTTCTAACCAAATACGGCGGCGAGATTGCTCGTTATATTTTATTGGGAGTTCACTACCGCTCTATCATCGACTTCGATGAAGGCACCATTGATCAAGCGCTCACCAGCCTCCATCGAATCTACGAAGCAAAGGCCAAGGCCCGAGAGCTTGCAGCAAAGAAGGCGGCTGTTCCGGATCTCCGCGCTGAAAGTGCGTGGGGCTCCTTCGTCGCAGATGCAGAACAGATTAAAACCAAGATCGATGACCATTACGCGAACGACTTCAACACCCCTGGCGTTTTGGGGGAACTCTTTTCTTTGATTCGCGAATTCAACAAGACTCTCGCAACGCCGCTGGCTGAAAGCACCCCGAGTGCAGTGTTAGGTGCGCAAGCATTGCTTCAGGTGATGGAGCAAGATGTGGGCGGAGTTTTGGGCGTAGGTCGAGCCGATCCCAAGAAAATGCTCGGTGATATTGCCACCCTTCGTTCTGAGGGTAAGGACACGTCCGGTCGTCCTTCTGCTGAAGAAATTGAATCCCTGATTCAGGCTCGACTTGAAGCGCGCAAAGCCAAGAACTTTGCCGAGAGCGATCGCATTCGCGATGAACTCCTCGCCAAAGGTGTTGCCATCAAGGATGGCCCCAAGGGCACGACCTGGGAATATAAATAGATTCCTAAGAAGCTATTTGCCGCAGGGTTTGCAAGACCACTTGCTGCGACCCGGGAAACTGCTCCGGCACCAGCGAGGTTTTGCGTTTCCTCGACATTTGATCTTCGGGACACGGTAACCTGGCTGAGAACCAGGGCCTTTGTTCGCCACGTCGATAAAGCCTTCCGCTTCGATAGAGTCATCATCAGGGGCGGAGTCGTCGTCACTCTCATCGGTGCGATCATCATCCCAGCCGTAGCCGTCGCCATTGTCTTCAGTGAAGGGCGTTTCTTCCTCAGCTTCGTGAGAAAACGATTTTTGATTCAGGCCGACTAAGCTGATGGCGGTCAATACACTCAATAGAACGATAGACTTTTTCATAGGGTCCCCTGGTTTAAAACCGAGGCGTAGCTAACTCAGTCTGAGTCTCCAGACAAGGGATTTATCGTCCGGTGGCGTGCTCTGAGGGCCCCTTTTGAGCGTCCCAACCCACGGTTGTTCCCTTGTTTTGCTCGTCGAGCCACTTCTTGAGCGGCGCAAAATATTCCATGACGGCGCCGGCATCCAGTTCGGTTTTACCGGTGAGCTTCTTCAAGGTTTCAGGCCACGGTTTACTGCGACCTTCGGCCAACATTTCGCGGAACATCCTTCCGGCCTTTTCGTTGCCATAGATGGAGCAGCGATGCAGAGGCTCCGTACAGCCTGCCGCTTTTGCCAAGGACTGATGGAACTGGAACTGGAGAACGCGCGCCACGAAGTAGCGGACGTACGACACGTTTGCTGGAATGTGGTACTTCGCACCCGGATCGAAATCCGCTTCCGTGCGAGTGCGCCCAGCGGGAGCAATTCCTTGGTACTCGCGTTTCAAATCCCACCAAGCTTGGTTGTATTGAGACGGCTTAATCTCACCGTTGAAAACTTTCCAACGCCACTTGTCCATCATGATGCCGAATGGGAAGAATACGAGGCGCTCCAACGCCATCGAAAGCAATTGGCCCGTATCCTTTTTCGGGTCGTTGGTGACTTTGCTGATCAAGCCGACTTTCTGCAAGTAAGCAGGCGTGATGGAGAGAGCCACCGTGTCGCCAATCGCTTCGTGGAAACCATCGTTCGCCCCTTCGCGGAACATGAGTGGCTGATCTTTGTAAGCGCGCTGATAGAAGGTGTGACCTAGTTCGTGGTGGGTGGTTACGAAATCTTCGCCCGTTCCCTTGATGCACATCTTGATGCGGAGATCGTCTTTGGTGTCGATGTCCCACGCGCTAGCATGGCACACCACTTCGCGGTCCAAAGGTTTTACAAACTGGGAACGAGTCCAGAAACTTTCAGGCAAAGAGGGAAGGCCCAGTGAAGTAAAAAAACCTTCGCCGTATTTCATCATTTGCACTGGAGTGACTTTGTTCTTCGCCATGACTTCGTCCAAGTCATCACCCGGTTTCATGTCTTCTGGGATAACAATTGGGGCAACCGCGTTCCACTCTTGCGCCCAGAGATTTCCCAATAAATGGGCGGGAATTGGGCCGCTTTCTGGCACCACAGAAGCACCGTATTTTTCACGCAGCTTCTTGCGCGTGTAAGCATGCAAAGATTCATAGAGAGGTTTCACCTGATTCCAAATTCTGTCGACGTCCTTTGCGAAAGCATCAGCAGGCATGTCGAATTGAGATTTCCACATGTCGCCAGTATCTTTAAAGCCCAGCTCACGAGCCCCCTTGTTGGCGAGTTCTACAAAGCGAGTGTAGTCCTTCTTCATGGGGCGCGAGATCTGATGCCAGCCATCCCATGCAGCAAGGAGTTCCTTTGGGTCTTGGCTGGTTGAAATAATTTTTGAAATTTCGGTGATATCCAAGCAGGGTTTGCCCGGCTCTTTGCACCATTTGCCTTTGCCGTAGGTGCCTTCCATGGAGGTCAGGAGGCGCGTGAGTTCCGCACTTTCCTTGGGGTTCGATGGGGCCGCGAATGGAAAACTCACTCGCAGAAGCTGCATCTTTCTTTCCAAGTCAGCCGGCAGCTTCGCGTTTTTATACTTCATGGATTTCTTTGCGAACTCCATGGTCTTGGTGATCCAAGCTTCGTTCGCCTTCGCTGCGATAATTTCGGTGTCGTCGGTGATGTAGGTGGATTTCACCCAGTCCGCCCGTCCGGAGTCCACGACGAGAGTTTCAATTTTCGCTTCCGCGTCGTTCATGAAGTGGCGCGCTTCATCTATTACGCTGGCTTGTGCTCCCGAACTTCCCAGGATGATAAGACCAGCTAAGACTCCGTATTTTCTCAAACTCATGAATTCTCTCCGATTCGTTTTTTAGTAAGCAGAAACGACGGGTTACCCTCTTTGTCGGGGGCAGTCAAGCTGATCAAATGTGAAGGGGGAAATCGGATTTAATCATCAAAATTTCTAATGATCTCCGATTATTTTAAATCATTGGCCGGTAGGGAAGTGACTCGATATAACTAGCGCATGTCCTGATTTTTAATTCTGGGCCGCGTCCACTGGGGCCGCGACGTAGAATCAAAAAGCAAGACAAGAACCGGAGTTCGTATGAAGAGTTACTGGGAATTGACTCTTGTTTTTGCTAGCTTGGTCTTTGTAGCGACGATGACAAGCAAAATTGGACACGCAGGTTACATCATTCCAGCCTGCGCGTCGAATGGACCTGCTCTGCAGGTAAGCTGCCGATAGAATTGGTCTTCGACTCGGTAGTTTAGTCAGTCGTCCGTTCCGATAAGGGGTCCATCAGGAGAGGCAAGCCCCCCTTGCTCTTGTTGATGGACCCTTTGTTTTTTTCCGTACATAAAATCTCAAAAACTTGCGTTGAAAGGCCGCTCTTGTTAATGCGCCGCATTATTGCGTTTCCCGATCCTGGGAACGAGAGAGGGACCTATGAAGAAATCTATTTTGTTGGTGGCTTTGATGTTTGCTGCTCCGGCGATGGCCGATATTCCGAACAAGAATGCAGTGACTGTCAACGGTGCAGATGCTGAGAATGTTTATCAGAAGATTGTAGATGTTACGAAGCAAAGGCCGAAGAATGATCGTCATGGACGAGCGACTGTCAGCGCTTCCGCTACGGTAACCTGCAAGCAGCACGGCAGCCCGAAAGACGTGGCTTGCATCGTGAGCGTAAATAAATAAGCATGACTTTAGTTTTAGCGAGGCTCGATACGGTTCGGGCCTCGCTTTTACGCTTTACGCTTTCGTTTGATTTTGCTCGCGAGGTTTTCGTTTCGCGCGCGAACCGTCTGCTCGTTTCCTTTTTATTCTCCTGCGCGTTGAGCTTCGCTCTGGCGGTAGTCGCTCCGGTTTGGATGATTGCGTTGGCGCCGCTCCTACTGGGCATTCCGCATCTCTTCGCGGGCTTTCGGTACATCCCTAAACTTTCAGGGCTGAACGGTCGCCAGTGGGTTTGGTTTTTTACGGCTGCATCCTTTGGCGTCTCCATTTTGCGGCTGACTGGAGTGAGTACCCCGATCCCGCTTTCCAATGAATGGGAAGTCTTAGCGCTAGTTCTGGTGCTAGGCGCTTTTTCTTTTGCGCTGCCTCGCCGAGTATTTCTGTCGGCAGCGCTTTTACTGGGTGTCTTTGCTGGCTCTTGGTTTTATCCACTTTGGACCTTAAGCATACTGGCTTTTGCTCATCATTTTGTAGCGTTCATGTTTTGGTTGCGGTCGGCGAAAAGTCTTCAAGAGCGCCGCACGGTTTGGGTATCGCTCGGAATTTTTACGGCAGCCACGACGTACATTTTAGCGGGTGGGGTCGACTCCATCGCTCCTTGGATGGCGCTGCCTTCGGGTTGGGGTTTTGATCCGGACTTCCTAATACGCGGAATTTTTCCGGCGGCTTCTCAAGCTGATTTTGTTTGGGGCGGGCGTCTGATTTCTGCTTACGCTTTTGGTCAGTCCCTTCACTACTTTGTTTGGCTGAAGGCCATTCCGGAACAAGATGCGCTGCAGAGTGTGCCGCTGAGTTTCGTTCAGTCGGGTCGGGAGATTCAAAAAGACCTGGGACCGGGGGTGGCTCGAGCTGCAGTGGCGATGAGTGTGGGCCTTGTCGGAATGATGGCTTGGTGGAATTTAGAATATCTTCGGGACCTTTACATTTCTCTCTCCACCGCTCATGGGTATTTGGAATTGGCGAGCCTTCCCTTTTTGGTGGGAATGTCCCGAGCACGTGCATGACCTGCATAACGCCGCTCGATCTGTTGATGCCGCTTCCCTCTGTAGCGTGTTCGTTGATTCAGGACAGTCCTGTTGAAGCACCGACGTTGTCCATCAGTCGCTACTTTCTTCTTTTGGTGCTGACCTGTTTTTTAGAGGCTCCAGTTTATTGGTTCTTTGCAAAAGGGTTATCGGCACGTGCGCGAGTAGTTCAGAATCTGCTTCTCAATTTGGCGACTCACCCGGCGGTGACTTGGGGGCTTCCGTACCTCTTTTTAAAGGCTCGATTCAGCACCTATGTTTGGGGGGCCGAAGCCTTTGCCTGGTTCGTCGAAGCGTTGATTTTGTTTAGACTTTATCGCTACCCGAAAGGGAAGGCCTTGGCAGTTTCGGCACTAGCCAACCTCACATCTTGGTGGGTGGGGCTCCTCATCCTGGGCTAAATAGGTTATATTCCCGAGTTATGCCGATTTTCACAAATCGCAAGTTTTCACTGAAGACGCCGTTTGAACCTACGGGGGATCAGCCAGATGCCATCGATGCGTTGGTGCGGGGGCTGGAGAACGGGCAGAAATCTCAGGTGCTCTTGGGGGTGACGGGATCTGGAAAAACCTTCACCATGGCAAACGTCGTGGCCAAGGTGAACCGGCCTACGCTCGTGCTCTGCCACAATAAGACTTTGGCGGCTCAACTCTTTTCAGAGTTTCGAGAATTTTTTCCGGAGAACGCAGTCGAATATTTTGTCAGCTACTATGATTACTACCAGCCCGAAGCCTACATCCCGTCTACGGATACGTTCATTGAAAAAGATTCTCAGATCAATGACGAGATCGACAAGCTTCGCCATTCCGCGACTCGTTCGTTGTTAGAACGCAACGATGTCCTGATCGTTTCTTCGATTTCCTGCATCTACGGTTTGGGTTCACCGCAAGCGTATGAGGGAATGTTACTCTACTTAGAAGTAGGCAAGGAGATCAAACGTCAGGACATGCTCCGTAAGCTCGTTGAAATTCAGTTTCGTCGAAACGACGTGGATTTTCATCGCGGCACCTTTCGCGTCCGTGGCGATGTGATCGAAATTTTTCCGTCCTACGAAGAAGAGCGCGCTATTCGCGTGGAGTTTTTCGGGGATGAAGTAGAAAGCATTTCCGAAGTCGACCCCCTTCGTGGAGTGAAGTTGCAGAAACTTCCGCGAGTCACGATTTTTCCGGCCAGTCATTATGTGACTTCGGTTGAAAACCGGCGCCGAGCCATTGAAACCGTCCGCGTGGAGTTGCGAGAACGGCTCATGCAATTGAACGCCGAAAATCGACTAGTGGAGGCCCAGCGTCTCTCTCAGCGAACTCTTTTTGATTTAGAAATGATTGAAGAGCTCGGTTTTTGCCAGGGAATCGAGAACTATTCGCGACACCTCACCGGAAGAGAGCCGGGCGCGCCTCCTCCGACTCTGCTTGAATACTTTCCAAAAGACTGGCTTCTCATTGTCGACGAGAGCCATGTTTCGGTTCCGCAAATCGGAGGGATGTTTCGCGGGGATCGGGCTCGCAAAACTACCTTGGTGGAACACGGCTTTCGGTTACCTTCGGCATTAGACAATCGCCCTCTCAGTTTTGAAGAATGGGAAAAGTGTCTGAACCAAACCATTTATGTTTCTGCGACGCCTGGAGTTTACGAACTCGATCAGGCAAAGGGGGAAGTGGTTGAGCAAGTGATTCGCCCCACGGGACTGGTGGATCCCCAGGTGGAGGTTCGCAAAGCCCAGACTCAGGTGGACGATCTCCTCACAGAAATTCGAAAGCGAGTGGAGCGGCAAGAGCGAGTGTTGGTCACCGTGCTGACGAAACGCTTGGCCGAAGAGCTTACGCGCTATTACCAGCAGCAGGGCATTCGAGTGAAGTACCTCCATTCGGATATTGAAACCCTCGAGCGAATTGAAATTCTTCGGGATCTGCGCTTAGGAGTTTTTGACGTGCTGATTGGGATTAACTTGCTTCGAGAAGGTTTGGACTTACCCGAAGTTTCTCTGGTCGCGATCCTCGATGCGGATAAGGAAGGCTTCTTAAGAAGTGAGCGATCGCTGATTCAAACGATTGGTCGTGCGGCGAGAAATTCGAACGGTTTTGTGATTCTCTATGGCGATAAAATCACCGACAGCATGAATAAAGCCATCCATGAAACAAATCGTCGTCGTGGTATTCAGGAAGAATATAATAAAGAACACGGAATTGTTCCGAAGACGATTACGAAAGCCATCCACGATCGCATTACACCTCAGGGCGGGGATGATGTTGAAATCGACTATTCCTCGAGAAGCCCGAAAGATACCGCTGCACTGGCGAAGCGGGCATTGAATACCGGGAAGGGATCGGGGCATGGCAAGAGTCTCTGGTATGCGGCTCAGTCGGATGCTCAGGTCATCAGCGATCTCGACCTGACAGATAGAAGTGGTTTAGAAGAGGAAGTGCGCTCCTTGGCCGGCGAGCATTTCACGGACATGAGCGAAGTCCATAAGACCATTGCGAAGATGGAAAGCGAAATGAAGGATCTTGCGAAGAGCATGCTCTTCGAGAAGGCCGCCGAGATGCGTGATCGAATCAAGCGCTTGAAAATAGTGTCGCTTTCGCTTTAGCAATTGCTATACCTAGGCCATGCCTAATCGTCTTGCCAAAGAGACTAGCCCCTATCTGCTTCAACATCAGGACAATCCGGTCGATTGGTACCCTTGGGGCGAAGAAGCACTGGCTCGTTCGCGTGCTGAGAACAAACCCATTTTACTGAGCGTCGGATACTCTGCCTGCCACTGGTGTCATGTCATGGCCCACGAAAGTTTTGAGAACGCCGATACCGCTCAGATCATGAATCAGCATTTCATCAATATTAAGGTGGATCGGGAAGAGCGCCCCGACCTGGATCAGATCTACCAGAATGTAGCGATGATTTTTACGCGTGGCGGAGGTTGGCCGCTGACCGTTTTTCTCACTCCTGACTTAAAACCATTTTACGGCGGAACTTATTTTCCACCTCAGAGCATGCACGGCCGAATTGGATTTCCAGATTTATTGCGGATGTTGACGGATGCTTACCATTCCCGCTCCCAGGAAATTTCTGAGAATGTTGAAAAGATTGCGGACTACATTCAGTCGGCGGAAAAAATTGGAGTACCCGCGGTGGGTGCCAGCTTTGAAGCGGCCTCTTTTGAAGCGGTGACTGTTGAAGTGCTGGGCTACGTAGATTGGAACAATGGCGGATTGGGCCATGCTCCGAAGTTTCCAAACTCTTCGGTTTTCGCCTACCTCTGGCGTTATGGAACATCCAAAGCGCGCGAGGCGGTAGTGCATACGCTGACGCAAATGGCGCGCGGAGGAATTTACGATCAGCTTCGCGGAGGGTTCTCTCGCTATTCCGTCGATGAGCGTTGGGAAGTTCCGCACTTCGAAAAAATGCTCTACGACAATGGGGTGCTCTTAAAGCTTTACTCCGAAGTCGTTCTCTCAGGAGAAAAGTCAGAGCTCTTTGAGCGAGTCGTTTCTGAAACAGTCGACTACGTTTTGGCCGAGATGTTGAGTCCGGAGGGCCTGTTCTACGCGGCTCAAGACGCGGACTCTGACGGAGAGGAAGGCAAATTCTTTGTCTGGACCAAGAAAGAAGTCGAAGAAATTCTGACTCCAGAAGAGGCGCGAGCAGCTTGCCTTCGCTGGGGAATCGATGAGACTGGAAATTCTGAACATGCCGGTCAGTGTGTGCTTCAGCTTCGGTCACCCGTAGATGGAATCGCCAAAACATTGCTGAAAGAAGAAGCCGAGGTTGAAGAACTTTTGGTTTCGGCCAAATCGAAACTTTTGAAGCGTCGAGAGACTCGCGTTCGCCCGGGGTTAGACGACAAGGTTCTCACCAGCTGGAATGGAATGATGATCAGTGGTTTATCTTGGGCAAGTCTGGCTTTGAAGAAGTCGGGCCAGGTCGCGCAAGCAGAGCGTGCGGCGCAAGCTGCCCAGAAAGCCTTTCAACGCTTGGTACAGACCTCTCAGGATGGCAGACTGTTCAGTACAATTCAAAGGGGGGAGCCCAAGTATGCGGCCTATCTGGACGACTATGCTTTTCTCTCCATGGCTGCGCTGGATCTCTGTCGAACTTTAGAAAGCCCTCAGGAGATCCAGAAATGTATCGACCTTGCGCAGGGATGGATTCGGATTCTTCTCACCCATTTTAAAGACACAGCGGAGCCCGGTTTCTTTTTCACGTCAGACGACCATGAGAAACTCATTCAACGCCCGAAATCCCTTTTCGACCAATCCGTGCCCTCGGGCACTTCGGTAGCTCTTCAGGTGATGATGGTCTTGCAAGAGATCGATCCTTTGAAGTCGAATTTCAAATCTGAATTGGATCGCCAAATGGGACCCCTCTTCGGAATGGTTCGAAACAGTCCGTATGGTTACGGAGAGTTTCTCTGCGCGGCACTTCTTTATTCTCGCGGACCGATCACGGTGTCTGGGAAAGGTGCGGTCGAGCTGAGCCAGAATTTCCAAGTGTTCCAAAAGAATTCGGAAGCGGAGACTCGGCTATTGGTTTGTCATCAGTCGGTTTGTAGTGCGCCCTTTTCCTCGCTCTCAGAGGCTAGAAATCGGCTCCTGGAGCTAATCTCCCGGTAGAAGTCCCCGTCTGATTTAATGCGTTGCATTGACGTTTGCTCTCTGTTAACCACCTGCGGCAATTTGAACTTTCGAGAGAGGACCAAAATGAAAAATCTGATCTTAGTTTTGACTTTGGGAATGGGTGGTTGGGTTTGGGCTGAAGAAGCCAAACGAGAATTCCAACTTCCTGACGAAGTGAGATGTCTCAGAGCAGTCAGCCATGTTCGCTGCGAAGCCACTGGGAATGCGAATCATACTCAGGCTACTTGCAGTGCAAAAGTGGCGTTTAAACTAGTCAATGATGAGATATCCCAGATTGATTTAGATGCTAAGGAATCCAACTCAACGAGTGACGTGAATATTTTTACTCCCTTTCGCGTTATCGCCTACATCGGAACTTTGAGTTCTTCAGAAGACCTCATTGCAAGCACTTCGGGTAAGACATCGATTAACAAGGCACAGTCGAATCTCCAGGATCGGCTTCGAACTTTGCGAGAGCAGCTGGCCCTTCGAAACATTCCCGACTGTACCGATTTCAAAGATGACAGCAAAGAGAAGCCTTTCATCGAAAACAAGGCCACCGGAACGGATTGAACTCGATTTTCACCGTCCTCTTGCTCGTGGGCTATTCGGATTTAAATCCTGCCAAAGGGTTTGAGGACCTGTATTCGCATATTTTCCAGTACGACAACGGCGCTCTGGTTGAGGCCGAGGTTCGGAGTCTGCTCGCTTTGAAAGATTTCGAAGAGGATCCAGTCGACCCTCATGCGCTTGAAAAAGATGGCCTGCGGTTCGTGATTTGGAATGCGAATGTGAATTGTCCTGGGGAGGACACTTACCAAGTTCGGAGAACGCGAGTCTGTGATCAGCAGGTTCAGCGTTCCCGCGAGATTAGAAGAAATCTCGACGAGAAGCTCACACGGCAATTCAAGGAGTTTATTTACTTGGGGCATGCCCGGCATGGCAACGGACTGGGTATTGGGCCCTACTTCGAAGAGTTCACCTACAAGCTAGCGTTCTACAATACGCGCGAGGCTGGAGAGTTGGAGCGGGTGGTGATGGCGACTTGTGATGGTAACAAGTACTACCGATACAACGTGGCTGGTCGAACGAAGATCGACTTCGAGGGAACCGATGGCACCAAGAGTTGGATTACCGATGACCTACCTATGGTTTTAAAAGAGGTCGATACGCTCACCCGGCAGTTCCGGCGAACTGCGCAGTGAGTTTGCTGCGCATGACGCTGCCGCCGGCGTCACGTGGAATGGAATCCGTAAAGACGACCATCGTCGGCCGCATTTCCATCGGTACGCGCATCGCACAGTGATCGATGATACTTTTTTCATTCACTGTACTTCCGGGCGTCTTGATTACCGCACAGGCAAATACGGTCTGATTCTTCATCGTCTTTAAAATAAATCCGGCCCCGTCTTGAATGCCCGTCATAGAGCGAAGGGGAGTGTCGATCACATCTGGGGACAGAAGCTGGTCGCCCATCATGTAGAGTTCTTCTTTGCGTCCTAAGTAGCGAATGCGGAGAGTTTCTGCGTCTCCGTCGAGTTCGGCGTAATCGCCCGTGTAAAGCCAAGTACCGCGAATAGCGTTCTTGGTTTCCTTTTCAGCTTTGAGGTAACCCGACATCACGCAAGGGCCGCTGACGGCGAGCAGTCCCTGGCGCGCGCCTTTGTCCAAAATTTCATCGCCGTTTGGATCCAGAACTTTGTATTTCATTCCCGGCAAGCCTTTGCCAACGTACTTCGGCGGGACTTCTTCAAACTCGCCCACGTCTTCCATGGAGATGGTCCAACCGGCTTCAGTCTTACCGTAGCATTGGCCCACATCCACTTTCAGAAGCCTGAAAGCTTTTCGAAGTTCGGGCGAGAGCATTCCCACTCCCACTGTGATCGATTTAGTTCCCGGAAGAACGCGCTTCTCGTTTCGACAGACGATAAGCAACTTGTAAAAGAATGGCGGACTTCCGACGAGGCGTGTGACGCGGTTGTCGATCAGAAATTCTAGGAACTCCTTATTTTCTAGACCGAGGTCTACCACGGTAGTCGCGCCATTCATGAGAGGGAAGAGCATCCCGTGCAAAAATGAAAACGGATGATTCCAATTCATATTGGTGAGGATTCGGTCATTGACAGTGAGGTGATAGAGAGTGCGAAGAGAAGTCGCTGCCGCCAAAATCTGTTTGTGATTGAAGATCACGTACTTCGCTTTACCCGAGCCACCACCCGATTTGAAAATGAGGACCTGATCGCCGTCGATTGGGGTGTTGTCCGGAGCCGGAGTGAATGAAGAGTCGTATTCGCCGCCGTGTTTTTTTTCGATGTCGATGATGGGTAAATTGAGCTTTGCCTGCGATAAAACATCCCTGATTCGAGCCAGAACATCCGATGTCACTGCAACATGCGTGGCTTCGGTAAAACGCAGGGCTTCGACCAAATCATCCGGAGCCTGATCGGGATTCAGGGGAATGACCACGGAGCGGGTATTGGTCATTGCGAAAAAAGTAGCAGCCACAGCGGGGCTGTTGTGGGTCACGAAAGCGACCCGCTGCTGGTGACCAATTTCATGTCCGTAAAGATAACTGAGCTTCGAAACCTGAGTTTTAAACTGATCGAAGGTCAGTTCCTTTCCCAAATAGCGGAAGGCAGCTTTGGTGGCGTTCTTCGAAGCAGTAGCTGAGAGGTGTTGGGAGAGGATCATTTAGCTGAATTTTTCGAAAAATTTCCTAAATGCTTCGTTCGTTATGGTTTCCATAAACCGTAGTTTTGGAGGCAAATGGATTCCGCCGGTTTTGCCCTCGGCTTTGACGACTTGCTCTTCTTCGGCAATAGCCACGCGGGTGTCGTCCTGACTTAAATCCGAAAACTCCAATTCTACCTGGACGTGGCCGGTGAGAGATTTCTCTTTATAAAGGCGTTGGACCTTCCCGTCGCCGCCTTGCTCTTCTTCAATCACGCTGTCGTAGACTTCCTGCTTCGAATAGCCCTCTCGCGTATCCGCATCGAACTTTAAGACTTTGGCCTTGAGCGCGAACTCAGCGCCGGCCTTCCGAGCGATGCCCTTCCAATCGGTGGCAGCAATGCTGGAATCGTTTCGGGCAGCCTGAACATCTTGCTTGGAAATAAGAATGAAGGTGCCCCGCTTGACGAGCTGATTGATCAGCGCGACTTCGACGATAGACTTGGGGGTATTCTCGCCCTGAATTTCAACGAGGGCGATCTTCTTGCCTTCGAGTTTGGAAAGCTCCGGAGTTGTTTTTTTAGCGCTGGCGCATCCGCCGGCGACGAAAAGGAAAGCAGTGACAAAAGCTAGATGACTTCGAACCATCCAGACTCCTTACGTGCTTTTTAGAGTGTCGGAGCTCCGCCGTGAATGAGGACCTTGAGCTCGCTTCTAAAAATCACTTCGATCTTATTAGGATAGATCAAACGGCCAACAATTCCCTCACCAAAAGTGGGGTGGTTGATTTTGTCGCCAAGCGTAAAATTACCCTTGGTGTTGTAGCTCTTAAAGGGATTGGCTTTGTGGGTGTTCATGAGCTTTTCCCATTCGAGTTCGATGGGGTTACCAGCAGCTTCAGCAGCCGCGGCTTTCTTGGACTTTCGAGCCGCTTTGGGTTTCTCAGCTGTCGGCTCAGTGATGCCCTTCGGAGCTTTGTAGGCATGCTCTTTTTTACATGTTTTGCATTGAACCTTGGCAACGCGGTCGCCCTTCATGGCAACTACGGTATGAGCCAAATCCATCTTACAGCTAGTGCAGTAGGCCAAGGCCTCTTTTGCTACAGGGCTATCGGTCGCTGCTTTGGCCATACAAAAATCTCCTCATCATATAGGTTGATCTTGTGGTTATAGTGGGAAGCGGCATGGAAAATCAAGCAACTAAAGCCGAATTTAGGGCCAAACTTCTAGAACTTGCCAAAGAAGTGAGTACTTCGCCGGGTGTTTACATCATGAAGGACACCGGGGGTTTGCCTTTGTATGTGGGGAAAGCCAAAAACCTTAAAAATCGGCTGGTGACTTACTTCCAAATCGGTCCGCACGAGTCGCCGCGCACCGAAATGATGGTTCTGAACGTTGAAAAGTTCGAGGTCATCCTGACCGAGACCGAACCTGAGGCACTGATCTTAGAGTGCAACCTCATCAAGAAGTTCAAACCCAAATTCAACGTCCGTTTGAAGGACGACAAGGCCTATCCCTATCTTAAGATCGCGGTGGGGGAGGCTTTCCCCCGGATTGAATGGACCCGCCGAGCGCCTAAAGATGGGGCCCGGTACTTCGGCCCGTTCCCCTCAGCGGGAGCCGCTAGGCAGGTGATGCAGCTTCTCAATGAAACACTGAGGTTAAGGGACTGTTCCGACAATACTTTTCGCCATCGAAGCAGGCCGTGCATCCTGTTCCAAATGGATCGCTGCACGGCTCCTTGCGTGGGAAGGATCTCGGCAGCCGATTATCGAGACTCCATTCAACAGGCGGTTTCTATTCTCGAGGGCCATGGCGAGAAGTTTATACAAAGTTTACGTAAGGGAATGGAAGATGCTGCTTCCCGAGAAGAGTTTGAAGAGGCGGCCTTTTATCGCGATCAGCTCCGAAATCTCGAGGTGGTTACTTCTACACAGGTTGTGGATGAAGCGGGTACCGAGCGCAATCGCGACGTCATTGGCATTGCGAGAAAGGGCGCTGACGCCCATGGGGCGATCTTGCAAATTCGCAAGGGTTTGCTCGAATCGGTTCGCCACTACCACCTCCAGAATACGGATCCCACCCTGCCGGATCACGAGCTACTCTTTGAATTCCTGGCTCAGCATTATTTGGCGTTAACAAAGAAGGAGGGGGATGAGGCTTCGATTCCAAAAGATGTTCTATTGCCCTCCGTTCCGGATGACCCCGATTTGTTAGAACGCATGATGGGTTTCTCGATTCGAGTGCCGGAAACTCCGTCGGAAGAGCAGCTCATTCAAGTCGCTCGGGTGAATGCCGAGTCCGCGCTTGAACAAAATTTGAAAAAAGTGGCCGGTCACAGCGCGCGGGCTTTGGAAGAAGTGCAGAGGAAATTGCACCTTCAGAAACTTCCGCAGCGAATCGAATGCTTCGATATTTCCAACAACCACGGACAAGATGCGGTGGCGTCGCAGGTGGTTTTCATCGATGGGGCTCCGGATAAAAATCTCTATCGTCGCTATAAAATTAAAACCGTCGAAGGTTCGAATGACTTTGCCATGATGAAGGAAGTCCTGGGTCGTCGCTTTTCCCACAAGGATGAACCCCTACCAGACCTCGTCGTGGTCGACGGAGGGAAGGGCCAGCTTTCTCAGGCTACTTCTATTTTGGAAGAGCTGTCCGTTCAGGGAGTAGGGGTGGTGGGATTGGCCAAGGCTCGTGTGAAGCGAGATTTCAAATCCGCCGAAGTCGAGTCTTCGATGGAACGCATATTCATTCCCAATAGAAAAAATCCGGTGTCGTTACTCCCACACACGGAGGCCTATAAGCTTTTGACGCATGTGCGCGATGAGGCTCACCGCTTCGCTATTGCCTACCACCGCCAGCTCCGCTCCAAGACCCTGCTGCAGAAGTAACCCCCAGCAGTTTCTGCCCATTCAGAATCCCCATCCAAGACCGAAACGCTCTATGTGGCCAGCGAATGATTCCTGACCACAACCACAACAGAGCCTAGGATTTTAATTTAGCTGGAGAGCGGAAAATGGACGAGAACAACGATCTACCCCAAGAAGAGATGACCGAGCTGAACGAAGTCCTAGGCCAGTTTTTTGGTTCTGCCCAAGAAGTGGTTGAGCGTTACACGCACTGCTTACTCTGCGGAGCTCACTTGCACTTCAGTCATATTACGGACTTCCACCGCAACATTACTCACGAGACTTCGCGTTGTCCGGAGTGCGGCGTCAAAGTTCGAAAGTTCATTCACAAACTGCAATAGCGCGCCTCGCCTTGTCGACACTGCGCCCTCCAGAGTAATTTCCCCGCGGGGGAAATTTGGGGGATGGTCTTTTTATTGCTCTTGCTTGGCGTAACAACCGCTCAAGCTTCCATCACAAAAGAAGAGGCTCCAGAGTATTTTCCGGATGGCGGAGCTTGGTATCCTCGCGCCGAAGATTTCACGTTGAGCCGTCGGCAGGAGTTGGTCGATCTCGAAGTTGTTCCCGTAGAAAATCAAGCGGTCGCTTGGAACTGGGGCGATGTATTTAAGATTTCCAAAGATCCCACGGCATTTTTCGGAGTGCGCTTCGACGGATACTCCGCAAGAGAGAATCAGCTCTTCACCTTAGCGTCGAATACCAAGCTGTTTACGACTGCAGCGGCGTTGCATTTCTTGGGCGCAGACTATCGCTTTGAAACTCAGTTGAAATGGTCGCAGGGAAGTGACGCCACTCAAGCCGACAATCTGGTCTTGGTGGGTTCCGGAGATCCGACCTGGGGACTTCGTACGGTTGAGAAGGGCATTCGTACCCGCGTAGCCGCCATTGTCGAGGAGTTTGGAAGGGCGGGCATTCGGGAAGTCCGTGGCGAGTTTCAGGTGATGTCGGTGGACCCTCGCTGGGATCAGCTCGAGTTTCCTCCAGGGTGGTTGGAGTCGGATAAGGACGAATGCTACGGGGCCCTTCCTCAGGGATTCAACTTACAGGAAAATTGTTCCACCTTTCGAGTGACTTCTCCCACCACCGGCTCTTGGTTGGATGAAGGCGTGCCCACTCCGGTGAAATTAAAAATCACTTCCGGACCAAAAACTGCGCTGTCGTTGCAGCTGGTCCGCGATCAGAGGACGCGCGCATTCTCTTACGTGGTTTCCGGAACGTGGAAGAGTGGAGCGAAGGCAGCAGACTTTTGGTTACCGGTTCACGATGTTCAGGGCTGGGTGAAAAATCTTTTCCTTGCAGCCTTGAAGAAAGAAGGCATTGCTTACAATCCCAGTTCTTCGGTGGCGCAGGCCGTGAGCCATCCGGTGATGACGTTTCAGTCCATTCCCCTGAGCAATATTTTGAGACCGATGAATAAGCTGAGCAGCAATCTCGTGGCTGGCGCTCTTTTTCAAGCCATCGGATCGCAGGCCCAGATCCAAGATTATTTTCAGCGCCTCGATCCGACCCTCAACACGATGACCGTGTACGACGGACCTGGAATTTCGCGACTCAATCAAGTGACTCCTTCGGGCATGGCTCGGTTCTTAGAAATTCTCCGTGCGGATTCGAATTTTCCAGCAGTGTGGAATTCTCTTTCCATCGCGGGAGTGGACGGGACGTTGGCAAATCGAATGGAGAAGACTTCTGCAGAAGGGACCGTGCGTGGCAAGACCGGGACGTTGAGTGGGGTATACAATTTGTCGGGATTTGTCCCCAAGTACGACGCACAGCGCACGATAACCGACTACATACCGTTTGTTATCTTTGGTCGTTCTTCGCCTAACTATCGTTTAACGGTTCACGCCATTCAGGACCGCGCGGCTGCCCACCTCTTTGACGTTGTCAACGGACCTTAAATCAAAGATATTCAGGGCATGTCGAAATCCCAAACAACTCAGACTTGGAAGCGCTCGCTTCCAGCAAAAGCAGTAGTGATGGCGCGCAAAAGTTCTTCGAAAAAAGCGCTGCCAAAATCAGAGCTGCTGATTCAAGCGGCAGCTGCTCCTGCTGCAAATCGAAAATCGGAAACGTTGGATGAAATCTGCGCAGATCTGGGTGCGTGTCAGCGTTGCAAATTAGGGAAGTCTCGAACCAATATTGTTTTCGGTGATGGAAATCCCAAAGCCGAATTAGTTTTTGTGGGCGAAGCTCCTGGTGAAAACGAGGATCTAGAAGGTCGGCCGTTCATCGGACGTGCCGGTCAATTGCTTGAAAAGATGATTGAAGCCATGGGCCTGAGCCGCAGCGAAGTTTATATTTGTAATGTGGTGAAGTGCCGTCCTCCTGAAAATCGAAATCCTGAGACCGATGAAATTGAAAGTTGCAGTCCGTTTCTTTTCCGACAGCTCGACCAAATCCAGCCCAAGGTTGTTGTGGCGCTTGGAAAGTTTGCTGCACAAACCTTGCTCCAAACCGAGACTCGAATTTCTGAGTTACGCGGGAAGTTTTATCCGTATCGTGGAGCGAAACTGATACCGACGTTCCATCCCGCATACTTGCTGAGAAATCCTCCCTCGAAGCGTGAAGCTTGGGAAGATTTACAGCTCGTGGCAAAGGAGTTGGGACTTGAAATCCCCAAGAAATCTCCTTAATCGCGGCCTACTCGGCCTCTTCGCTGTTGCGGTGGTGCCGAGTGTGGTTTTGCATTCTGAAATTCGTGGGACGATTGATCCCGCAACCTCGCAGTTCTTGAAGCAGTCCGTGAAAAAAGCGGAGGCGGCGAACGCAGAGGTTTTGATCATAGAATTGGACACTCCGGGTGGACTCCTCTCGAGCGCAAAAGAAATGGCACAGACGATTGGTCAATCCAAAGTGCCCGTGGTGGTTTATGTCTCGCCTCCAGGGGCGAGCGCTACTTCTGCGGGAGCAATTCTCACTTTGGCTTCGCATCGAGCAGCGATGGCTCCCGGAACAAATATCGGTGCCGCACATCCCGTTGAAGCGGATGGCAAAGATGTTCCAGGGGCGATGGGCGAGAAGGTGACGAACGACACCGCTGCCTTTGCGAAGAGCTTGGCCGAAACACGGGGCAGAAGTCTTGAGACGGCGGAGGCGATGGTTCGGAAGAGTCTGAGTTTGACTGCCCCAGAAGCTCTGAAAAGTAAAATCGTAGAATCGCTCGCGGATAATATTCCTGACCTGCTGAGACAGCTGGATGGAAAAGAAATCAAACTCACGAGCGGCGAAGTGAAGAAGCCACAAACATCGAACGCCACTGTTCAAAAAGAGCAGATGAGTTTGGGGCTTCGAATCTTGCATTTCTTAGCGCATCCCAATGTCGCTACGATTTTAATGACGGTAGCGATGCTCTGTATTTACGTCGAGATCTCCAACCCGGGGGTTGTGATTCCGGGAGTAGTGGGAGCCATTGCACTGCTCTTAGCTTTCACCGCATTTCAGATGCTGCCCATTCGCACCACCGGCTTTCTTTTGATCGCTCTGGCGATGATTTTAATGATCGGTGAGGCTTTCGCGAATACTCACGGAGTGCTCGGCGCAGGTGGAGTGATCTCCTTTATACTAGGTATTCTCTGGGTGATCGATCCGAACGAGACCACCTTACGAATCAGCCCTCAAGTCTGGGTGCCTGCTGCAGCTGCGATGGGGGGCGGTACTTTAGCAATCGGCTATTTTGCCACCCGCTCGCACCGACTTGCTGTGGTCGCTCGAGAAAAGATGGGAGGCTTTTCAGCTTCCGGCCTTTCTGGATATCGCGGACAGGTGGAGTCGATTTCCGCAGAAGGCCTTTCAGGCAAGGCCAGTTTTCGTGGTGAGATTTGGGATGTGTTCAGTTCAGAGCCCTTGCAAATCGGCGCTTCGGTGGAAGTCGCGAAGGTCGATGGCATGAAAGCTTTTGTGAAGCGGGTCCATTAATAACAGAAGGAAGGTCAGCCATGTTTTCAGGTGGTTTCTTTTTTATCTTTTTGGGTGTCTTGTTCCTGATTCTCAGCGTGAAAGTACTCAATGAGTACGAACGCGGAGTGATCTTTCGTCTCGGACGAATCATTGGCGCGAAGGGCCCGGGTTTGATTATCCTGATTCCCATTTTGGACCGAATGGTTCGAGTTGATATGCGAACGGTGACGATGGATGTACCTCCTCAAGATGTCATTTCGAAAGACAACGTCACCATTAAGGTGAACGCGGTGGTTTATTTCCGCGTTGTGGATCCGAACCGCGCCGTCGTGGAGGTGGAAAACTTCTTGCTCGCAACTTCTAAGCTCGCTCAAACCACGTTACGATCGGTGCTGGGACAGGTGGAGTTGGACGAATTGCTGTCGTCGCGGGAGTCGATCAACCATCGTTTACAAACCATCTTAGATGGACAGACGGAGCCGTGGGGGGTGAAGGTTTCGAACGTCGAAGTGAAGCAAATCGACTTGCCGGTGGAAATGCAACGAGCGATGGCGAAGCAAGCCGAGGCCGAACGTGAGCGTCGTGCGAAGATTATTGCGGCAGAAGGGGAGTTGCAGGCCTCTGAAAAACTCTCTGAAGCAGCAAAAGTCATGGCATCTCAACCCATCTCTTTACAGCTTCGCTACCTTCAAACCATTCGCGAAATGTCGAGTGAACATACGACGAATACCATTGTCCCGTTACCCATCGATCTTATTTCGCCTTTCTTGAAAATGATGAGTAAGAATTCATGAGAGCGGGGGATTGGTTTAAAGAGGCCTTTCAAGAATTCAAAAAAGATCCCTTGGGATGCCTTTTGATTTTGCTCATTTATTCGGTCATTACGTTCTCTACGCGAATGATTCCTAAGCTGGGCGTGGTTTTTGAAACGCTTTTGCATCCGCTGCTGATTGGGGGATTAATGATCGGTTGGAACCGTCTCCGCATTCAAGGCGAAGTTCGCGCTGGCGACGTGTTCTACGGATTTCAGAACAAGGCAAAAGAGCTCTTTACCATTGGGCTTCTTGCTCTGCCCATTTTGGGAAGCATTGTCGCAGTGATGGTCACTCTCTTTTTTCTGACGACACGATTGGAGCGATTCGATGCAGCGGCAATGGCTACGGCGATGACCGATCCCCTCTTTATTTTTGGTCTGGTAGTCGTGGCGCTCATTATTACTTGCTACCTGATTTTGATGCTCTTTGCGCCGCTTCTGGTGGTTTTCAAGGATTACAAGCCTTGGCAGGCCATGAAAGAGAGTGCTAACGCGTGTATGAAGCATTGGTGGCCGCTCACAGTGTACTCCCTTTGGGCGGTTCTCTGGTTCTTTGTGGCTTTAATTCCGTTGGGGCTCGGGCTTCTTGTATTTGTGCCTGTGGCTTCGATTTCCTTTTTAAAGGCATATGGCGCGATCTTCGGGCATCCCACACAACTCGCAAAAACTGAGCCTTGATCAGGCACGAAGCTTAGTCTTACATTCCCAGCGGCTCACTGCTCGTAAACCGTTTGGGACGGGAGTCGCTGCCACCCTTTCTGCCGTTGAGCATCTGGGCTACGTGCAGATCGATACGATTTCAGTCGTGGAGCGCGCTCATCACCACGTGCTTTGGTCTCGCGTGCCGGACTACACTCCCCGGGTTTTGCATCAGCTTCAATTTGAGCAGAAAAAAATCTTTGAGTACTGGAGTCACGCCGCTGCGTTTCTCCCCATGCGAGACTATCGATTTTCTTTGCGCCGAAAGAATCAGTACCTCTCTGGAAGAAAGCACTACCGTTCGAAGAATAAAAAAGTTCGTGAACTGGTGCTGAAGAGAATTCAGAACGAAGGTCCGTTGCAGGCGCGTGACTTCGAAGCCCCTAAACGCTCGAAGTCGGGCCCCTGGTTCGAATGGAAACCCGCCAAGGTGGCCCTCGAGCAGTTGTTCTTGGAAGGCACGCTGATGGTGCCCGAGCGTCGAGGCTTTCAAAAAGTTTTTGATCTCACCGAGCGAGTTCTCTCGGGTGTGAGTGAAGTGAATTGGAGTGCACCGACCGAGGCGGAATTTGCGCAGCATCTTATTCGAAATGCCCTACGGTTTCAGGGATTCGCCTCCTTGGATGAGGTAAGTTACTTGCGTCAGGGGGTGAAGAGCATTGTCGCCAAGGAGTTGAGAAATTTGGAAGAAGCAGGGGAGCTTCAAAGAATTCAAATTGGAGGAGAAAAAGGTTCTGAAAGTTATGCTCTAAGCTCCCTCTTGGAAAAGATTTCGAACGAGAGTCTCGACCAAGTTCGGATTTTGTCTCCCTTCGATAACTTTATAATCCAGAGAAAGCGTCTCCGCCGCCTCTTTGATTACGACTATGTCATTGAGTGCTACGTCCCTGAACCCAAGCGTAAGTTCGGCTACTTTTGTTTGCCTATTCTCTATGGCGACCGCCTAGTGGGACGAATCGATGCCAAGGCCGAACGGGATCAAAAGCTTCTGATTGTGAAATCTGCGTTCTTTGAGAAGGCGGCATCGAAGCTCCGAAAAGATCAGCGATTCATGACGGAGTTCATGCAGGAGCTGGAAGGTTTCGCTGAATTCAACGGCTGTGAACGGGTTGAGGCTCGAGCTCTCGGTTGAATCGTGCTAAGCAATCGCTGTGTATTCCCTGGAAGACTATGATTTCCTGCTCCCCGAGGGCCTGATTGCCGAACGCCCCATCGAACCTCGCGATGCTTCGCGATTGCTCGTTTTGAATCGAGCAACTCGGAGTTGGGAGCATCGGCGTTTCAATGACCTATTGGACTATCTGAACGATCAAGATGTGCTCGTGGCGAATTCCACTCGAGTGATTCCCGCTCGGTTTCGGGGATATCGAATTCTGCCTCGTGAAAAGCAGGGCGGGAAAGTTGAAGTTCTTCTTCTAAAGAAACAAGGTGAGAATCTTTGGGAGGCCGCCTTTCACGCCAGCGTGCGCGGACTCGTCGGAGTGCGATTTAAGTTTTCGATTCCTTCAGGCGGAGAATTACAAGGCGAAATCACTCGCGGTTCGGTGGATTCTCCTCATGGAACCGTTTGGGTTCAGTTCGATCGCGATCCTCTGACGTCGGGTGCGGGTTCGATTCCTTTGCCTCCTTACATCAATCGAGATCCCGAACAGTCCGACGAGAAGAGTTATCAAACCATTTACGCGAAGACCCCGGGGTCGGTGGCGGCACCGACGGCGGGGTTGCACTTCACTCCTCAGATTTTAGAAAAACTGAAGAAACAGGGCGTGGGCTGGCAGGAAGTTCTCTTGAATGTGGGGCTGGGAACTTTCCGACCGGTGAAAGTTTCGGATATCCGCGGGCACGAAATGCATGCGGAGGACTTCGAGGTGGAAGACAGAGCTGCCCGGGCGATCACCGAGGCGAAGCAGGCCGGAAAAAGAATTGTGGCGGTGGGAACGACTTCGGTTCGTGTCCTCGAAACGGCTTGGGATTCTGAGGCCAAGAGGCTTCGAAGTGGGGCAGGGAGTACCTCGATTTTTCTCTACCCGGGAGGGCCGAAAATCCGGGCAGTAGACAGGCTGATTACGAATTTTCACCTCCCGAAATCGACTCTTTTAATGTTGGTGAGTTCTCTCGCAGGACGGGACCTGACGCTGGCAGCCTATCAGGACGCGGTTAAAATGAAGTACCGCTTCTTCAGTTACGGCGACGCCATGTTGATTCTGTAAATTATTCAATAACATAGCTATATTAAATAGTAATTGTGCATTGCGCTCAGCTAGGCGAAAATAGAGCTGGGGGCAACATGTTAAAACTACACTCTTTTTTAAAAATACCGGCCTGCATCATGGGGTTTTCCATGCTGGCTACCCCAGCTTTTGCGGGACAGGGAGAGGTCGAAAACAATCCGTCACAAAAGGTATCCTGTGGAAGAACTCCCGCCGACGACACTGTTGTTGACGAAGTCCTGAGAAATGGAACCCGACAGGCCATCATTAAACATGATTCTCAGGGGAATCCGACTTTTGTCGAAATGGTCACCAAGATCAATGGCAAGAAGGACGAGAAGAAGTCCATCAACATGCAGGACCAGAAGAAGAAGCGGGACGCAGAACCCTATCTTCGTATCGAAAAAGACTGCGACAATCCTCCACCTGAAAGCTCTTTTTCAAGAAAACGAAGAGAGCTGCTCGAGAAGTTCAAGAGGAAGTCTCACGAAAATCGTCCCAAAATCGAAGAGGAAGCTCGTCAACTCGGCAAGGATTTCGGCGTGGACCCCGCGGGCATTCCTAAATAATCTGTGCTATGACCTGGCTCCATGTCCCCAGTCCTGGAGCTTTACGAACGTAAATTCGTTGTCGGTCCGTTTCAGTGCAATTGTCGATTGCTAGCGTGCCCGACTACCGGTGAAGCGGTGCTCGTCGATGCGGGCGATGAAGCGGGCAAGATTCTCAAAGGCCTTCAGGGCGTAGAAGTCGCGCCCGGCGTTCCTCTCCAGCTCAAATATCTTTTCCATACCCATGGCCATTTAGATCACATCGCGGCCACTCGCGAAGTGAAGAAGGAAACGGGCGGCACTGCGAAGATCGCTCTTCATAAAGAAGACGAGCCCCTTTACGCCAATCTGAAAATGCAGGGTCAGATGTTTGGAATTCGTTACGACGATCCTGCTCCGGTCGATCTTTATTTCGAGCACGAACAGACTTTAAAGGTCGGCAAACTCAAATTCACGATCGTTCATACTCCCGGTCACAGCCCCGGCAGTGTTTGCATTCGCTTACACGAAGATTCGCAGGCAGGTTCCAAAGAAACTCTTTTTTCGGGCGACACTCTTTTTCAAGGCAGCGTAGGGAGAACCGATCTCTGGGGCGCGAATCAAGAACAGATGTTTAAAAATATCAAAACGCGGATTCTCACCTTAGATGAAGACATTCGCGTTTGCCCCGGTCATGGCCCCGACACTCGCGTCGGTGTTGAAAAACGCAGCAATCCCTTTCTGACATGAGCACACCCCTTCACTTCCAACTCGAAAAAACTTTGCCTGGTGCGGATGGCTTGCCACGCGCTCGTGCGGGTCGGCTCACTTTGAAGGGTGCCAAGGACCAGAATCACGAAATTCTCACGCCCATGTTCATGCCCGTCGGAACCGTTGGGTCGGTGAAGGGGGTGACCCCCGAAGAGCTCCGCTTGATGGGTGCCCAGATTATTTTGGGGAACACCTACCACCTCTACCTTCGCCCCGGTCACCAGCTGGTCGAAAAGTTAGGGGAGCTTCATCAGTTCATGAACTGGGATGGCCCGATTCTGACCGATAGTGGCGGGTTTCAGGTTTTCTCGCTCTCAGGCCTCAACAAGATTGATGACGAGGGCGTGACCTTTCAATCCCACATCGACGGCAGTTCCCATCGCTTCACCCCCGAGCTTTCGATGGAGATTCAGCGCGCACTCGGCAGCGACATCGTCATGGCGTTTGATGAGTGCCCGCCCTACCCCGCGACAGAGGAACAAGTTCGTGCGGCGATGAGGCGCACCGTTCGATGGGCGGAGCGCGGTCTCAATACTCCGCTCAAGTCTCACCAAGCTCGATTCGGAATCGTTCAAGGCGGGCTCTACGAGCATCTTCGTAACGAATCGGCGAAAGATATTACAGCCCTCCCGTTCGATGGCTATGCCATCGGTGGCCTATCGATTGGAGAGACCCCCGATCTCATGCAACAGATGTGTGCCCACACTGCACCTCTTTTGCCTCAGGACAAGCCCCGCTATCTGATGGGGGTGGGGCGCCCCGAGGATTTAGTGGAGTGCGTTCGGGCAGGGATCGATCTCTTCGATTGTGTGATGCCTACACGCAACGCTCGCAACGGCCAGCTCTTCACCAGTCAGGGCAAGATCAATATCAAGAACCGCCGCTACGCGGAGGACGCTGGACCACTTGACCCGAATTGTCGGTGTGAAACCTGTCGAAAGTACTCGCGCGCCTATTTGAGGCACCTTTTTGTGTGCGGCGAACTTCTTTCAGCCCGGTTAAATACCATTCATAACTTGAGTTATTACTTGAGTCTCATGCAAGAGATGCGAAGCGCTATTCTGGAGAATCGGTTTGACGATTGGGCTAAAAGTTTCTATACGAAGAGAGCTGGAGAACCCAAAAATGACTAAATTAGTAACCTTATTGGTAGGCCTCTGTTTGAACATCGCGCTGAACACCGCGTTAGCTTTTGCTGAAACGCCGGTTCCATCGGGAAGCACCGTTGCACCGGCGGGCGCCCCCACGGCACCCCCGAATGCGTTGGGTTCGATGGTTGTGCCCCTTTTGGCAATGTTTGCGGTGATGTACTTCTTGGTTTTTCGTCCGCAACAAAAGCGCGTGAAAGAACAACAACAGATGCTTTCTCAGATTCAGTACGGTGATGAAATCGTCACCAGCTCTGGAATCTTGGGCAAGATCACGGGCATCGCAGAAAAAGTGGTGACGGTCGAAGTTTCCGACAAAGTTCATTTCAAGATGTTGAAGAGTCAAATTGCTCAAGTCGTAAAAGGGCAAATCAAAGAAATCAGCCCGAACTAAGTTTCAGGAAGTTTTCGTAGGAGAGAGTGTATGGGTCGTGCGTGGTGGAGTCGTTTCTTATTACTGATTTTCTTTGTCGTTTTGGCTACCGTTTACGTCATTCCGACGGTGGGCGGCCTCGATCCTGAGAAAACCAAGTTTCCGTTCACTAAGAAAATTAATTTAGGTTTGGATCTACAAGGCGGGCTCTACCTGGTTTTGGGCGCTGACTTTAATAAGGTGATGCGCGATGTGGTTCATCGTCAAGGCCCCGGCGTGGAAACCGATTTGAAAGAGAAGGGTGTTGTCGGAGCTCGCGCTCAAGGTGTGCACGATGGCTTTCCGGTCGACGATCCGCGAATCGTCGTGGACTTCGAACCGTCGAAGCGAGACGAAGTCTATAAAATCATCAAGACCGATTACACGTATTTACGTTTGGCCGCAGAGAAGCCGGGTCATTTCGAATTCGGTTTGACTCGCGAATATAAAAACGAAATTCGTGAGCGCACGATCAATCAAAGTAAGGAAGTCATTCGAAACCGTATCGATGAATTCGGCGTGGCCGAGCCGGCGATTACCACTCAAGGTGTTGATCGCATCGTGGTCGAGCTTCCTGGTATTCGCGAAGTCGACCGCGCAAAGGCATTGATTGGTCAGACTGCTCGCTTGGAGTTCAAGCTGGTAGATACGAAGCAGATGTCTCCCGATAAGCTGATGCAGCTCATTGCCGACATCGAGAAGCAGCACAACGTTACCTTTAAAGAAGGTCAGAAGTTTTCGGACTATGTGAATAAGATTAACGAACACGCCAAGGGCAAGATCCCGGCAGGTTTGGAAATCGCGTTCCAGCGCGAGAACATGCCAGGCCAGGCCGCTGAAGCGGGAGCAAGTCGTTTCCCGTACCTTTTAAAGGCGAAGGCTGAAATTACTGGGGAAGATTTGCAAGACGCTCAGGTCACCTTTGATCGGGAGCGAGGCAATCAACCGCAAGTCGCTTTCCGTCTCACTCCCCGTGGGGCAGGTCTCTTCGATAAAGTCACGACCGAGCATACGCGTGAACAGTTTGCCATCGTTCTCGACAACGTCGTGAAGTCGGCTCCCGTCATTAACGAACGTATCCCGAATGGGAGCGGCGTGATTTCCTTGGGCCGAGGCGGCGGGGATCAGCTTTTGAAAGAAGCAAAAGATTTGGCCATCGTGCTTCGAGCCGGTGCGCTTCCCACTCAGTTGGATTTCTTAGAACAACGCGTGGTGGGTCCGTCGTTGGGACAAGACTCGATTAAGAAGGGCGCGTTCGCCAGTTTGATCGGCTGTTTGGCGGTATTTGTTTTCGTTCTGATTTACTACCGAGTGAGCGGCGCCATCGCTGTCCTTTCACTGGTGCTGAACGTCCTATTCGTGTTGGCTATCTTAGTGGGGCTGGATGCGACGTTAACTCTTCCCGGTATCGCGGGGATTGCGTTGACGGTGGGTATCGCGGTCGACTCGAACGTCGTGATCTACGAACGTATTCGAGAAGAATTGCGGCACGGGAAAAGTCCCCATGGCGCAGTGGAGTCGGGGTTCCAAAAAGCTTTCCGAACCATTCTCGATGCGAACGTCACTAACGCTGCAGCAGCGCTTGTGTTGATGGTTTACGGAACAGGCCCCATCAAGGGTTTCGCAGTTACGATGATGATCGGGATTGTGACCACGCTGTTTACGGCAGTCTTTGTTTGTAAGTTGATCTTCGATTGGTACCTCCGAGTCCTCGAAGGAAAACGTACGGCTGAAATTAGTATCTGAGGCAACGACCATGAAAAAAATGTTTGAAATCATTCGGCCGGACACCAACATCAACTTCGTAGGACTGAGAAATTTCTATCTCGGCCTCTCAGTTTTTTTGATCGCCGGAACTTTGGTACTTTTCTATACCAAGGGGTTGAACTACGGCATCGACTATACGGGCGGTGCAGAAGTTCAGATCCGAGTTCCTCAAGCCTGGGATATTAGTAAAGTTCGTAGTGAATTAGAAAATGCAGAGATTAAAGGTCTTAAGGTTCAACAGATTGGTGAGCCTAAAGATTCCCAGTACCTGGTGAAAGCTCAAGGGGATGAAAGCTCTTTGAATAAAGTCGCGGGACAGGTTTCTGCGGCGCTTTTGAAATCTCTGAAGGCTAGCGATTTCGAAATTCAGCGAGCAGACGTGGTCGGTCCTGCTGCAGGTGAAAGTCTGCGCATGAGCGGTTATCTCTCCATGCTCTACGCCCTGCTTTGCATCTTGGTTTACGTCACCATTCGATTTGATTTGAGATACTCGCCCGGTGCCGTGTTGGCGTTGTTCCACGACAGTGTGATCACCATGGGCGTGTTCATTGTGACTCAGAAGCAGTTTGACCTTCAGATTTTGGCCGCCGTCTTGGCGTTGATCGGTTATTCGAATAACGACACGATCATCGTTTACGACCGAGTTCGTGAAACCTTACACAATCACCCAGGCATGGATATCGAGAAGGCCGTGAATAAAGCGGTGAACGAGACCTTGGGACGAACTATTCTGACCTCGGCTTGTACCTTCCTGACTGTGTTCTCGCTGTGGATGTTCGGCGGAAAAGTGATTGAGGACTTCGCATTTACATTGATGGTGGGCTTGGTGGTCGGAGCTTATTCGTCCATCTTCGTTGCCAGCTCGTTCGTGATCACGATGACTCATTATTATGAGCGTCGGGCTGCGAAGCAAAAGTCGTCGGGCAGCAAGCGCCGCGTGCACGTCAAGCCGGAGCCGAAGTTCGAATCGTAGTTCAGGGGTATTGGGGGAAAATTGGGGAAGACGTTGGAACCGAGGCCTTGGAAGCTTCGTGCGCCTGAGGACCAGGCCGAACAAGATGCGCTCGCATCGAGGGTTCAAAACCTTCAGGCCGAGACCGGTCTTTCGCGTCTGACCTTACAAATCAGTCTTTCTCGGGGACTGGAGTCCGCCGAAGCCATCCAGCACTTTCTTTCTCCTCGTTTAGAAGAGCTCAAAGATCCGTTCACCATTCAGGACATGTCCAAGGCGATCGAACGTCTGAGTCTCGCTCGGGCTCAGAAGGAAAGGCTCCGAGTTTTTGGGGACTACGACGTCGATGGCACCACGGGTGCCGCGCTCTTTACCTGGATCTTTCGGGAGTTCGGTTTTGAGTTCGATGTGCGCCAGCCCGATCGTTTCAAAGATGGTTATGGGTTGAACGTTGCTGCCGTGGAAGATGCCAAGGCAGCCGGTGTTCAGATCTTAGTGACCGTTGATTGCGGAATCACCAGCTTCGATGCCATTCGAAGAGCAGGGGAGTTGGGAATCGAAGTCATCGTGGTGGATCATCATCAGATTGACTCTACCAAGGGAGTGCCGCCTGCCTACGCCGTTTTAGATCCGCAGCGCGCAGACTGTCCGAGTGGTTTGAAACAGCTCTGTGGATGTGGTTTGGCATTCTATGTGGCGCGGGCTCTGCGATCGCACGGAAGGCAGCAGGGATGGTGGGCGCCCGGAGCCGAACCCAATTTAAAACAACATCTCGATTTAGTGGTTCTCGCTACAGCAGCTGACATGGTTCCGCTGACGGGTGACAATCACACGCTCGTTCGCCACGGGCTACAAATTCTGAAGCACAGTAAGAAGCCAGGAGTGCGCGCATTGCTGGAGTCTGCGGGCTTAGCGGGTTCTGCTGTTTCGGGAACTCGAGATCTGACACCTAGTCACCTGGGTTTTGTTCTGGGACCGCGAATCAATGCCTCGGGTCGCTTAGGTTCTGCTTCAACAGCTTGGGAATTGCTCACGACGGATGATCCTCTCCGTGCAGCCGAATTGGCTCAGACTCTCGATCAGATGAATCGCGAGCGGGCGCAGATTCAGAATCAGATTTGGGACGAAGTCCGTCGCAAGGTCGAAACCGGCTTGGCTGCAGGAAAATTTCGGCATGGAATTGTGGTGGGTGATCCTGGTTGGCACGAAGGGGTGATTGGAATTGTCGCTTCAAGAGTGGTGGAGGCTTTCAGAAAACCAGCGGCCATACTCTCACTTCGAGAAGATTACGGCAAGGGCAGTGTTCGCACTTACGCTGGAAAAAATGTTTTAGAAGCGCTGAAACGGTCGTCCCGATTCTTACGGACTTTTGGTGGGCACCAGCATGCTGCGGGTTTGAGCGTCGAGCTCGATCAGTTCGACGCCTTTGCAGAAGCCTTCGATCAAGCGCTCAGTGAGATTGAAGTCGATGCAGGCGCGTTGCCCCTTCTCATTGAAGGTCCTTGCGAAGTGGAAGAGCTTGATGTGAAGGCGTTGCAGGAGATCGAAGCGCTCGGGCCGTTTGGTCCAGGAAATCCCGAGCCTGTTTTTACGATGCGTGCCTCTGTAAAAAGCAAAAGAGTACTAAAAGAGCGTCATTTAAAACTCAATCTTGCACCAGCAGGATCGGGACGGGCCCGTACCATCGAAGCCATTTGGTTTCACGCTGCCGAGATGATGGAAGAGTCGGGGGAAAGCTTGGAGACAGCGGATTCCGAGTGGGCCGGAGTTCCTGAATTGAATCGTTTTCGAGGGCGGGTCACGCCGACTTTTCGCGTCCGCGATTGGCGAAAAATCTAAAACCGGGCATCAGTCGCCGGTGGGAAGTTTCTGCATCTTTAACGCAGAAATTTATTAAATTAACATTGAATAGTGTCCAAAGACCTTCGTCAGCAAATCTTCGTAGCTGGAGTTATTTCGTTCGCTCTTGTCTCGGCCACTTTCGCGGCAAAGTCGGGAAAAAGTCTTGGAGTCGCTCAACGACCGGACTACGTTCCAGGCGAAGTCCTTGTGAAACTGAATGCTGAGACCGTTCGTACCTTGAACAACGACGCCATGTCGGGAGTGGTTGGCCAGTTAGTTTCCCAGAAACTGAGCGGTGCGGCGGTTCTCTCGGTAAACGCATTGAAGACCGATCGAAGCCTCTTTAAAGTTCAGATCGAAACCCGCGATGTGGAGTTAGCCAGTGAAAAAATCGCAAGCCATCCTTCAGTCGAGTACGCTGAACCGAACTATTACTTTTATGCCACAGGACTTCCGAATGACCCGGACTTCAGTAAAACTTGGTCATTAAAAAACACCGGCCAAAGTGATTCTCGCCAGGTTGCCGGCACTCCGGGAATGGACCTCGATGTCACTCGTCTTTGGGATGAAGGGATCACCGGAAGTGAGAACGTCTTAGTAGCTGTTGTCGATACGGGGGTGGATTGGACTCATCCCGATCTCGCAGCAAATCTTTTCACCAATCGAGCCGAATCTGGCGCCCAAGCCATCGATGGCGTCGACAATGACCGCAACGGCTTCATTGATGATGAACATGGTTGGAACTTCGCCGCGAAAACGAATAATTCTCGCGACGACAACGGCCACGGTACTCACGTTTCAGGGACCATCGGCGCGGTCGGTAACGATCGCGTCGGTATTCCGGGTGTGAACTGGAATGTTTCGATTCTTCCAGTGAAGTATCTCACCGCAGCCGGAGTAGGTACCACCGCTGACGGTGTGGATGCCATTAACTACGCCCACAAGATGAACGCCCGAATCATTAATTGTAGCTGGGTGGGGCGCAATTTCTCACAAGCTCTCAATGACGCCATTGAAAGTGCTGGTAAAGACGGAATACTGGTGGTGGCTGCCGCTGGTAACAACGGCTCGAGCAATGACTCCGTTCCTCTCTATCCCGCAAACTATCCACTCGACAATATTGTGTCCGTCGCGGCTCTCGATAATCGTGGCTTGCTGACGGGTTTCTCGAACTTTGGGAAGTTCTCAACAGACGTCGCGGCTCCCGGAAATGATATTTGGAGCACGCTCCCCGGCGGGAAGTACGGCGCAAACAGTGGAACTTCGATGGCAGCACCTCACGTTGCGGGTGTGGCAGCGTTGATGCTCTCTCAGAACCCCGGTGCCACTCCGACAGATTTAAGGCAGCGTTTGATCAATGGAAGCATTCCCTCCGATACGCTTCGATCTAAACTCTTAGCAAAAGGTCGAGTGAGCGCTTACAACTCGGTTCACGGAATTGTCGCCAAAAAACCAGATCCTTTAGAATCCGATTGGATCGACGAATCCTTTAGCGCAGATAGCGCGCATCCGTATGCGAACGGCACTGATCAATCTTTTGTCGTGTCTCATCCGGGGGCTACGGCTATTCGTGTGATATTTGAACAACTCGATACGGAACGACGATACGATCAAGTGTTCATTCAGGACGGACAAGGGAAGGTTGTCGAGGAATTGTCTGGATCTTTTACCCGCTACGCTTCAGAGTATGTACGAGGCGATAAACTCGTCGTTCGACTTAAATCCGATGGAACGAACAATGCCTATGGTCTCAAAATCAACACCCTTCAGTATACGAAATAAGCTTCCTCTCATTTTTCTTTTGGTTTTTGCAACCCAGCTCGCTTTCGCGAACGATGGGGTCAAAGAATCTGCGGCTGATGTAGCGGCGAAGGAAAAGGCGGCGAAAGCGGCTGCGAAGGAAGCGGCAAAAGAGGGCAAGGTTCTTCTCAAGCTTTTTAAGAACGCCCAAGACATTGAAATGAAGGCGCAAGACCATCGTTTTAAAGTGGAGTTGAAGGAGTTTGATCAGGCTCAAGCTGCGAAGCGAAAGGAATTTCAAACCACCGAAACGGCTAAACGTCGAAAGTTTTTTGATGAGAATACGCGCGGTCCTGAGCGTCGCAAGTACATGCACGAGTTGATCGATCGCCGGAAAGAATTAGAAGCGAGCTTGAAAGATGAGCGCACTAGAAAAACCCAGGAACAAACGGATGCTCGTCTCAGCATGAAGCAAAAGCACGAAGATCATCTGAAAAAGTTCGAAGAAAAAATTCAGAAGGGGGAACGCCCCTCGGAAGACCTCTGGCCAAAACTAGGCCGATAATTGATAATTAGGATTTCACTCTCTCTACTGTAATCACGCCCTTCTTGCCCTCTAGGGCGCTCGTGACTCGCTGGAGCTGTCCGACGTTAAAAACTTCGACGTCAAAAATGGCGATCGCTTTGCGATCTTTCGTCGTACGAATATTCGCCGAGGCGATGTTCACCCCACAGGAACTGATGGTTTGGGACATCAGTGCAAGCAAGCCGGGCTCATCCAAAGACAATACTCGAATTCGAACGTGGCGAGTGAAGCCAGCAGAACCCTTCTCGGGTTTTTCCTGAACGTTCCAGCGAACGTCCACGCGGCGTTCCGGGTCGTTGTCGTTGGCTTTCGGACAAGTGGCCATGTGAACGGTCACGCCCCGTCCTCGGGTGATGAAGCCAATAATGCTATCGCCCGGAAGCGGGCTACAGCAGCGCCCAAATCGAATCAGCACGTCGTTCAGGTTCTCCACAACAATGGCGTTTCGTGAGTCGGCTTTTTTCTTGGCCGAAGTGAAAACGCGCTTCAAGAAGCTGGCTTCTTCCTGCTTGGGAGGCTCTGCTTTTTTCGCGGCCGCCAGAACGTCCTTAGGTACTAAGGCTTCAATGATGGGTTCTGGAGTAAGACGTCCGTATCCCAGAAAAATATACAGTTCTTCAGGCGTGCGAATATTCATGTTGGAAATAGCGCGTTGAATGTCGCCGTTTTTTTCCGCCTTGTTCAAGGAGATACTGTACTGGCGTAGAGCTTTGTCGAGTAACTCTTCACCCAGCTCGCGAGCTCGGACACGTTCTTGTTGTTTAATGAAGGCGCGAATTTTTGCCTTAGCGCGCGAACTCTTGACGATCTTCAGCCAATCTTTGGAAGGCGATTGAGAAGGAGCTGTGATGACCTCAATGGTATCGCCGGATTTTAAGCGATGCTTCAGAGGTACGATCTTCCCGTTAACCTTCGCGCCGACACACTTGTTGCCGACATCTGTATGAACGGCATAAGCAAAGTCGAGGGGAGTGGCGTTGTAGGGAAGCTCTTTGACCTCGCCCTTGGGAGTGAACACGAAAACGTCGTCGGCAAAGAGATCGATCTTCACCGTCTCTAAGAATTCATTCGGATCTTGAAGGTCCTTATGCCACTCGAGCAGGCGATTGACCCACTCCACATTTTCGCGTGAACGAGTGTCGAACTTTCCTTCTTTATATTTCCAGTGCGCAGCAATCCCCTTTTCCGCCACCTGATGCATTTCATAAGTGCGGATTTGGATTTCCATTCGTTCGCCGTACGGACCAATCGCGGTGGTGTGAAGTGATTGATAACCGTTCGGCTTTGGCATGGCGATGTAGTCTTTGAATCGTCCAGGAACGGGCTTGTACTGGGCGTGAATCACGCCGAGAGCTTTGTAACATTCCGTAATATTGTCGACGAGAATACGAAATGCGATGAGATCTTGAATCTCTTCGTAATCGACATTCTGTCGTTCCATCTTTTTAAAGATGGAATAGAAGTGCTTCGCACGACCGACGATTTGCGCATTCATGTCGTATTCTTTGAGTTTCTCACCCAAAATGTCCGTCACTTCTTCAATGTATTTTTCGCGCTCCTTCTTAGTCTTCTGAACGGTGTTGGCCAGTTTGTAATAAATATCGGCGTGCAAATAGCGTAAGCAAAGGTCTTCGAGTTCTTGCTTGATCCAGCTAATTCCCAATCGGTTTGCGATCGGCGCGTAAATGTCGATGGTCTCTTGAGCGACAGCGATTTGCTTAGCCTTGGGAAGGTGCTCAAGCGTTCGCATATTGTTCAAGCGATCGGCGAGCTTAATCAGAATGACTCGAATGTCTTTGGCCATGGCCAAAATCATTTTTCGAAAGTTCTCGGCCTGCTTTTCTTCTGAAGTCTTAAAAGTAATTTTGGAGAGTTTCGTTACCCCGTCCACCAGTTCGGCGATGTCCTTGCCAAACTCTTTTTCAATCTGTTCCAGAGTGGCGTGAGTATCTTCAACCGTGTCATGTAAAAGGCCCGTGACGATGCTAGAAATATCGAGGCGCAATTCCGCCAAGGTTTGAGCGACATCGGCAGGGTGAACCATGTAGGGTTCCCCGCTTGAACGCAATTGCCCCTTGTGGGCATCTTCAGCAAATTTGAAGGCCTTTTGAATCAGGTCGGGTTTTGCTTCGGGGTAGTAACTGGCGACGGCGTCCCAGATGGTCTTGACCGTGGCCTCTTTATGTTTTGCCACCTGTCGACCCTCTCTTGAGATGTCCCGCGACGATCGTCTTCAATTCCTGAAACGCCTGGTCCAGATCATCATTCAAAATCTGATGATCAAAGAGGGGTGCTTGCTTCATTTCGTGTTGCGCATTCTCGAGGCGCTTAAGGATCGAGGTTTCCGTTTCGGTTCCTCGTTTTCGGAGTCGCTCTTCTAACGCTTTAAAGTTTGGAGGAGCAATAAAGAAAGTCACACACTGAGATTTAAATTTTTGCCGAAGGGAGTGTGCTCCCTGAACGTCAATGTCTAGAAGTAGGGATTTTCCGGCGTTAAAGGCGTGGTCCACTTGGTCCATCGATGTGCCGTAATAGTTTCCATGCACTAAGGCCCATTCTGCGAAGCGCCCAATCTTGATCTGTCTTTCGAAGTCGTCTTTCCCAATGAAGTGGTACTCGACCTTGTCTTTCTCTTGCCCGCGCGGTTTACGAGTGGTTGAAGAAATAGAAAGGACGAGCTGATCTGGGAACTCTTCTAAGAGGCGCGAGCAGAGAGTGGTTTTTCCGGCCCCTGAGGGAGCAGAGAGAATAAAAAGTTTGCTCATTCGAGATTCATAACCTGTTCGCGAATTTGTTCCAGTTTCACCTTCAATTCAATGACATCTTCGCTGATAGGAATGTCATGAGATTTGGTGCCGAGAGTGTTGACCTCTCGATTCAATTCCTGAAGGATGAAGTCGAGCTTGCGTCCAACCGCACCCCCTTCGGATAGAATTTTTCTAAAATGATCGATGTGCGCAGTGAGACGAACGATTTCCTCCTCAACATCGCTTCGATCTAAAATCATGGCGAGTTCCTGGGCAATTCTGCTTTCCATCACCAGCTGCGTATCCGCACCCTGAATCGGGTAAAGTTCCCAGATCCCTTTTACTTTTTCTTGAGTCTTGGAGCGCAGAATTTCCTGGCACTCTCCACGACGTTTTTTCACGCGTTCGGTAAGATCAGAAATTTCGCTGAGGAGTTCTAGGATCACTTTTTGAAGCGTCTTCCCTTCATGGTTGCGCATGTCGAGGAGCTGTTGAAAAGCCTGCTCTGCCAACGGTTCAATATGCTTCCATGCGGCTTCGGGTGATCCCGCATGAATTTCTTGAGATGCGATGCTCAGTACTCCAGGAAAAGTGGCGATGTCCATGCTCTTAATGGGATCCGTCATCCCTAGAGTCTTTTGCAGTTTTACAAACGCTTCATAATAGTTCGCAGCGAGCGAGAAATTAGTCTGTACCCCCTGCATCGGCGGTAATTCCGCGGGACCCCCACTGGAATCTTGAATGCGTTCTAGTTTGGCATCGAGAGCGCCTCGTCCAAACCGAGAAGAGATTGCCGCACGAAAAAGAATGTCCGCCGAACTGAGATCTCGGGGCAAGCGGATCTTGATGTCTAAGAAGCGGTGATTCAGGGTTTTAATTTCCAAGCGCATGCGTTGACCGGCGACAAGCCCCTCTACAGAGGCAAAGCCCGTCATCGAAAAAATCGGTGAAGAGGAAGATCGAGGTGCTGGTGTCATTGTGTTACGTGGTTTGAGCCTTCTTCTTCTACTGGAGCATAAGCCAAGCCCACGCTTCCCATTTTTCTAAACTTCTCACTGCGCGCTTCAATACGCGTGCGTGGTAGTTTCGCAGCCGTCTTTGCAGACGACTTAGAATTTTTAGCAGAAGATTTTGCTGGAGCCTTAGCCGGTACTTTTGGAAATTCACTGAGATCTTCGAATTGCTTAATAATCGCTTTCTTCAAAAGTTTTGCAGCGCCAATCCAATCCCGATGAGCTCCGCCTTTGGGTTCCGGCACCACGGCATCAATGACGCCGAGCTTGAGCAGTTCGTGAGGATTCATTTTTAAGCGGTCTGCTGCGCGCTCTGCCAAACTCGAGTCGCTCCACAGAATGGAAGCGCAGCTCTCTGGCGAAATTACGGAATAAATGCTGTACTCTTGCATCAGCACGCGGTCAGCAACTCCAATGGCAAGCGCTCCCCCGGATCCACCTTCACCGATCACCACCGAAACAATGGGAACTTCGAGAGTAAACATCTTGTGAATACTTTCAGCAATGGCTTGAGCCTGTCCGCGTTCTTCCGCATCTTGGCCAGGGTATGCCCCTGGAGTGTCAATGAAAGTGAGAATTGGCATCCTGCTTCGTTCAGCCAATTCCATCACACGCATGGCTTTGCGATAGCCGTCCGGTTTAGCCATCCCGAAATTGCGTTCCATCTTTTGCTTGGTACTGCGTCCTTTTTGGTGGCCAATAATCAAAATCGGAGTGCGGGTGAGATCGCTTTCCAAAGCCGAAGCATTGGGAGCATCTGAAGGATCAATTGGAGGCCAAGTCGCTACCCCGGTCAGAAGGGCTTGGTCATCCCCATAATAGCGGTCGCCTTGCAGTTCCATGAAGTCTGGGAAAAGCAGGTCGATGTAGTCGCGCGTGTAAGGACGGTTGGGATGGCGGGAGAGTTGAACCTTTTGCCAGGGCGTGAGCTTGGAGTAGGTTTCATCGATCAGCGTCGCAACCTTCTTTTCGAGGGTGGTCATTTCTTGAGAGAAATCGACCCCTCCTTGTTGAGCGAGCTCTCTTAAGTCGGAGAGTTTCTTCTCGAGATTGGCGATCGGTTTTTCGAATTCAAAGAAAGCTTCTAATGTGGCCATGGTGCCCTGAAGCTAGCACAGGAGAGGCTTCTTTTCTAAAGATTCTAGAGGGTTTAGCGGCTGCCAGTAGACCAGCCTACGACGCGTCCATTTTCAAAAAAAACAACGCGTTGAGGGGTCAGGCTATTGGCTCCAAAGATGCTGTTGGAATAGACCCAGCGCTCGTTTCCAGAGTTCGAATCGCCTGCGGTTTCGATCGATCGAGGGCTTCCCCAAATGGATTCCACGTCCGAGGTTCCCATTCCCAAAACCAGGTCGCGACGGCGTTTGGCTTCGCGAATGCGCCAGAGTTCTTCGGATCGAGCCTCTTCCTCCGGGCTCCAATCATAGTAAGCCGAGCGGCGGGAGTGGATCTGCGGAGGAGAATCCTCCCAATAGGCGTCTCGTTCATCAAAATAGTCGTTGGCAGCGTTGATCAGTGCGCACCCCTGCAGAGTGCTTGCCGCACTTCCTAGAACCCCTAAAAGACCGATAAAATAGATCGGAAATCGCAGTCTCATCTCTACAAGTCTCATCGGCACCCTGCGAAATCCTTAAAATCGGCACTCGGCAAAATTTTGCCCCCCGCCAAACCGGTGTTACCCTGAAAGAAGAGGACTTATGGCTGAGTCAGATCTCGAGAAGGAACTCGAAGCCGCCGCCGCGGCACTTAGTACGCCTGCCAAAGAGAAACCTGTTCAAGGGGAGGCCCGACTTCCATTCATTGAAGCCGTTTTAGTCAAAGATGAGAAGAAGCCTGAAGGCGATGCGAAAAAAGCAGCGCCAGGTGAAAAAAAACTTTCCATCATTCAGTCCATCGCCAATCTGATTCGAAAGATACTGGCCCCGATTACCAAATTTCTGCCCAAGCCGAAGCCTATAGATCCGAGCAAGGGCTTTGCAGCCACCGGCGAGATCGATCCAAAACTTCTCGAGTTTTCAAAAGGAATTCCGCCAGAAGTTGTTCCTCAACTTCACCTGGAGAAAGCTCTGGAAACGGTTTTGTTCGCACCTGTTTCAAAGGATCGCTACTCCCGTCGGATGTCGGTGCTTTTCTTTTTGGCATCGCTCGCAGCATTGACCACCACAGTGATGATCTGGGTGCACTATCGAAACAAGCCGGCTGGCAAGCATGTCAAAACGGCTTTTGAAGAAGGCTCCGAAAATCTCGGGGAATTTTTAAAGAAAGAAGCCGACATTTCTCGAGAGCGCGCAAGTTGGACGGTGATGGGCAGCTTTCTCGTTCAGCTCACCACTCCAGAAACTCGCAGTGGGCAAAAAATTAAAGGAGTGTTCAATCTGGCTGAATTGGAGCTCGTAGCCCAGTGTGATTTGAAGGCCACTTGTGAGTATGTAGACAACAATCTCACTTTGTTTCGCGACAAGATCATGGACATCCTTCACAACGTCGAACGCGATGAGATTATGACCGCCGAAGGGAAGCGAAAGATGAAGGTCGCTATCCTCGCTCGAATGAACTCGCTTCTTCCGAAGGGAAAAATTCGAGAAATTTATTTTACGAAGTTCCTACTGAGCTAGAATTCTTTCCAGTTCTGAAAGCGTGACAAAGTTGAGGCGAATGTGTTTGGGACCAGTGCCCACAGATGGGCCTAGGCTCTTTCCATTTCTCTGAACTTCAAATGTAAAGGCCGTGAGCGGAAGTCGATCATCGAATTGAAACGGGGTCGGATATCGACACAGAAACCCGGAGCTATTCCCGAGGAGGTTTTTATCCAAGTAGGAATAGAAGGAGTCTTTTTGAAGTTCTTCAGAGACCACTGAAACGGGAAGCTCCAATGTGCCGAACGTCTCTAATCGGGGGGTTTGAATGTCTTTGAGAACGGAGTCCACACGAGCGGAATAAGTGGCCTCGAGAACAAAGAGCATCTCGAGTGGTGCTGGATTTGCTGGGAGATGTGCGAGGATGTCGCTGAAAGCCGCACAAAGACAAGCGCTCAGATTTCCTCCCGAGAGAATCATTCTTCTCAGATTCGAAAAAATCACCCCATTTTCCCCTCCCTGAGACAGGAGTGCGAAATCCCCTTTACCGGGCTGAACGAAGTTAGAAACTCCGAATTGGCTGGAAGCAATGAAAGCTGGAATCTTTTTCCGGTCTACCAATTCTTTTAACTGGATCGAGGCAGTTCGCGTTCTGGCCGGGCGATCCCACTCGGAAGAGTTGTGGTTGAAGTAGGCGTAGACAGATTCTGGTGCTTCGCACCGGGTGTCAGGTGGAAGAATGGTTTCGGGAATACATTGAGGAGCGCCGATATTCGCAAAGGCCAGGTGAGCGGCCAGCAAAGCTGAAAGGCAGACCATGATTTTCACGGCGAGGGAATTACTCGAACTTTGATGATGAGTCTAGTCCTCAGCTTTAGGTCCTTTGATTTTGTGGCGCTTCAGCATCTCGAAAAGTGTACTTCGAGCAACACCCAAAATTTTTGCGCTCTTCGTGCGATTCCCTTTGGCGATTTTCAATGCTTTGAGAAGGAGGATTCTCTCCATCTCATCGATGGTTAGAACTGGGGCCCCCAATTCTAGTTCGGGAGATTCGCTCACGGCATCGGAGTTCAGTAAGAAATCAAAGTCGCTCTGGTTGAGGAGTGGACTGAAGGGACTTGCGAGTCCGCTAGCTCGCTCTACGGCGTGTCGAAGTTCGCGAACATTGCCGGGCCAGGAGTAGGCTTGAAGTCTCAAGTGAGCATCGGATGAGAGGGTTCGCTTCATTTCCGTCGCGAACTGATTTGAAAGGAGCTCGATGTCTTCAGGACGAGCTCGAAGCGTCGGAATTTCAATCGTGATGGAAGCCAGGCGGTAGTAAAGATCCCGACGAAACTTTCCTTCCTCCACGAGTTTCTTCAAACTGTGGTGAGTGGCGCAGACAATTCTGACGTCGGCGCGGGAGGAGTGATCCGCGCCGACGGAACGGATTTCTCCGTTTTCCAAAAATCGCAAAAGTTTGACCTGAATATCGGGGGAGAGATCTCCAATTTCATCTAAGAAGAGGGTCCCGCCGTGGGCTTGGAGTAAGGCTCCCGGGCGATGGTGAGAAGCTCCCGTAAACGCTCCTTTGACGTGACCGAAGAGTTCGCTCTCAGCTAGGCTCAGAGGAAGGGCCCCGCAATGAAGGGGAATGAACGGACCGGAGGCGCGTGGACTCCAAAGATGAACCAGGCGAGCCAGGACTTCCTTTCCAGTCCCGGTCTCGCCCGCGAGGTAGGTAGAGAGCTGCGTGCTTGCAGCTTTTTTGGTCATCCAAAGAACTTTTTTTCCAGATTCGGCTTGAGTCAGCCAAGGGCGCACGCCACTGGGCTGTTGAGGTAAATCTTGAATTTCATTTTCAGGAACGAGGGTGAGAACCGTCTCACCCAAAGTCATCGGCAAGTAGGCTGGCACTTGGGCTTCTTTCACCGGCAGATCGCCCAGTTTTCCAAAGGGAGTATCGGAAAGAATTCTGAGCCAGTAGGGGGATCGTTCGCTTCCTCCGCGACCGACCTGGGGACCCGGCCAGAGCATCGCCGCTTCCTGCGGGACTGTCGGATCGCGGAGCAAGACGTTGGCCGTCTCGCCTCGACCTAGGAGTAAGTTCGAAGCAAGACGACCACGGAGGGGGATTTTTCGAGTTTCACCAGAGGGATCCTGAATTTTTAAAAGCCACATGGGGAATTCCTAAAGCAATGCTCGGGCCATTCTCTCCCGTGTTTAAATCCGAGGTGGCGGGGTTTTCCGTTTCAATCTTGAACTGTTTGGTGCGAAGGTAAGCAGAGAGTTTAAAATGAGCGCAAAATTTCTAATCACCTTGGCGGATCCCTCGAATTTTCAGGGCGTCTTCAAAGGCGAATATATGAAGGGCAATCGAGAACCTCGAATCATCATGGTGGGGAGATCGAATGTCGGGAAGAGCAGCCTGATCAACGTGCTGCTCGGAACGAAGCTCGCCCGCGTGAGTAACAAACCGGGTAAAACCGCTGCGATTCATTTCTACCTTTGGCCGGAGATTGGAAAGATCATCGCCGACCTTCCAGGTTTCGGTTACGCCCGCGTCTCGGGAGGGGAGCAAGCCCGTTGGGATAAGACGGTCGATCTCTATTTAGAAGAGGACGAAGGGTTGGAGCGCGCCGTGGTTCTCTTAGATGCGCGTCATGGCCCGACAGATCGAGACATCGACCTGATTCAGTTCCTGGCTTCGCGCTATGTTCCGATGACGTTTGTCTTCTCAAAAGTGGATACTTTAAAGACCCAATCAGAAAATGCGCTGCGTCGACGAGAGGCGGGTGAAGCCCTTCGGAAGTTAGGGTATGATCCCAAATACGCCTTTTGGGTTTCCAGTCACACGAAGGACGGCCTGAAAGAGCTCACCGAAGAATTGAGTAAAAAAGAATGATGGATATGCCGCCGAAACAAGTGCTTTTCGCCATGATCATTCAAGCTGTGATGATGGTGTTCACTCTCATGCTTCTGGTTCCACCACGTGCGATTGCGGATGGGAAGTCCCCACAGTGGCGTGCGGTTGTTCGCACCGGGGGCTGGGTAGCGCTTTGTCTGACATTTTGTTGGTCAGTGGTTTTAGGAATTGTTCTGGCCCTTCACCGGATGACTATTTCCATTTAGGAACCGAATGACCCGAAATACAAAGATCGGCATCGTAGCTCCTTCTTCTCGCGTTCCCCAAAAAGAATTGAAACAAGGTTTAGCTCGATTGAAGGCGGCGGGGTATTCGCTCCAAGTTCATCCGCAGGTGAAAAAGAACCATTTATTTTTTGCGGGCAACGACACTCAGCGCGCTGCTGCTTTTTGGGAATATGCATTGAACCCGAAACTGCCGGTGCTTTGGTCGGCGCGGGGAGGTTGGGGGGCTGCGCGCATTCTTCCTCAGCTGGAAAAGTACACCCGCCAGAATGGGATTCCTCCACGCAAATTATTGGTGGGGTACTCGGACACGACTTCGTTGCATGAATTTGTTCGGTCAGAGTGGGGATGGGTCACATTGCACGCACCGATGCCGGGCCTCGGCGAGTTCACGCGGATGAAGGAAAAAGATTTTCGGAACATCTGCCAGTTTGTGGATGGCACTTGGGGCGCGAAGCAGTCTCAGTACAAAGTGAAGTTCTTGGGAGCAGCTCCGAAGTCGGCTATCGAAGGCGAGTTGGTGGGAGGAAATCTTTCGGTTTGGACTGCGCTCTTGGGAACGCCCTACGCTTCAAAAGCCTCAGGAAAAATTTTATTCTTTGAAGATGTGAGTGAAGCCTTTTACCGGATTGATCGCTTGCTCTACCAATGTTTGAGTTCTCGTTCGTTGGAAGGTGTGAAGGCGATTGTGCTGGGGACTTTTGAAGACTGTGGCGATCGCATCATGGCTCCGCAGAAAGCTCTGCGTGAAGTTTTCGGCGCCTTGGGTGCGGCGTTGGGAGTTCCGGTGGGCTATGGGTTAAAGGTGGGCCATGTTTCGGGGCAGACTCCGCTTCCGCTCGGCGGGCGGTATCGCTTGGAAAAAACGGGGCAGCTGGTTCTACAGAGTTGGGACTGGTAAGTTTTTTTGGTGCCGAAGGAGAGACTCGAACTCTCACACCCTTGCGGATACTGGATTTTGAGTCCAGCGCGTCTACCATTCCACCACTTCGGCACAAAGGGATAGGGCTGAGTTTTTAGCCGATTCCGGGACGGTTGTCTATTCCAAGCTGTTTTGCTAACAGGTCCGCATGAAAATTTTTATCTTATTGGTTTTAGCTACTTCTCCTGCCAGGGCCTTGGATTACCAGGTGACGAAATGCAACACCCAGCCGGATTATCAAGGGAAGATCGACCTTCCCGTCGGGCGGTCCACAGTGGGCTCCATCAGTGAAGCGATTTTTAGACGAGATAGCATTCCTTACGTCGGTTCAGAGGCTGGAATGAACTCGATCTTAGGAACTCCGACTGGGGACGATGCGATCGATGTTCTCTCCGACGAGGAAATGTTGGTTTATGGCTGGTGCTATGAAGTGGATGGGGTTCAGCCCTCCGCAATGCCGGGAGATTTTCTGCTCACTGGGAAGGAAAAACTCCTGCACTGGTTCTATGCTTCCAGTCATTATAAGGCAGGGGCGTGGTTGTCCTACTGCGATCCTGCGCATCTGAATAAGGCTCCACTGGGTTGCTCCGCGAATTTTAAATAGATCCTATATATTAAAGTTGATAATTTTAGTTTTTTCGTGGTAGTCACAGCTTGTCGTGACACCTTATTTTCTGCTGGTTTTGGGCCTCTTTGTCCCACTGCTGGCCTATCCACAATCGAGTTCTGAAGGGCTGAGCTTAGCGCTCTTTGGCGATAGCCTTAGTACTTCCTTTCATCTGGATTCGAAGTGGAAGGTGCTTGTTCAGTCTCGGAGTTCCGGTTTGAAGGATCAGAACTGGTACCTCGACACTGATCCTTCCATGCAAAGTATTTTTAGCCTTACGGAACAGATCTCACAGCTTCTGGGGCAGCCGGTGGTTTCTTCCAATCTTTCCACCGTTGGTGCGTTTGTTCCGAATCTAGATATTCAACCGGGGATGAAGGAAAGCATTCTCGGATCTTCCTCTCTTGTTGAGCAAGTGGGCTCCGTCTTGAAGATGAGAAAGCTTCCCTCTTTGATTCTGAGTTGGGTGGGGCACAACAATCTCGACTATCGCAACTGGCAGGGAGTCACCGCTGCGAATCGACGCGCCCTTTTCGAGGCGCATGCTCAGAAGTTTGCCAAGGAGTATGTCCAAGATTTGGAGTCTTTGTTCGTACGGGCTGCGAGGGAAAAGGAGCGGTTAGCAATTCTGGTTCTGGGTCTGGTGAATTTCGAATCCTTTTTTGAGGCGAGATCCCGGATCGAGAAAGAACGAGTACCAGGAACTTATCCCTTTCTCGAGGAAAGTATGAAGGTGTTTCAGTCGATGGCGGTCGAATCTCGGGCAGGGATGGTGGAGTTGGCAACTCTCTTGAACCAGGAGCTCAGAATGGCAATTCAAAATCGAGCCAAGACTCTTCCTGAGAATATTCTTCTCATTTATTCGGATGCTCTAGCCGAAGTGGACCTTCATTTAAAAGAGACCTTGAGCTACGAGGATGCTTGGCATCCTTCTGCTCTGGGACATGGGATTTTTGCCAACGCTGTGTTCAGATCGAACGAATTTCAAAGCGGTGTCTTGCCGTTTCTACAAAGAAAATAACTTCGCTTAAACGCAGTTGATGGTCACCGTATGCGAATGAATTCCGCTGGTGGTCGATGCAATGGACACACCCTGATTTGCTTGCAGGCTAGTGAAGTGAGCCGCAGTGACTGTCACTGTGTGGGTGTGGCCGGAGCCATTGGCTGTCAGAGTGTACGTCTGTTGCGTTCCTGCAGTAACGTCGGCGAGGGGAACGGTAAGCGTGTGGTTCGGAGTGTGCCCTTCCGAAACGATGGTGGAGGTTCCGTTCGCCAGGCAATTGCCTCCATTGACGGCGCTGCCGGATCCGTCAGAAGAAGAGCTGGTTCCGCAGGCTTGAAAGAGGACCTGCGCCCCACTGATGGCGGCGAGTGCTCCGAGGACCTGCTTCAAAAAGTTTCTTCTCGCGGGCTTCATCTGACGCGCTGCTATCCCGGGTTTCTTAGCCTGTCAATGGTTCAGGTGGTGAAAGTTTCCTTCGGCAAAATCCATTGAATCCTCAGGGTCCCTGAGTTAAGCCAAAAGAGAATGAAAAATTTCTCTTGGATCGTGTTGGGGGTTTCTTTTTCAACGACTTTTGCCATGGCCGCTCCGCCGGACGTTCGATGTCCGCAAGCGGTGGTGAATGACCAGATCGATACAACGGTGCTGGAAAAGTGCATGTCGAATGAAGGGTTGCTCTTGGAAGTGCACGGAGCGGTTCCGGATAATTCGATCTACGTCGCGACTTATCGCGATCCGAATAACTTCTTTTTAAATCTCAACATGTCTTTGTTGGCGGGCTCAGCAGAAGTGAAGGCACTGCTTCCGACTCTACACCGCCATGATTTTATTTTGGTAAGGGGGGCTTTCGAGCCCGTGAAAGTTGCGCAGAAACATATTCGCGCAACGACCGTGGAAGTGGTCACGGCTTGGGACGGTTACAAGAGTTTGCCGCCCTATGCTCGCGAAGTGATTTTGCCGGGCGATTTGTTGGGTAAGACTGAATTTATCGGCAAGGTGCACGCGCAACTGTCAGACGGAGAGATTCTGGTTCTCGAATATAAAGATGCGGTGATTCCGCTCTTTGTTCAGGACAATTTGCGAACCTTCACCAAAGATCTGGCTCGGGGCGACAAGGTGAAGATTCACTATCAATTGCAATCCAAGCCCAAGCGTCCGCAGCACATGAATTTGGACGACTCGGTGAAAAACCCGGTGGAAGTCCTTCAAAGTGTCATGGCGATGCACGGAACGCAAAAGACGGTCGAAGGGACCTTGGTAATGTTCCCGAAGAGTCCGCAGGTGATTTTCAATGTCTTCGCTGTGAAGACGGACATCGGCGATGGTGTAGGGTTGATTTACACCTTGGTGAACTTTACGGATCCCGCTCTTTTCAAGCAGCTTCGTGAAAAGTGCCAAGCCAAGTGGGATCAAAACCTGAGCACCATTCGCAACGACCGTAACAAGATGGTAAACGATGCGATTCGTGTGAAAGTAACGGGCACCATTAATATGGTAGACCCGACGCAAGCAAACCCGCAGGTGCTTATCGATCAAGTCACGGACTTGCAGCTGACGCCGTAGTTTTTAAATTCCCGGAGCTTTCACGTCATCGGGACCTGCTTCAGGTGCCCCCGATTCAATCCAAGCCGCCAGGGCTTCTAAATCCTTTTTGCCAGGTTTGTTTGGACCTCTGGGCATGGACTTGGCGATAAAGACGGCCACGCGAATGGCATCCAGTTCAGAAGCAATTCCGTCGTAAGTTTCAAAGTTGGTGTGACAGAAGGTGCAATACTTGCCGAAGAAGTCGCGCTGAACGTCTTTGTACATCACTTTGCCTAAGAGTTCGGGTGGAGGAATGATTTCCGCATATGGAAATTTTTCCACCGTACCGTCGCCCTTGGATTTTCGATAATTACAGCCGTTGAGAACAATGGCTGCGGTTAAGACACCTGCGACAATGACAATTCCCCTGAGTGTTGTCATCTGATCCCTCTTATTTCCCCAAGAACTGCTTAACCAAAGGGGCGCAAAAATGCAAAATTCGGGATTTGACTGGCATAACGCGCACTGGTAAGTCGCGACGCGAGGTAGATATGACAGGTTTCAAAACGCGGCGGCTTTTGGCTCTGGGTTTGGCTTTTGCGTTAGTGAGTTTTGGGATTTCCACGGACTCCTTTTCGGCAGGGGCGAAGAAAAGAAAGTCTGCCTACCCGCGAAAACTTTTGACCGCTCCAACAACAGCGAAAGAAACGGTCATCTCCCTCACTTCAGTCGAAATGCATTTTGAATTCGATGCCGAGTTTGAAACCAGTTTAGAAGATGGTGCGAAATCGACCATCGACCTCGCCATTCAAAATCACTATCAACACCTCTTAGGATATTTTCAGAATCGGAAGGTGGTGGAAGATTTCGGGATCAGCTTCGCCCTTTCTCAAGGGGTGGCGATGCCGCGTTTGCCGTTGCTGGTGACGAACGTTCAAACAGAGAAGACGAATAAGAAAATATCTTACGCAGGCCAGGTAAGTAGAATTTCTTACCATGCTGCCGGCAGACTTCTGGTTCACAAAGAGGCGTACGAACAGTTGAAGAAAGTGGGGGTCTGGAATGTGACCATGCCCTACGATCTGGATCATTATTACGACATCAAATGTACTTCGCCGGATTACACGGGCATTGAAGATTTCTGGTATTTCTACAACCCGTTCCGAAATGGCTGCCGCAAGCTGAACGACGTTCCGCTTGCGTTGCCAGTGACTTTGCATTTGAAAGACCTGGGGCAGCCGTCCGCGGATTTCAGCGCTGGTTTGAAGGAACTCCGCCTAGCACCAGGGAAGGACACGCTCAAAATTTACAGCGTCAACGGGTTTGCGGACGACGCTTCGGTTCGCGGCGATGAAGGTCGTAGATCATACGACGACATCAACAAGTACGTTGTGGAGAAGATGGGTTTTACGCACGACGCGATGAGAAGTTCCAAACACGGCAATCGTCCGATGAATGTCTTTACGAAAGATTACGTTGTCGAAGGCCGGATGATTCGAGTGGAGATTCTGCGCCTGCTCGCAGATACGAGCATCGATAAGCCGAACATTACATTTGCGAAATTCTTTAAAGAAGCTGTCGAAGATGGCGATGTCATCATTTACGCCGGTCACAGCGGCTTGGGCGGAAATTTAGATTTTGAAAATCTGAATGCCAAACTTCGCGAAAACAAGATTGCACCGATTCAATTCAGTAAAACAAAGAAGCAGATTTACTATCTAGATGGTTGCTCGAGCTACTCGTATTACCTCCTGCCATTTGGTCAGAAAAAGAAGGACGCTTCCAGAATCGACATTCTCACGAACGGCTTGGAGAGTTTGTTCGACAAGGAGTTTTACCTTCAAACCGCTTTCTATGAAGTCCTGGTGGACTTCAGTGAAGAAGATCCATCCTGGACTCGAGTCCTAGAACGAATGGAAGCTAAAATGCAGGGGCAGACCTTTTTGCTAAATGTGGGCCCCCTCTAAAAATAGGAGAAGCAAAATGACGAAGTATGTGTGGATGTTGGTTTTGGGCTTAGGGAGTGTTCTTTCCTCGGCTCATGCATCGGAAGATAAACTGATTTGTCGCCATGACTACTATAAGGACTGGAATAATCCTCTTTTAGTGGCCCGGATTGGACACGGAGAGGTGCTGAAGGACATTCAGATGACCTTCAACAAAACTTGGAACAACTATTTTGTAAATAGCACTTCCGGAAAAGGGGATCTCAAAGCGGTTCGAAAAAGTACGATCAGTGCTCCGGATGGGGAACTCGGTCCGCAGGCGCTTTCTTCGAGATCTCCCTATAACCAGGGTCGGCACGAAAATATGAACAACGAGTACGGTTTTCTTCTCGGCAATTGGAGCGTGGACCAGGCTCACCGGAAGCCAGTTGGTCGGTCGTACATGGCTCGTTTGATTCTCCCAAAGGATCTTGGGAATAAGCATTTAAGTACTTACAAGATTCGCGATGGGGTTAAAAATAACCAAGCAAACGGTGTTTTGGTGGTCGATCCCGCTGCATTTACCGGTCAGTACGGGCAGAACTATATCTGGTTAGTTTGTAAATCGGAGTAGACGCCCAAGACCAAACTATGGTGAGTTGGGCCTATGGAATTCCGTAGGTCTCAGCTCGAGTTTAGCACCGACCTACCTGCCTTGTCGGCCGGTAGGTCGGTGCTTTTTTACGACCAGGTTCTGCTCCAGCCCGCTAGGGTAGGCGCCCCTCAAGCTCGTGCGTTCAAGCTTTGGGCTTCGAAGTTTCCCGTTCGCTATCCTTTAAAAGCAGGGGAGTCGCTCAAAGAAGTTCGGGGTTTGCCGGCTCTGGTCACTCGTCTGTTGAAAGACCTTTCCGGTTTGCCCGGAAAACCGGAAACCTTTGTAGCGGTAGGGGGTGGTTCGGTTGGCGATGTGGTGGGATTTCTAGCGAGCATTTGCAAGCGAGGAGTTCCGCTGATTCAAATTCCATCGACTTGGGTGGCGGCGTTGGATTCTGCTCATGGTGGGAAAACCGCGATGAACGTGGGTGGATTCAAAAATCAAATTGGAACTTTCTACCCCGCTGAAAAAATTTATTTGGTGAAATCCTTGTTGATGTCGCAACCCGCGAAACGTGCCGAAGAAGCGTACGGCGAATTGGCTAAGATTGCGTTGATCGATGGGGGCGATTGGGCCGATCTGTTTCAGAAGACGTCAGTCCAAGGGGGCGAGTTGATTTGGAAGTACCTGCGCCCTGCGATCGAAGCAAAATATAAAATCGTCTTGAAAGATCCGTTTGAGACCCAGGGCCTGCGTCGATGTTTGAATCTGGGGCATACGATGGGGCATGTCCTCGAAGCTCTGCAGAAAGTTCCGCATGGTCGGGCCGTGGGCAAGGGGTTGCTCTTTTCGCTCGAGTGGAGTCGGAACCGGAAGGTTCTTTCACAACAGGATTTCGATCATATTCTGCCCTGGTTGAAGCAGAATTATGGAATTGCTCCCGGTATTTCAAAAAAGATTCCGTTGCAGAAATTAAAGCGTGCTGTCGCGGAAGATAAAAAAGTAGATTCGAGCGGACAGGTGAATTTTGTTTTTCTAAAGAGCGCAGGGAATCCTCAAGTCGAACCCGTCAGCGTTGAAGAGGTTGTAAAAGAAGCTCTTCGCCAAGGCTGGAGCAGCTCCAGATGAGTTTCCACTTCCGTGGAAGAATTCCGGCTTCGAAATCCCAGCTGATTCGAGCATTGCTTCTTCAAGACGAACTGCCGTCGCTCACGATCATTGGAGATTCTCAGTGCGATGACGTCGCGGCAATGCGGCGTGGACTCCAGGCGCTTCGACAAAACAAAGTAGCGGACTGTGGGGAAGCGGGACTGGTGCTTCGACTTTTGCTCGCCCGGGCTTCTAGAGTTTCTGGGCAGCAGGTGTTGACTGGGAGCGAGCGCTTATTGGAGCGGCCCTTGACCCCTCTGGTTGCCGCGCTCGAACAGCTCGGCGTTCGCGTGACCTCCGATCAGAATCAGCTCCGGGTGTTGTCCCAGGGTTGGCAGAAACCTTCGGGCCCGGTACGGTTAGACGTTTCAAAATCGAGTCAGTTTTTATCGGCTTTCATTCTCAATTCATGGAACCTTCCATTTGATTTGGATCTCGAGCTGGAGGGGGCTTCTGTTTCTCAAGGCTACGCAGATTTGAGTTTAGAAATGGCGAAGCAGGCTGGAATGCACGTTGAGAAAACGGCGAAAGGCTATTGGATTCCTCAGGGCCAGAAGCCAACCGCGACTCGTTTTGAAATGGAATCAGATTGGAGTTCTGCCTTCGCAGTGGCAGCTCTAGCGGCAGTGGATGGTTGTGCAGAAATTCAGGGCTTGAATCCGCGATCCACGCAACCCGATTCTCGCTTTGTTTCCATTCTTTCGGAAATGGGCGTTTCCGTGAAATGGGAGGCAGATCTTCTGAAAGTCGAAAGGGGATTGCTTCAGCCCATTCAGATTTCGCTTCAGGAATGTCCCGACCTGTTTCCCGTGCTGGCAGTTTTATGTGCTTTTGCAAAAGGCCGATCGATTTTAAGAGGGGCGCCACACCTTCGTTCAAAAGAATCCGATCGGATCACAAAGGTGGGAGAACTCTTAACTTCCTTGGGGCGTTCGATTCAGATTCGTGACGACGGCTTAGAAATCGAAGGTCTGCCGCTAGGGGATGGGGGCATGCCTACGATTTTTAATCCTGAGCACGATCATCGGTTGGTGATGGCGGCAGAAGTTGCAAAACGGGCCGGTTATCCCATTCGGATCTTAGATCCACAGGTCGTGTCAAAGAGCTTCCCAGAATTTCTGGCAATCTCTCAATCCTCAGGCTAAAACATTCTCCACATGCTCTATTTACTCATCGGACATCGCGGCGCTGGAAAAACAAGCTTTTTAAAGCGAGTGCAGTTCTATTTTGGCCAGGCATCACGGCCCGTCCAGGTTTGGGATTTGGATGAGGAAATCGTCAAGCGTTCTGGGAAATCCGTTGCTCTGATTTTTGAGCAAGAAGGGGAACCTTCTTTTCGGGCTTGGGAAGAAAAAGTTTTCAAACAGCTCTTTGAAGCAAGGAAGGGCGATGCCTACATCGCTATTGGTGCAGGCTTTGAGTTTGAGCTTCCTTCAGAAGAGTGTCGAGTCCTTTGGATTCGTCGAATGACGGATTCTCTGCCGAGAATTTTTTTAGATCGTCCCAGACTGGATGCTTCGGTGTCGCCCGCAGAAGAATACCTCCAACGTTTTGAGAAGCGAGAGGCACGCTATGCTGCTCTGGCAACTGATGTGTGGATGATTCCGGAGGGCTTCGAAAAACCCAACGCCTTCGAAAAAGATTTTGTTTTGGGAACGATGCCGGAGATTCCAGGGACCCTCACCGTATTGCCGGAACATTTTCGCAGAGGGCTGAATCTTCCAGCCTCTCAACTTTACGAAGTTCGAGATGATTTACTGGATTCTGAGCAGATTGCCCAAGCACTTATGATTCTTCCCGCGGAGAAAACTTTGTACAGCATCCGAAAGGGTACGAAGCCACCGGAAGGGGTGTTGACCGATCTCGCGATGGAGTTTCCTTCTCAGTCTGTTGCTTATTCGCACATGGTTTCTTGTCACGAACGCCGAGGCACGATTTCAGAAACGGCTCGGGCATTGGAAGAGGCCGGCAAGAAAATGAATGCTCGTTTTCTAAAGCTCGCTCCTGTGGTGCAGAATTTTTCAGAGCTCTGGGAAGGCCATCAGTGGGCTTTTCAAGATTTTGAACACCGTGCTTTTTTGCCGCGATCCGCTCCCGAGCAGGAGGGGCGTTGGCGTTGGTATCGCCTTCTGGAGTTTGGAACTCAGCCGTTGAGTTTTTATCGCTTGGGTCAGGGCAGTAGCCCGGACCAACCGTATCTCTTCGAGGTGTTGAAGCTTCAGCCGCAATCGGATTTTGCTGCCGTTCTAGGCTACCCGATTGATCACAGCCGAACCCCTTCTGAGCAGTTTGAATTCTTCTACCAGCGGGGAGTCGGCGTTCTAGCGATCCCGGTACCCGAAGCAGAGTGTGAAGATGCCCTGAGAGTTCTCCAGCATTTAGGAATGAAGTATGCGGCAGTCACCGCTCCTTTAAAAACTCAGGTGGCGAAGCTTTGTAAGAATGAAGGGTCCGTCGAGGACTCGGTCAACTCTTTGTACTGGAGTAAGCAAGAGGAGTGCTGGGTGGGAACTAACACGGATTTAGAAGGTCTGCGCTGGTTGCCCGAGGATGTGAAAAACGCGTCCACCGTAGTTTGGGGTGGGGGTGGTACACTGCCCGTGTTGAAGAATTCGCTTCCGGGAGCTAGTTTCTATTCGGCTCAGACGGGCCAACCTCGAGAGGGGCAGGCAGCCCCGGCAGAATCGCCCCGTGCGGTGATTTGGTGTGTGGGCCGTACCAGGGGTGGAGCGATGCCGCCGCGGGATTGGCATCCTCAGGTGGTAGTGGATCTCAATTATTCTGAAGACTCTCCGGGAAGAGAGCTGGCGCTTCGCTCGGGGGCGAAGTATGTATCGGGCGCGGTCATGTTTGAGGCTCAAGCCAAGGCTCAGCGAGAGTTTTGGGGCGAGCAGGAGAAGGTGGATGTCCGGTAATTCTTTTGGAACCCGATTCGTGCTGACGAGCTTCGGTGAAAGCCACGGCCCAGCCTTGGGTGCCATCATTGATGGTTGCCCGGCGGGTGTGACCTTCGACTCCGACCTGTTGGCTCACGAAATGCTTCGCCGCCGACCGGGGACGCTCGATCCGCTTACCGGGCTTTCGTTGACTTCGTCGCGTGAAGAGCCCGACCTGGTGGAAGTGCTGAGTGGAATTTACGAAGACAAAACTCTGGGAACTCCGATTGCGATGTTGGTTCGGAATCGCGATTCTCGTTCGCAAGATTACGCCAATATTGGAGCGCGTGCCGGGCATGCGGACGATCAGTGGCTGCAAAAGTTTGGACATGCCGATCCTCGCGGGGGTGGCCGTGCCTCCGGTCGCGAAACTGCAGCGCGGGTGATGGGCGGAGCCGTCGCTAAAATGTTTTTGAAAGCGGTTCTTCCGAAGTTTCGCATCGAGGGTAAGGCAGTTCAAATCGGACCGATTGAGATTCGCGGACCTGAAGATCAGAAGCGCGTGGCGGAGTTACTCGTCCAGGCGAAGGAAACGGGAAAGAGTTACGGTGGTACTGCGGAACTCCTTCTTCAGGGGGTGTCTCAAGGTTTGGGGCAGCCCGTGTTTAAGAAAATCAAAGCCGAGCTAGCCGGCGCAATGATGAGTGTCGGCGCTGTTTGCGCTGTAGAAATTGGGGACGGCTTCGCCGCCACCGAGGCAGAGGGTTCCGATTTTCATCGCCAAGACCGCGCGGCCCGATACGGCGGAATCCGGGGCGGCATCACTACTGGTGAACCCATTTTGATTCGAGTGGGGTTCAAGCCCACTTCGAGTGTATTAGATGTAGCAAAGGCGGGCCGCCACGATCCCTGCATTGTACCGCGCGCAATTCCCGTCCTAGAGGCCATGTCGGCCCTGGTTATTGCCGATCAGCTGCTCCTGGCTCGCGGAGACCAGGTTTAAGACCTTGTTTTCATTCAGAAGTAACTCATTGACAAAATGCAGCATCACTAATAGTATATTTTTATTAACATGATTAAGCAAAATGAACGATTTCCAACAAGGCATCGGCTTACCCTTGAACATAGCGGGACGTTCTCCGGGGTCGCTATTTCGGGTCTCACCTACAGTGGGATGAGTGTGGACATGAGCAGGAATGGTCTGAGGGTTCGCCTCAAGGCCTCGCTCGTGGTGCCGCTCGGTACTCCTGTCATTGTGAACCTTGCTCCAGATATTCCGGAGTGGGACGACGAAGATCCGTTGATCTTTGAGGCTCGAGTCGTTTGGCGCCGAGCTTCAGAGGTGGGATTGCAGATTACCGAGATGAGCTTTCGAACCAGCAAAATCTATTGTGATCTCTTGCATTACTAGTATGTATGACTGATGAAATTTCAAAAGAAGGTGCGAGTTCCCTTTTCCCGCGTCGATGCGGCCGGGATTGTTTTCTTCGCTCACTACTTCACAGTGGCTCACGATGCCTATGAAGAATTCCTGCGCGAGTTGGGTTACCCCTGGGAAGTCTGGTTCGAAAACGGCAGCTGGCTCGCGCCCCTGCGCCACGTCGAGTGTGACTACTTCAAGCCCCTCGTCGGAGGAAAAGAGTACACCCTTGAAATCTCCGTCGCAAAAATTGGAAATACTTCCTACGAAATGCGCTACGTGTACCTCGATGGTACCGAGCCTCAAGCTGAAACCCGACACGTCCACGCCTTCATGGACCGAAATACAAAGAAGAAGATGCCGATCCCGGATGACATCCGCGGCAAGTTAGAGAAATACTGCTCGTAGTGAGAATCTCATTCTGTTTGCTGTTTGCAGTCTGCAGAAGCGGGCATCAGTAGACGGAAGCGGGTTCTGTAACTGTTGCCGACAGTGCCAGCTTATGCAGGCGGATGCCTGGTTCTGCAGACCGCAAACAGCAAACAGAGTTTTTACTGACTCACGAGATTCAGCCGACCCAGTAGATCCGCGCGCATCACTTTCCCTAACGGCGACCGCGGAATCTGCTCAATGAAATGTAAATCCCGAATCCGTTCGTACGGCATGACCTGTACGTTATAGCGCTCTGCCAATGTCTGCGCCCATTTTGCATTTTCGGATCCCGGCTCAGCAGCGGCTGCCGCGTGAATGGTGTGGCCTAGGCGGGCATCCGGTACTGCGAAAATCACAAAGTCTGGCAAGCGGTGGGTGATGCTCTGTTGTTCGTGTTTCAAAACTCGCTCTAAGCGCGTGAGATCCACGCTTTCCCCGCCGATTTTAATGAAGTCGGAAGTCCTTCCGAAAATTTCTAAATAACCATTGGTGACTTTTCCGAAGTCTTCGGACGTGAACCATTCGCCCATCTTGGGATCTTCCCACTTCCAGCCCGACTCGGGTTTGAAAAGACCGTAGCCTGTCAGAAGCGAATTGCCTGCTAAGGCGAGTCGGCCCGTGTCTGAAACTTTCACGTGCACGTGGCTCAAAACTTTGAGCTGCGGAGGAGTGAGTTTTTGCAGGGACGAAAGTTCGGCCGTGGCGACTTGGGATGCACACTCGGTCAGTCCAAAGCTTGGAAGAATGGGCCAGCCGAGTTCGCGGGCGCGCAAGTAAAGATCATTGTCGAGTGCGCCCCCGCCGACGACGACTGCTCTCAAGCTTTTCGGAGCGGGCAGCTTCTCTTGAACCAGGTCGTAGACTTGAGCAGGAACAATCGCCGAGAGGGTGCCAGATTCTTTTTCAATGAGTTTACAAAACTCCACCGTATTCCAAGTTTCGAGTGGAAAAACCTGCGCTCCGCTCAGGTGCGCGCGGGCCCAGATTCCCAATCCGCCGACATGAAAATCGGGGAGCGGGTGAATCCAAATATCTTTGTTCGTGCTTTCGAGATGCGTGTTCACAGCCTGAGCCGAAGCCAGAATGGCTGACTTCGCAAGCGCCACCCATTTCAAGTGCGCGTTGTTGGTCTGAGTGGATCCCGATGTTGCGATCCAAAAGTGGGCGACGAGCGGGGCAAACTGAGTCAGTCCGTTTTTGATGTGGTCGGACTCTGAAGTCGGAGTCTTGGGATTGGTCAGGACATAGGTGTCCGGATTGTCCCACTGAATTTTTCGCGGCTCGAAGAGCGTGCTCATAGTTCTTTGTCAGACTTCCAGGTCAACCGATCCAAGAGATCGTCGAATCCGAAGCCGATTCCGCTAGGTACCTGGAACTCAGGCCCCCCTCTTAAAGGATCTCCTAAACGCTCAGAAAATTCACTTCCTTTGTAAGCAGAATGTGACATTAGGCCGCAGGTTTCAGAAATCCCAGCAGCTGCAGCAGCATAGGCGGCGCTCAGCTGTCCCAGGGGATGGTCGAGGTATGAGGTAAAAACCGGGCGAACACCAGCTGCCAGGGCTTGCCGGGCTAGTTCCTGCCAGGGGGTGACGGCGGGTTTGATCACCAAAAACTGGGGGTAGAAACCGGGGCTGAGACTAGGAAAACTGGCGGCCTGGCGGTCCATTCCAAGGGGAGCCTCTTGGGAGTGATAGGTCAGCCCCTCTACCGGATCTTCAAAGAATTCGATCTGCGAAATCTCCTTGCCGAGATTCCAAAGCATCGCCTCGAACTCGGTGAGCGAGAGACGGGAATTAAAATCCAATCGAAGCTTCGCGGCGTTCGGAAGGGGAAAGGTGGGGAGCGTGGAATTGGGGAATTTGATTTTGATTCGATCAAATCCTGCTTCCACCGCTTTCTCTAAAAGGCCGGGATTCCATTCTTGGATTAGGAAGTGGCTGGGAGGAATTCGTAGGCCCTCAAACACACTTCGAGATTCTCTTCGAGCCTGAGCTTCCGTTCGAGCAAACTCCAAACTGTTTCGAGTAAGCGAGGTCAGGGAACCCTGAAGGCTTCTGAGTTGGGTTTCTAAAGGCGCGTCACCTAACTCAGTCCACGGGTGAACATCGGCGTGGCCCACTCCCAAACCGGGAAACTCTACTCGGATCAAAGCGCCGTTGCGAGGCTTTGTTCCTTCTAAAGTATAGGGGGAGTACCAAAACTTAGTGCCGGGCATAGATGAAGAATGCTCCGCCTAAGAGCGCTCCAAAAACCAAGTGAAGCAGAGCTGCTTGGCCTAGGAATCGATTGTATTCCGCGCTGGGTTCGGTGGAGGAAACTTTTCGGCTCAAGCTTCGGGCAATCGGAAGCGCCACCATGGGAATGATGGTGGCCCATCGCAGTTGTTCGAAAGTCCAATACACACCGATTAAAAAAGGCAGCAAGCAGAGCAGTGCGATTTCAATGCGAGCCCCTTGCATCCCGAGTCGGACAGCGACGGTGCGTTTGCCGGCGCGTTTGTCTCCGCTGATATCTCGCAAATTATTTACGGCAATGAGGACGGTGGCGAGGAGACCCACTTGGGCGCCAGCAATCAAGCTCAGCTTGTCGAAGCGGCCGGTTTGAAGAAAAAACAAACCACCCACGGCTACCAGTCCAAAGAAGATCAGAACAAAAACTTCACCCATGCCTCGGTAAGCTAGTGGGAATGGGCCGCCCGTGTAGGCATAACCGGCCAAGAGGGAAGCCACCCCGATGGTGACGATGACCCAGCCTCCCTGCCAAACCAATGGAACGGCAAAGGCTACAGCAATGGCGAAACTTGCGAAGGCGCCGATTTTCACGGCTTTTTCAGAGATCAATCCGCTCTGTGTAACGCGTCGAGGTCCGAGACGATCGCTCTTGTCTGCTCCTTTTTTGAAATCGTAGTAGTCGTTCACCAAATTGGTTCCGATTTGGATGAAGAAGGAACTCAACAGCGCTAAGACAGAAATCCAGATTTGAATTTTAAATCCTAAACCTGCTGCGAGAGCGGTGGCGACCCAGATGGGGACCAACGCCGCAGTCAAAGTCTTCGGGCGTGCAGCTTCAATCCAATATTTAACGGAGCTCATTAGGGAACGCGTGGGAACTTACTGAAATCGGGTTTGCGTTTCTCGACGAAGGCGGTTTTTCCTTCCTGTGCCTCTTCCGACATGTAGTAGAGCAGGGTGGCATTGCCCGCCATATCGAGTAACCCCATCTGCCCATCGCAGTCTGCGTTCAGGGCCGACTTCAAACAGCGCAGAGCGAGCGGGGAGTGTTGCAGGATTTCTCGAGCCCACTTCACGGTCTCCGCTTCGAGTTCATCGACGGGAACGACCTTATTGACTAAGCCCATTTCCATGGCTTCATCCGCATCATACTGGCGGCAGAGGTACCAAATCTCGCGGGCTTTTTTCTGACCGATGATTCGGGCCAAGTAGCTGGCTCCCAAACCGCCGTCGAAAGAGCCAACCTTGGGGCCGGTCTGACCGAATCGGGCGTTGTCGCCAGCGATGGTGAGATCACAAACCACATGGAGTACGTGCCCGCCGCCAATCGCATAACCGGCGACCATGGCAATGACGGGTTTCGGAATTTGTCGAATCTGTTTTTGAAGGTCCAAAACATTCAAACGAGGAACGCCATCGCCCCCGATGTAACCGGCCTTCCCGCGAATTTTTTGATCGCCACCGGAACAGAACGCTTCTTTCCCTTCGCCCGTTAAAATGATCACGCCGATAGACGAATCCATTCGGCAGTGTTCGAAGGCGGCCTTCATTTCTTCGACCGTCTCTGGTCGAAAGGCATTGCGGCGCTCGGGACGGTTGATCGTAATCTTGGCGATTCCGTCTGGGCTGCGTTCAAATTTGATGTCGGTTAATTTTGGAAATTCCGCAACGGGGGTCCAGGTCGTTTGGGTTGGATTCATGAAGTCTCTATACCCGGAACCTGGAAGTTGAACAAGATATGTAGAAGATAATCATTGAAGAATCCTAAAAAAGCCTCTTTTTCGTCCCAGGGAAAGCGGTGATAAGCGCCCGGAAAAATCCGAGACTTGAGCTCAATCTTTTTCGTGAGTTGGCGGGCCTGTTCGACGTATTTTTCGTCGAGTTCGCCTACTCCCCAAAAGAGCGGCACATGCCCTAATGCCCAGGTTTTAATCTTGGCTCGAAAGGGTTCGAGTAAATCGGCCTGTTTGCCCAGGGTCCAGTAGTTCAGCGCTGCGGCCAGCTCCTTTTTGTCGAATTCCGATTCCTGGCGGTCTTTCGGGGCGGGCTTTCCCCCGAAAATGGCCTGGTTGTTCCATGCGGCACAGACTTCGTTCCAGGGGTCATTGAGAAAGCGTCGAGCCCAGTCGGAATCCTTTTGAATTCGGTCGGCCCGAACGTCGCCGGCGTCTTCCGGAAGTCCTAAGTTCGAAGATAAAATCATGGCCGAATTCCAAGGAGATTTGGGGGCTACTAACGCGTGCAGTGCCATTCGCCCGCCCATCGAGTAGCCCATGATTCCCCGGTGGTATTTTTTTGGAGTCTCCTTTTCAACGCGTTGATTGAAGGAAGCGGCCCATCCCTCTAACGAACGATACTTGCTGGGCGGGCATTCTTTGAGAACGTCGACCTTAATGAGCTGGCAGGATTTTCCGGCGGCTTCTTCTAAAAAGTCCCAATCGTCGGGACGCCCTAAGAATCCGTGAATTGCGTAAAGAACTACTTTCTTTTCCATAGAAGCTCGTGGTTTTTCCAGAACGCCGCGGTTTGTCCGGCGTCGGGTTGAACTTCAAGGACTAGTTTCTCCAGAGAGTCTAAGGACTGCCAATCTTGAGGAGTGGGAGGTGTCGTCCATTTCACATAATCAAGATTCCAGAATTGGGCCCACTTCTCAAATGAAATGGAGTGGGGGTTCGTGAATTCCTTCTGGGGGAACATTCGAGAAAAAATTTGGCCCCCCTGGTTATTCACAACGACTAGGCGGGTTTTTGTTCCAGAATCGAGCTCTCGAAGAGCCCAAGGCCCTGAGAGGTCGTACATCGCAGTGAGATCACCGACGATGGCCCAGTTTTCACGAATGGGTTCGCACATTCCCAAGAAGGTAGAAAGCTGGCCATCAATGCCATTGAGTCCGCGGCTGGCACGCACCTGAAGGTTCTTTTTCAGCGAAGTCGCAGCGAGGTCCCACTCCCGAATCGGGAGACTGTTTCCAACGTAAACTAAAGACCCCTCCGGTATTCCTTCAGAGAGCGCATGAAAGTAACTAGCCTCTGAACTCGGAAACTCTCTCAGCAGGTGAGCGAGTTGGTGAGCCAGCATTTGGTCCGCCGAAATAAAATCTCTGCTATGGGTTCTTGGATTCTGAACGGCGACTTCGCCGATGAGCGGTGCGATTTCACCTTGAAGCACTGGGGCGAAACTCAAACCTGAAAACGGGCGAGAAGTGACGGACATCACCGGAATAATTCCGCCTAAAACTTCCAAGTCCCTCCAGAGTCGTAAGGTGGGGACGCTTCCGATTCGCAGCACGCCATCGATAGGATATCCAGTGGCTTCGGCTCGATCTAAAATTTTTTCGCTCATGCAGATTCGGAATCGTTGAAGCTCGGGGTCTTCTCTCAGGCCCGATTGCGCTTCAAAATAAACAGGAGCTCCCAAGCGTCTTATGAAATCAAAGACGGGTTTTTGATCTGATTTTTCAAGGGCGCCGACGACCACGAGCGGATTCTTGGTTCGATTTAAAAACTGTTGCAGAATCCCGACGACTTCAGGGCGCGGCAGTGGCTTGAGCCTGCGGGTTGTCGGTGCAGTCCGAGCCAGCGCCATCTCCGTTAAAAAACCGGGGAGCGTGGTTTGCGAGACGCTGTCGCCACGGCTGAGAAGCGGCTCTTCGAAGCAGATGTTGACGTGAATGGGACGTGTGAGGTCCCAGGTCGAAACGAATTCCGAAAACTCTTCGAGCAGCCCCTTGCGGTCTTCTTTTGAAAAATCCCAAGATCTTTCTACATACGAACTATAGATTCCAACCTGCTCGCAGGACTGTGGTGCACCAGTTCCTCGGAATCGACGAGGGCGATCGGCAGTAATCAAAATCAATGGGAGGCTGGAATAATAGGCTTCCATGGTTGCTGGAAGTAATTCCCCTGCAGCAGTGCCCGAAGTCGTTACGACGGCTACAGGCAGGCCGGAGGATTGAATTCTGCCCAACGCAAAAAAGGCGGCCGATCTTTCTTCGAAGAAATGAAATTTTTTGAGTTCGTGAATTTCTAGTAGCAAAGTAACCAGGGGGCTGTTGCGTGCTCCTGGGCATACGACAAACTCTTCCACGCCGGAGAGAAGTACGAGTTCACGAATGACGGAAAGGGAAAGGGCTTGATTCATAGAATGGGCTCCTCATCAATTCCAAACACTCGCTTGACGTGAGCGAGTTTAAGTTGGAGCTCAGCCCATTCCTGCTCAGAGATGCTTTGATCGACGATGCCGCAACCGGCTCCAATTTCTAGTGCGCCACCATACCACTGTAAACATCGAATCGCGACTACACAAAAGCTGGATATTCCAAAAGGTGCGCCGAAACGGCGGCGTTTTATACTTTGTCGGTTTTCATAATCCTTCAACCATTCCCAACCACGGTCCTTGGGAAAGGCTCCTAAGGCAGGTGTGGGGTGGAGCGCTTTAATCAACTCCTCCCATAGAATATTTGGGGGAGCTTCAAATTTCATTAAAGTTTGAAGGTGAGAAAGGCCCGGGAGATTTACCACCCTCGTTTTTTCGGGGAAGACCTTCGCCCCAAGTGGGGCTAAGCAGGAGGCGATTCCATCGATGACCCACTGGTGTTCTTGGAGGTCTTTGGGGCTTTTTAGGAGTTGAGCACCATCTCGACTCGTCCCGGCCAGTGCCATGGTCTCAAAATTCCCGTTGGGCAATCGGGCCAGCAAGGTTTCGGGCGTCGCTCCTAGAATCCCGTCGCCCGACTTCCACAACCCATAGAGGGAGAGGGGGTAGCCCTCAGCCCATTTCAGGCCGGAGAGGACCCATTTTGCCAAGCGTACTGAGCTTAATTTTTTTTCTGGAAACTCGGTTCCCTCAAAAATTACGGGAACGGCTTTACGGAGTGACCCCTCCTTAAAGGAGTTCTGGAGGCGGCCTACCTCCTTCAGGAAGGCATCCTTCGGCGTTAAAGGGCGAAACCGAGGAAGAGCTTCTGGTCTTTGGAATTGGGAGACGTACTTCTCCAAGATCTTAAAAAGTTCAGCTTTTTTAATGGACCGGGTGGTCCCAAAACTCACCCACGGGGAGGGCGATTCTAAGAAGAAATCCGGACTATAAAAGGAGGCGGCATTTCCCTCTCCCCAAGCCAATTGCAGCTCATCGCTCGAAAACGAGCTAGAAGTTGAAATCAGCGCTCCGTTATTGAGCCAGTCTTGAAGCCAATCTTGAGGGTGGTGAGGGGCGTGCGTCACGTGGTGGGGATTTAGCACGAATTCCTGTCCAATGCCGATTTTTCCTGATAAGAACAGTTCCTCTTTTATGAACCAGCTTCTTGAGAATCACGGCTATCGCGAGAGTAAGAAGATTTCGGTTGGGGCGCATGCAATTGGGGGAAGTAGTTTCACCGTCGTTGCAGGTCCTTGTTCAATCGAATCCCTCGAGCAGTTTAAGCAGACCGCACAGGCTGTAAAGGATGCGGGCGCTACCTTTTTGCGTGGTGGAATCTTCAAGATGCGCACTTACGTCGATTCCTTTCAAGGCCTCGGCGTGGAAGCGTTCGACATTGTCAAAGAAGTCTGTCGCATCACGGGCATGCCGATGGTGGCCGAGGTGACGGATCCGCGACAAATCGAAGTGATGGATCCCTTCGTGGACGTGTTTCAAGTCGGCGCAAGGAATATGCACAATTACGAACTGCTGAAAGAGTTGGGCAAGAGCAAGAAGCCCATTCTTTTGAAGCGTGGACTTTCGGCTTATCTGGATGAGTTGCTCGCTTCAGCCGAGTACGTCATTCGTGCTGGGAATGAAGATGTGATTTTCTGTGAGCGCGGCATTCGCAGTTTCGAGCGCGCGACTCGCAATACTTTAGATCTCTCAGCGGTTCCTTATTTAAAAAGCAAATCTTCTTTGCCGGTGTTGGTGGATCCAAGTCATGGCACGGGACAGTCTGCATGGGTGGTGCCGATGTGTTTGGCAGCAGCAGCAGCAGGTGCGGATGGATTGCTTGTGGAAGTGCATCCCGATCCGACGGCCGCGCTTTCGGATGGACAGCAAGCGCTCGACCTCGCTGCATTCTCGAACATGATGAACGCGCTTCGCAGAATTCTTGCCGCGATGGATCGCTCACTTCAAGTTCAATAATCGGTGAAATGACGCGCGTTATTTTCTACACTTGCGTCACATAGAAATCCTTAGATCACTTGACTCTCTTTTTTTGCACGGGTATTTCGTCCACTGGGGTTAATCCATTCCTGGGGGGGAAATTCAGTGAAAATTTTTCGTCATTTTTCTGTATTGAGCTTTGCTCTGCTCATGTCGAGCTTGGCATTCGCAGCCGTTGATCAAACAGCATTAAAAGAATCGATGATGAGAGACTTGGACACCATTCGTGGCGTGTTCCAGGTTCAGTATGCTCCGACAAGCTGGAAGTCTCAGTTTTCGGGCTGGTCCGTCGATACTGAAATCGACAAAGCGAAAGACCAAATCAAAAACACCGCTAATATCACGGTGAAAGATTTCCAAAAAATTCTGACCCAGTTCTTCCTGTCGATGAAGGACTACCATGTTTCTATTTCTTACTTTTCGACCGAAGCAGCGTCGCTTCCGCTCACCATTAAAGGTGCCGAAGGCCGCTACTTCTTGGCGTACATTGATCGCACCAAGCTGACAGAGGCCGCGTTTCCGTTTGCTATCGGCGATGAAGTGATTGCTTTCGACAACAAGCCCGTCGCTGATGAAATCGCTAAGCTCTTGAAGGTCGTCGGACACAACGTTTCCGAAACCGACAATGAGTTGGCCATGCTGAACCTCACGAAGCGTTCGGCTTCTCGCGGTTACGATGTTCCGCAAGGCCCGGTGAATTTGTCGATCAAATCGAAGGCCATGAATAAGATCTACACCTACCAACTGATGTGGACTTATACGCCCGAGAAGATTTCGCCACTCGGTCTGGGTACGATTAAGACCGTTGCTCAAACCGTTCTGCGCGAAGGCAGAAGCACGACGAACACTTCCGTTCGCTCCAAGGTTTTGGCAGCACTCAACGCTCAGATGCTGAGCCCGTACGCTGAAGAAAATCCTGAAGCTGCGGCTAAGGAAAACCCGTTCAACTTGGGTTCTCGTAAGAGCTTCATTCCGAGATTGGGTTCGAAGATTTGGGAGTCTCAAGCGGACGATATCTTTGACGCCTACATCTTTAAGAACGAGAAGAATCAGCTCATCGGTTATCTGCGTATTCCGAGCTACACGCCGGATGATGCAGACGATGCGATTGCGGAGTTGAAGAAGATCGTGGCACGTTTTGAGCTGAATACCGAAGGCATGGTCATTGACCAGGTCAATAACCCCGGCGGTTCGGTGTTCTATCTCTATGCTTTGGCTGGATTGCTTTCGGATCAAGCACTCCGTACCCCTCAGCATCGCATGACGATCAATCAATCTCAGGTTTTCAATGCGGCTACGACTTTGCCCGAACTTGAGAAGGTGACCAACGACGACGAAGCGAAGAAGGCATTGGGAGAATCTCTCAGTGGCTATGAGACTTCGTATCAAGTTGCACAATTCTTGATTCGTTACTTCCGTTTCTTAACCAATGAATGGAACGCAGGTCGCACCATTACCGAGCCCTCTTACATTGCGGGCGTGGACCAGATTAATCCGAATCTGATTCGTTACACGAAGCCGATTCTGTTGATCACCAATCCGTTAGATTTCTCGGGCGGAGACTTCTTCCCGGCGATCATGCAAGACAACAAGCGCGTGACGGTCTTTGGTGCTCGCACGGCGGGTGCTGGTGGTTACGTTCTGAGCGTGAACTATCCGAACCAATTCGGAATCCAGGGATTCCGTCTCACGGGTTCGATCGCTGAACGTCTGAGCATGAACCCCATTGAAAACTTGGGGGTCACTCCGGATAAGGGCTTTGACTACAGCCTGACTGCTTCGGACTACGAAAATAACTTCGCAGATTATGTGAAGGCTATTTTGGGAGCCGTTGCAAAGATCACGAACTAAGATCTCAATATTGTTCAGAAAAAAAGAAGGCCTCGGAGATGAATCTCCGAGGCCTTTTGCTTTTCGGGCATTGATTTGTTCACAGCATTTATGTACTTAATCCACGATGGCTTCCACGGCTTCGAAGATGGTATCGGATGTATTTGAGAAGGCCCTGGCCCTCGCTTCTTCTTTCCGAGGAGCCACTGCCCCGAATCCCCCAGTGGGCGCGGCCGTTTTAGATTCTCAAGGTCAGATTCTCTCAGTCCAGGCCCACCAGAAGGCAGGCACTGCGCACGCTGAAGTCTTGGCCATTGAAGACTGTCGCAGCAAGGGCCTCCTGGCCCAAGCGCACACCTTGGTCGTCACCTTGGAGCCTTGCAATCACACGGGGCGAACTCTGCCTTGCACAAATTTGATTTTAGATACTCCTGAGATTCGAAGAGTCGTCATTGGAGCTTGGGATCCGAATTCCAAAGCTTCGGGGGGAGCAGAACGCCTGAGTCAGGCGGGCAAAGAAGTGATCTGGGCAGGCACTCAGCCGGAGCTCGAGGGAATCGCCCTGCGTTGCGAGGATTTGATCGCTCCCTTTAGTCAGTGGATCGCTACTGGAATTCCCTTTGTCACCGTGAAGACGGCTTTAGATCATTCTCGTCCAGAAGCGCCTATGATTCCTCCTCCTGGCCAGAAGACTTTTACTTCGCCTGAGTCGCTCAAGCTTTCACATCAGCTTCGAAAGCGCGCGGATGCGATTGTTACGGGGAGTGGGACGGTTTTAGCGGATCTGCCGGAATACACGGTTCGTCACGTGCCGGACCATCCCGGTAAGGTGCGCTGGTTGGTGGTGATGGATCGACGCGGAAGAGTGGCTCTGGAAAGCCCGGGCTGGTTACAGGCTGCTAAGAATAGAGGCTTTCGTCTTCAGCTCGAAGCTGAGCGAGATTGGAATCAAACCTTGAGGTTTTTAGGAGAGCAGGGGGTCTTGGAAGTCCTGGTGGAAGCCGGTCCCACTCTGTCGGAAGCCATTCTGAGCAGCGGACTTTGGAATCAGCATGTGGTAATAAAGCGGGGAAATCCTGAAGACAGCGTAGAGGTTCTCAATAATCCATGTTTACCGGTATCATCGAAAAATTAGCGCGCGTTTCTGATGTCGCGCATCGATCTGAAAGTACTTCTCTGAAAGTCGACACGGGTTATTCCGACCTGAGTTTGGGCGAGAGCATCGCGCTGAACGGCGTCTGTCTGACCGTTGCTGAAGTGGAAGTGCCGGAGATGGGTCGTGCGATTTTTTACGTGAGTCCTGAGACGCTCGCCAAAACGAATCTTGGAGAAGTTCAAGTCGGAACGATTTTGAATGTCGAGCGTGCGCTTCAATTTTCAGCGCGCTTGTCGGGTCATATCGTTCAGGGTCATGTCGATGGGTTAGCGAAATTAAATTCCGTCACACCCCGGCAAGAATCTTATGAAATGGTTTTTGATTTGCCGCGCGAGTTGGGTCGCTATTGCATCAATAAAGGTTCCATTACTCTGAATGGAACGAGTTTGACGATCAATTCCCTACGCGACGAGGGAAGTCTCACTCAGATTCAAGTGATGATTATTCCTCACACCTGGATCCATACGAATTTATCTAACCTGAGATTCGGCCAAGCCGTAAACTGCGAAGTCGATCTCATTGCCAAGTACATCGAGCGTCTAGCATGCCAAAAGTAACCGAAGCATTGGAATACATCCGCACTGGTAAGATGGTCATCCTCGTGGATGATGAGCAGCGCGAGAACGAAGGCGATCTTGTTTTAGCTGCCGAGAAGGTCACTCCCGAAGCCATCAACTTTATGGCGAAGAACGCGCGTGGTTTGATTTGTTTGGCTCTTGAAAGTCAGCGAGTCGACGAGTTGCAATTGCCCATGATGACTCAGCAGAATCGTTCGCCGAAGGAAACGGCCTTCACGGTTTCAATCGAAGCGAAGCACGGTGTGACCACCGGCATTTCTGCCTACGATCGCGCCCACACCGTTCGAGTAGCGGTGGATCCGTCTCGTGGTCCTCAAGATTTAGTTTCTCCCGGTCACATCTTTCCCCTTCGTGCGCAGAACGGTGGGGTGCTGGTTCGCGCAGGTCATACGGAAGGGTCGGTCGACTTGGCTCGAATGGCAGGTTGCACTCCGGCTGCGGTGATTTGCGAAGTGATGAATGACGACGGCACCATGGCGCGCTTGAAAGACCTCCAGGAGTTTGGACTCAAGTACGGCATTCCCATTATCAGTATTAAAGATGTCATCTCCTACCGAATGGAGCGCGAGCTTCTGGTAGAAGAAGTGGCACAGAGTAAATTTCCATCAAGCTTTGCGGGCGTGGAAATGCAGCTTCGCGCCTACCGCAGTTTGATTGATGGCGTGGAACACGTCGCGCTTGTGAAGGGAGATATTAAGAATCCGACTCTGGTTCGCGTGCATTCGGAATGTTTGACGGGTGATGCTCTGGGATCTTTGCGCTGCGATTGTGGTCCGCAGCTTCAAGCAGCGCTTCGACAAATTTCAGAAGCCGAGAGTGGCGTTTTGGTTTACATGCGCCGTCACGAAGGGCGCGGCATCGGCTTAGCGAACAAGATCAAAGCCTACGCTTTACAGGACAAGGGCATGGACACGGTCGAAGCCAATCACCACTTGGGTTTTCAAGCCGATCTTCGCCACTATGGTTTGGGCGCTCAGATTTTACGCATGCTCGGAGTTCAGGAAATTCGTCTGCTCACGAACAATCCTAAGAAGATTATCGGCCTCGAGGGCTATGGTTTGAAAGTGGTCGAGCGCGTACCGATTCAAGTGGCCCCGAATCCGCACAACATCAATTACCTCAAAGTGAAGCGCGACAAGCTAGCGCATGAATTGGAGCTTCGCCAATGAGACTTGCCATTGTTGTCAGCCAATTTAATCCGGAAGTGACCGAAGGTTTGCTGGCGGGTGCCAAGGCCTACTTGTCGGATCAAGGCGTGGTTTTGGATGATAACGATATCTTCATGGCTCCCGGCGCGTTTGAAATGCCGCTCATTGCTCAGCAACTTGCTAAGACTCAGAAGTACGGTGGGGTGATTTGCTTGGGTTGTGTGATTAAAGGAGACACCGCTCACTTCGAATTCATCAGCGCAGGTGCAACGTACGGATTAATGCACGCGTCGCTTGCGACCGGAGTTCCGATCACGTTTGGAATTTTGACCACCTACACCGATGAACAAGCCACTCAGCGTTCTGCTCTCGACGAGCACAACAAAGGTCGCGAAGCTGCGGCTGCTTGTGTGGAGAGCTTGCGGACGCTTCGTGTGATCCACGAACTTGTGATTTAGTTATTTCTTTAGGATCTCAGCCTTCATCGAATCTGCTAGCCCATTTCGGATAGCCACCAGCTCAGCAATATCTTTTTCTGCAAGCGCATTTCGCCCGGATCGGCTCAAAACTTTTACGAAGTTTTGGAATTTGTCGTTCACGTCTTTTCCCTTAAACTCTAGCTCGGACTCCGCCTGAAGTCCTCGGATCTGAGGTTCGAGATCGTAACGTCTCTCTACGAGTTGGCGGCAATAGTCGTAAGTGGGGCGGTCCAGCTCGGATGTTCTTATCAGCGCGCGTCGATTGTCGTCAATTGTCTGATAAACTAGAGTTGTATAGATACTTAGCCGCTATTGACGATGGTGGAAGAGCTGGTGATGACCTCGACAGAGTAGCGTGAGGTTTTCGAGCGTCGTTTCCCCTCCCTGTGCCAAGGGATTCTTATGATGGATATCGAGCCAGCGCCTTTCAGTGCAGCGTTTGCCTTCTTGTTGATGCGTGCACTGGGCCTGATCTCGTTTCTGAACGGCGTGGTGGAGATGCGCAGGGATGACGCGGGGATTTTTGTTTACTCGCGCCGGCGCGAGTGGTTTCGAACGCTTGGCTTTCCCAAGCGGGTCGTTTTTCTGAAGATATAAATCCGCCATTGCTTCCAAGGTTTGCTCGAGGGATGCCGCAGATTTTTTCGATTCCAGGTCTTGAATGCGTTTCAGTTTTTTCAGGAGGGCCTCTGAAATCCCCAATTTCAACTCCACTCGTTCTTCAGCCACGTACCGAGTAGTTTCTTTCACACTCTTCTCAGGAAACTCTTTAGCCACTACCTTCTCCAATTCTCGCTTCGGAAGCTGCGCTGCCGCCTGAAGCCACTTGTCTTGATTTTCAGGAGTGAGAATCGAAACAATGACCTTGGCATTCGAAAGGGAAATCTCCTGATCTTGAATCCTTTCTTTCAAAGCAGG
>JAIEMT010000023.1 GCA_019751945.1 bacterium
TGGCAGATCCAGGTAAGACCGACTCTTTCAAAACCCGATGACGCCCGAGACTCTTAAGAAGTCGACAGGATAAAAGGGAGAAAGAGGGCATATTCCATCAAGGCCCGAGAGTTTTAATCTCTCTCACCAAGAGGTCGGATATATGGCAGCAGTCTTAAACCTTTTGGATCGTCCACTCCATTTGAACTTTGCACTTGCACACAGAAAGGGTCCATATATGGGCGTCAGGCAGAAAGGAAAAAAACGCACCAACTCTCACAAAAACCCATTGCCCCAAGATAATTTCATGCTAGAAGCACACATGCGAAAAGCAAAACAACTCAGCTTCCTACCCCCCACCCAGAAAGAACACGGCGGCAGCTTTCGAAAAGGACGGCGTAAGACCCAGCGCCCCTTCGACCCGAAGCGCGCACTCCACCTCACACTCCGAACACGCACCAACCAATCCATGATTCGAAAGAAGTGGCCAATCTGGGAGGGGCTGCAAAAAACCTCAGAGAAGCATCGCGTACGAGTCTATCGCTTTGCGAACGTAGGAAATCACCTCCACCTCCTGATCCAAGTTCGAACCAGAAGAGAATTGAAGGCATTTCTCAGAGAATTCGCAGGACGTGTGGCCGTGCTGATGACCGGCTCGATCAAAGGACGCCCGGAGAAATTTTGGGATGGATTGGCTTGGTCAAAGATTGTCGAGTGGGGACGGCAGTTTCAGAATGCTGCTCGGTATGTTCTTCTCAATGTCCTTGAAGCAAGCGGCGCCAGAAACAGAAAACTCCTAGCTCAGCTCGAGACTGAAGGAATCGCCTGGGTCAGGGAGTGATGCAGTGGCGCTTCAGCAATCGACAGCTACTTCAACAACTGCGGCGAATCAATCCGACGAGCGCCAAACACCGCCGGAAAGAGTTCGCTGAAGATGGGATCTAAGAGCGCTCCCGTATGGGCCCCGTACCGAGGATTAAAAACAACGATGTTGGGATTCTTAGAAGCCCTTGCAAGAATATCCGTGATCACCTGAGGCTGCCCGGAACCGTCATGCGAAGAAAGCACCGGATCGTCCTGAGAAAAATAAATCAAAAACGGTCGATCGATGGCTGCGTAAATGGAATCCACGCTGGTGGCCTCATCAAAGGCTCGGTCTAAATTCTCAGGAAGCGATTTCTGAGACATCGCAAATCCCGTCCGAACATAGACGTTGTAATAGCTCAGCTCGCCCAGAATTCTGGAGAGATCGAACTTTACGGCCTTCAAAGTATCGACCAGGTCGGACACGGTGAATTCGTTGAAAGCGCGATCGACAAATGTTTCTGGATCCTCTTGAGAAAAATCTGCAATGTCCGACCAAGTAGGCGGATCGAAGCTCCTCGACTTGATCCAGATTTTTACCATGTACCATGAATTAGAAATGTCCCGTGTCGTCAGCCCTAAGCTGCGATCAATCTTGCTACCGCGATAGCGCGTATCCAAATTGTTGAAAGCCGTTCGGCCATGAAGAATGGGACTGAAACTCATTCCACCCAAACCGAAAACACGGGGAGCCCCGCTCCTAACGGCATTGGCATCGTGAGCCAGCATCGCCGATGCTAAAAAGCCGCCGCCCGAAAATCCCACGACACCCGTTCGTGCGGGGTCAGCGCCTGCCGACTGGAGATAGATTCCAATTCTCGAATAAAAATCCTTCGCGATGGAAATGCCGTCCCAAGGAATCTCTTTACAGGTTCCTTCTAAAAATTCTGGACCCAAGTAGCCTGCGAAGGAAAGGATATTGGGATCGTTAAACTTTTCACGCAGAACGGCTGCCGTCTGATTGCTAAACGAACCTCTTGTCCATGTCGCGTAAGAGCCCGGAAGAATCACGAAAGTGTAGGGACTGCCTGATTTCGAAGGAGTGAGGTGAGCCGTGATTGGATGAGGACAAATCGTCGACTGCTTACCGGGAGGGAGTAAGATTTCAATCCCGTCGTCCTCACGCTTCGGAAGGCGCGACTTCAAGGAAGCAACAACGGAAACCACAATCGGATTGTACTGAGTGAGCTTTCCCTCTGCCAAACTCCGCGGAGGAGATGCCTGCCCAAAGACACTTCGGTCCAAGATTTTCCGAAGGTCCTGCTCAGCCGAAAACGAAGAGGCGGAGACAAAAAGCATGAGGAATAAATAACGACTTCTCATAAACGATGACTGTGTATAATTTATTTGACATATGAAGTCAATTATTGGGTAAGCGGCTACTATTACTCAAATTTTCCCAGATATCGCACTTCTTCTTCGAGTGTCACTCCCAGCTCAGACTGGGCCTTGGACTTCGCCAAACGAATCAAGCCGACCACATCCGCGGCGGTCGCTTTTCCGAGATTAATGATGAAGTTGCAATGCTTCTCGGCGAATTGAGCCTGGCCAATTTGATGGCCGCGCAGACCAATTTTTTCGATAACCTGCCAGGCATGCATGCCGGAAGATTTGGGATTCTTAAAAACGCTGCCGCAGGAAGGGAACTCGATGGGCTGAGAAGCTTTTCGACGAGCCAGCGTCTCATCGATCACCTTTTTCACCTGCTCGGGGTCTTTCATTTCAATTCGCCAATCGGCACCTAAGACTAAATGTCCTGCCTCTAAGAAATGATTTTTTCTATATTCGTACTTGAGCTGAGGCCGATCCAACTCGGAAAAAATGCCGGTCTTCAGATCTAGAACTCTGACCCGAAGAAGGGCTTTTGCAGTCTCACCCAGATGGGTCCCCGCATTCATGAAGACAGCGCCACCGACAGATCCCGGCACGCCCGACAGGAACTCTAACCCGCCCCAACCCTCAGTCGAAGCTTTGCGAAGTAAGCTGGAGATCGCAACACTTGCGCCCGTGCGCAAAAGCCCCCCATCCGGGGTCATCGACGTATCGAGTTTGGTCATTTTCACTACCAAGCCATCAAAACCCGAATCTGAAACCAAGGTGTTGGAACCCAAACCTAAAAGAAAAAACGGAATTCCCGTTTCTCGAATGCCCTTCGACAACCATTCCAAATCTTCCTGAGATTTCGGAGCAGCAAGAACGGCGGCAGGTCCACCAATGCGATAATAAGTACTAGCAGCAAGAGGCTCATCGAAACCTAACGTTCCAGAAAAACCTGCCGAATTTTTTTCAAACCATTCCTTCATGTCGACCCTAGTGCAGCAATCAGTTGATCCGGCAATTTCGTAATAGAACCGGCGCCCAGACAAAGAATGAGATCTCCGTCAGTCACCTTTTTCAAAACTTTATCGCGCGTGGAGGTGAGATCTCCGCCGAACAAAACTTCCTGTTTTCCCGTGCTGTTCTTAGAAATTTCCTTCGAAAGAGTTTGGCCGTCAATTCCCGGGATAGGATCTTCTCCCGCCGGATAAATATCGGTAATCACTACCACGTCCGCATCTTTGAACGCCGTTAAAAATCCATTCATGCAATGAAGAGTTCGGGTGTACCGATGCGGTTGAAAAGCTACGACGATTCGCCCCTGCCAGTAGAGGCGGGCAGCAGACAAGGTGGCTGCGATCTCCGTAGGGTGATGCCCGTAATCATCGATGATTACTTTCTTACCGTTCGGATGCTTCCAGCGCACCTCGAAGCGACGCTTTACTCCGCGGAACTGAGCAAGCCCGCGTGCAATCTGGTCAAAGGAAATTCCGATGCTGTGACCCAAACTCACCACTGCCAGCGCATTTAAAACATTGTGACGGCCCGGAACATTCACGCGAAACTTTTTGCCCTCTTTGGGAAGGCTGCGATGATGAACGGTGAACTCGCTCCCCATTCCATCCAATCGAATTTGATCGGCGGAAAAATCGCATTCCGCTTTAAATCCGTAGGTCACAAAAGGTTTGTTGAATCGACTCACACAGCGAAGTACTCCGGGGTCTTCCCCGCACACCGCGGCCATTCCGTAAAACGGAAGCTGCGCCACAAAATCCACAAAAAGATTTTCAATCGCTTCTAAAGTACCGAAATGATCCAAGTGATCATTGTCGATGTTGGTAATAATTCCGTACGTCGCCGGCAAATGAAGAAACGACCCGTCGCTCTCGTCTGCTTCGGCCACTACGAACTTGCCGGCTCCATGCTTCGCATTTCCGCCGAGAGAATCGACCTTTCCACCCACAACGACGGTGGGATCCAATCCCGCTTCCATCAACACACAGCCCAACATGGAAGTCGTGGTGGTTTTGCCGTGGGTTCCAGCAACCGCTAGACCCACTTTGCCTCGCATGAGTTCGCCCAGCATTTCAGCGCGCGGAATAATCGGAATTCTTCTTCGACGGGCTTCGACGACTTCGGGGTTCGTGGGCTTCACCGCTGAAGAAATCACCACCACACTCGCATCGCCCAAATTCTCAGCATGGTGACCGAGCGCCACTCGAATTCCGATTTCGCGAAGCCTGAGAGTGGTATCCGACTCGCCCATGTCCGACCCGCTGACGCTGTAACCCTGATTATGAAAGACTTCGGCGATTCCACTCATGCCGATGCCGCCGATTCCCACAAAGTGGAGGTGGCTTTTCTTTTTTTGAATGTCGTCCATTTTTAGGTTTCCAGGCAGTTTTGAATCACATCGCGCGCAGCATTAGGACGATAGAAAGCTTGGGCCGCTTTTTCAAGAGGATTCAAGCGCTCAGGGTGACGATAAAACTCCAAAATTTCCCGGGCCAGGTCCTCGCCTTTAGAATGCGATTGTACCAAAACCTTGGCTGCGCCTGCCTCTTCGAACTTTCGAGCGTTCTTCTCTTGGTGATTGTCGGCCGCAAATGGAAAGGGAATCAATATCGCAGCGCGGCCCACGGCAGCGATTTCTGAGAGTGTGGAGGACCCGGCTCGGCAAACTAAGAGCGAAGCAGCCGAGTAACAATCCACGATGTCGTGAATGAAAACCTCTACGCGAGCGGGCACCCCTGCCGAAGCGTAACCCGCCTTCACCCGTTCAAAATCTTTTTCGCCCGTCTGATGAATGATCTTCAACTTGCCTTGAATGCTTTTCAAATGAGGCAAGGCTTCTAACATCAGCGTGTTAATTCCCGCAGCGCCCTGACTTCCCCCGAAGAGAAAGATTGTAAACGGATCTCGCGGAGCCGAAGGCAAGGGCTTCATCGCTGAACGGATAGGATTCCCCGTGAAGAGAACTTTCTTAGCCGGAAACTGACTTTCCAATCCCGGAAATGCCACAAAAATTCTTTGCGCAAACCAAGAGAGCGCCCGATTCGTAAATCCCGGTACTGCATTTTGTTCAATGATGGCAATTCGAGCCCGTAAAAAAGGTTGAAGCAATCGCGCCATCAAAACCACGGGGCCTGAAGAATATCCACCCACTCCGATCACGGTGCACGGATGTTCCCTCATTAAAATTCTTCCAGAGATCCAAAACGAAAGCGGTAACTGAATGAGAGTTTTCAACTTCCTTGCCAGGCTCACGCGATTCAAAGAACCCAAAGTCAAAACATGCAGGGGATAACCTGCGCGAGGAACGATCTTCTCCTCCATCCCTCCCTGCGAACCCACAAAAACCACGCGGCCGTTTTGAAATCGTTTCTTCCACTCGTCCGCGAGAGCAACGCCGGCAGCCACATGTCCGCCCGTTCCGCCACCGCCCAAGATCAAAGTTGGAATTTTATCTGAGGATTCAACCATGCTTCACCCTCGAGTCGGGCTCCGCACGGACCTCGGCCCACGCGCAATGCTCAGCAATATTCCCACGGCAAAAAGATCGACGATCAAAGCCGATCCGCCGTAAGAAATAAAAGGAAGATTCAACCCCTTGGTCGGCACTAAACCCAAAACCACGGCCATATTCACTAAACCCTGAAGTCCCAGCGCCAAAGTAATTCCCGCGCCCAAATATAAACCGAATCGGTCTCGATGAACCACGTGGCTATTCCAGGAAATCAGAAGGCCGCGATACACGAAATACAAGTAAGTGCAGACCAGACCAATGACGCCTAGGAATCCCAACTCCTCGCCGATCACCGCAAAAATAAAGTCGTTGTGTGCTTCGGGAAGGTAAAAGAGTTTTTCCTTTCCGTTTCCAAGACCAACGCCCCAAAATCCACCATGACTCACGCCCACGAGAGACTGAATGATTTGAAAGCCGGTTCCGCCTGGGTCCTGCCAAGGATCGAGAAAGGTCATCAGACGCTGACGCCGATAGGGAGTCGACAGCATGAGCCACGCCCCCACCGCCAAAGCCAGCGTAAAGGTGACGGCCAAATACCGCTTCGGAACACCCGCCAAGAACATCAGGGCCACAATGACGGTGCAAATAATCACGGTGGTCCCAAAGTCAGGCTGAGCCAGAAGCAGCAGCAATGCCGGCAACGGCACAACAAAGTTCGCCAGAACTCCGGCGGAAATATTGTGCAAGCGACCACCCTTGACGTCCAACTGGCGCGCGACAAAAAGAATCAGGGCAAACTTTGCAAATTCTCCGGGTTGAAAACTGAGTGGCCCCATTCTCAACCACCGCTGCGCCCCACCAATCTTTGTGCCTACACCGGGAATCATCACCAGAAGCAAGAGCAAGGTCGCCAAAATTAAAATGGCGTAACCCCAATCCCACCACCGCGTGTAATCCACCAGTGAGGCGATGTAGAGGCAACCAAACCCTAGCGCTGCAAAAACGAGCTGTTTGGAAACAAAGGAGAGACCAAAACCCGTGCGCTCTTGAGCAAAAATAAACGAAGAGCTCAACACCATGAGCAAGCCGAAGAGCACCATGCCCAAGACGGTGAATAGCAGAGTAAAATCCAATTTATGTTCGGATTGGGACCCGCGAGGCCAAAGACAGGCGCGGCCATACTCAGCGGTCGAAAGAGAAAGCTTAGAGTTGATTAACCAACTTTTTAAAGTAATCGCCCCGCTCCTCGTAGTTTCTGAACATGTCGTAGCTGGCACATCCAGGAGATAGGAGAATGATATCGCCGTTTCTGGATTTTTGGTAGGCCAGCAACACGGCTTCTTCAAAGGTTCCTACGAGGTAGGTTTCAGCGTAATCGCCAATAGAGCGGTTGATCTTTTCTTTGGCTTCACCCAGCAGAATGAGGATTTTGCACTTCTCAGCCACTAAGTCCACAAGCGGACCGAAGTCCATGCCCTTGTCCTTACCACCGGCAATCAAAATGATGGGATTGATTCGACTGAACGCCGCAAGGCTTCGCTTCAAGCTCATGACGTTCGTGCCCTTGGAGTCATTGAAGAAGAACACGCCGTCCTTTTTTCGAATAAATTCTAGGCGGTGCGAAATTCCGCGGAAGGAGAGAATCACACTCTGAACCGCTTTTTGACTCACACCCATGGCACGCGCAGCACAAATAGCCGCCATGAGGTTTTCTTTATTGTGGTCGCCCATGAGACGGAACTGAGAAACGTCGTAGATTTCTTCTTTGCCCACAATCTTAGCAACGATCTGTTTCGTCTTGGCGTTGAAATAACAACCCACAAACTGTTCAGCAAACTCGCCACTGATGTCGATGGGGTTTTTCTTGGTGAACCAAATCAAGCGGCCCTGATTTTCTTGGGCAAAGCTTTGAACGATCGGATTGTCGTAATTGAGAACTACGAAACTCTTTTTGTCACAGGCGCGAAGCAAGCGCTTCTTGGCTTCGGTGTAAGCATTGATATCGCCGTAACGATCCAAATGATCTTCTTCGATATTGGTAAACACCGCGAGAGCCGGAATTAATTTCTCGGTCAGCTCGAGTTGGAAGCTCGAAAGCTCTGCCACCACAGCGTCATCCGTGGTTTCTTCCATCACATGATTCAAAAGGGGCTGGCCGATATTGCCACCCACGAAAGCCTTCTTATTATCGGCTTTAAACATCTCACCGATCAGAGCGGTCGTAGTGGTCTTTCCATTCGTGCCGGTCACGGCAATCACAGGCTCTTTCAAAGAACCGGCTGCTAGATCAATTTCGCTCACGATGGGAACATTCGCAGCGCGCGCTTCATCGAGCGGCTTGATATTCAACGGAACGCCGGGGCTCAACACAATCAGCTCCGCAGTTTGAAACGTTTTGGGGTTGTGCTTACCCAATTCAAACTCGACCGTCTTCAAATCGCCGAGCGCATTGACGGAATCCATCAGCTCGCTCTTTTGCTTTAAATCCGTGATGGTGACTTTTGCACCTTGCTTGGTCATGTACTTCGCGACTGCAACGCCCGTCAGACCAAAACCCACTACCAAAACTCTTTTGCCCTTAAACTTGCTCATTTAACTCACTACCTCAACTTCAGTGTCGACAAGGTAATCAACGAAAGCAGGATGGAAATAATCCAAAATCGCACGATCACTTTGGGTTCTGCCCAGCCCTTCAATTCAAAATGGTGGTGGATGGGAGCCATCCGGAACACCCGTTTTCCAGTTAGTTTGAATGAAGTGACCTGGGCCATTACTGACAGCGCCTCAATTACAAAAATTCCGCCGCAAATTGCCAACAGGAATTCATTCTTGGAGATCACTGCAACTACCCCAAGTGCGGCCCCCAATGCAAGGGATCCGACGTCTCCCATAAAGACTTGGGCGGGGTACGTATTAAACCAGAGAAATCCGAGGCAGGAGGCGGCCACTGCCGCCAGAAACACGCAGAGCTCTCCGGACCCTGGGATGTGCGGAATCTGTAAGTATTCAGCGATCTTAACGTGGCCTGCGCAATAGGTCAGGATCCCAAAAGTTACCGCCGTTGTAATGGTGGGCCCCACTGCCAAACCATCTAAGCCATCGGTCAAATTGACGGCATTCGATGCCCCCACAATCACGAAGGTCGCAAAGGGGATAAAAAGGAGCCCCAAATCAATCGACCACTCTTTAAAGAATGGGAATTTGAGGTTCGCTGGAATCTCGCGGGTAAAATAGATGGCCGAAGCAGCGGCCACGGCAATGAGCGTTTGAAAAATAATTTTCTGACGGGCCGAGAGACCTTTGGGATTTTTCAGAACGACTTTTCTGCGATCGTCGACAAACCCAATCACCGCAAAAAGAAGCGTGGTGACCAGCGCGATCCAAATATTCTTATTCGTGAGATCCGCCCAGAGAAGTGTGGGAATCACGATCGCAATCAGAATCAAGGCGCCACCCATGGTCGGCGTTCCTTTTTTACTGAGGTGACTCTGAGGTCCGTCATCCCGTATCGTTTGGCCCATCTGCATTTTTTGCAGGAATCGAATGAAGCTCGGGCCGATCAGCATGGCCAGAAGTACGCTCGTGATGGAAGCGCCAAAGGTTCGAAAGGTAATATATTTAAAGACGTTGAGTGCAGAGTAATCGACGTGCAGCGGGTACAAAAGATTATAGAGCATGAGGGGATGCTACTTATTTTCAAAATGCCATGTCAAGGGTTCAAAGGTGGTCACCACCTTTTGGTAGCTCGGGTGCGTTATAGGCGAGGGGTTCCAATGCGAGACCCCAAATGTGAGGTCCCGCATTGGACATGAGATGCGACTACTGCTGACTGGCTCGATCAATCAGTGCTTGAAGATAATCGACGTATTCGGCGATGACCTTGGTCGTACTGGCCTCTTCTAGGGCCGAACGCAGCTTGGGTTCGGCAAAACGTCCCAGAACATCGGCTATGGCATGGCCATTTCCGCCCCCGATCTGGTCTGCTTGCAAAGCCTGAATCAGCTGACGCTGTTCAACTCGGCCGAAAATCTCTACGCGTCCCACCAGGGTTCTCACCAGCTTGGTCGGTGCCGGAGTGACCTGCATGGGGAGCAAGCCGTCCGTCCAATCTCTTGGCAAGACGTAGAGAAGGCGATAGCCCGGAGTCAGAAAATAACTCTGCTTCCAGGTGTTCACCATGGCTTGAGCCTCGAGCGGAAAGAGCCCCGACTTCTCCAGCTCGACTTGAACCATTTGAGTAGCCTGAGCCAGGTACTCGTTCATCGGAAGTACATTCCTAAGACTTGCGGCACTTGCCTGCACTCGGTTGGAGCCGGGCGAGAGACTCCCCAGATTAACTACTGCTCCACCCTGATCCGTTACTCGAATCAAGATAGCCGAAGGAACACGCAATAAGGAGGAGTTCGTTATCCTTAACGCTCCCTTTCCGTCTGTAGAATCAATGGTCAGACCCGTCCCGAAATTTCCTAATCCTCGGTAGAAGATCAGGCGTTCGTTCTCACCGCCTGCGGTGATGTAGTTGGCCTGAACCTCACGTGAAGGATTCCAAATACTATCGGGTGCAGTAGCAGGGACGGGGAGGGTTTGATTGGAAACGTGCACGTTCCAAGTCATGTCTCCACCTGCCAAACTCTGCGCGGCTCCCGCTGCGGGAGCGTACGAAGCGGCCTGCGGAAACCATTGCGTGATCAACCCGCCTGGGAACTTCACGTTCACTTGAACATCCCGTTCCTGTTGCGAGTAGAAATAGATCACGGGCGTCTCCATCTTCTGAGTCACCTGGAACTCGGGACGATCCAGTGCGAAGTCGCAACCCTTTCCTTCACACCCACTGGGACGCCTTGCCAGATGATTCACCAGCTGGAAGGGCCGAGACCCTGCCGCTGCTGTCGCGTCCTTCTCTCGAGAGTGAACAAAATCAGGAAGCTTCTCGTCGTCATAATGCATCCCCGTCAGCATCTTGCCCCGGGGATCCTGAAGCGAAGTAAAGGTCCCCCACTCATGAACTTCGAAGCCGGGATCGGCCTGAGGATTTTGGGAATGCAGCAGGAGCGCCGCAGCACCTGCCAATGTAAGAATGGTTTGAACCGTGATTGCCTTATTTTCCAAGATTGCCAAAATTGAACGATACATTTGTAAATCTCCTTCTGCCTCGAAGATCCTCCAAAACGCGGGATGCATAAATTGCAAAGCATGCTATAGGAACCTGCAGAAAACACAGGTGGCCCCATGGAACCGAATCAAGACTTTCCCGTTTCGTCCGAAGACTGCCGGCTATTGCTGCTCTTGGAAACCGAGGGATCGGTTCGCCAGGTTTCGCAAATATTGAGACGGGACGTTTCCGTCATCACTCGCCAGCTCAATCGCTTGGCTGAGAAAACGCCGTTCGTCGAAAAGCTGAATGGGAAGTGGCAGATCTCTCTTTCCGGAAAGCGGCTGAATGGCTGGACCCGCGACGCCATTCTCTGTCAGAAAAATATTTTAGCAGCGCGCACGCATTTGCGAGTGGCCACGACTCGAGAATTCGCGGCGCGAATTTTAGCGCCTCGCTTGGGGGAATTTCTGAATCGCAAAACAGAATCCATTTCCATCATTTCTTCGGAAGATGGGGTGGAACAGCTGCTTTTGAATGGCAGCGTGGATATTGGGTTGGATTGCGGACGACCGGTCGACCCTTCGATTCGATTTCAACGAGTGGTGCCAGAGCCTTTTTCAATCGTTGCCGCACCGAAATTGCTAGGCGGAGCAAAAAACATTTCGATGTCTGGACTTCTCGAACTGCCTCATCTTCAATACACGCGGCTGTCTACGGCACGAGCTTTGAAACTTCTGACCGAAGTGCCGTATATTCCCATGCGCTTCAACGACCTCGCTGCTGTGAGAGCTGCTGCGTGCGCGGGCTTAGGATGGGCGGTGGTACCGACGTATTCGGTTCAAGAAGAATTGAACTCAGGCCTACTTCGCGAAGTTCCGCTGAATCAGAAAGTCACGATTGGAACTGAGCAATTTGGAATCTGGTGGCATCGGGATCGACGGGGGCTGGATTCTTGGATCGAGCGAATTACGAATTGGCTGCAGAGAGTCCGGCTATAACTATTTCCCAAAATGCGCTAGTGCTTCGGCCGCGACTTCCCGATCATCGAAGTGCACCTTCTCGTGGCCGATGATCTGATAATCCTCGTGGCCTTTTCCAGCGATCAAAACCAAATCGCCCGGCACTGCTAAATCCAAAGCCGCGAAAATCGCCTTCTTTCGATCGACTTCAACTTTGTATCGATCTTTCAAACCCAGCGGCAGAATGCCGGCGACAATTTCGCCGATGATTTGAATGGGATCTTCGGTACGTGGGTTGTCCGACGTGATCACCGTAAAGTCCGACATCGTCGCGGCCAGCTTTCCCATCACTGGGCGTTTCGTGCGATCACGATCGCCTCCGCAACCCATCACGGTGATGAGACGGCCCTGCTTTTTCAGATCTCCCAAGGTGGTCAAAACTTTTTCAAGGGCATCAGACTTATGAGCGTAGTCCACCAACACATGAATTCCGGTTTTACTCGCCACGCGCTCTAACCGGCCTGCAACACTTTGTAGATTGCGAACACCGGTTGAAATCGCTTTAGCACTCAAACCCATTCCTTGAGCAGCGGCGATGGCTCCCAAAATATTCGAAATATTAAAACTACCAATCAGGGGCGATTCAATTTCCAGTCGTCCAACATTTCCCCGAATTCCACTCACCGAAACTTTCAAATCTTTTCCCGAAACTTGCGCACGCGCCGAGGTTCCGTAACTCATCACACTGAAACCGCGAAGCCCGGCAGCATTCAACTCGCCCAGCATTCTCTGGCCAAAGGAATCGTCGACGTGAACGGCCGCTGCGGGATGCTTCCCCATCTGAACGGAGTGTTCCGCATATTCCGTAAACAGGCGGAGCTTGGACTGATAGTAGTCTTCCATATCCGGATGAAAATCCATGTGCTCGGGAGTGAGGTTCGTAAAGATCATCGCATCAAAAGCGATTCCATCCGTCCGGTGCTGTTTCAATGCGTGCGAAGACACTTCCATCACCACGGCAGTGCAACCCTTGTCGCGCATCTCTGCCAAAATTTTTTGCAACTCGACTGGCCCGGGAGTGGTGTGAGTCGCCGGAATGATCTGATCGCCAAACCGAAAAGAAATGGTTCCTAGAACGCCGACTTTTTCTCCCGCCGCTTTCAAAATCGATTCCACCAAATGAACGCTCGTGGTCTTGCCACTGGTTCCAGTAACGCCAACGACTTTCATTTTTTTGGAAGGGTGTTTGTAAAATTCTGCAGCCAAGAGGGCGAGAGCCAAGCGCGAATTGGGGACCTGAATATAATTGCCGTACTCTTTTTTGGGAGGAAGTTCGCCTACAGAAACTGCGACTCCCGCCTTGGCCACCTCCGGCAAAAACTCGTGCGCATCATGAACCGTACCCTGGATGGCCACAAAAACAACGCCGGGACCCGCCGCCTTGGAATGCGATGTAATTCGCGTAATTTTTCCGTCGATGACTTCTTTTAGCAATGCCTCAAAGGTCATGGCCCGGCAGTATATAGAACTGACCGGGCCACGAATACTCTTTTTCTTACTGAAGATTGAACTCAACCATTCCTTGGCACTTCAGCCTAGTGACCTCGGTGACTTCTTGGTCCGTAAAGAGAACCGACTTACCCTGGAGCAAATCATAGAAATTGACCTGACCTTGAATAAACTGGGTTCTACTGTCCATTACCTCACCAGAAATCACGCTGGTAAAACCCAAAGATTTACAAAGAGGATCGAAGGGTCGCTCATACATCCCCACAGACAGATTCAAAACCGGAAGGCCCCCATACTTTGGTGAGTTGAACACTCTCTCCACTCGAGCACTGGCTTTACCGTCGTGAGCGTCCAGAATCCAAGACAACTGCTCAGTTTGTCCTAAAATCACCGCGACCAAGGGCGTGGCGAGTTGACCGGATACAATCTCTCCGTTGTTATTCAAAAATACGTAGTCTTGAAATACCGCGGTTAAGTCTGTTCCTGCAATTTGTAATTCTGCCGGTGTGTCGAGCGTGCCCATTAGTGGGGCATCATATCGTTCACTCCAAGTAAACACCTCTCCTTTCTTAAAGGTGGCGGGAAGACCATGCCCCAAGTGGATTTTAAGAGGCTCTGCTAGCTGACAGCTAGTCTTGTCCGTTTCCCTGCGACTAAAAAAGTCGGTACAAGCTGCCTTTAGTCGACCTTGTACAAAGAGCACTCCTTTTAAAGTGGTTTCAACAATCCGTCCATCTGCTGGATCGAAAACGATTCGAACCAGTCTCGAAGTGAGAGAGTTTTTTTGACGATTCTTCGCATCGACTTCCACCCATTCCCCCAGGACGTATACTTTTCCTTGGAAAGTATCCGGCTCAAAACTGAGAGACAGAATATTTCCGTCTGCATCAAACTCTACATCCGGAGGAGAACTCCACTTGAGATCAAGACGTTCTGATTGAATAGAGGTCGGGTTTAGCAACTTTCCATGACAGCCGGACGCAGGAGCACAGTACCTGTCTAAATAGACCACTTGTTGAAAAACCTTGGAATAGTAAGGAGCAGAGCCTTTATAGGACAGCTGAGCTTGCCTCAAGAGCCGCTCATATGCCTGCACCGAAGACAAAACCCCTTGATGATTCGACACTACCGAGAAATGATACAGGCGAGCGCCGAACGAGTCCCGAGCACCATTTTGAATAGTATCCCGGTAGATAATTTCGTGAAGGATGATCCCAGCCCGAGTCGTGTTAGACGTCAACGGATCGTTGTACAAATCTTTGCGAATCATGAAACGAGTCTCACCCGGTTTAGGATCTTTGATTTGAATCGCGAAAAGTTCTTTACGACAGGGCGGGGCAGGTGGATCGATTTCAGAACGATCATCGTCAACTGGTGAAACCCCCAAGTCGTCACGCAATTCTTTGTCGAGCTGAGACAAAATAACAGCAGCCGCCTGACGATAGCGCTCGGCTCGGCTTGGGTCGATCCACTTCAGTTTCTGCGCGAACAAATCAATCTTCTTTTCAACCGAGACAGACTCGTCGCCTAGATCCACAGTTTCCGTAGCTTTCAAGTACCGGGACATTTCCCAGTAGTCAAAGAGCTCGATTGAGGTTCGGGTGACTCCATCGGGAGCGTAGCAAACTACCGAACCACCTCCATTTCCTACTTCGTGAGCCCACACAGACCCAGCTGTAAGCAATAAAATTCCTATCAGTAGTTTCTTCATGTTTTTTCCTTTTTCGTGAGTGGGAACAGTTGAATCTGAAGCCGATAAACTTCTTTATTATTCTGACGAGTATTCTTGCCGACGGTTTTTTCCATGGTTTGTGCGAAGGTTCTTCGAATGAGTTTGAGTTGCTCTTTCAATGCGGGCAACGCAGCAGCGTCGCAGCTCACGGTCACGGAAGAAAAATCGCGCAGTTCTACTGGAATTTCAAAGAGCGCAGAGCGCGCTAAATCCAAACCCTGACTATGATTCGATCGTATGAACGCGTCCGAAACATCGTGAGTGGTGGAAAACTTTTTCCCGGTGGAACGCAAATAGCTTCCGTCCTTGTGAATCAGACCCAGACTTTGTAAAGCCTGAATTGCTTTTCTGGCCTTAGAGGAGGTGAGAGGAAAATATTTGGTTAGCTCTTCTGCGCGTCCAATCTCCACACCCGAATCCAGGAGCGCCAAAATTGCGAAGTGCCACCAATCGGAAATGACCTGAAACTCGGCTGAGGTTAGCTGAAATCTTTTTAAAGACCGATCCTCATGAACCGCGATAGAACGCTTGATAGGGAGAGACTCCACCAGTTTATGAACCAGAGTCGACTCGAGATCCAAATGCATGAGTAAGCGTGTAGCTAGCTGACGGGTGATGGGGCGCTTGCCTCGCAAAACTTCTGAAACGATAGGAGCTGGCACACCCAACTTTTTCGAGAATCGCCGAAGGGAATAACCTGGAAAACGATTTTTCAAAAATTCAAAGCGGCTTTTGAGTAACGAGACAATCTCTGTCTGCGTTGTTTCCCCTGACCCCATGAGTGAGAGTCTTAGATCAGCCTCAATGAAAAGAAAATGCCGTTTGTAAAAAAGCGTTACACTTTACGACGCAACTCTTTGTATCACTAAGGCTCAGCCAGTGTTAACCGAACACGGCTGCCCTGCGCAACATCCTTCCCGGGAAGGGGGAGCTGCTTGCGCACAATTCCATTACCGAAAACTTCTAGCTGCAAATCCCGCCCTTGAAGTGCGCGAATCGCCTCACGAACGGTAAGTCCTTGCAAAGGCGGCATCTTCCAAGGGGACGAATCGGCCTCTGCTTGAGTCAGCTGAGCATCGATGCTCTGACTAGCCACCTTTGCCAGGGACCAGCGGAGTTTGTCATTGAGGGACGGCGTAGGTGGCGCCTCCGCATGAACCGTTGGCACCGACGCCGGATGCGGACCGGGATGGAGCAAGGAATCGGCAAGTAGCGGCGATGGATTTGCAAAGGGCTCTGTAGGCGGAATGCCCAGGCGATTTGCGGCTTTCTGGAAAATTCGACTGAAGAGGGGAGCCGCCAACTGCGCTCCGTAGTAAGCACCTTTCGGTTCATGAATCGACGTGAAAACCACAATCTTCTGATCCGTCCCTACCGGAAATCCAATAAACGATGCGACGTACTTGTCTTTAGAATATGCCTTCGTGCGCGGATCGACCATCTGCGCAGTACCAGTCTTGCCAGCAATTTTATAACCAGGAACGCGTGCAGAAATTCCGGTGCCTTCGTCCTGCGTGACCGACTTCAAAGCCTCGAGAACCCCGTTCTCAACAAGACCGTCCATCACCTTCTTAGGTGGCTGCTTCGAAGTTTGCCCCTTCAATAAGACCGGTCGAACTAACCAACCCCCGTTCGCAGCTGCCGCGTAAGCACGCGTGATTTGCAAAGGCGTGACCAATAGCCCCTGACCAAATCCGATGTTGGCCAAGTTGATATTCTTCCAATTTTTAGGAGGAGGAACGATTCCCGAAATTTCTCCCGGAAATCCAATTTCCGATTTGGAACCAAAACCAAAATCTCTGAGAGTTTGATAGTAGTTCGCACTTCCCACCTTGAGCGCCAACTTCGCAGCACCCACGTTCGATGAAACCTGAATCATCTTCTTCAAGCTGATCCATTCAAATTTTTCTTTGGCTTCTGCTTCTGAAATTTTTCGATCATCCACGTAGAACGAGCCCATTTCTCCGTAGACTTGATCGGTGATCTTTGAACCGTGCGCGAGTGCGCTTGCTAAAAGAACGGGCTTCAACGTAGACCCGGGTTCATAGCCGTCAGTAATCGCCCGATTTCTTCTTCGTTCCACTCGCGGCTCGCGCGCATTCGGATTAAACGACGGCTCGTTCGCCATGGCGAGAATTTCTCCGGACACTGCGTTCATCACTATAACGGTACCGCTTTTAGCATTCGCACTTAGAACCGCACTGCGAAGTTCCTTCTCCACTTCAAACTGTAACGGAGCATCGATCGTGAGGCTGAGATTCTCCCCATCTTTTAAATCTTTCACTGCACTGGCATCAAAAAGAGCTGCGCGTCCAAGCGCATCCTTCACAGCTGCGTACGGTGCAGCCTTTCCTTTTAAGAGCCCATCCGCCCAGAGTTCGACACCCTCTAACCCTTCGGAATCCAAATTCACGTCCCCCAAAACATGCGCCGCCAATTCACCGTGGGGATAGACGCGTTTACTTTCCTTGATGATCCAAAGCCCGGCGACTAAATCCCCGTCTTGATCCATGAGCTGGAATTTTTTGAAGCGTTCGAGCTCCACTTCCGTCATGTGGCGTTTGATCCAAATGAACTCGCGCTTTTCAGAAAGTTTTTCTTGAAGCTTTCCCACAGGGAGCAAAGTGGCTTTAGCTAAAAGACCCGCCATCTTTTTCTTGTTCTTAATTTTGGAAGGATTTGCAGCAAGACTTCTGCTTTCCACACTCACGGCAAGCGTGTCGCCATTGCGATCTAAAATTTCACCGCGACGAGGACGAACCAGAACTTTCGATTGAAACTGCCGCTTTGCCATCGATTCGAGACGAGGGTCACCCAAAATTTGAATCTGCGCTGCTCGCCCAATAACGAGCGCGCCGGCGAGGAGACTCCCCACAATCAGCGTCATGAAACGAGCGTAGCTCACCTCGATGTGGGATTCTCTCACTGCAGGTGCACCACCTGATTGGGTTTGGGTTGGGCCATTTTAAATTTCTTCCGCGCCAGATTTTCCAAATGACTGGGTGACCGCAGTGTCGCCACCTGGGCCTGCAGCACTTCTTTTTCTTCGCGCAAATTGCTCATCGTGCGCTCGGCTTGGCTGATGGCATAGGTCGTCCTGAAAATCCAAAGGCGGAGCGATACCGTCGCGAGCGAAAACAAAACCGTGGGAATGATGATCCAAAGTGGCACGTAGCGCTTGATCACTGACCTACCTTAAATTCTTTCTGCCACTCTCAGCTTAGCGCTTCTTGCGCGCGGGTTCTGAGCCGTTTCCTCATCATCTGGCAAGAGCGGCTTTTTGGTCAAAATCTTCAACTCTTCCGACTTTTGTCGAAAGGCCTGTTTGACGAGCCGATCTTCTAAGGAATGAAAACTCAAGATCCCCACTCGTCCGCCTGGCTTCACCTGAAGTATAACATGGTTCAGCAGACCTTCGAGCTCTTCTAACTCTTCATTGACCAAGATTCGGAGGGCTTGAAAGCTCCGCGTCGCAAAATGAATTCGGCCGTGCCGGTACTTTCCAGGAACTGCCCGTTCAATGATGGCGACCAACTGCCCCGTCGTCTCGGGCGCACCATTTTCATCCCGATATCGAACAATGGCGCGAGCAATCTGGCGAGAAAAGCGCTCTTCACCATACTTAAATAAAATATCCGCCAGGTCGCGTTCGCTCACCCTTCCCAAAAGCTCGTGACAGCTTTCTCCAGCATTCGGATTCAACCGCATATCGAGCGGACCATCGTTTTTAAAACTCAACCCGCGAGTGGGGTCATCCATCTGATCGCTTGAAAAGCCGAGGTCCGCGAGCATGCCGTAGACAGGAACATCGCCCAGCCTTCCTTTCAACTCACTGAACCGCTGGTGCCGAAGCTCCAAACTTCCGGCGCTGATCTCTTCCGCAAACCGCTCTTTTGCTCGATCAATAGCTCGCAGATCTTGGTCTACACCGATCACTCGGTGCTGAACTCCCGTATCTTTTGCGATGAGTTTGAAAGTATCCAGAAAGGCCGACGTGTGACCGCCGCCACCGAAGGTGCAGTCAACAAGATAGGCTGGCTCCTCGAGCTTTCGAAAAGGCTCGGCTAGAAGCTCAGCAATTTTTAATGTCAGGATCGGAGTATGTCTCGAGCTCACAGGTGATTGGAGCTTGCCACTTTTCGCTGATTCTTAAAATAGCTCTCAATCGCTCGACGACCTAAATAAGACGATTTCACTACCCAGTACTTCTCGTGAATGGTCAAAGCAGCCACGGCCACTCGGCGATTGCCCAGTTCCGCGAAGCCAATGAACCAATCATATTTGCCACGAGGTTCCGTACCGGTGAGAGAGCCGGTCTTTCCACCGACATCCACCATAGAAAGAGCGCCCCGAGTAAAGCCGCGGAAAGAGGTGCGAGAAGTTCCGCGAGTCACCGTCTGTCTCATTAACGCCCGAATTTCATTCGCCGTCTGCGGATCCACGGTGACTGAACTCACTCTTGAACGAGCGTGGTAAAGATATTTTCCGTCATCGGCGGTGGCGCTTTGAACCACGTAAGGCTCCATCATTTTGCCTTCATTGACGACTGCAGCAGCAATCAGAGCACCCTGAAGCGGACTCATCGTGGTTTCGCGGGTAAAGCCTGAAGCGGTTTCAGCCAAAGACCAAGCATCGTCTGAAATATCTGCACGACCCATTTCCATGGGAAGGTCCGAAGCAATCGAACGATTGAAACCGAAGCGCTCAGCGTATTTACGAAGCTCCGTTGGTCCCACTGTGAACACACCGAGTTTTCCAAAAGCAGAATTTACGGATTGAGCAAACGCGTCTTTCAACGTGAGGTAACGAGTCCAACGATTGATTTTATCGCGAAGGACATTGCTCTTATAAAGGGTGTGATAGCGACCATTCACTGGAATCAAGGTGTTGGCCGAAACGTTCCGTTCCGCAATCGCAGCAGCCGCGGTCACGACTTTAAAAACGGAAGCAGAAGGAAAAGTAGATTGAAGAGCGAGATTTCCGCCAGTCTTTCGCGGCGGCTTCTGATAATTCGCCATCGAAAGAATCTGACCAGTCGCTGCATCCAGCACCACAACAGAACCGTAGTCAGGCCCATAGGATTTCAGCAGGCTTTCCATGTCGTGCTGAAGGTCGGTATCAAACGTGTAATCCAATTTGACGTGAATAGGTTTCTTTCCGCCCAGATTTATTTCCACATCGGACGGGAAATTTTGTGCGACACCCATCGTTTGGATCGCATCTGCTAAAATTTTCTTTTGCTTGGCATTGACGAGGTCAGAGTCGTCTTTGGAAAAAAACTGTGAGCCCAGTAGCCCGACCAGTCCCACGACCGACAAAGAAGCGAGTGCAATGATGGAATATCGTGATCGCTTTAACGTTCTACGCATCTGTATGAATAGTCTCTGATTCCTCGTTGTAAGGTCAAGAACCCCTAGGTAATTACGTCCTGCCATGAAAACCTCTGCCGAATTGAAGTTTTAGTCAAATCAGGGGGATTGTTTTTAGTCGCGTAGAACTGAGTTTTTAGAACTGAAAAGTCGCGAAAAGCACGTCCAGCAAGTGAACCCCGGTACCCTGATTCCATTTTAAATGAGGATGATGCTGAGTGGCAAATGGTATCTCGTCGCGGTTAACTTACTGAAATTAAATAAGAAAATCTGTTTGCTGTTTGCAGTCTGCAGAAGCGGGCATCGGTTTGCTGAAGCAGGGACTGTTGGCAACAGCTCACTGAAACAGCTTCAGCAGACAGCTGCCTGCTTCCGCAGACTGCAAACAGCAAACAGTATTCCCCTTACAGCGAAACCGGCGCGCCCGGCGTTTCAGGATGCGGATCCACCGCATCCTCTGGCGGAACAGGAGGAGGAAAGGGCGGTTTCTTCTGAGTTTGGATTTCTTCCGTCGCGGTTTCAGCAGGAGCGGAGGTACCGACTTCTTCTGTAATCGTTGTTGAACCCGGAACTCCTTCGTTCTCGAACCAATAGCGCGCGTTCAGATCTTCTTTGAGTTGCTCTTCGGTGATGTACTTTGCCGATTCCATTTTGGTGAGAATGGATTTCACCGTTTTGTTGGCGTACTCCGACATCTGTCGCGATTTAAACGATTGATTGTAGCGCTTCGGACTCGGCAAAAGCATCGCGAGGAAAGCTCCTTCTCGAGCTGTCAGTTCCGACGGCGCTTTTTTGAAATAGTGCTGAGAAGCCGCGTTGATTCCGTAAATTCCATCACCCCACTCGGCGACGTTCAAATAAGTTTCGAGAATTTTCTTTTTAGGAACGGAGTTTTCTAGTCGAACGGCTAAGACCAACTCCTTCGCTTTTCGCCAAAGATTCTTGTCATTATCTAAGAAAACATTCTTTACGACTTGCTGTGTAATAGTGCTCGCGCCGCGATGCAGCTTTCCCAATTCCCAGTCATCTTTAATGGCTTCACGAATCTGATTGGGATCGTAACCCTTGTGCTGAAAGAAGGCCCAATCTTCGCTAACAATAATGGCTCCCACGGCGGTTTTCGAGACGCTTTCTAAACCCACCCAACCCGTTGGCGGAGCTGGCTGCAGCTTGATCTGGGATGTTTTATCCGTGGAGTGGTATTCCACCACCGGGTATTGATTTCTCAAAACCGAAACATCCGGAAATTCCTGAGTTAGAAAGTCATAACCTGACCAAACTAGGAACGCGGTGCCTGCCACGATGATCATGCTGAAGATGAAAGCAACCCGACCGAAGCTCAAATGACACCCACCATTAAAATGCTGATTCGAAACAAGAAGCTTGTATCGCTCCTAGCCAAAATGTAATCTAGCCCTGTGAAATCAAAGATCTCATCGACCAAGGCTTTTCCAAAAACAGCTTCAAAGAAGACAGCGACACTCCAGCGTTTATCGAAGATTGAGGCACAGGGCAAGGGCAAGAATCACCCTCAAGAACACAATCCCTATCTCATTCCCAATACCAACCGCATCTATACGAATCCCAAGAAGCAAAAAATCGCTCGCGACATGCTTGAGCGCTATACGGGAACCCCGGTAGAACGCTTCAGAAAACAGATTATCCTCACAAATTTCGATTATTACTTAGAACGATTCCACAACATTTGTGGAGACGAACGTACCAAGGGTTCGGCCATGAACGTGGTTCATAGCGATCGAGCCGATGTAAGTATCGTCGACTTTTCTATCGGGTCACCCAATGCGGCTCTGATCATCGAACTTATGGCGGCAATCGATCCCACCGCCGTTTTATTTTTAGGAATGTGCGGAGGACTGCATCGTTCGTTAAAAGTGGGAGATTTCATTCTTCCGACGGCTGCCATCCGCGACGAAGGTGCGTCGCAGCATTTCATGCCGCGCCAAGTACCCGCCCTTCCCACTTTTAAGATTCAAAAATTTGTCTCTCAGATTTTAGTCGAAAAAGGGTTAGACTATCGTACTGGGGTTATTCACACGACGGATTATCGTTTTTGGGAATTTGATATGAAATTCAAAGCCCAATTGTACGATGAACGTGCCCTGGCGATTGAGATGGAATCCGCTACTCTCTTCGTCGCTGGTTTCGCGAGCAAAGTTCCAATTGGCGCATTGCTCTTAGTTTCGGATCTTCCTCTTCGCAGAGGTGGAATCAAAACGATGAAATCAGCGAAAGCTGTTTTTAGACAGTACACCGATATGCATTTGGAAATCGGGATCAAGTCGATGAGTGAGATCGCGGAACGCGGTGAACATATCCGTCACTACAAATGGTGATAAATGGTGACGAAGGTCTTTGTTTAGAGTAGGGCTGATAAGAGATGCTCAAAAAACTTCTAGATTTTTTTTCAAACGATCTTGCGATTGATTTGGGAACAGCGAATACGCTCGTCTACGCACGCGATCGCGGAATCATCATCAACGAGCCCTCAGTCGTCGCCATTCACCGAAACGCCCGCGGTCAAACTCGCGTTCTCGCAGTTGGTAAAGAAGCGAAAGACATGCTGGGTCGTACGCCGGGATCGATTCAGGCGATTCGTCCCTTGAAAGACGGCGTGATTGCCGACTTCGAAGTGACCCAATCGATGTTGAAATATTTTATTCAGAAGGCCAGCGAACGCCGCACCTTCATTCGCCCGCGAATCATCATCTGCATTCCGTTTGGGATCACCCAAGTGGAAAAACGCGCCGTGAAAGAGTCGGCGCAGTCAGCTGGTGCCCGCGAAGTGTATCTGATCGAAGAGCCGATGGCGGCAGCACTGGGCGCAGGCCTTCCGATTCGGGAACCCAGCGGGAACATGATTGTGGATATCGGCGGCGGAACGACCGAAGTCGCTGTGATTTCTCTCGGCGGCATCGTGTACTCCCGCTCCGTACGTGTGGCTGGCGATAAATTCGACGACGCCATCGTGAACTACATCAAAAGAAAATATTCGCTGCTCATCGGTGAGCGCTCAGCCGAACAAATCAAGCTTTCGATCGGTTGCGCTTATCCGTTTGAAGAAGAAAAAACTTACGAAGTCAAAGGCCGCGACCTGATTACCGGCGCTCCCAAGACCATCGAAGTGAACTCGGAAGAAATTCGCGATGCATTGGCGGAACCTGTTTCTGCAGTAGTCGATGCCATCAAAACGGCGCTAGAACGTACTCCTCCAGAACTTGCTGCAGATATTGTCGACAACGGCATTATTCTCGCCGGCGGTGGAGCTCTCCTCGCGAACCTCGATATTTTGATCAAAGAAAAAACGGGTCTTCCCGTTGCTCTTGCTGAAGATCCCCTCACATGTGTGGTACGTGGCTCGGGCAAGGCCCTTCAAGACATGGATCTCCTCAGAAAGGTGACGATTGTCTGACGCCGGCTCCTCCAATCCCAGGGCGTTTCAATTAGTAGATAATGAATCAGAAGCCCTTTCCTTCTTGAAGGAAGGAGCGGCCACATCTGCTTCCAGTATGATCTGGACCAAGAACCAAGAGTGCGTCGTCAACACCATGATGGTGCTCTTTAGCGAAGTGGATACCGGGATTTTTTTTATAGTCCCGAAGGGATTCGATCCCAAAAACTTCATGGCCAGCTTAGCAAAGACGGGCGAGAACGATTGTTTCTTCAGCATGTCCTTAGCACGCGCCAATATTTTCTTTAAAGCTGCCTTCATCGGCTTCGAAAAAAAATACATGCACTTCGATATTCCCACTAAGATTTACAAAGTGCAGCGCCGAAACGACCTTCGTTTCGTCTTTCCTCAGAACTACGAAATGGAAGTGCAGTTCGAAGATCCCACCGCCCCGAACAACGTGCTGACTAAAAAAATTATCGACCTCAGCGCCGGTGGGATGGCGTTACACATCGAAGAAGCCGATCACGGACTTTATCAGCCCGGCGTGATGCTCAAATCCATGACGTTTATTATTCGGGGGCGCCAAATTATATGTGACGGCGAAATTCGTCACGTGGCCTTCAACAGCCACGGCGGACGTCGTGTGAGTGGCGCAAAAATTGGCGTGCTCTTTCACAAACTCAAGGCGGGCGAGACTCAGCACATTGCCCAGTTTATTTTTGACGAAAGCCGTCGCTACTTTTCTAACTTCTTCACCACCAACTTTCCGGGTGGTGGTAAAGACGAAAAATGAAGAAGAAACCGTCCGCAAAAAAAGGGCCGCTCCACGGTTGTACCATTCTGGATTGCTCGACCTTGCTACCGGGTCCATTCGTTGGAAAGCTCCTCGCGCTTCAAGGGGCCAAGGTTTTAAAAGTGGAAAGTCCGGATCGACCCGATCCGGCTCGAGACTTGGGGCACTATTATAAAGACCTGAATGACTGCAAAAAGCTCGTCCTCCTGAATTTAACCAAATTAGAAGATCAGAAAAAATTTAAGAAACTGGTGAAGGAAGCAGACGGATTGATCGAAGGCTTTCGTCCTAGTGCTAAATTGAAGCTGGGCTTGGATGAAAAGTCCCTGCACAAGGTGAACCCTAAACTTTGTATCACCAGCCTAGTGGGCTACCGTGAAGACGGACCCTGGAAAGATCGCGCTGGTCACGACCTGAACTTTCAAGCCGTTACAGGATGCCTTTCGCTTTTCGAGGGAGTTCCGGGCCTGCCTCTTGCGGACTTATTTAGTGCCTACAAAGCCGCTTACATGATGGCCGCCAGCCTCCACGCCGTGAAAGCCGGCGGGAAAGGTCGCCGCGCGGTCGTCAGCATGACTGACGCCATCCGAGAAGCCCAGAGCAGTTTCTACCATGAGTATTTAGCCACGAAAGAAGTGCCCGGCCCAGGCGCCTCGCTCCTGACCGGTAAGTTTCCCTGCTACCGTATTTACAGCACGCAAGATCACCACCGAGTCTCTGTCGGCGCCATCGAAGGGAAGTTCTGGGACAAGATCTGCCAGATTTTGCAGTTGCCCCAGTTTGCTGGAAAAGGCTACACCGTAGGCGAAGAAGGCAAGAAGATCGCAGCCGCCGTACAAGGAGCTTTCAGCTCGAAACCCTGGTCGCACTGGGAAGGCTTGTTTGAAAGCGCCGACTGCTGCGTCGAAAGAGTTTTAGATTACTCAGAGGTTTCCCGGCTTGGCGTACAACCCTAAAGATTATTACTTTCACAAAGCAAAGGCCGAGAACTTTGCCGCGCGTTCGGTTTTCAAGCTCCAGGAAATTGATCGCCGCCTGAAAGTTCTTCGCGCGGGAGATAAAGTTTTAGACCTCGGTGCAGCCCCAGGCTCCTGGTCCCAGTACGCCTCCCAAAAAGTGGGCGAGAAGGGCCGAGTTCTCGGCATCGATATACAGCCGATCAAGCTCACTCTGCCGAACGCGATTTTTGTAACTGCGGACATGCGCGACTTAAATCTCGAGGAACTTTTCACTGAAAAGGGAATCAGCCCGCCCTTTGATCTGGTGATGTCCGACATGGCCCCAAAAACCATCGGTGTCAAAATCACCGATCAGGCCAGATCTTTCGAGCTCTGTGAATTGGCCCTTCAAACCGCTGAACGTTTTTTAAAACCCAACGGCCATTTTATCTGTAAGCTCTTTCACAGCGATGAATTCGAACAGCTTAGAAAAATGCTCGCAGCAAAATTTAAGAAGGTAGAAATCATTCGACCCAAAAGTACGCGGAAAGAGAGTAAGGAAATTTTTCTGATCGCCCTCCATTACCAAGGTGAAAAATAATGTTTGTCTTTTCAAACCTCGCTATCAGCATTGATGGAAAAATTGCAACCGCCAGCCGAGAGCACTTTCCTCTTGGCACTCCAGCCGATCGAGAACAGATGCAGGTTCTTAGAAAAGAATCGGACGCCATTCTCATGGGTGCCACCACCCTTCGTGCCTTTCAAAAACCCCTTTTGGCAGAGGGGGCTTCCAAGCAACCCTTAAATGTCATCCTATCGTCCAAGCTCGACGGGATTTCGCCCAGCTGGGCCTTTTTCACCTCGAACAAAATCAAACGCCTGATTTTTGTGGGTGCGAGTTGCCCCAAAGCTAAACTTTCTAAATTTAAAAAGAATTCGGAAATCGTCGTCCTTAAAAAGCCCACAGCGAAGAAAACACTCGGCGTCCAAATGGCTGAAGCGCTCGAGGAACGGGGAGTGCAGCGCCTACTCGTCGAGGGTGGGGGTGCCGTCATGTGGGACTTTGCTTCTCAAGATTTAATCGATGAATACCACGTCACCGTTACCCCTCGCGTGCTTGGGGGCACTGATGCACCCACTTTGGTCGACGGATTGGGGCTTAAACCCGATCAAGTCGTTAACCTCAAGCTGGAACAGTGCCGAGTTTTGAAAAATGAACTCTATCTGATCTATAGAAAAACGGGAAAACGGGGACGCAAGCTAGCGGATCTTTAAACGGGGATCGACCGGACATCCCGGGCAGGCGGCGCTCACTTCCTGGGAAATACGCTGCCAGATATTGAAAAGATTCCCCTTCACGGTATTGGTCAGAAGCACGACTACGCTCAGTGCAATCGCGACGGCGAGGATGTACTCCACTAGGGTCTGACCGCTCTCATCGAGCTTTCGTTTCATACTCCATCTATTCTAAGGTATAGTCGCCCCCAGTGACAACCCAACCGAATCCCCCGCAGTTAAAGGCGATTTCCTTAAAAAGCGTGCTCCTTCCGGGGCTTGTTGCCATTGGACTTGTGGCTGCGGTCCTTACCGCGATGAAATATCTCCTCCCTGCTCACCGCGACCATCTGTTTCCGGGTAAGACCCCGTCTGCCGCCCGAGGCATCCAAGTCGGGGGAGTTCTTCCAGAGTTTTCGTTTAAAAACTTGCAAGGGGAGTCGTTTCCGGTCTCGGATCTCAAAAATAAGCTAACAATTCTCAATTTTTGGGCCAGCTGGTGCGACGCCTGTATTGTCGAGGTCCCCTCTTTGGTTAAACTCCGGTACGAATATAGGGACCGAGGCCTCGAAATACTTGGTATCAATCTCGACGAAAATCCTGACGATATTGTCCCTTTTTTGGTAAAGAGACTGGGCATTGAATACCCTGTCTTCGTGGATCCAAGCGGCGAGATTGCAGGTTTGCTGGAAGTCGGTGCCATTCCACACACGGTAGTGTTCGACAGTGATCGGAAGATCCTGCTGATCGAAACAGGGGAACGAGACTGGTTTGATTCAGAAATTCGAACACTGGTTGAAAAATGGTTAAAGGAATGAAGAAATTTGCGCTCCCGCTCTTTCTGACGGAACGAAACAAATACGTTCTGGGCGCACTGACTTTTCTGGTAGCGGTGCCGATGTACCTGCTCGCCAACCACTATCCGATTTTTACTCCTCAACAGCTTCCGCTCTGGAAATGGGACAAGATGATTCCCTTCATTCCAGAGACCGTCTTCGTCTATGTGAGCGAATACATTCTCTTCGTCGCCGCGTATCTGTTTTCGCGCGATATGGAGAATATGAATAAATACATTTATTCATTTTTGGGTCTTCAAACCATTAGCGTAATTATATTTTGGGTTTGGCCAACCACTTACCCGCGAGACCTTTTTCCCCTTCCCGACAATTTGGATTGGCTCACTTTTACCGTATTTAGCAACTTAAGGACGGTGGATGCTCCCACGAATTGCTGCCCGAGCCTTCATGTTAGCAGTGTCTACCTATCAAGCTTCATTTTCTTGGATGAACAAAAAGGGCGCTTTCTTTTTTTCTTTCTCTGGGCAACAGCGGTGGCAATCTCCACCCTGACCACGAAGCAACATTACATTGTCGATGTGATAGCCGGACTCGGCTTAGCGGTTCTTTCCTATTACATTTTTCACAAGCTGATCCCGTACCGAAAGGTCAGCTGGGCTGCCAAGCGAACCGGTAGTAGATCTCCTCGAAGCGCTGTGCGTTTAGAATCGTAAAATCGGCATCCTTCCCTGGCTCCAAACTTCCTTTAGAACCCGAAAGACCCAACGCCTTGGCGGCGTTGTAAGTCACAGCTGCGAGAATTTCCGCCCGAGACATTCCCAGGTACAACGCTCCCAACGTCATGATAGCGGGGAGGGACTGGGTCATGCAGGTGCCTGGATTGAAATCGGTGGAAAGAGCCACGCACGCTCCGGATTGAATCAGCTTTCGAGCCGGTGCATGAGCCGCCTTTAGATAGAAAGCCGTTCCGGGAAGTAAAACACTGACTGTTTGGGATTGCGCCAGCTTTTGAATTCCCTTCTCCGAAACTTTGAGAAGATGATCGGCCGAGAGAGCACCTAACTCTGCAGCCAGCGCCGCCGAATCGGTATCGCCCATTTCGTCGGCATGAACCCGAACAGCCAAGCCCAGTTCTTTAGCTTTCGTAAGAATACGTTTTCCTTCGTCTCGGGTGTAGTAGCCGTCGTCGATAAAAACATCACAAGAAGTAGCAAGCTTGCGACGAGCAACCTCGGGAAGCATCCTTTCTAAGAGGTCGTTCAGATACGCTTCTCGGCTCTGATCTTTCGGATAGGCATGAGCGCCCAAGAAGGTAGGGACGATGGTCATCTCCGGATGTTTCTTGATCAGTTTCTGAACCACTTCCAGAATTTTTATTTCAGATTCCGTGGAAAGCCCGTAGCCACTTTTAATTTCAACGGTGCGAATGCCCCAGGCGTAGGCTTCTTTCAAACGGACTTCTGCTAGCTTTTCTAACTGAGCGGAGGTTGCTTCGCGGGTGGCTCGGACGGTGGTGGCAATGCCACCGCCTTTTTTGGCAATCTCTTCATAAGTCGCACCGGCACTTCTCAGCGCGAATTCTTCCGAGCGATCGCCCGCAAAAACTAAGTGGGTGTGACAGTCCACGAACCCTGCAGTAACGACCTTCTGTTTTTTTAAATCCTTCTTCGAAACCCGGGAGTATTTCTTGGGCAACCCGCTAGTCGCACCAACCCATTCCACTCGGTGCGGAATCTCTTTGGATCCCACTTTTTTTACGGAGTAAACCAGAGCACCGTCTTCAATGAGCCCGAGATCGGCTTCCTGAATTTTACGCCCATCCTTGCGGCGAATTCCAGCGCCGGTAAAAAGCTGACTGGCATGAACCAACGCGCGAAGTTTCGGCATTTAAAGGAGCGGAACCTTTCCGCCGCGATCTGCAAACGCCCCTCGGGCAATCTTCTTAGAGGTGTCGTAGCCCGCATCCGCGTGGCGAACAATGCCCATACCGGGGTCAGAATTGAGAACACGAGCGAGGCGTTTTTCTGCCTCGGGAGTTCCATCTGCGACAATGACCATTCCAGCGTGAATGGAGTACCCCATTCCCACACCGCCGCCGTGGTGAACGCTCACCCAAGAAGCGCCGTTCACGGAATTGATCAACGCATTCAAAATCGGCCAATCGGCAACGGCGTCACTGCCATCTTTCATGGCTTCCGTTTCGCGATTTGGCGAAGCCACAGAGCCACAATCCAAATGATCGCGACCAATGACGATCGGAGCTTTCACTTTTTTATTCTTCACGAGATCGTTGAAAACTTTTCCGGCTTTTTCGCGCTGGCCGTAACCGAGCCAACAAATTCTAGCAGGCAGACCTTGGAACTGAATGCGCTCTTCCGCCATGGCCAGCCAACGGGCCAAGCCCTTGTCCTCAGGGAAAAGCTCTAAGAGCGCGCGATCGGTGACAGCAATGTCGGCCGGATCTCCGGAAAGCGCCACCCAACGAAACGGCCCACGCCCTTCACAGAATTGCGGACGAATGTAAGCGGGAACAAACCCGGGAAAATCGAATGCGTTCTTCACGCCGGCGCGAACCGCTTGGGCGCGAATATTGTTTCCGTAGTCAAAGACGTGAGTGCCACGCTTCTTAAATTCCAGCATAGCCTCCACGTGACGACCCATCGAGGCGATCGATCGTTTTGCATAATCTTCGGGGTTCTTTTTCTGAAGCGCCAAAGCATCGGCCAAGCTCATTTTTTCGGGGATGTACCCGTGAAATTCATCGTGAGCGCTGGTTTGGTCCGTCATCAATTCTGCGACGAACCCTTTCTTCAGCAATTCCCAATGCACTTCCGCGGCGTTGCCAATCAAACCAATGCTCAAAGCTTTTCCAGATTTTTTAGCAGCATCGACTCGCTTCAAAGCGTCGTCAAGCGAGTGAGCCATTTCATCGAGGTACTTGGTATCGAGGCGCTTCTTCGCACGCCAAGGATCGACTTCGACGTTCAGAGAAACAGCACCCGCCATACTCGCAGCCAACGGTTGAGCGCCACCCATTCCACCCAATCCCGCAGTCAGAATCAGTTTTCCGGTGAGATCGCCTTGAAAGTGCTGACGGCCGGCTTCCGCAAAAGTTTCGTACGTGCCTTGGACAATGCCCTGGGTACCGATGTAAATCCACGACCCGGCCGTCATTTGGCCGTACATCATCAAGCCGCGATCTTCCAATTCGCGAAAATGTTCCCAAGTCGCCCACTTCGGAACCAACATGCTGTTGGAAATTAAAACGCGAGGAGCATCGGGATGCGACGGCATCACGGCCACGGGCTTGCCACTTTGGACAAGCAGGGTTTGGTCGTCCCGCAATTCTTTTAAGGTAGCGACGATCGCATCGTAGGATTGCCAGTTTCGGGCTGCGCGGCCGTTGCCGCCATAAACCACCAGGTCGTCTGGATTCTCAGCAACCCCGGGGTCGAGGTTATTCATCAACATGCGCAGAGCCGCTTCTTGAATCCAACCGCGGCACTGCAGGGTGGTTCCATGCGCCGCATGAATATTCTTAGGCATAGCCTTCGCAATACCACAGAATAATTCGGGGACGAGGCCTAAAAACTATCTCTTTAAGATGGCCGCACAGGGGGTGAGGTCCACGGTGCGAACTTTTCCGTCCGCCGCACCCTTAATTTGACCCTGAGAACTGATGCTCTCCGCGAAGATCAGATTCATTTCGCCGGTTTTTCCTGGACGCGCTTTTCTTTGATCCACAGTAAAATTGGGATCTTTCGGATCATTGGCAGTAAATACCAACCGCAGGCTATCGCCGATATCCGTGGTCAAGACATACGAAACATGCGCACCGATTTTGAAAGGTTTGCCGTCTTCCTTATCTTCGGGGACATTCATGTCCTCTTTGCTATCCGAGGGTCCAGTAACATCCATGACCTGGTGAAGACCAAGCTCCTTGCCCGCCGAAGACTTTACAATCGCTCCGCCCAAGCATTTGCCCCACTTCGAGCGGGAAGAACCCGATTCTGCCATACGCAAAGGCAAACCTACCTTGAGGATAGAGCCCGCTGGATCAGCAGTCGCAGGGGCCGCGGCGTCTTCCGCTGGATCTTCTTGCTGACCATTCATCATCGCCATCATCGCGGCCATCATTGAATCATCGGAATCATCGGAATTTTCGGAGCCCGGAGAATCTTCTTCCGCTTCTGGGGCGTCCTTGTTCTCAAAAACCTGAGCACAGGCAGAAATGTCGAGCTCTCGAACTTTGCCTTCGGCAACTCCCAGGACTTTAGCAGTCGAACTCATACTTTTGGAATAAATGCCCATGAGGGTGAAATTGAAATTCGGATCAGCTGCATCGTTCGCCGTCAAGAACAGGAGAATCTTCCGATCCAAATCCGTATTGAGAGTGTAAGAAATCTGATTCCCAAACTTCACCGGCTTCGACGTATCACTTAAATCTGCTGCAGCAAGGTCCGCCTGGATTGCCTTCAATTCAGCTTCGGATGAAGCAGCCGGAGCGGGGCCCTCTAACCCCTTCAACTTTCGAATCCCGAATTCCTTGGGGATGGAAGTCTTCACAAGCAAACCGGCTACGCACTTAGCGATTTCTTGATTGGGGTTTGGACCCGAATCAACACGAACAGGCAGTTTCACGTTCACGATCGAACCCGCGGGATGTTCCACTGGCCCAGCTGCTTTCGCTGCTCTTTTCTGTCCCGCTGCAGCCATCTGCATGGCCGCCATCGCGTCGTGGTCTGCATCCGTGTGTCCGCCACTGAATCGTTCGACTCGTGGTTGAGGATCGGCAAGCTTCTCACGTCCGGCATCTACATTCAGGGTAGGCGCTGGTTTGGGTACATTCTGAGTAGGAGCCGGGTTGGAAGCAGCAACAGTTTGAGTTTCGCGCTGAACAGCGGCGGACCTGACCGGCATCGTCTTGGGTGGCTTCGCTGTTTGCTTCGGCGATGGAGGAGCCTCCGCCGTCACTTCTTGGGAAACAGCGAGAACCGCCGCGATGTCCGCAGACGATGCTGACGAAGCGGGCTTCGCATCAGCCTTATCGTTACTGTTACAACCTGCTCCGAGAGCAAGGAGAGACAACACCGGTAAAACGAAAGAAAATTTCATCATATTGACTGAGTGATATAGTCGAATAGACGCATCGGGTCAATTGAGAACTGGCGACAGTATAATGATATAAATAGAGTCTATTTAATTAATGGTAGAAAACTCAGCGAAATGAAAACTTTCTACCATCTTTTCCAAGAGTTGCAGCTCAGCGTGGAGCGAGCGATCGACGTCCATCCGCGGGACTTTTTTGCGGATTTCCAAGTGAAACTTCTCGATGCGATTCGAAGACCGAAGCGGCCGTAAGAGATCAATGCCCTGAGCAGCAGCCAGCATCTCCATCACCAAGACTCGACGGGAATTTTCAACCACCCGGGCAGCTTTGCGAGCCCCCCAGGCCCCCATGCTGACATGATCTTCTTTGTCTGCTGACGTCGGAATGGAATCAACACTCGCGGGATGGCAAAGGGTCTTATTCTCAGAAACAATACTCGCGGCTGCGACTTGAACAATCATGAAACCGCTATTCAATCCGCCCTGTTCGGTAAGGAACGCCGGCAATTCTGAAATAGCCGGGTTCACGAGCTTCTCAATTCGCTGTTCCGAAATACTAGCCAACTCTGCCACAGCAATGGCAAGCGCATCCATCGCGATAGCCACGTACTGGCCGTGAAAGTTTCCGCCACTTAGAATTTTTCCGCTGTCCGGAAAAACGAGGGGATTGTCGGTGACCGAATTGATTTCTGTTTCTAAAACTTGTCTGACAAACTTTAGGGTATCGCGCGAAGCTCCGTGGACTTGAGGAATGCATCGCAAACTGTAGGGATCTTGCACACGACTACAATTGACGTGGCTCTTGCCGATTTCACTTCGGGTCGAACCCAGGAATTGCATCATGCGCTTCGCCGATAAAATCTGACCCCCATGCGGACGCACTTTGTGAATCAACGGATCAAACGCGACGGCCGTACCCTTCATCGCTTCTAAAGTCATCGCGCCAATGAGATCGGCCAAATCGCAGAGGTGTTCGGCTTCCAATAATTTGAGCGAACCAATAGCCGTCATGAACTGGGTGCCATTAATCAGAGCCAACCCCTCTTTGGGTCCCAAGCGAATCGGCTTCAAGCCGGCTACCTTCAGGGCTTGTCCGCCGGTCATCTCTTTACCCTTCACGCGGGCGCGACCTTCGCCGATCAGCACCAGCGCCAAGTGAGCTAGGGGAGCTAAATCTCCACTGGCTCCCACCGAACCTTGCTCAGGAATCAGCGGGCAAACCCCGCGGTTCAATAAACTCAAAATCTGCTGCACGACTGGCAAGCTCACGCCCGAATGCCCTTGAGCCAAAGCTTGCGCGCGAAGCAAGAGCATGGCGCGAACGTACGAATCCTGCAGGTTCGGACCCATCCCCACCGCGTGCGAACGCAGCAAGTTGTATTGCAACACTTCAATGTCTTCGTTGGGAATGCGAACATTCGAGAGTAAACCAAAACCGGTGTTCACTCCGTAAAGCGTTTTGCCTTCTTCCACCTGATCTAAAAGAAATCGGTGCGACTTTTTAATTTTAGCAACGGCTGCGGGAGCCAACTCCACGCGCGTACCCTCGAGAGCGACTGCGCGAACATCTTCTAAACTAAGAGGCTTTGCCCCGATCTTCATAGGCCCTTATCCAATTTTCGATTTCAAATCTGCGATCGCTTTTTTGCGATCCGGTTTTCCAAACACAGCAGAGCCCGCCACAAACACATCGCAACCTGCTTTGCGCAGGGCTTCGATGTTGTCGGACTTCACTCCACCATCAATCTCGATCAGGAATTTTCGCGAACCACGCAGCTCCACCAGTTTCTTCACCTTATCGTAAGAAGTTTCGATAAAGCTCTGACCACCAAAACCGGGGTTCACGCTCATCACCAAAACGAGATCCACCCAATCCAAAACTTTTTCGATCGAGCTCAGAGGCGTCGCGGGATTTAAAGTCACCCCAGGTTTGCAACCCACTGATCGAATTTTTTTCAAAAGCGCCGGAAGGTCCTTCGTCGCTTCGGTATGAACAGTGATGTAATCCGCGCCCGCTTTTTGAAACGGCTCGACCCAGAACTCAGGGTTCGTCACCATTAAATGACAATCTAGAGGAAGTTTCGTGAGAGGCCGAAGCACGTCCACAAACATCGGCCCAATCGTGAGATTCGGAACAAAATGACCGTCCATCACATCCACGTGCAACCAATCGGCACCCGCAGCTTCTACTTCTTTCACTTCAGAAGCGAGCTTCGAAAAATCTGCAGAGAGCAGCGAGGGTGCTAAAAGACCTGGGGATCGTGTCATTAGGGTTTTGACCTTATCTCAAGCGGAAGCTGCTGGCCACTGCCTCGAAGCCCATTTAGAAATCCTGCGGCGTCCACTTCCTTCCGCCCGTCCCACTGCACGCGTTGCAGCTCCAGGCAACCCTGTGCGGTGGCCATTAAAACCATGCCGCTGCGCTCGAAAATCTGTCCCGAAGCGCCCTTAAGCCCCGCATGAACCCGGGCCTGCTTCACCTTCAGCCGCTGAGTCGCCCCACCCGAACCAGCCACCCAAACGGAGGTTCCCGGCCAAGGATTCAAGGCCCGAATGCGCCGATCCAAAACGGTGGCGGTCAAAGCGGGATCCAACCCCTCCATGTCCTTGCCGAGTTTCTCAGCATAGGTGACCTGCGCTTCGTTTTGCTTCTGGCTCTTCAAAGTTCCGTCGGCCAAACCCTTTAAAGTGGGGAGAATGAGTTCCGCTCCCAGCTTCGACAACCGATCGTGCAAAGTCTGTGCGGTGTCTTCCAACCCAATAGGAGTGGTTCCCTTCATCAAAATATCCCCGGCGTCGAGCTTCTCAGCCATGAGCATGGTGGTGACACCTGTTTCCGCATCTCCCTCTAAAATCGATCGCTGGATGGGAGCAGCACCGCGCCAACGCGGTAAGAGCGACGCATGAATGTTCACGCATCCTTTTTTGGGAAGCTCGAGCACATTCTTTTTTAAAATCTGGCCGAACGCCACAACGACGATTTGATCGGGGTTCAACGCCGCCAATTTTTCAAACTCTCCGGGGAGAGTGAGTTTCTCCGGCTGAAAAACGGGGAGACCTTTTTCAAGCGCTGCTTTCTTTACAGGCGAAGGAATCGTTTGTAAGCCACGCCCCGTAGGCCGATCGGGCTGCGTGTAAACACCCACGACTTCAAAACGGGAATCTCCGCAGAGAGCGTCCAACGCCGGAACTGAAAAATCCGGAGTACCCATGAACACGACGCGAAGAGCGGCCATGTTTAAAATCCTTTTTCAGTTTTCTTTTTAGACTTGGGAGAAGTTCCCGGAAACTCCGCTTCGCGCTCGGCCCGTTCCTGCTTCAATTTCTTTTTGACCATTTCTTTTTTAAGCGGGTTCAACCGATCGATGAAAAGTTTTCCGTCCAAATGATCCATCTCGTGTTGAATCGCGACGGCGAGAAGTCCTTCGGCCATCAGCGTTTTCGTAACGCCGTCGATGTCTTGGTACTTCAACTTCAATTTCTCGTAGCGGTTCACTTCCGCTTGGTATTCGGGAACGGACAAGCAGCCTTCAGAAAAACTGATCTTGCCTTCCTTCTCCACGATTTCTGGATTCACGATGATCATCGGCTTCTTATTTTTAATCAGTCGCCCGTCGATGACTTCGAAACCTTCCGGGGTCGGCGCGCCTTCCACCAAGTCTTCCAAATCATACTCGGTATCGATGACGAGAATTCGATCCAAAATCCCCACCTGATTGGCGGCCAAACCAATGCCCGGGGCGTAGTACATCGTCTCCAACATGTCGTCGGCTAACTTGTGCATGGATTTTTCGACCCTTTGGACAGGAGCGGCTTTCTTAGCCAGAACGATGTCGGGGAAGGTGTAAATTTTCAATTTCGCCATAATTTAAACGGCTCGTCGGGTGACGAGAACTCCCGCCACAATACCAAAAACAGCGCTAGGAAGCCATGCTGCAAGCCAGGGTGGGAGTGATCCGTTGGTTCCCAGGGATAGACCTACCGAATAGAAAAGCCAATAGAAAAAGGTTACTCCCAAGCAAATCCCGAGGTCCTTGGCCACTCCCCCTTCACGGCGTGTGCGCAGGGAAAAGGGGAAACCCAGAGTACACATAATTACTGGAATAAAGCTCAAACTGATGCGCGAATGCAGCTTTACTTCGTAGTTCTTGGTGTCCGCGCCCACTTCGCGGGTCTTTTTGATGTAGCGATAGAGCTCCATCAGGCGCAGACCATCCACTTCCTTCTCGATTTCTTTAAAATCAGTGGGGCTCTCGTTGATAACGAGTTCCTTTTCTTGGAAACGCCGATTCAGGGGAAAGGGCTCGCCCTTCGAAAACACGGTAACCGTGCCGTCCTTCAGCTTCCACCCCGTAGGGGTAAAATCCGCACGCTCGGCATCGACCACCTGAAGCAGGTTGAACGCTTCATCAAAGGTATAGACCGACATCCCATAAATCGTGTTGGACTTGGGATCGAAGGTCCGCAGGTTGTAAATCAGATTCTTCGAGCGGTACCAAATCTTGTTCTGCTTGAAGTCGAGGAAGAAGTCGGCCCTGTTCTTCATCTCCCGCCAATAATAAGAAACGCGCTTCCGATACAGCGGGGGCAGAATTCGATCCTGCATCACCACGTTCAAACACGACACCATGAACACGATGGCTAGAAGCACCGCGATGATTTGTTTGGAACCCACGCCGATCGAATAACAAGCCACCAATTCATTGGACCGGCTCATCCCCGAAAGGGTCAGCACGGTGGCCACCAGCACGGACGGAGGCACCATTTGAACGATGATTTCGGGTACAGACATCAGGTCGTAAAAGAGAACTTGGCGAAGCGGAAATTGATGGTCCAACATTTCGCCCATGAATTTCTGAAACAGGAAAAGCCCTGTCAGAGCCATGATCGAGAAGAAGAGCGTCTTTAAAAACAGGGTCGCTATATAGCGGTCTAACGTCCTCACACCGGTTCTCCGTGAGCTTCGATCATATCTTTTTTCGTATGGGATATGCAAACTTCGGGGTATGGTTTATCAAATATGGCAAGCAGCGTGTCAGGCGGAGAAATGAAAAGTCGTAAGCGTTGGATCATTGAGAACGTCACCTCCTTAGGCTTGGCCTTGCTCTTGGTTTTCATGATCCGTTCGAGCGTGATCGAGGCGTTTAAGATCCCCTCCGGCTCCATGATTCCCACCCTGCTGGTAGGCGACCATATTTTCGTCAACAAATTCGCCTACGGCTTAAAAGTTCCCTTCTCAGACCTGATTACAGGCAATCCGATCTACATGGTAAAGCGCGATGCCCCGAAGCGCGGTGACATTATCGTGTTCATGTACCCGAAAGACGAAAGCTTCTATTACATTAAGCGCGTGATCGGCGTTCCGGGCGATACGGTCGAGATCAAGAACAAGGTTGTCTACATTAACAACCAGATGATTACCCGCGACCCCGCCCCTGCGGACCAGACGGACAAAGTTTTTCAAACGCTGGCAGATGACCCGAAGTACAGCCGCAACTTCTTAGAACTTTACCGAGAGAAGTTAGAATCCCACGACCATCTCATCATGTTGGATAAGACGAATTCCTTCCAAGAAAGCTTCGGTCCTCAAAAGGTTCCGGCCGATAGTTTGTTTGTGATGGGCGACAACCGCGACTTCTCAAACGACAGCCGCTTCTGGGGCTTCGTACCCATGCGCAATGTGAAGGGCCGAGCCATGGTGATCTGGCTCTCGCTCTGGATCAACTTCTCCGATGGTCAGCTCACCTTCCGTCCGAAGCGCATCGGCACCATCCTGAACTAATTACTTCAAAACCCCGAATGTCTTGATCAATCGTGCTTGGGACACGAATCGAGCGGCCCAATCCAAAGTCTGCGCAACGGTTTTGCGAACCCGTCGCGGAGTCCGATCCAACCCCGCCGCAATCCACGGACCCACGAAGTAGTACCCCCGAACAAATCCGCGTCCCATCCACGACTGCGCCAGCACCTCGTCCCGAAAATCTCGCAGACGATACAGAGTCGCTTCGTCGACCTCGTCCACCAGCGCTGTCACAACGAAACACTTATCTTCAGCCACCCGCTTGTAGGCGTTGACGAAATCGGCGCGGTGAATGGCTTTGTTATTGGAAATGTATTTTCTCAAAGTCTCAGCGGCCAAAACTTGATGAGGAAGCCCTTTTGAGAAAACGATAAATTTATCGAGGTACTTCACACATTCTTGATGGTTTTTGGGATTCCGCGTTTTGTCGAAAACCTTCGCCAAGTCCCAGTATACGCCGCAGATCAGTAGCAACTCTGCAAAGTCTTTCTTCTGATCAAAGAGACCGGGGTGAAGTCCCCAAGGTCCCACGCCCTTCCACTCTTCTAGAATGGCCAAGTAACTGCGAAAGGCCTTCGCGCTCTCGCCGGCTTTTTTTCCCTGAAAGGAATGCACGCCGGTACGAGCCACATCGAGGCGCTTGCGAAACAGATCGCGCAAGCGTTGCTCTTTCATGGCGTCCATGGATTCTTGGATTTTTGTGCGGACGCGGGCCGCATGTTCGGCCTTTTGTTCTTCTTTAGTGGGCTTCTTTTGAGATGCGGAGTTGGAGCTCACTTCTCTATCCTACCCCGTAGGGGTCGATATCGACAACTAGCCTCCACTTGTTCTGGGTCGCAAGCTGCCGCGCAGCGCTGACGGATTTCTGTAAAACTTGGATATCGGGGGATTTAATCAGAAGGTCCCAGCGGTAAACGCCCTTAGCTCGCTCCAAAAAGGCCTCGCTCGGACCCAAGAATTCAACCGTGGCACCGCTAAAAGCCTGAGCCAATTCGGTGGAGCTAAACTGAGCCTGCCTCTGGACATCGCGTTGATCGTCACCTTCCCAACGCAATCGAGCCAATCGGCCAAAGGGGGAATAGGCCAGCGCCTGACGTAATTCTCGCTCTCCTTCTAAAAAAGCCTCTTCAGAAACTTCACCTTTCACCGCTCGAATGACGTCGTGTTGAGCGCCAAAAGTTTGAATCATCACACGACCCGCTTTTTGTCCCCGGCCCGCACGTCCTGCCACCTGAGTGAGAATCTGGTAAGCGCGTTCGGTGGCACGAAAATCCGGCCATCGGAAAAGCGCGTCGGCCAAAACTACGATCACAAGAGTCACCCCCGGAAAGTCGTGACCTTTGACGAGCATCTGCGTGCCCAAGAGAACGTTGGCCTTTTTTTCTCGAAAATCGCTCAGAATACTTTCGAGTCGCTTCACACTCGTCACCTGGTCGCGATCCAACCGCAGAGGCACCAAGCCTTCCACCAACTTGGGAAGCTCCTCTTCCAAACTTTCCGTGCCCGAACCCACCGGACTCAATTCTAAACTCTGACATTTCTGGCAGCTATCGTGAATGGCTTCGACAAACCCACAGACGTGGCAGCGCAGCTGCCGACTCTTCATATGCACGGTGAGAGAAATCGAACAGCTGGGACAGCCGGGCACTTCACCGCAATCTTCGCAAACTAAGAAAGATGCAAACCCCCGTCGATTCAAAAAGATCATCGCTTGATCTCCCGCCGCGAGAGTTTCCTGCAAAGCTTTCAGAGTTTTCTTGGCAAGAGGAGAGCGACTTTCCTCAACCCGCTCTTCCACACAAAGATCCACGATCTCAATTTCTGGAAGCCCCCCCGGCGCCACTCGATGCTTGAGCTGCGCTTCTCCGTAACGTCCTTCACGCACTCGCTCACGCGTTTCCAACGAAGGCGTCGCTGAGCCGAGCACCACAAAAGCCTGAGAAATTTTTCCGCGCACGACGGCCAAATCGCGCGCATGGTAGCGGACGCGGTCTTCTTGTTTGTAAGTGGGATCATGTTCTTCATCGACAATGATCAAACCCAAATTCGGGACCGGCGCAAAAACAGCGGATCGAGCACCCACAACAACTCGAACATCTCCATCCCTCAACGCCGCACCAAAATCACGACGCTTGCCATCTGAAACTGCCGAATGCCAGACCGCAACGGGATAACCCAGCGCTGTTTCAAAGCGGCGATGGAGCTGAGAAGTAAGTGCGATTTCTGGGACCAAGAGAACGACCCCTCGGCCTTCCGCCAAAGTCTTCTTCGCAAGCTCAATGTAAAGCTCGGTCTTCCCGCTCCCCGTCACTCCATTAAGAAGAGCGACCTTGGGACCTTCCGCGCGAAACTTTTCCAACTTCTCGAGCGCCTGAGCTTGTTCTTCGGTGAGCTGAACCGTCGTACCCGCCTGGAGTTGTGCTATGGCGCGCGCTTTCTTTTTCGTGCTTTTCAATCCTACTGAAGCCGGGGGAGCTGCGCAGTTCAACACTTCGCCCAAAGGCGATCGATAATAGTCGTGCGCCCACTTACAAAGTGCCAACACATCCGGGGGTAAAACGCTGCCTTGCTCATCGACAGAAATAATGTCTTTTAAATTCTCTAACGGAACGTGTTCAGGAATTTCACTGAGCGGGCGTGGCGGCTCAACCACAAATGCGTGAGTCTTCGAGCGACCGAACGGAACGGTGACCATCCCTCCCACTAAAACTTTGGACGCAAGCTCGCTAGAAATTCGATAGGTAAACAACCCCTCGAGAGGGCGTGGAACAGCGACAGATAAGATGTGTTGTTCAGACTCCATTAAAACCTACTAGTAAATCTCTACCGCACCAGCTGGTAGTACTTCTGGATCAGATCCTTCATTCGACTGTCCATCGAATCGCCGCGAGCGGTGAACCCAGCGGTGACCGTCCCCTTGAATTCATTGCTCTCGGGATTAAAGGCAATGTCGTTAATTTCAGCTCGAAGAAAAACATCTTCGTTCACGGGCGGAGGACTATCATATCGAAACGGACGAATCGAGGTTGCCGTCGCAACGCTGATCTGCCGCGGGTAGGGAAACTCTTTCAAACCCGTGCGATAATTTTCAAAGCGATAATCCATCGTGCCGCCCGAAGTCCCGATCACTAAACGAATGGGGTAGAACTGGTCGCGCTCTACCCAAAGTTGGGGGTAGCGCGGACGATTTTGCCCGACCACAAACGAAGCCATTCCCTGCCATCGCACGAGCGAAGTAATTTCAGAAGCGCGACGCACTTCTTCGTCCTTCATCTCTGCCAATTCTGTTTCAGTGCGAATCGGAATGCCGGCTTCCTTCAAGCTTCGCGTGAGGAGGTCCGTACGGTTCTCAAACAAAAGACCGTTCACCACAATTGGGGCCGACTCCGTTCCATTTAACCGACGCTCGATCGCATAAAGTTCTTGGCCCGTTTCATCGTAAGCGCGGCTCTTTAAGAAATGGGTGGAGAGATCCAATACGGTGATCTCTTTAAACTTCACCGTAGAAGGCGTCCCATGTTCCATCAACGTCACGGTGGAACGAATTCGCAGCGATTTGGGGCCGACTTTTTTTCCGGCAATAGATTTCACAATGAACTGCGATGGAACGATGTAAGCGTGAGCGACGCTTCCAAACAAAACCCCTACAACCAAACAGGATGAGAACTTCCCAAATTTCATGGCCGCCTCACTTCAGATGTTTCTTGAGCAACTCCGTTACGCCCGGGCGAAGCTCGGGTCTCTTCAATGCAAAAGCAATGGTAGCATCGATGAAACCCAGACGATCGCCGGTGTCGTAGCGAGTACCTTCAAATTGATAGGCTAAAAGTTTTTCCTTCTGCGCTAAAAGCTGGAGAGCATCGGTGAGCTGAATTTCTCCGCCCTTACCCGGCTTCGTTTCACGAATGCAGTCAAAAATTTTCGGACTGAGAACATAGCGACCCGGAATGGCGAGTCGCGAGGGAGCATCTTTTTCAGCAGGCTTCTCGACCAAGCGGTCGACGTGCATGAGCCGGGGATTCATCATCTTGCCACCGACGATGCCATACTTGTTCACCTCGCTCGCGGGAACTTCCATCACGCCCACAACGCTGGCATTTTGAGTCGCATAGATATCGGCAAGTTGTTTCGTGCAAGGTACTTCCGAATCAATCAGGTCATCGCCCAAAAGCACAGCGAAAGGCTCATTGCCCACGGCTGGTGCTGCACAAAGCACTGCATGACCTAAGCCCATCGGATTTTTCTGACGAATCGCTATGACGTTACAAAGCTTCCCAATCTTGCGAGAGAGGTCTGCGAGCTCCGCCTTACTTTTCTTATCGAGGAAATCTTCAAGTTCGGGATTGTAATCAAAATGATTTTCGATCGCCTCTTTGTGACGAGCGGTGATGATAATGACGTCTTCCGCACCGGCACGAACGGCCTCTTCAACGATGTGCTGAATCATCGGCACGTCGACGATCGGAATCATCTCTTTCGGCACAGCCTTGGTTGCTGGCAAAAACCGCGTACCTAACCCCGCAGCCGGGATTACCGCCTTACGAATCTTCATTTCGAGAACCCCCAATAGAAAGATCTTCCACGCTCTGTGGGAGGGGCTCAGAACAGAATAATGCTTAAAAAGAGACTAAGCCCGGCCCGGAAATCTTTGCTTTTCTGACTCTAGCTCGGCTTGGCAGTCGATGCAAAGAGTAGTCGAGGGATTGGCTCGCATTCGTGCTTCAGCGATCGTTTCTTCGCAACGTTCGCATTCACCGAAAGTGCCTTCTTCAATTCGACGAAGGGCTTCATCGATTTGCCACAGCTCGTCACGTTCACGATTTTTGAGCTGAAGGATGAAGGTGCGATCCGTTTGGGCGCTTGCCTGATCCACACTGTCGGCATAAGACTCTTCAGTATTAATCAGGTCTGCTGTAGCCTGTTGAAGGTCTTTAGCCAAAGTGGAACGCCTCGATTCAAGTTCGTTCTTGAATGAGGCCAGTTTGCTCTTCTTAAACACCGGTTGATTGATTGCTCGTTGTGACATGCGTCAAAGCAAGTACTCTATCGGCCCGAAAAAGTAAAGATTTTCTATGCGCTGCATCATTTTAGAGGGGAAAAACATGAATAAAATCAAGGCCCAAAGAAATCGCCCTCGTGAACAGTTGATAATTTCTCTCTGTTTCCTAGTTTTTTCTGTCGGGCCCACCCTCGCATGGGCTTCGGATTACCAATCTCCCCGAACTGTGGCTCTAGGGGGAGCCGGCCATGCGGGCCCATTACTGAACGACTCGATTTTCTTAAATCCGTCGTATGTATCCTTCCTTCCCACCTACAGTGTGAGCGGCAGCGTTCTTTTTTTTAAGGGCACCCATCCGACGATTGGGGACAATTATCATGGCCGAAATTACAACGTCAGCATTCAAGACGGTCGAACCGAAACCCTGCAAGCGGCCATTTCATACACCCTTCGCGAAGACGGATTCATGATTCACCTGGGAGTTTCGAAAGCAGTGCTTCAAAGCTTGGGTTTTGCGTTGAGCGGAAAATTCTACGGCACCACGTTTGGGTCGCCCAACATGGGTCAGGACATTACTTTTTCGACCACGTTTCTTCCTAATGCATGGATGCAGACCGCGCTCATCGTCGACAACATTCTGGAGAACGATCAGGGCCTTCCAAAAAATATTTATCGCGAAATTACTTTGGGAACTAAATTCAATTTAGAGAAAATTGTTCTGGTGTATGCAGATCCGCACTACACACCCAACCTTCCCAACTCCAATCAGCGCTTCGGTTATGAACTCGGAATGGAATTCATCATGATGAGCGACTTCATGTTCCGCGTGGGGATGTTCCAAAACTCGATGATTGCCCACCAAGGGATGTACGGAAATGGTTACGGGGCCGGAGTGGGATTCCTCGGACCCAAGATTTCGCTCGACTACGGATTACAGCGAGTGAGCGAACCCTATACGGATTGGGCGCATTCGTTTGGCGCGACGATTTACTTTTAGCTCTTAGGCGGCGTCGCGTACATTCATCACAAGCACCAGCTACTCCATGCTAGGAATTAGACTATTCGGCCGTCACTCGAATGTGCTGCAGCTTCATACCCGGCTCCCTCTTTTTGAAAACCGTAATAACTTTGCCCAACGATGTCCCACCAGTCTTTGGTGAGGATTTTTTTGAGCTCATACCAAGGCAGAGAATTTCATTTGCCGGACTGTCCTTCTTACAAGAGAGCAAGTAGTTCGATTCTGCGGATACCCAACCACAATTCAGCACCGAGACATTTCCATTTCTGAACATCTGGAATTTTAAAAATGGAAAAAGTTCCGAAGTTTTTTTCATCTGATGTAAAAAAATTCTTAGTAACTTTTAAAGTCGGGCTAGCTTCCACTACGAATTCTTCAGGATTCACTCCCAGAAGCGACTTTAATTTATTTGGTTCCGGCCAAAACTCAGTCTGTAGCCACCTCCCCGAAGATTTAGTCCACTCACTTTGATTCATGGCATTTAACCTTTGAAAACGATCCCAGATTTTTTTATAGCCCTGCTCGGTAACCGATAGCTCATGAATCTCTGTAGGCTCTTGAACCGGCTGGGCCTCTCCGTAAGCCTTAAGAGAAAAAAATACGAGAATCCAAATAAACTTTTCCATAAAAGTCTCCTTTAGCTGAAAAACAGTTTGGGTTTTCCCGTCGCCGGATTCTTTCCAACGATCAGTCCCGCATCGGGGTAGATTTCGCGCATTCGCGCTTCGGTCAGAACTTCTTGCAACGGTCCCCATGCCACCTTCTGCCCCTTGTTCAATAAGCAGCAGTGATCCGCCCACTCCGTGGCGAGGTTGAAATCGTGAGTCACCAAAACAAAAGAATAGCCTTGGCCCTTGAGTTTTTGGAGCAGCTTTCCAACAGCGGCCTGGTGATTCAAATCCATTTTAGAAATGGCTTCATCGAGGAGTAGGGTTTTTGCGCCTTGGGCAAGAGCACGCGCGAGGGAAACGAGTTGGCGCTCGCCGTCGCTCAAGTGGCGGATGTCGCGGTTTCGAAATTCCCAGCAAAAACTCTGTTCCATCGCCCATTCAATGACGCCGAGATCCTGCTTCGTTGATTGCTTCAGCAAAGTTCCGGGATGGGTGAGGCGTCCCAAAGAAACCGCTTCAAAAGCAGTCAATGGAAACTCCGCTCGCAATTCCGGTGCGATGTAGACGGCATACTTTGCGCGAGCGCGCGCGGTCAGCGTGCCCACTTCTACTGGGCCAAATCGAACTTGTCCGTTCAAACCCGAACGAGGCAGCGGCAAAATCCCGGCCATGATTTTCAACAAAGTGGATTTTCCAGATCCGTTCGGCCCGAGCAATGCCAGAATCTCGGAGCGCTCGACTTCGACCGACACTTCTTTCAGCACCGGACGAGAGGAATTCGGAAACGAATACGAAACTCCGTATGCTCCTAAGACAGGGGGTTCCATTTTATTGGGCCTCCTTCTTTTCGTTTCGAAGCATGATCCACATAAACAGTGGCGCCCCGATCACAGCGGTCATCACACCCACGGGCAATTCAAACGGCTTAAACAGACTTCGTGACATCATGTCGGCAAACGTCAACGTCGCCGCTCCCCAGATCGCACAGAGCGGAACGAGCTTGAGATGTAAAGAGCCGACCATCTTTCGCGCAAAGTGGGGAACCATCAAGCCCACAAATCCAATAATTCCGGAACCGCTTACGCAAAGACCGACCAAAAGAGAAGTCAGCAAAATAAATTTTCGACGGGATCCTTCGATAGAAAATCCCAGGGATCGAGCAGCTTCTTCTCCGAGCAAGAGCGCATCGAGCTCTCTCCAATGAAACCAGAGTGAGCCTGAGAGGATCACGACCAAAATCAATGTCATCAACGATCCGCCGATTCGAGCGGAAGATAGGTCTCCCAACAGCCAAGAAAGAGATCCTTGCACCCCGTTGAGATCCGCAAAAGTCATCCAGAGCGCGACCAGGCTCGAGCCTAAAACTCCGAGCATCACGCCGGTCAGAAGCAAAATCAGATTGCTCGAACCCTGCTTGAGAGAAACCAGAAACAAAATCACTGCAAAGATCATGGCGCCCACGAATGCGGTTCCAGCCAAACCAATGAAGCTGAATTGAACTCCTAGAGCCATGCCAATCACTGTTCCCAGTGCGGCACCCGAAGAAATCCCAAGCGTGTAAGGCTCGCAAAGGGGGTTGGCAAAAAGCGCTTGTAGTACGCAACCTGAAACCGCCAAACCCATGCCCACTGCCGAAGCAAGCAAGGCCCGAGGCAAGCGAAGCTTTGTAATGATATCGACCGTAGCGTGATCGGCAGCGCCCATTTCTAGCGCCAAGAAAAGTGCTAACGCCCAAAATGCGAGACCAACGACATAACCGCGATATCCCGTGAGGCGATTCATTTCTTCACTTTCGGATGGACCGCTCGTTCAAGCAAGCTCATTCCTTCCAGCATGCGTAAAGTGGGGCGCAAAATGGTATCCCCTGAAACCACGTGCACTCGCTTGGTTTGAACGGCTTTCATCTGAGGAAAGTCTTTCCACTTTGCGGCCATTCTATTGAAATACCGTCGATCACCTCCGAACGTCATCACGAGGACAATGTCGGGATTGCGATGGACCATGTCTTCGATCGTCGGCCGGGGATAGGGCAAGCTCAAATCCGCATAAATATTATCGCCTCCTACACACTGGAGCGCTTCTTGGAGAAACGTGCTCTTTCCAATGGTAATCAGCGGCTGTTCTCCCAGCTGAACGAAAGTTTTTACACGAGCCTGACCTTTCGCTTTAGCGCACACGTGATCGACTCCGCGTTTGAGCTGCTCGGCCATTTTTTTGCCGTCTTTTTCAAATCCCAATGCAGCTCCGACCAACTCAATCGACTTGTAAACTTCTTCAAAATTCGAAGTAGAAACAATGACGACGGGAATTCCGAGCTCTCTCAGACGCTCGAGCTGCTGCTTGGAGTTTCCATCTTTACTTCCCAAAACAAGATCGGGCTTTAACTCCAATACTTTTTCTAAACTGATGTGGGGGTACGGACCAACGGAACGGGTCTTAGAGAGAGCCGGTGGATAATCTGTAGCCTCGCTGACCCCCACAATCTTGTCGAGATCCTGCTGAAAAAAGTCGGCAGCCAACTCCCCCAAAGAAGGAATCAGGGTGACGATGCGTTTGGGTTGATCTGGAATTTTTACTCGCGCGCCAGTAACGTCGACGACCTCAGTCGCACTCCCCAGCGGGGCCGACAAGAAACTCGCAGCAAGAATGAAGCTAAGTAGCGGTCTCTGGATTTTCAAGCAGCTCGTCCATATCCCCTTCGTGCCGTAAAAGTACAACAAAGAGTAGCACGAGGATGACTCCGAGCGACTTTCTTGAGGGCTCAATAACAATGTGTGTAATTGTTGCCACGCCCAGCCCAGCGAGGTTCGCCAAAGGAATGTTTCGCTTGATGGCGATGGCCAGCAAGAAACCTAAAAAACCAATGAGCGCTGCAAACGGCGACAAGAAGGTGAGCGCGCCAAATGCAGGAGCCACCCCTTGTGTTCCGCGAAACTTTAACCAGGGGGAAAAACAATGTCCTAAAACCAAAAGTACTGCCACAACCCACGGAAGCGGTGCGGGCAAGAAATCTCCGGCCGAAATCGCAGCGCCTCCGTTCCAAAAGGCCAACCCCTCGGGTGAGAGCAAGAAAACGGGAAGGGCGCCCTTTAAGTAGTCCGCAAGCATCGTCATCCACTTGTGAGCGCTCGTGCCCTTACTAAAAACTCGATTAAAAGGAATGGATCCCCAGAAAAAGGAAGCAGCTGCGAGAACTGCAAAAAACCCTGGTGAGGACTCCCATCCCGTTGTCATTTCATTTCCTCGCCTTGCCGACAGGCACTTTTTGAACCTGATCCAATCGAACCTTCATCGCCACGGCTGCACCAATAAAGACGAGCAGCGAAATAAACTGACTAGTGGAGAGCACGTCCGGAATCACAAAACCGCGAATCAAATCACCGCGATAAATTTCGATAATGCTTCGGATCACCGGGTAGGCCAGGAAGTAGGTGAGAGCAACTTGCCCGTCGAATTTCTTTCGCGGAAACAACCAAATCAAAGTCGCAAAAAGAATGAGCAAAGAAACGGCTTCATAGAGCTGGGTGGGATGGAGCAAAATTCCACGAAACGCTGGGTCCACCAGATCGGAATTCAATCGAATTCCAAAATCAGTTCCAGTGGGTTTCCCGTAACAGCACCCTGCGGAGAGGCAACCAAAGCGACCAAACATGTGAGCAATGGTTAACCCGGGAAGAGTCGTGTCCATCACCTTCCAAACCGGAAGCTGATACTTCTTCAAATACCAAATCCCAAAGGGCAGAGCGGTCATAATGCCGCCGAAGAAAACCAGGCCCCCTTCCCAGATTTTGAAAATAGCGAGCGGGTCGGCCAAAAAAGTTTCCCAGCGCGTGAGCACAAAGAGCAATCGCGCTCCGGCGAATCCCACCAGGAAGCACCAAAAGGTGAGATCTAAAATTCTTTCGACCGGCAGATTTGCCTTCGCTGCCAATCTTCGAATCGTAAAAACAGAAGAAAGAAATCCGATCGCCACCAGAAATCCATAGGTGTGGACGGGAATCGGGCCGAGCTGAAAAAGTAATGGATGCATAACTTAGCTTGTTCCTTCTAAGATCATATCCCAGGTCAGAAGCGCGACGCCAACGCAGATCGCCGAATCAGCCAAATTAAAAGCAGGAAAGTGATATCGATACTGCCAATGAAAATCGAGAAAGTCTACAACGTAACCCCACGTCACGCGGTCAATCAAATTGCCGGCCGCTCCTGCAATAACCAAGGACAGACCCGCTGCAAGTTTCAAATCCCGGGGATGAATTTTTCGAAACACGTACCCAATCACTCCTAAGGCCAAAATTGGGACCAGAATAAACACTGGTGCCCTAAACGGCGAAGTCGAATTCGCAAACATTCCGAACGCCGCCCCCTTGTTCCGGACATAGGTAATATTAAAAAGCCCCTCGATGACCGAAAGAGTTTCGCCCAGGGCGAAGCGCCGAATCAGTAAGTGTTTAGTGAGTTGATCGAGCAATAACAGCAACGGGGCGATCGCAAAAAATATCAGGTACTTTCTGGGAAGTTTGGAAGCTTTTCGCCCCCACCGGAAATCCAGCCTCCCCAGGGCCAGCTTCAATCGACGGCCCCCACGCAGCGATCGCAAAGATCGGGATGCTTCTTCGACTCTCCCACCTTGGGAGAATAGACCCAACAGCGTGCGCATTTTTCACCGGAAGCTTTTGAAACGGTCATCTTCACGGCGTCGGCTTTTTTGATTTCCAATTCACTCACCAAGAACAGGCGAGACAGATCTTCCTGAATGTTTTTAAAAGCAGCCGCTTGATCGGCTGGCAACTCCATCACGAGTTTCACTTCGCGAGGATGTCCGATCACCTTATTCTGGCGCGCTTCTTCTAAAGCCTTCATCGCCACTTCGCGAACCTGCCAAATCGGCGCAAAAGTACTTTCCAGTTCGGCACTTCTCCAACTCTTCAATCCATCCGTACCACCCGGGAAGGAGGTTAAGAAGACCGACTCCTTTTCACCCAGGTATCCCCAGGCTTCTTCAGAAGTGTAAGAAAGAATGGGCGCCATCGCGAGGAGCATGGTGCGACCAATATGCCAGAGTGCCGTCTGAGACGATCGGCGCTCTTTGGAATTTTTTGCTGCCGTGTAGAGGCGGTCCTTCAAAATATCGAAGTACATGGCCGAAAGCTCTACGCTACAGAAGTTCATGACTTGATGATAGACAGTGTGAAACTCAAAACGATCATACGAATCCCGAACGGTTCCAAAAATCTCGGACGTCCGTGAAAGCGCCCAACGATCGAGCTGCCCTATCTGTCCCACCGGAACCGAATGAGCTTTCGGATCGAAGTCGTAAAGATTTCCCAAAATGAAACGAATCGTATTTCGAATCTTGCGGTAACTTTCGGAGACGCGATCCAAGCTCTCCTGAGAAAAATTAATATCGTTTCGATAATCTTCAAGCACGACCCAGAGACGCAAAATGTCGGCGCCGTATTTTTTCACGATGTCTAAAGGCGCAGTGACGTTGCCCTTGGACTTCGACATCTTCTTGCCGTCTTTGTCGTTGATGAATCCGTGGGTGAGCACTCCTTTATAAGGAGCCGTTCCGCGAGTTGCGACTGCAGTGAGTAGAGAGCTCTGGAACCAGCCGCGGTGTTGATCGCTTCCTTCTAAGTAGAGCTCCGCCGGCCAACCTAAGCCGTTCTTTTCGCAAACAGCAGCGTGGCTGATGCCCGACTCAAACCAAACATCCAAAATATCGGTTTCTTTTCGGAACTGCGTCCCGCTACACTTCCGGCACTTCGCTCCCGAAGGAATCAATTTTTCGGCGGGCTCGGTGTACCAAATATCGATGCCCCGTTTTTCCACCTGATCGGCCACGTGACGGAAAACTTCAGGCCCCGCGAAAGCTTCATTACACTTTTCGCAATAGAAGACCGTGATGGGAGCGCCCCAAGCGCGCTGACGAGAGACGCACCAGTCTGGCCGGCCGCTCACCATGGCGTTAATTCGATTGATGCCCCAACCCGGAATCCATTCGACTTGCTGGATGGCTTTTTCAGCAGCTTCACGCAGGGAAGACTTCCCGCCGTTCAAAACTTTTTGATCCATGCCGATGAACCACTGGGGAGTCGCACGAAAAATCACTGGCTTGTTACAGCGCCAACAGTGCGGGTAACTGTGCTGAACATCTGTACGCGCCACGAGATGTCCCGACTCTTGAAGCTTTGCAATGATGCCGTCGTTGGCCTTGAAAATGAATTGGCCCTGCATCTCTGGAAAATCCGGAGTGAAACGACCTTTTGCATCCACAGGTGCATAGACTGGCAAACCGTATTTCAAACCCACTCGATAGTCATCGACCCCGTGTCCCGGTGCCGTGTGAACAGCGCCAGTGCCGGCTTCGAGAGTGACATGTTCACCCAGTATAATGAGCGACTTCTTGCCGTCGATAAACGGATGCTTCGCATACTGCTTGTGCAACTTCTCCGCCTTGAAGGTCATCAATGGCGTGGAGGTCTTGGTAAAGCCAGCAGCTTTTTCAAACGCTTCTTGCAAACCGGTGGCGACAATCCAAAGCTCGGTGCCATCTAAGCCCGGCACTTTCAAAACCGAGTAGTCGTATTCGGGATGAAGAGCGATGCCTTGGTTGGCAGGCAAGGTCCAAGGAGTGGTGGTCCAAATAATAATGCTCGTCCGAGTTGCACCTTCGCGTTTAACAACAGAAGCTAACTCCGGGAACGAAGCAATCGCTTCTGAAGTTAAATCAAACTTCACGTAGATCGACGGGCTTTGCTTTTCAGCGTACTCAATTTCTGCTTCGGCTAACGCCGTACTGTCGGTCGGGCACCAGTACACAGGCTTGTTGCCCTGATACAAAGTTCCCGACTCCGCACAACGACCCAGCTCGCGAATGGTCTGAGCCACATAGCCCTGAGCCATGGTCATATAAGGATGGTCCCAGTCCCCGAAACATTCCAGGCGCTGAAACTGTTGCTTCTGCGTTTCGACAAAGCTCTGTGCGTATTCCCGACACATCTGTCGGAGCTCCACTACCGAAAGCGTGGACTTATCTTTTTTCTGATCGAGAAGTTTTTTCTCCACGCCAAGTTCAATCGGCAAGCCATGGCAATCCCAACCGGGAATGTAGAGGGAGTCAAACCCCGCCATGCTCTTGTATTTCACCACGACGTCCTTCAACACTTTGTTGAGGGCGTGGCCGATGTGAATATTGCCGTTGGCGTAGGGAGGTCCATCGTGCAGCAAAAAACGCGGCGCCTTCGCAGCGCGGTTCTTCGCCACCAACTTTTCATAAACTTTGTCTTTAAACCAACGGTCGATCTGAACGGGTTCCTTTTCAGGCAAACCCGCACGCATGGGAAACTCTGTTTGAGGCAGATTCAGCGTGGATTTGTAATCAGCCCCACCGGTGGAGCCGTCGGTTTCCTTGGAACTCATGGTCCCAGGAACGTATCAATTTGTGCCCCAAAGCACAATTCCGTCGCCAAGCTTTTTAGCCAGATTTCGGTCTCTGGACTCGATGTTGGAGTACTCTTCCGGGGCCCAAGCCACGAGGTCCACCATCTTTCCGAGTGGGTGGCGGGCGGTGATCTTCTTCACCTCCTCGACCTGAGGGCTCACCACAAAGAGATCGTAGTCGCTATCCGACTTGGCCATGCCAACGGCACGCGAACCAAAGAGGATGACCTTCTCCGAAATCGGAGCCAAGGCAGCCTTGAGATCCTGCAAATCGCAAATGGCCGAAAATTTCTTCAGCATTTGGACCTGCGGGTTCTCGTCGTTCAAACGGACCTGCCGATTGTGATCAATGAATTCTACGAGATGAAGCTGCTGGAGTCGAAGCAGCGAGGCTTTAATTCCATCCACCCCACCAAGTCCCCGAACCCCCTTGAGTTTGGAAGCCACGACTCTCAATGGAAAGGTGGTTGTAGGTTCTTTCAGAAGGAAGCGAATCAATTTTTGTTCAGGAGTTGCAAAAAAAACATTCTCTAACGACAGCACAGGCTTTCTTACACGCGCCATAGGTTCCCCAGTTCCTCAGCTACTTTCTTCACAGCTTTTTCGATCTCAGGACTGAAGGCGTTCTTCACATGGCTGTCGATATCAATTTGCCCTAAGATCTTACCGCCCCGATTTCGCACCAAGACAACAAGTTCCGATTTTGTTTCGATACTGCATGCCAGGTAGTTCTCTCTCGAAGTCACGTCCCCGACGTTCTGATCTTGGTTAGTTGCAACGGCAGTGCCACATACCCCCTTTCCAACAGGAATTTTCGTATGCTCGGTAGGTGAACCTATGTAGGGTCCGAGTTCCAAAAATTTTCCGTTGAGCTCATAAATTCCGACCCAGTGGAATTGAGGAGAGAGGCCGGCTACATGACGTACTGCTGATCCGAGGGGTGACGCGGGGTCATACCAGATTGGCCATTCAGGCTGAATTTCCTGAATTTTCGCGGGTTTTTTGCGCTGTGCCTTTTTCATCCGTCAGCGGCTATACACGAAATGATAATGCAATGCACCTATTTCGAAGACCGCGTTACCATCATTACACTCAGAGCCAGCCACAACATTCCAACCCACTGCGACCACCCAAAGACCTCGCCCAGAAACTGCCAACCTAAAAGCGCAGCAAATGCGGCATTCAAAAGACCCATGGTGCTGACAATCCCTGCAGGAGCGAATCGATAGCCCTGGGTCATTGCAAACTGACCCAGACTCGCAAAAATTCCGAGCACCAGTAGAAGCTGAAGTTCATGAGAACTCGGTGTGTGACCCGTAGCAATGGCGAGCGGTGCCGAAAGCAACGTCGAAATTCCAGTGAAGTAGAGGATGATGCTGTTCGAACCCACCCGCGCCGTCGCCGCGCGAACCGCGACGTAGGCCAATGCCCCAAACGCAGCACCCGCCACCGCAATGAAAACAGCGAAGGGCGGAAGCGGAACATGCCCGGTGCTAAAATCGGGATTGAGCAGAAGAATGAGACCTAAAAACGAGCAGAAAATCCAAATCAGAGAACGGTTTGGAAGCCGCTCCTGGATTAGGAATCGAGAAAACACGATCACGAAGAGCGGGCTACTCCAATTCAAGAGTGACGCAATCGCTAAGGGCAGATGGGAGAGCCCATAGAACAAGCAGGACGCCCCGAGAAATCCCGCAATCCCCCGCCCGATGAGCAAGGACAGGTCCTTCTTCGGAGGAAGCAGCCGCTCCCGTCGAATACCCATCACCGACAAGACGATGACGAAGTTCACGACCGAACGAAAAAACACGAGTTCGAACTGCGGAACTTGGGTAGAGAGCTTGCGAACCAGGAACGACATCACCGAAAAACTCATCGCGCTCAGAGTCATCCACACAAATGCTGCGGTGGCGTTGTTGGTTCGTGGTTTCATTTTGACCTTCTCAGGGTAACAGAATGGCTCCAGTTGGTGACACAGTTTCGCCGTTTTGCCCTCTTCTTTTTAGAATTGTGCACGAAAATTTTGGCACAAATCGCGCAGGGAAACTGGGCAAGTCGAGGTTGTAAGGAGAGGTTAGTGGAATGAGAAAAGTTCAACTCAATGCGGATTTCTGGATTCCAGCGACGCTGATCGGCCTCACGCTCGTCCTACTCTTGCTCATCAATCTGGTGCGGGGCCTCTAAGCCAAAAGGTGGTCACCACCTTTTGGTAGGCCTAAAGCCATTGATTTAATTGATTTTTCTGCAGACACCTACCAAAAGGTGGTGACCACCTTTTGGCGCCCGAAGTACCTGAGATCATAGGTGAATAGGTATTGACTTAGATGACTGGGACCTGCTACTTCAGTCCCCCTATGTTGCATCAGAAAACGTACCAGGCAAAGCAGTCCAACCCTCATTTTTTCGAGACCAAAGGTCCTAACGCACCCAAGTGGTACGTCGTAGACGCCTCTGATCAGGTCGTCGGTCGTTTAGCGACTGTTCTGGCCCGAGTGATTATCGGAAAACATAAACCTACTTTTACAAAGCATGCTGACACGGGCGACTTCGTTGTCGTTCTCAACGCAGACAAAGTGGCCTTCACCCGCAATAAGTGGGACGGCAAACTTTATCGCGATCACAGCGGTTACGTCAGCGGCTTGAAAACCAAAACTGCGAAAGAAATGCTCAACCGTCATCCGGAAGAAATTCTTCGCCGCGCTGTTTGGGGCATGATCAACAAGTCGAGCCTCGGCCGCCATCAAATGAAAAAATTGAAACTGTACGCAGGCGCTGAGCATCCTCACAAGGCTCAGAATCCGCAACCCCTTCCTGCTGTCGTGACCCGAAGAACCGTGGTCAGCCCGACTGCAAAAAAGAAAATGAATAAGTAAGAGTTTTAGGAGAAAGAAATGAGCGAGAAGCAGCAGCACGAAATCGGAAAAAGAAAAAACGCGATTGCCCGAGTCTACATGAGACAAAGAGCCAGCGAAGCAGGCACCATTCGCGTCAACGACCGTTCGTTTGAAGATTACTTTCCTCGCCCCACTTCTCGCATGATCATTATGCAACCCCTCGAGCTCACCTCGACCGTGGGTCGCTTTGATATTCACATCAACGTCCATGGCGGCGGTCTTTCCGGTCAAGCCGGCGCTGTTCGCCACGGCATTTCCCGGGCCCTTTTGGATGTGGATCCGTCTTTCCGTGCGATCCTCAAAAAAGCGGGCTTCTTGACTCGCGACTCCCGCGAAGTCGAACGTAAGAAGTACGGTCTGGCTGGCGCACGCCGCAGATTCCAGTTCTCGAAACGTTAATCGTCCGAGTTATTCGGAGTTTATTGCGACAATTTTATGTCGGTCGCACCCTTTTGTGGGTGGTCGCACTCTCTTAACCTTTTGATTTCAATGTGAATCAATTGGAGTATGATTATTTATAAGAGGACACGGATATGAAGACTCGTTTTGGGGTTGTACTGGCAACGACGCTTTTCTCGATCAACACCCTGGCAGCTGCTGAAGTCGCGACTGTGAACGGCAAGAACATTACAGACACCGAGATGAAATCCTCTCTCGCTGGTTTTACTGACAGTCAAAGACAGAGCATCCTGGGCGACGCTACTCAGCGCAGAAATCTTTTGAACAGCTTAATTGACCGAGAAGTTTTGGTTCAAGAAGCAGAGAAGACCAAGCTGGATCAAGATGCCGAGTACAAAAAGGCCTTGGAAGGCTGGAGAAAAGACTACTTAAGCAATCGCATGTTGGAAAAAGCCCTCGCTCCTCAGATGGGTGAAGCGTCTGCAAAAAAATATTACGAACTCAATCAGAACAAATACAACACCGACCAGGTTCACGTTCAGCACATTCTTTTAGCTGAAGAAGATGACGCGAAAGACATGCTAAAAAAAGTGAAAGCCCCAGGCGCGGATTTCATGGCCCTGGCTGAGAAGCATTCGAAAGATCCGTCGGCAAAAAATAATCGCGGAGACATTGGTTTCATCACCCGCGAAGCGCCGTTTGTGAAGGAATTCAAAGACGCTGCCTTCAAGGGTTCGAAGGGACAAATCCTTGGGCCCGTCAAAACTGCTTTCGGCTGGCATCTCATTAAGATTGTTGAAAAGAAGATTGGCAACTCTTTGGGTTACGAAGAAGTCGAGTTCCGTGTGAAGTCCGACATGAAGCAAGAACTCATTCAAGGTTACCTGAAAACCTTGAAACAAAACGCCAAGGTTCAGATCAACGACAAGAACCTGAACAAGATGTAAAAAAAACGGCCCGACTCTTGTGGAGTCAGGCCGTTAAAATTCTACTGAAGATTTTTATTTATCTCTCAGCGCCCGCGGCATCCGCTGGGACTTTCACTCTTTCATAGTGATCAAACTGATCGACGGGTAGGCTTTTGGTATCTGAAGTATAGACTCCTTGGCCAAGAGCAGGCATTCCGCCCAAGCCACCCCAAAGTCGATTCATACCGCCCATGAGGGAAAGGTCTTCGGCCTGCTTGTCGACACCAGGAGCAAACAAGGTCAAAGCGGTTTGTTCGCTTACAAGTTCAGCACGTGATAGCTTTGCAGCTAAAATCGCTTGCTTGATTTGGAAAATAACTGATCCCTTTGGAGAGGTGAGATCGCAGTCTTTGCAGGAATCACCCAAAGTCTTGAGTCGCAGCCGCGCTAAATCCAGTTGGTGATCGATTTCTGCAATATTCATTTCAAGAACCGCATACCGCATTGCCAATTCGGTACGGGTAACCTTGCCCAGCTTTGCATACTTTTCTAAATAGACTTTTTGGCGATCGAGCTCTCGCATTTTATCTTTCAGATCTTTTTGATCTCCTTCGATCGAACCTGCCTCTTCACGAACTTTTTTCAAGCGGTCGGCCAACTCGTGATAGCCCTCTCGAAGAGTGCTCTTGAAATCCTCTAGGTCGCCCTTGAGATCTCCAGCCAGATCTGCCAAATTGATGACCTCATCAGCTCCAAAGCCTCCTGCCTCAAAGCCTCCGCCTACCAAACCCTCCAGGGCTGGAGCTGCGTACGAAGGCGAAGCCAGAGTGGTCGCCACTAAACTTAAAATAGAAAATAATAGATTCTGCTTTTTCATAATCCCTCTCATTTATAGATAAGAGGGGGAATTGCAACGCTCGGACCAGGGTGCTCTTCCAAAGAAATCAGCGTCTTAGAAAGAGGCCTGCCCAAAAAGAAGACGACACCTGCCAAGTTCCTAACAATGTGTCAGCAAGGACCTACTGCCTCATTGCCGCTTCAACCAAGATGAGAACAATACCGACGATCGAGCCGCCGGCGATGATTCCTGCCGAAATGGTTTCGCTATTCGCGACGAATGCTCGGTGGGTAAAGCTTTGTTTGGGCGCGCCCTTCTTCTTGAAGTACCAGAAGAACAACGTTCCTAAAGCCATCGACAGAATGACATCGAACTTCAAAACAAACCCCAGACCGAGACCTACTGCAGCGAGCGGGAAACGTCCCTTCGTACGGACATTCAGGAACTCAATCACGATTCCTAAAATCGCGCCGATCAAAGCAGCCAGCTGTGCCGTGGGATGGAGATTGCCTAATCCCTTCGTCAACGCTTCAGCCACGCCCTTCCAAACCAGTGCGCTGGGCAGGGGGAGTTTCTCGGAGGTGAACAGAGAAATATCGCCGTGAAAAATCTGATAGAAGACTGGAACGGCGACGAGCGCGCCAGCAAAGATTCCCAAGATATGACCGGCTGCTTGATGTCGGGGCTTTCCACCCAACATGTAAGCGGGCTTGATGTCCATCAAGAGATTGCTCGCGTTCAAGGCGACTTCAGTGGTGATCCCAGCTGTCATGAGATTTGTCGTGACATTGCCGGGCGCGAGGCCGCTGTAAGTAATCTGTGTGATCTTTCCAAGCGCGCTGCCGGGAGTAATGGCGGTGAGGGCAGTTGCCGTAATGGCAATCAGAGTCAGCGCAAGGACCAGCGGGATCGCAATAATGCCCAAAAGGTAGTGAATTCCAAACCAAGTATGGCCCATGTAAACAATGATTGCGCCAAAGACCGGAATACCCACCACAAAAACGCTCATGGGAAGTTCAATCTGTGAAAGGACGTCTTCTCGCTTTTTTCGGGTCTTGGACATCAAGTTGCCGAATGCTGCCTTCAGCGTGTCGGTTCTCGAAAAGAAGGCGTAGAGAGAAGCGGTCGTCATCATCGCAGCTCCACACCAGAGCGACCACATGGTGATGGCTTTGAACTTCGCCTCAGGAATAATTCCGTGCTTCAACATGAGGGGTGCCAAGATCCAGTAGTTGATAAATCCGCCGAGCAAGATCGACATGGCGGATTTCATGGTCATCAGGCCACCTGTGCCGAAGAAAACAATCGAAGAATCCAATTGGATGGTGAGGTGTCGAAGCTCCGTACCTAGAATCTTTGGTGTGAATACTTTGTAAATCAACTCATCCCAATAATGAGGAATGGCCATGAACTTCAACTTGATCGCGCCCAAGAAAGCTTCACTGCGAATGGCTTCGATGAATGCTGAAACTCCAGCTCCCGCCATCAAGAGCTTCGCCTTGAAGACACCTTCTTTTCCCTTCTCGGAGTGAAGACTGTCTAAAACCACACCGACGGCGTAACCTTCAGGAAATTTTAACTGGTCGTCGTTGATGAAACGTTTCTTAAAAGGAAAAGCAAAGAGCACTCCCAAAATAGCGAGTACGACAATCCACCAAAAGGTTTGCCACATGGGAATGACTTGACCGGTGACCATCATATACGCCGGAAGCGATGCCATCATCGGCTGAGTCATGTAACCCGCGCTCGCAGCGATGGATTGCATGGCGTTGTTTTCTAAAACAGTCATTTCCTTGCCGAGCTTCAGACTCGACAGAAGTTTGAAGAAACCAAAAGACAAGATGACGGACGAAAGACCCACCCCCAACGTCCAACCCGTTTTAATTCCAATGTAAAGATTGGTGAGACTGAGAACGCCTCCGAGAATCATTCCCGTGAGCGCTGAACGCAAATTCAACTGGGGCATGTTGCCCTTGTAGATATTCTTGAGCCACCACTCGTCTTTCTCTTTGAGAGAGAGAGTTCGGATTTGTTCGGGAGTGAGTTCTTGAATGGCCACGGGTTTTCGTCCTTTTGTTTAAAAGGAAAACCGATACCCGTGGCTTAATTCGAAGTCAACTAAACGTAATCACGCGCGTTGATTCCGTACTTCTCCAGCTTGCGCAAGAGGGTCTTTTTCGGAATGTTGGCGTGCAGCGCCGTCTGATTAATACGACCACGGAAAGCCTTCAATGCGCTGATTAAGAACTGGCGCTCGAACTCTTCCTTGCTCGCTTGGAAATCCAAACGGTTAATGTCCAGACGGAAACCACGGCTGCTCGCTTCCCCTGGGCTCATGGAAAGCGCTACAGTGGCTCCTGCAGGGATTTGCGAGTCATCGTCGCCATCGAGGTCTGAATCCAGATCATCGGTTGCGTCGAGGTCTGCTTCTTCAGAAACAGACGACCAAGACGCGGCCTTCTTCGAAGTACCTGCCAACGATGTGGGCAAACTATCAGTCGTTAAGGTGTCACCCGACTCGATCACAAACGCGTGTTCCACGACGTTTTCAAGTTCACGAATGTTACCCGGCCAGCCGTAAGCCTTCATCAACTCCATCGCTTCTGGAGCAATGCCGGTGATGTTTTTCTTATGCTGGTGATTGAACTTTTCAATGAAGTGTTGAACCAACGCTTCGAGATCGTTCTTCCGTTCACGCAGCGGCGGCAAGTTGATCGGAAGAACGTTCAAGCGATAGAAAAGATCTTCGCGGAACTCGTTCTTCTTAATCATCTCTTCCAAGTTGCGATTCGTGGCTGCCACGATACGAACATTGGCTTCGATTTCGCGATTCGCACCCACGGGCATGAAACGCTTTTCTTGCAACACGCGCAAGAGCTTCACTTGCATGGCCGGCGAAACATCGCCGATTTCATCCAAGAACAAAGTGCCGCCATCGGCGTACTGGAACTTTCCGATCTTGCGAGAATCAGCGCCCGTGAAGGCTCCCTTTTCGTGACCGAAGAGTTCACTCTCAATCAACGTTTCCGGAATAGCCGAACAGTTGATCGTGACGAAACGATTGTCTTTGCGAGGACCGTTGAAGTGCAGAGCTTGGGCCACCAGTTCTTTACCGGTTCCGCTTTCTCCGCGAATTAATACCGCCGTATCGATGCGCGACAGTTTGTCGATCACGCTGAAAATTCGCTTCATCTCAGTCGTGTGACCAATGAAGTCCGTGCCGTTTGGCAATTTGATCATCGGCGCCGAGAACGACATGTTCTTCACCATGCTGCGAGCTCGGAGAGCTTTGTCGACCAAGTACACCAGATTCTCAGATTGAATGGGCTTCTCAAGATAGTTGTACGCGCCCTCTTTAGTCGCTTCCACCGCATCTCGAACGTTTGAAAAAGCAGTTAGCATAATCACGATCGTGGAGGGATCATGAGCCTTGATTTCTTTCAGCGCCTGCAAGCCGTTCATGCGAGGCATGTTCACATCGAGGAGAACAAGATCGTAGCGACCCGCGCGAACGCGATTGACCGCTTCTTCTCCATCCACAGCCTGATCGACTTGGTAATGGTTTTCCGACAGGGCTCCTGCAACGGAGAATCGGAGCTGGGTATCATCATCTACAACAAGTACCTTAAACATGGGTCTTTGCCTCTTTCGTACGTTTATCCAAATTAAAAACAGACCCCTGGTCGGCTAGACCTGGCGTCGGAATCTCGTCTCCCGGCTGTAAGGGGAGAAGAATTTTAAAAGTGCTGCCCTGACCGTAGTGGCTTTCCACTTCCACACGACCGTGGTGCGCTTCAATGAAGTACTTGGTTAGGTAGAGACCCAATCCAGTACCTGCAACTTCTGCAGTTTTTTCGTTCTTCGCGCGGTAGAAGCGCGTAAACAAACTAATCTTTTCGTCTTCGGAAAGGCCGATACCTTGGTCTTTCACGGAAATCTCAACCCAATCGTCCAATTCTTTAGATTCGATAACGACTTCGGAACCTGCCGGAGAGTACTTCAAAGCGTTGTCGATTAAGTTGTTCAGGACTTTCGAAATCAAAACTACGTCGATCTTAATTGGAAAGAGCGGCTCTAAGTTCGACGTCATTTGAATCTGAAGCGAACGAGCCTTGGCTTTGAAACCTTCTACCGATTTTTCGATGATCTGATTAATGTCTTTGCTTTCACGGTTGAGCTGGATTCGGTCCGACTCCACCTTATTCAATTCTAAAATACTGCTAATGAATCGGTTCAACTCATCGGTCGACGAAAGAATGTGACCGAGAGTTTCACGATCGCGATCTACCAAACGTTCGCCCGCTTTTTTAATCAAGACTTCGGTTAGGCCCTGAATACGAGCAACCGGAGTCTTTAAATCGTGAGTCACAAGCTGCAAGAAGTTGGTTTTCAATTCTTCAACCTGCAATAAAACTTCGTTTTTGCGCTGATAATCCCAGCGTTTTTTGTATTCTCGAATCAATCGATAGGGAACACCCAGATAGTAGGCCAAGAAAATACCCAGCAAAGGCTGGCTGCTGCGCAACCAGATCGAATACTCCGAGTACAACACCAACGAGAACACCAAGAAAAAGAAACTCAGGCTCAACGTTGCAAATAGACCCTGCAACGGAGTGAACGTCAGCACCCAGAAGAAAACGAACGAGGTTACTGCAAAAGTTACGAACCAGTTAATCCAACTGGGAGCGCGAACAACGCCTTCATTATGAATGATGGAATCTAAAATCGCAGCGTGAACTAAAAGCTTCGGGTTGGTGAAAGGTGCGCTGGAATATGGAGTGAGTGCGTAGTCGCCGGAGTCGTCTTTGGACATCGTTCCCACTAAAACCACTTTGTCTCGAATGGCTGAGCTCGGCACTTTTCCTTCCATCAAATCGACGAAAGAATAGATGGGGTAGTTCGTACCCGGCGCCGGCATTCCTGGAACGCCCGGAAACTTGGTGTTGCCGTGGTAGCGGAAAAAGAAATAGTCGCCGTCCACTTCGGGAACATAAAAGCTTCCGCGAGTCAGCTCAGCATTTTTGTTCCAGCCCGCAGCCTGACTCAACGCCAGGTGAAACGAGGGCAAGCCGTAGAGTCGCAGCAGAGCGCGACGAGTGACCTTGTCTTCAGCAAAAACGTTTCCGTCTTTATGAATCACGGCGATGGAATGCTTCAAAGTGCTGATTGGATACGGAGGCACCACTTCACCCGTGACGTCGAACGGAGTTCCTAAAATAAACGGAATGCCACGCACTTCCATCCGCTTCACGGATTCCACAAAGCGGTTGATGTAATCGGGTTCGAACGCGACTTGATCGCCTTCGTGCACGCGCGTGAAATCCACCAAGTACCCGACAGCACGGGGTCCCAGGCGCTCCAACGCTTCAATAAAACGAGTGTGCTCGTCTAAACCGAGCGGTGCGAATTCATCTAAAACTTTTAAGGTAACGTCGTCGATGGCAACAATCACAATCTTCGGATCTGCTTTGAACTGAGCTCCGCGAGACACACGTAAGTCGTAAAGATTGGCTTCTAAGAAATTGAAATCGAGCCCAATGAGAATGGCGGTGAGGGTGAGCGCTCCCAGAAGAACCAGGGTGGTCTTCTCCCAGACTTGGGTCAGGGGACGCAGGGATCTCCTGAGAGATTTAAAGATTCGTGTCCAAACAAACATTCCGCACCTACAACAACTACTCCAGCGAGCTTCAACTTCCGCAGTCTAGCCCTGCTGTTGGGGCTAGTAGCCCCTAAGAAAAGCAAACCGTATACCACGTGGTGGCGTTTTGCGCCCATTTAATTAACCCCTGGAAACCATGGGGTAATGCGTCATTCCAGGCCCTGTCTGGGCGATAGTTTCTGCCCTGAATTCGAAGGTTTAAGCCCACCAGCTGTCTAGAGTTTAGACAGGCCGGCGCTCTCCGTTGACATCGACAGTCAGGACCAGCTATTGATACACACATCTTATTTAAAGGGAGCCCTGAATGAATTTTAAAAGCGGAATTTTGGTTTTACTGAGTCTGATAGCCGCGGATGTTGCGCTTGCGACGGACTTCATTCTCACCCGCCCCTCGAGCTACACCTTTGTTCGCCGAGACGAAGTGCCGGCCATTTCAAACGCTACGGAGCCTCGCCCCCAAACTCTCTATACGGAAGACAAGTACGCTTCTGCTGGATACTTGGAATGCTACGGCGACAATCCCAGTCTGAAGGTCCGGTTCCAAGGCAAGCTACAAACTTATATAATCTCTCCAGGACCACAAGGCCCCGAAAAAACCTGCGAAAATCTTCTCGCGCATGTTTACGATCTTGGTTTTATCAATCGAAGAGCCGGAAAAATTCAAAAAATTGTCTTTGAAGTCAAAAGCCAAAGACTTCCAGATCGCCCCGAAGAAGACGTTGTCTCGACAATCCGAGTTTATCCTTACTGATTAAACCCCGTCTTCACGAGTGAGCGGAGTGGAAGGCGGCCAGAGTTCTTCGCACGAAGTATCTTGCGGCTCGTTTCCCACAACGTATTTTTCAACGACGGTCTGTTCTTCGGCACAGCTGGGAGAAGCGCGCTTGCCCGATCGACGATCAATTCTTGTAGCCGTAACTTGCGAACTGATTGGGAAAGGTCCTGGGGGCACGGGCTCGAGCGCTTGCTTCATAAAGCTGACCCAAATCGGAAGCGCAGCATTCGCCCCCGTCAGAGTGATCTTTCCTTTTTTGCGATTCTCTTGCTCGGTAGAATTGTTGGCCGCTTCAGCAGCGGCTTCTGCTGCCGCCACATCCTGGTCCATCCCCACCCAAACAACCGTGGTCAAAGTGGGCGTGTAGCCCGCAAACCAGCTATCGCGGTAGTTGCTGGTGGTTCCAGTTTTTCCTGCAGCAGCACGATCAAATCCATAACGAACAGCCGAACGAGCCGTTCCTTCTAGGAAAACATTTTGCAGCATGTCCGTAAGCAGGTCGACTGCGCCAGGTTCCAAAACTTGCTGCGGATGAAAAATAAACCGCGCGAAATTGGTGCCGTCCTCCAAAGTTATTCCGCGAATGACAGTAAGCTCATCCTGCAAACCATGATTGGCAAGCGTGGCGTAGGCGCGAAGCAATTCTACTGGCGACAACTCCGCCACCCCCAAAGAAAGCGACGGAACACGAGGCAAATTCGACTGAATTCCCACAGCCCGCGCTGTGCGAATGACATTGTCTAAACCCACTTCAATTCCCAATCGCGCGGCCGGAATATTCACCGAATGCGCTAAGGCCATGCGCATCGGAATCCAGCCCATGAATTCTTTTTCGTAATTGCGAGGACTCCAGTTTTGCTTGCCGCGATCGTAAACCAACTTCCACGGCGAATCTTCAACCGGGTGCCCAGGTCCGTAAGGAATGCCTTTCGGATCACGTCCCTTCACAAACGCCGAGAGATAAACGAGCGGCTTGAACGTCGAACCGATCTGCCGCTTCATATTCAAGATGCGATTAAAGGTAGACTGAGCGTAGTTGCGCCCGCCAATCAGCGCACGAATATAACCCGTCGAATGATCAACAGCGGCGAGCGCTCCTTCCAACCGAACCGTCGCTGGAATTCCTAAATTCTTTTCAACCTGCTGCAATCCTTCTGCGATCGACCGCTGTGCAGCGGCGTTTACGGCCATATCCAATGTCGTGTAGACGCGGAAGCCTGCGGCCGTAATTTCTTGCTCGGACTTGTCCTTGATTTGTCGAATCAACTCGGCCTTCACAAAATCGGTAAAATACGGCGATTTGTTGGCAGCAAAAATAGGCGGCACCAATCGAATCGGCATGGCTGCTGCAGCCTTCGCTTCCGCCTCAGCAATTTGCCCGGTCTCGACCATTTTCTTCAAAACCAGTTGCTGACGTTCTAGTGCGCGCTCTTTATAACGATAAGGAGAGTAATATCCCGGGCCACGAATCAACCCAGCCATCAAAGCAATCTCGCCCAGATTTAAATCCGTGAGCTTCTTTCCAAAGAAGTGCTTCGCGCCCTCGGCCACCCCGTGAATTTCCAAACTCCCGACTTGTCCCAAGTACACTTCATTTAAATAACGCTCGAGAATTTGTTCTTTGTCAAAACGCAGTTCCAAAAGAATCGCAATGAAGAGCTCGTTGATTTTTCGAAACACATTCTTGTTTCGACGAACCATTAAATTTTTCACGAGCTGTTGAGTGAGGGTGCTGCCCCCTTGTGCAAACGAAAGCGTGCGCAGATTTACCCAAATCGCACGGGCCAATCCGCGCGGATCAAAACCCGCGTGATCTTCAAAATGCTGATCTTCAATAGCGATGATGGCTTGCCAAACGGAGGCCGGAATATCTTTGAACTTGAGCGGCTCTCGAATCTCCTTAGGAGCGTCCCCACCGGTTCTCGAAAGCGTGGCGACGAGTTCGGGCTCCAAGTAAATGTCGGGAACATCCGCGTCGACCACTTTGATAGAGTCCAGCTCAGCTTTGGGTTCGGCTCCTTTAAACAATAGTGAAATGGATTTACCCGCAGCGTCGAAAGTGGAGTGGTTGTCGGGAACCAAATAGGCCGGATAATTCGTCGGGTGCAGCGTAAAACTCACGCTATTTCCCGTCTCAGACACAGAATAGCCGAGCGCACTGAGTCGCTGAAGCACAAGCTGTCGCGGCATCGGAGGCACAATGCGAGTAACGTCCGAATAAATCCGAGTGGGAACAAATTCAGTCTGCTGACTGAACGCAGTTTGGACCTGGTCGTAGAGATACCAGAGGTAACCCGAGAACAACGCGATGAAAATGGGAGTGCCGATAAGCGCCACCCGAGCGAAACGCCGCACTTTATCTCCTTGACTGAACAGTAATGGGTCAATAAAACGTGGCATACCTTCGACAGTAGATCAAGCCATGTCAGAGGTGTTTGTGTACACAGAGAGAAGGGGTAGGTCTAAGCAAGTGCAAAAGAATCTCAATTCTGTTTCGAAGCCGGTCTTATTCGTTTTAGGGGTGGCGCTCAGTGGGTTAGCCTCTCAAGCTCAGGCTCTTGAGCTGGACTGGTCAGGACAGTTTCGCGGCGAATACCACCTCGTCACACCTTACACCTTAGATGGAAGCCAGGGTTCACCCGACGCTGCTCGCGCAGCTGCAGGCGGCTATTACATTGGTGGGAGCGGCAAGACAGACGCTGACTTCGAAACCCTTTTCTTGCGTCTCCGTCCAAAAGTGATTGTGAACGACAACGTTTCTATTAAATCGGAGTTCTGGGTGGGCGACCCCATCTTTGGATTCTTCGGTGCGGGATCTTCCTTCTTTAATGATCAGCGCCAACTCTACTCCAGTCAATCTCGCGGGTCGGTCATCACCGCTCAACGCGTTTGGGGGGAATTTCAGACCGACTTAGGTACCGTCCAAATCGGCCGTCTCCCGCTTCAGTGGGGATTGGGCATTGTTTGGAACGACGGCGAAGACGTTTGGTCACGCTACATGTCAACCGGTGACGCGATTCGTTTCTCGACTAAGTTCGGCGCATTCTCCTTTATTCCCAGTTTCATCAAGTACTCGATGGGCAACACCGTCGGCGGCTCCTGTACGGTGGCTGGCGGCACTTGCACAGCTGGTCAGGGCAGCGGCGATGTAACCGACTATTCCTTGATTTTGAAATACGACAATCCGGATGAGGAATTTGAAGGCGGCTTGAACTTCATTCGCCGTATTGCTTCGTCTGGCCAGGACGCCAACTACGGCTTCTTTGGCGTAGGAACGGGCGGGGGCGCTCAAGGCGGATCTAGCTTGAACTACAACACCTTCGATATTTATTTGAAGCGCCGCTTTGGCAAATTCACGGTGGGTGTAGAAGTTCCGCTAGTCGGCGGAACCATCGGCGGAATTTCCTACAAGTCTTACGGCGTAGCGGTGGAAGCGGGCTGGAAGCCTTCCGACAGCTGGGAATCCCACCTCAAGATCGGTCAGGCTCCAGGTCAACCGAACTCCTCGACAGCGATTCCAGACACGTTTAAAGCCTTCTTTTACAATCCCAACTATAAGCTGGGCTTGATCATGTTCAACTACCAGTTGGCAAACTTTGGCCGCGCCAACTCTCAGAACAATGCGACTTTAGAACCGAAGAATGCTTACTCGATTTACGACAATCCGGTCGTGAACGCTCAATACATTGCCTTCACTCAAGCCTATAAAACCGAGAAGTGGAATTTCCACGGCTCATTCATTATGGCAACGGCTGCTGAAACCGCCCAAGCGAGCGGAAACTTTTTCAACACTTGGGACCGCGCTTTCCACGCCTACGGGGCAGGAGCCGCTCAAAGCAATTTCCTAGGTTGGGAAGTGGATGCCGGTGTCGGAATGAAATGGGATGAAGCCACTCACTTTGGCTTAGACATGGGCTTGTACTTCCCGGGCAACTTTATGAAGTTCTCGAACACTGCCACAGAAAACCAAACCAAGAGTGTGTTTGCGATGGTGGTCAAAGCGGGCGTGAATTTCTAAACTAGACGCCTGTCTAGTTTATGCTGAAGTCGGAAGCAGATAGCGTTCGACGCTTGCTAAAATCGTCTCTAAACGAATCGGCTTGCTGAGATAGCCATCCGCCGAAACGGACTCTAACTTACTTTCCATATGTCCGTCTGCTGACATGACAATTACCGGAATACTTCGAAGTTCCGGATCGGACATTTGCTCAACTCGAAATTGCAACCCATCCATCACGGGCATCATCAAGTCGAGAAGAATCAAGCCTGGGAGCGGCTCTCCCGAACGCAAGCGATCCAACGCCGCCTTTCCATTTTCAGCGCACTCCACGCGGTAGTTGAAGCTTTCGAGCAATTCTCGAAGCGACTCGAGGATGGCGTCGTCATCCTCGATCAATAAAATTTCTTTGGTCATTTCGTTGGCTTTACGTGGAATAGACTTCATCGGGGGTCTCCCTGCCGGTCAGAACTTTTTGACCGTGGTAAAAAAGTGGAAGTTTAATAACGAAGCGAGCCCCCCCTGTTTTGCCGTTTTCTAACTGCACGGAACCGTGATGGCCTTTGATGATTTCCTTCACAATGAATAGGCCCAGCCCCAGACCGCTCACATTGCTCATGGAATTCCCCCTCACAAAACGTTCAAAAACTTTTTCCTGGCGATCGACAGGAATTCCCGGGCCGCCGTCTTCAATCACCAGCTGAGCGATAGCCGCCTGCCTCGACAGCTCAATCCGAACAGGCTGACTAGGGGCGTACTTAATGACGTTAGACATGAGATTGTCCACGACTTGCTCGATACGCGCGCGATCCAAGTAACCCGAAATACCCGATTCAATTTTGCACTCGATTTGGCATTTCACTTTGGCCAAGTGGTCCGTGAATCGGTTGATCATGTCTTGCACAGTCTCGCTGAGATCGGTATTTTCAAAATTAAAGCTGAACTTACCGGCCTGAATTTTAGAAGCATCCAAAAGTTCTTCAACTAAACCGGTGAGGCGATTGATTTGCTTTTCAGAGATGTCAAAAACCTTGGCCAGTTTTTCTGGCGGAGGCGCGATTCGCTCTTCCACCTTAATATTATTCTTAGTCATTTGAATTTGAAGACTCAACGAAGTGATCGGTGTTTTTAATTCATGGGAAGCGATCGAGAGAAATTCGTCGCGAGCACGGATGGCTTCCTGTGCCTGTTTATAAAGTAGAGCATTGTCAACAGCGATGCCTGCCCGACGACCTAACTCTTCAGCCATGGCCAAGTCTACTTGGGTGTAGCGACGCAATGATTCTGCAGCAATGAAGGTCACGGCCCCCAAAGTGCGCCCGCGAGCCACGAGTGGGACAACCATGGCTGAACGAATACCCAGCGATCGAGCCATTTCATATTGATCGGAATCTTGAGTGGACGTTCTCAGGAGCTCGTCAGTCACCACGCTGTAAAGTTCCGACTTCCCGGTGCGAATCGCGTGAATATTCCCTGTGGGCATATCCCAATTGGGCGGGTAGCGAGTACGCCACTCATCGGCGAGCTTCACCTTCTCGGGGTCGGGGTGAATGACGGCGATTCGACGAACTTTTCTCTCGCCTTCAATCAAGTCGATCATGCACCAATCGGAAAGACGGGGGACAGCAAGCTCGGCAATCTGTCGAAGAGTGGCTTCGTAATCCAACGACGAAAAGAGCACACTGCTCACTTCATCGATGAACTTGATCGACTCAGCGCTTTTTCTTCTCTCGGTAAATTCCTTCATGATGCTGACAGCGAGGCGCACTTTATTGGTCTCATCGACAATGGGTGCCGACTTCACCATGAGCCAACGCTCTTCACCAGTACTCAGGGATTTAAAACAAAGCACCGTCTCGGGCGGATTCTCTAAGCCTGAAAAAACAAGACGGGACGGTAAGAGTTCCAATGGGAACGGATTGCTATTTTCATCGAAGATTCCGATTCCATCAGCCACCTCGGTATAAGGAGGTGTTTTCAAGAAGGTCTGGAGATCTGCAAATCCACACATGGCGGTGCCTGTTTCATTCGCGTAGACGATTTGCCCACGATCATCGGTCACGACAATTCCATCGGTGATTCCGCTTAAAATAATATTGAGCTGGTTTCGGGAGTGGTCCAGCTCTTCCGTGCGAACTTTTACTCGACGCTCGAGATCGTCATAAGAACGCAAGAGCTCCGCCTGAACGAGACGCTGCTCCGTTAAATCTCGCGTCACCACAGAAAACCCGAGAAGCTCGCCTGAACGACCGCGAACAGCCGTAAGAGCAATGTGGCACCAAAATCGGGATCCATCTTTTTTTACTCGCCAAGATTCATCCTGAAAGCGCCCCTCAATCTGAGATTGGGCAAGCTGCATTTCTGGTTTCTGAGCTTCCACATCTTCAGACAAGTAGAAAATTGAAAAATGTTTACCGAGAACCTCGTGCGGTTCAAAACCTGTCAGATGTTGAGCGCCTTCGTTCCAAGTCGCTATTCGACCTTGAGGATCGAGCATCATGATGGCGTAGTCCTTGACGTTCTCAACCATCAAGCGGAAACGTTCTTCGCTCTGTTGAAGTTCAGCTGTCCTTTCACGCACCATTCTTTCCAGCTGGGCGTGTGACCGCTGTAACTCTTCATCACTTCTTTTCTTAGCTTCTACAGCCTGGCGGCGCTCAGCTAAAGCCGCTGCCAACGTAAGACCGGTGACACTGATAATGGTGAGGAATCCGTGCAAGTGAACCAGGCGATCTCGCAACGGGCCCAGAGAAAACGGACCGTGGCCTGCAGCAGTTTCCGAAACCGCAATTGCTGCCAATATAAAGGTGGTGACTGCATTGCCGCCTGGACCGTAACGAATGGCCGACCAGACGATGAGCGGGAATAAGAGGTAAACCAGAGTGTGATTTGAAATGCCGAGATCCCAGGCTTGAGATCCGTGAAAGGAAATCAAACTGAGCAAGAGAGTCGTAATACAAAAAAAGAAGAACTCGATTGCTCGAGCGCGATGGGTGTTCCAAGCGGACCGGGCCCACGGAATCAGGAGCAATGGACCGACGATGAGGTTGCCCAAAATATCGCCAATCCACCAAGCCTTCCAAGTTTCTCGCGCGCCCTCTAAAAGGTAGGGGTGTTGCCACCAAGTCAGCCCGACGCCGACGGTAGCGCTGATGAGGGTGCTAAAAATTGCGCCAAAGAAAATGAGTGAAAGAACGTCTTTCATTCTTTCCAGACGACGATCAAAGGAAGCAAAATTGAGAAGGAGATAGCCCCCCACCAAAGCCTCAAGAACATTGCCCAGAGCAATTCCGCCGGCCAGCCAGGGTTGTCCGGTAACGTTCCAATTCACCAAAAAAGCGGCCAAAAAGATGCCCGGCCAAATGCGGTAGCCGAGACAAATCACCGCGGCCAGTGCAATGCCGGTAGGAGGCCAAACGAGTGCAGCCATATGACTGATGGCGTCCATTCTCAAGCCGATCGATGCAGTGATGTAGTAGGCGAAGGCCACCAAGCTAACGTTGACTAAGTAGGGACGCTTCATAGAGATAGAGGGATCTCCTAGCCCTAACTCAAAACAGAATGGCGAATCTTTACCAAATTTGACGCACGTTGACTAGAAGGTAACGGCCGAAATGAGTCCGCTATCTATTCAATTGATTTTATTGAACAATAAAATGGGTGAAAAACACGTTCGTGACAAAAGCGTCGGGCTTCTTCGCGTTTGGCTCTTTGCCGGTATTCAAAGACTTCTGAATGAGCGCGTTGGCCTGATCAAGAATTTGGGTCTTCACTAGATAACGCCCTTGAACCGTAACGAGTTCACTAAAGCTCTTTCGACCAATGAGAGAGATCACTCGATCCACTAGAACAGGACGGACTATTTCAAGCTGGTCTTTCAAACTGATGTCTCGCAACTCGAGTGCGAAACCGAGAGTGACGTAGTGAAATTTTCCGCGAATTTCCTGAGGCGCTCCCGGCAGCGGCCTGGGTTGTCCCGGTACACTTTGAATATTAACCGTGAGTGGCTCGAACTGCACTGTGCCCGGCTCCAATGGGTGCGCTGGGGTGGCCTTCGCTTCTTCCAGCCGAGCTCGCTCGCCATGTTCAGTGACCTTGGGCCTCTTGTAAAGAATGCGCGTGTAGATCACCAATCCCATCACCGATAGGATTGCGACCGTATTCACTAGAACTGCGATGAGACCTAAGGGCCCCGGTCCAGCAGGCTTTTCTGCCGCTGCACCTTCTGGAGAACTGGGAGCTTCTGCCACTCCAGTCTATTTTAGACCCGAACTGGCTCGAACGGCAAGCCGAGGTCATCAGCAACCTGTTTATAGGTCACTTTACCGTTAAAGATGTTCACACCCTTACGGAGAGCTTCATCTTTAGCAACGGCGTCCTTCCAACCCAGGTTCGCCAACATGAGAGCGTACCGCATCGTCACGTTCGTCAAAGCGTAGGTCGAAGTGCGCGGAACGGCTCCTGGCATGTTCGGAACAGCATAATGAATCACGCCGTCTACCGTGTAGGTTGGATGTTCATGGCTGGTTGGGCGGCAGGTTTCAACCGAGCCACCTTGGTCCACGGCAACGTCAACGACGACGCCGCCGGGTTGCATCTTAGAAATCATTTCGCGAGTGACCAGTTTCGGAGCCTTCGCACCTGGGACCAGAACAGCGCCGATCACCAGATCCGCACCGAGTACGGCCTTTTCAACCTGTTCGCTGTTGGAATAGAGAGTGTTGATCTCGTTGCCGAAGATGTCCGAGAGGTAGTCCAGGCGATGAACGTTCACATCCAAGATGGAAACCTTCGCGCCCAATCCCACTGCCATCTTCGCAGCGTTGATACCGACGACACCGCCGCCGAGAACCACAACGCTCGCACGATCGACACCCGTCACACCGCCCAAGAGCATGCCCTTGCCGCCGTGATCGTGTTGTAAGTAAGTCGCGCCGATCTGAGTAGCCATACGACCAGCTACGGCACTCATCGGGGCCAAGAGCGGAAGGGATCCGTCCGGCGCTTGAATGGTTTCATACGCGATACCAACGATACGTCTCTCCATCAAAGCTTTGGTGAGGCGCTCATCAGCAGCCAAATGCAAATAGGTATAAAGGATCTGACCGTCGCGGAGCATGGAATACTCTTCCGGCAGCGGCTCCTTCACTTTCACAATCATGTCGGATCGATCGAAAATTTCTTTCGGGCTTTCCACGATCGTTGCTCCCGCTTTGCGGTAGTCTTCATCGCTGATGCCAGCTCCAACGCCCGCGTTGTGCTGAACTAAAACTTTGTGACCGCTTTGGGTGAGCGCTCGAACGCCAGCGACAACCATGCCCACGCGATTTTCTTTGTTCTTAATTTCCTTCGGTACACCGACAATCATGCTGATCCTTTCTGATGCCTCTTTAAGCCCCTACGCGAATCTTCAACCCGTCGTAAGCCAGCTTCACTCCCTTGGGGAGTTTCCGGTTTGTCTTCGCATAATCAAAGTCATGTCCAAGATGGGTGAGAAATGTTTTTTTAGGACGAATTTTCTCTACCATCTCTAACGCCCGATCCAGATTCAGATGTGTCTTGTGAGGCTCTATCTTTACGCAATCTAGAACCAAAACCGACAAACCCTTCAAACGATCCAGCGACGTCTCAGGTATATAGCTGCAATCGGTGACATAGGCAACGGAGTCGAAGCGGTAAGCGATGCATTCCTTCGAGCCATGCTGAACCGGGATAGGCTGGACTGGTACGCCCACCACGTCAACCTGGGGGGTGGCCGAACTAAACTGCGTTAGATGAAGCTGGGGAATCCCCCCTCCCTCAACCGGCAGCTTGGAGTTAAAAATGTACTCAAATTTCCGAGTCAGATCTTGGTAGGTCCATTCATTCCCGAAGATGGGAATCGACGTTTTTTGTGCAAAATTGAAGCTTCGAAGCTCGTCGATGCCGTGGATGTGGTCGGCATGGGGATGGGTGTACAGCACCGCATCAACCCTGGGGATTTTATTGGCTAGAGCCTGTTGACGAAGATCGGTCGAGGTGTCGATCAGAATACTTTTCCCGCGGGTCTGCAACCAAGCCGAGGCTCGAAGGCGCTTGTTCTTAGGGTCTTTTGACCGGCAAACCGGGCATTTGCAGCAAAGAAGCGGGACACCAGTAGACGTCCCACTTCCGAGAATAGTCATTACTATCGATTTGCCTGAAGGCATGAGGGCTGGTACCACGAAAGCCTATGAAAGCGCTAGTAACAGGAGCAACCGGATTCATCGGAAGTACCCTTGTTGAGGAACTCTCCCAGGCAGGGATCCAGGTGCGTGCTCTGATGCGAAAAACCTCGAGTTCAGCCAACCTCGAAGGGCTAAACTTTGAGCGAACCGAGGGAGATCTCGCAGATTTCGACGCCCTAAAAAAGGCCGTTCAAGGCGTGGACTTGGTCTTTCACCTGGCTGGCGTAGTGATTGCCAAGAATCGTGAAGGCTTTTTCGAACACAATGCAAGCGGCACTGAACGCTTGGCGCGAGCTGTTGCTGAAGCCAATCCCGGCTTAAAAAGATTTGTGTATGTCTCGAGCTTAGCTGCGGGTGGACCCACTCTTTCAGCAGACCCCCGCCAGGAAACCCATGAAGACCAACCTGTTTCAAGTTACGGCCTGAGTAAGCGACAGGGGGAGATTGAACTTCTTAAGTACAAAAACACGTACCCGATTTCAATTGTGCGCCCGCCGCTGGTGTACGGCCCGAAGGACAAAGCCACTTTTCTTTTTGTCAAAACGGTCGCCAAGAACATTGTTCCCATGTTTGCAGCCGGGACTGAGAGCGGTCAGAAGTATTACAGCGGAATTCATGTTCGGGACTTGGTGCGGGGCATTATTCAGGCTGCCCAAGTGCCGGTAGAGAAAGCACCCTCAGGCGAAATCTTCTACCTTGCAGCTGACGACATCTTTACCTACGAACAGATGATGATGACGATTGCGAAGAATCTGGATCGCAAGCCTCTGCGATTCAAGATCCCCATCATTACACTGAAGATTGCCGCAACCGGACTGACCGCGTTAGGCAAACTGACGAATAAGACCTACCCTCTCAATTTAGATAAGTTAAATGAGATTCTTCCTGATTATTGGATCTGTTCGAATCACAAGGCTAAGAGTATTCTTGGCTTTCAACCGGAATACGACCTCACACGCGGCCTTGAAAACACAGTTACTTGGTACCGAAATCACCGCTGGATTTAAATGGAAGAAGCCCGTCGCTTTCTGTGGCGTCGCTCTGCTTTTAATCTCGGGCTTTTTTTTCGGACACGGATGCAGACAAGAAGTTCGAAACGACGGACTCGGTCTTAAAATTAATCTCGAATACAAAAAACTTTCAAACGGTCTGCAAGTAATTTTGATCGAAGACCACACGTTGCCCATCGTGAGTTACCAAACCTGGTTCAAGGTGGGCTCGGTGGATGAAAAACCGGGCTCGACTGGGCTGGCACATCTCTTCGAACATCTAATGTTCAAAGGCACTCCGAAGTTTGGGCCGAAACAAATTTTTCATCAGCTGGAAGCCAAAGGGGCCGAAGTCAACGCCTTCACGACTCGAGACTACACGGTCTACTACGAAAACTTTATTTCGAGCCTGCTTCCGAAGGTGATCGAAATTGAATCGGATCGCATGAATAATCTGACCCTCACTCAGGAAATTCTCAATTCCGAGCGCCAGGTTGTTTTTGAAGAAAGACATCTCCGAACTGAAAACACTCCTGGCGGAAAAACGCAGGAAGCCCTCTGGCAGATGGCCTTTTCACGTCACCCCTACAGAAATCCTGTCATTGGTTATCCGGAAGATTTGGCCAGTCTAACTTTGGAAAAAATGACTGCATTTTACAAAGATTACTACCGCCCCAACAATGCGGCAGTGATTGTAGCGGGCGACATTAAATCCAAAGAAGTCTTCGACATGATTCAAAAGGCTTACGGGCACCTCCCTTCAGGTAAAATTCCGAAGCGCGATTTTGAAAAGGAACCCGAGCAAGAGGGCGAACGCCGCTTGGTGATGTACGAACCCACACCGAGCGAACGCTTCACATACGCCTACCATGTACCATCGGCTCACGATGACGATGCGTACGCTCTCGATGTATTGTCGAATATTCTCTTCGAAGGGACGAGCTCACGCGCCTATCGACGCCTCACCGAAGAGCGCGACATCGCCTGGGGAGTCGGTGGCTCCAATTTCACGCCGACCTATCCGGGGCTTTTCATTATTGGCGGAACGATGCGCGGAAACCTATCGACGAGCCTGGCTGAAGCAGAGATGGATCGCCTCATTTCAGATGTTCAAACCACTCCGGTGAAAGAGAAAGAAATTCAAGCTGCAGTTCGTCAGCTCACCGTTCAATTGGTCGATAGCGTGCGCACTCAACACGGGCTGGCTCAGCTGATTGGTACCGTGACAATGATCTTAGAAGACCCGAAGAAATATTCAGACGACATTCAGAAGTACACCCGGGTGACGGCGGCAGATGTGAAACGTGTGGCAGAGAAATATCTGCTTCCCAACAACCGCACCGTTATTACGGTCATGCCCGAGAAGAAGAAGGCGGCCAAATGATCCGACGTTTTCTCGTTCTCATCCTCTTCGCTTCCAGTGCTTTTGCGGCAGATCCGGCTGTGAAACTTCCAATTCCTGAACTAGAAACTCTCCCGAACGGCTTAGAAATAGCCTGGTTTCAAAACGATGCCATTCCCGTCACTGATTTTATTTTGCTCGTGAGATCGGGACATCGAGACGACCCCACGGGAAAATCAGGAACCATCGAACTCTTGGCCAATGCGTTAGAGAGAGGTTCCAAAGGTTTGACCTCTCAACAGATGGCCGAGTCGATCGAAAAACTCGGTGCTTCTCGTTACATTAATGTGGAACAAGATTGGTTGATGATTGGAGTTCACGGCTTAGCACCCGACGCTCCAGCGCTCTTAGATTGGTTGAGCGCTGTCACCCTCCATCCAGATTTTCCAGACGGAGAAGTAAAACGTGAACACGCCCGCATCGTGGATCGCTGGAACCACCTTGAAGATTACAGCGACCTCACCGCCTCGCTGGCCTTTGAGCGAGTCATTTCTTCTGGCAGCACCTATTACCGAAATACGGTTTTCTCTCTCGACGAATTTAAAGGGGTATCTAAGAAAGATGTGGTTTCTTTTTATAAGAAACATTTTATTCCAAAAGGTTCGATGATTCTGGTCGTGGGCAGAGTAAATCGAAGCGAAGTGAAAAATCAGATTCTTTCCACCTTTGGAAAATGGAAACCGGAAACATCGCCCGCTCGCGACTTTAAAAAAGGCGCTTGGAAACACGCTCCCGCTAAAAATGAAATTCTGATTGTGGATCGGCCCGGTCTCACCCAGGTTCAAGTGAAGATCGGTTTCAAAGCGCCTCCCTATAAAATTCCGGAACGCTACGCGCTTGCTGTCGGAAATTCTCTATTCGGAGAATACTTCAACAGCCGCCTCAACTCTGTCATACGAGATAAAATGGGGCTGACCTACTCGATTACGAGCGGCTTCAACTACAACAAAGAGGGCGCGAGCTACTCGATCACAGCAGCCACCCGAAATGAAGTGGCGGGCCAGCTCATCAATAAAACTCTCGAGATGTTGAAGGAGTTCAAGAAAGGTCCCATCAGCGCTGAAGAAGTGCAGCTCGCGAAAGACTACCTGGTTGGAGGCTATCCTCTGACGGTGTCCACCCTCACTGCGGTGGCATCCCGATGGCTGACCGGAAGAGTTTTTGATTTAGGTCCCAACTATCTCAACGAGTTTGTTCCCGAAACGAGCAAGGTGACTCAAGCCGAAGTCGAAGCGGCTGTGAAAAAATATTTCGACATCGACAACCTGGTCATCACTTTGGCTTGCGATTATTCAGCCGCCAAGAAGAGCCTGGAAAAAGAAGGCTTCAAGAAGTTTAAAAAGATTCGTGTGAAAGATCTGATTTAGGTCGAGCTCAGAGCCGTGCCACCGACCTCGGGATCGAGGTTGGGCTTTACGGACTCCATAATGCATTGGCCTTCAAAGAAAGCACCGAAGTCGATGGTAATGGAAGGACATTGAATCTTTCCAATCACGCGACCAGAGCCGGACACCACGACTTTCGTGCCCGCACGAATATCCCCCTTCACGTAACCATCGACGTAAAGAGTGTCCGCGTGGATATTTCCTTCCACGACAGATGTTTCTTTCAAAACAAGAACACTGCCCGCAACAGCGTGCACATCACCCACCAACGTGCCGTGCACGCGCGAAATGTGCTTGAGCCAAATCTTTCCTTCGAGGCGACTGCCCTCGGCAATAACGTTGATGGTGGATTCTGAAATCTGCGCTTCTTTTTGCATCACTCTTGTTGTTCCGGCGTAGCGGGTGTGCTCGGAGCAGGTGCTGCTCCTGGAACCGCGGGAGCCTGCCCAGCCGGAGCACCGTCCGCAGGCGCTGCCGCATCGGGAGCTTCACTTTCCACATGAGCAGCTTTGCCCACTTCAGGGGCAACTTTATACGCGTACAAAAGCTGTGCGCCGTTCAAATCGAAAAGCAGGATTTGAACTTCGTTGATATCTTTTCGGTTCGTGAAAGGACCAAAGTCCGCGCGCACTTCTCGCAAGCGTTTCACTGAAAAATATTCGCCACGCTTAGTATCTAAGAGCGTGCCGCTTTCAGAGTTCATCACGCCGTCGGGATAAGCCATCAGCGCTTGCGGCCCACGCGCTAGAACGACGACTCGGCCTTGTAAACCGCCGCCGTCGGTCTTGACGTATTGAAGAGTAAATTGCACACGCAGAGTTTTTCCGCGCCAAATGGCTCGAGGTTGATTCACCCGAACCGGAATGGTTGCCGCATCAGGCGGTGCAGCCATCGGTTTGCCAGTCACCCAGCTCAAAAATCCCATGGAAGCGATATTGCTGGGGGAGGTGACGGGGGCCGAAGTGACCGCCGGTGCAGGAGCGGATTCCAGTGCCGAAGGCGTGACAGCCGGCAACGCACCACCACCGACCTTGGCTTCTAGGGAACGGTACGAAGCCCGGATGTCATCCAACTCTTTTTCAATTTCTTGGAATCGGGACGGATCAGCCGTGCGAGCGACTCGATAGAAACGAATCGCCAAAAAACTGGCGGTCGAAGCCACCAGAATACAAAACCCCACCGCCAATCCCAAACGGAGAATCCATCGGAGGGGAACTAATAGCGTCCTTGCCGTCAGGTTATCCTTAAAGACAAGGAGAGTAACCTGATCGGAGCCCTTTAAAGCACCTTGTTGAGCCACGTGAAAACCTTAGCTTTTCCAATTTTCAGTGTCAACTTACCTCACAGTTTGTCCGAAGAGAAAAGTGATGAAGATTCTACTGTTGAATCCTCAAATCGACGCAGCGCATGAACTTATCGCAGACCTGCGCCCACTGGGCGTCTCGGTCCTTTTGCCTGAAGACGAAGTGGAAGCCTGGCAGATGCTCCAACTTCACGGCAATAGCGTAGAGCTGGCCGTCGTGCACCGCGAAGGACTGGCCAGTTCCCTCGCATCCAAAGAATTCGGCATCAAATTTATTGAAAAGGTGAAGGCCGACCCGAATCAGTCGGATCTCCCCATCATTCTGACCTCTCAGGAATGGGGAAACTCGGAATTCGCAGCTCACCAGAATTCGTCCCAAGGCGTCAATGCTTACCTAAAATTTCCATTTAGTCTAGGTCAGTTGACCGATCTCTTCGATGGCGTCTTAGGCAGCGAATGGCGCCCTTCCAATGCAGTCGGCGCAGGCACTGCCACAACCCCCATCGCGGACGGCCAATACCCCGAAGTTCCGTTTACGAATACCGGGATCGTCTTGGAAGATGCTTCGAAGCATTTCGGAACACCCACTCCCAGCGACATTAGCCTCTCGGCTCCGCCCGCCGGAGAAGTCACATCGCCGTCCATTCCGACCGTGATGAACGTAGGCGCTCCACCGCCGGACTTTGCCCCCCTGAAGGACGTCGAAGCTGTCGATATTTCCAAGGTCGACATTCCGCGCCCGTCGGGAAGCAAACCTCCTAAGCCACCAGGAAAAGAAGAGGGCTTCGTACCCACTTCCATTTCCATCTTGATGGCGAAGCCGGGCGATGACGAAGGCAAAGAACCCAACACCAGCATCAATGTGAGCCCGGATGAACCCTCCGTGAAGGAACCGCGTCTAGCGGCCTTGCTCGGTTCACTCCTGGGTCGCAACAAGAAGAAAGCCAGCGGTGCTGACAACGTTGAAGAGGAAGAGAAGTCGACTCCAGCCATAGAATCCGAAAAAGAGAGCGACTCTGAATCGGATGCGATGATTGCACGCGAGATGCCTTACCTCGCGCCGAAAGCTCCGGAGACGCCACTCGGCCTCAGCGAAACGATCAAAGAAAAGAAACCGACCGAGACCAAAGAGATTCATTTGGTCGCAGTGGGCGATGCCGTCGTTCCCGGTGGAGCAGCTCAGACTCCGGACGAAGACACGCTCAAAAAGTATCTCATGCTTCGCGAGCAGGACGTGGTGGCCCTTTCCACCCAACTCAAACGCGCTAAAGACCAGGTTCACAATATTGAGAACGACCTTCAAAGAGAGAAGGCACTCGGCCGCGAACTTAACCATCAAATCGACGAACTGAAAAAGAAGCTCGAGAACTTTGAACGCGATAAAGCCTACGCCATGGAAACGCTCACGGTGGAAAGCGGGGAGCTCCGATTCCAACTCAAGGCCAAGAGCGACAAGGTTCGCATCCTGGAAAATCGGGTGAAAGAAATCAACGAAAACATCGAACAACTTAAAGAACGCGTTCGCATTGATATCCGACGAATTCGCGTCCGCGAAAAAGAGTTGGAAAATCGATTGGAAATAGTAAAAAAGGATTCCGAAGCTCTCATCAGTTCCAGAGAGAATAAAATCTTAGAGCTGAAAAGAAAGATTGATCTGCTCGAGTTCAATATGGATCTCTTGCAGGATCAGTATGCGCGAGAAAAGAACCTAACCGCCGAGCTGCGGGACCGTTTAACCAAGGCTGCCCAGGTCGTACGTGTTGCTGAGGGTGTATTAGAGCCCGAGCCTAATTCCGAAACCTCTTCAAACACCGGATCTGGACCAGATAAGTACAGTGACAAGGCTGTATCGTAAAACTGGATGAGATGAGACAACGTAAAGAACCTCAACATCTGACCTCGTACCGCGTTCTCTTGGTCGAGCAAGATCCCCAGCAGACGGACCTCTATTCGGGGCTGATTCGTCAGGTGGCGGACTGCCAGATTGACGTCGTTCGACACGTTGAAAGCAGTTTCGATTGGGTCACCAATCTGAACTACCACTTGGTGGTTGCGGATACGTCCACACTTTCTCCCACTACTCATGATGAAATGAAGAAGCCTCCGCACAAATTAAACACCGAAGTCTTGAGCGTGTTGGATCGAATCAAGCGTGCAAGCCCGCTGACCAGCGTGATTTTAATTTCTTCAGAAGCATCGATTGAAGAAGCGGTAGCCGCCATTCGAATGGGCGCGGAAGATTATTTCAAGAAGCCCTGCAACCCCGAAACATTTCAACTCGCTGTAAAGCGTGGACTCGATAAGAAACTTCTCTTCGGCGAAAACGACAGCGCGTCCAGTTACCTCAACCTCCTGAACAGCTGCCAAAGTATTTCGGCGGCGATGGAACAAGATCGCATTTTCAGCATCGTTCAAAGCTATCTCACTCGGGAACTTTTTTCGGATCACTCGGCCATCTACACTGTGGCCAACGGAAGCCCGGTTCGACTGGGAACTGAAAACACCGGGAATGAGAAAGTCCGCAAATCCCGGGCGGTAGAGGAAATTCTCGACATCTCTCTTTATGCGACGAACCCCATGCCCAAAATGGTTGAGACGGGTGAATTCTACCGATTCATCGATCGCGGTCAGCTAACACCAGGGCTCTTTGTGTTTCGTTTTAAATGTGCCGGTGATGCCGACTATTTCTGCGTTTGCCTTTCACCCGAAAGACCCAACTCGCTGGAAGCCTTCGAAGGTCAGCTCAAGATTCTAAGAGCTCAAATCGAAGTGACTGGAAAAAACATTCAACAATACTTGGGCGTGCAACACCTGGTGTACGTGGACGATGCCACCGGTCTCTACAACACCCGCTATCTGAATTATATTTTGGATCGCGAAATTGCTCAGGCGCTGAAATCCCAAAGTTCGTTTGCCATTCTGTTCATCGACGCAGACCGCTTCAAGAGCGTGAATGATACGCACGGCCACTTAGTCGGAACCAAGCTTTTGAACGAACTGGGTGAACACCTGAAAAAATATGTTCGCGAAACAGACACGCTCTTCCGCTACGGTGGTGACGAATTCGTCGCAGTACTTTCCCCCTGCGACTTAGAAACAGCACGCACGGTTGCTGAGCGCATTCGCCAATCGGTGGAAGTAAAGAACTTCATCGAAGAAGAAGGCTTGAACATTCATTTCACCGTTTCAATCGGGGTGGCCCTCTTTCCGCAACACGCTTCTTCTAAGAAGGACATTATCGAGGCAGCCGACAAAGCTATGTACGGGGGCAAGAAGACCACTAAAAACCGCGTGATCATTGCCGACCCCATGGACCCCAATCAGTCGAATGAACACGTCGTGGCTCCAGTAGAAACTCCCGGCATGAAGACGGTCATTACTCCCGAGCCACCTGCAGCAACAGCCGTCGCTGATACCACACCCGCTCCTCCAAATAAAAAGAAGGAGAACCGCGGTGCCTGACCGCCGGTATAAACTTGTTGTAAGCGACTTCCACTTAGGAAAGGGCCGCTATTTCAAGGACGGGACACAGAACATTCTCGAAGATTTTTTCTACGATCGTGAGTTCGCAGAATTTCTCACCTACCATCGCACCGGAAGTTTTGCGGACGCAGAAGTCGAACTCGTTTTAAACGGAGATATTTTAAACCTCCTCCAGATCGACACCTGGGGAATTCACACCCACACGATTACTGAACGTTCCGTGACCCGCGCCATTCACAGAATCGTCGCGGGACATCCCGAATTCTTTCAAGCTTTGAGACGATTTGCGGCCGCTCCCAATCACAGCATTTCCTATGTGGTGGGAAATCACGATGTGGGAATGATGTTTGATCTGCCCCGAAAAGCTTTCTCGGAGGCGTGCGGAGCAGAAGTTCGCTTCTACGACGTCTGCTATCAATTCGACGGCGTCTACATTGAGCACGGTCAACAATACGAGCGCTTCGCTCAAACCGATTTACGTCGCCCCTTCATTACAAAGGGATTGCCTGAACCCGTTTTGAATCTCCCGTGGGGTTCCCTTTTTGTCGCGGTTATGCTCCCGGGAATTAAGCAGGCCCGCCCCCACGTCGACAAAGTTCGTCCCTTCCAAACTTTCATTATTTGGACGCTGATTCACGATCCGTTTTGGGGATTCAAAACGCTTCTAAAAATCGCAAAATTTATTTTCGACACCGCCCTCTTTCATCGCCGATTCCAAATCGGTCAAAGCGTGCGCGCCACTCTCGGTCTTATTAAGGAGATCACGCTCTATCCCAACTACGATCGGATTGCCTTCAAGATCCTCGAAGACAACCCCGACATTCACACCGTCATCTTCGGTCACACGCATATTCTGCGCTACCGCCAATGGCGTGAGGGAAAAGAGTATTTTAATGAGGGCTCCTGGAACGAAGTCACCAGCCTCGCCATTAGCGAATACGGCACTCGTACGCGCCTGACCTATGGCTTCATCGAATACCCGCTCCAATCGGAAAGCGGCCGTCCCAAAGTCAAAATCAAAGAGTGGAAGGGCGTTTGGAAGCCGGAGATGGAAATCCAGCTCTGACCGGCCTTAAAAAGCATTCTCTCCTTGTAATTATCCGACCAATAGTCTAGTCTACTTCTACATGAGGGTTGTTGCTGTAATCCCCGCGCGCTTTGCCTCGACGAGACTGCCGGGCAAACCCCTCTCCGATATTCACGGAAAACCCATGATCCAACATGTTTACGAACGCGCCAAACGCGCTCGAGGTTTGCACGCCGTTTTGGTGGCTACCGACGACGAGCGGATCGTGGCTGCAGTTCAAAAGTTTGGTGGCGAAGCCATCCTGACTTCTCCCGATATTCGTAGCGGAACGGACCGAGTAGGGGATGTGGCAAGTAAGTTCCCCGCGGACGTTTACATCAACATTCAGGGCGATGAGCCCCTCATGTCCTCTGAGGCGATTGAGAAAGCTGCCGACCTCGTGGCGTCGGGTAAGTTTTCGATGGGCACGGTGATGACGCCGCTTACGGATCCTGCCGATCTTTCAAACCCTGCCGTCGTAAAAGTCATCGCTGATCGAAACGGACGCGCCATTTATTTTTCGAGATTTGGAATTCCCTACACTCGCGGCACAGTTCCTCAGAAGGGCAAGAAGTTTGCCTGCCATCGACACGTCGGGCTGTATTCTTATACGACTGAAACCCTGCATAAAATTTTGAGCTTACCTTCCTCTCCTCTTGAGGAGGGAGAAATGCTAGAACAACTCCGAGCAATGGATCATGGAATTCCGATCGGGATCACTGAAGTAAACTTTACTTCGATTGGCGTGGACACGCCCGAAGATCTCGAAACGGTGAGACGCATGCTCGATAAAGAAAGAGACACCCATGGCTAAACAACGCAAATATATCTTTGTCACCGGCGGCGTGCTTTCCAGCATCGGAAAAGGAATCAGTGCTGCGTCGATTGGAATGCTTTTAGAAAATCGGGGCATCAAGGTGACGATGATTAAGATGGATCCGTACTTGAACGTGGATCCCGGAACCATGAGTCCGTTTCAACACGGCGAAGTTTTCGTATTAGATGATGGCGCAGAAACCGACCTCGACCTGGGTCACTACTCGCGTTTTGTGAACAACGCACACTTTACTCGGAAGAATAGTTTCACCACCGGCCGTATTTACGATGCAGTCATTCGCCGAGAACGTGCAGGCGGATATCTCGGCAAAACAGTTCAAGTCATTCCTCACATCACCGATGAAATTAAAAAACATATTCACGACGCCTCTGAAGACGCAGACCTAGCGATTGTCGAGGTGGGTGGCACAGTTGGCGACATCGAAAGTTTGCCCTTCTTAGAAGCCATTCGTCAGATGAAAACCCAAGAAGGCGCAGGCAACGTGCTCTTCATTCACCTGACTCTGGTGCCCTACATCGGGGCAGCTGGAGAATTGAAAACGAAACCCACTCAACATAGCGTAAAAGAGTTACGCGAAATCGGGATCCAACCGGATATGTTGCTCTGCCGCTCGGACCGCAAGCTTCCGAAAGATGTGAAGGACAAGATCGGTCTCTTCTGTAACCTGCCCGGAGAACAAGTTTTCAGCGCGGTCGACGTCAGCAGCATTTACGAAGTCCCGCTCTACTTCCACGAAGAAGGCTTGGATGACAAGATTGGCGAAAAGCTGGGCATCTGGACCGGCCGCCCGAGCTTAAGCAAATGGGCTGCGATGGTCGAAAAAATTCGCGAACCGCAGGGTGCAGTCACCATTGGTATCGTCGGCAAGTATACGGACTGGCGCGACAGCTACAAATCTTTGAGTGAAGCATTGATCCACGGTGGCGTTGCAAACGATGTTCGAGTGAACATGGTTTACATCGACTCCGAAGAGATCGAAAAAGGAAAACTCGATGCCTTGAAGACCGTCGATGGAATTTTAGTTCCGGGCGGATTCGGCGAGCGCGGAATCGAAGGAAAAATCTTAGCTGCCAAATATGCACGCACCGAAGGCGTTCCGTATTTTGGAATCTGCCTGGGGATGCAACTCGCGGTTATTGAATATGCTCGCAACGTTTGCGGTATTCAGGAAGCCAACTCAGCAGAATTTCGAGCTGACGGAAAATACAATGTCATCGACATGATGGAGTCCCAAAAAGGGGTCACCGACATGGGCGGTACCATGCGTTTGGGGGCTTATTCTTGCCAAGTCCTGCCTAAATATAATGGGAAACCGACGAAGGCATTCCAAGCTTACGGAAAAGAGATGATTTCGGAGCGCCATCGCCACCGTTTTGAAGTTTCTAATGCGTTTCGCGGTCAGCTAGAAGAACGGGGGTTGGTCATTTCGGGGCGCCACCTCGACAAGACCACTCAACGAGATTTGGTTGAAATGGTCGAATTGGCAGACCACCCTTGGTACCTGGGATGTCAGTTCCACCCCGAATTCCTCAGCAAACCGCTGCATTCGCACCCCCTGTTCTCCGGATTCATCCGTGCGTCGAAAGAAAATCACAAGGGTGTTCAATCTTCCCTTCCCGGATTATCATCTAAGGCCTAAATAGGTCTGAGAGGGTAACCAGAAGTATGTCCACAAAACATCCGATGACAGTCATTGCGGGTCCGTGCGTAATTGAAGACGAAGGTCTGTTGACCGAAGTCTCGCAGGAACTCAAACGCCAACTCTCTTCGTTACCCGTGAAACTTTATTTCAAGGCGTCTTTTGATAAAGCGAACCGCACCTCGATCGATGGATTTCGCGGCCCAGGAATGCACGAGGGATTAAAGCTCCTTGCGCGCGTGAGAGAAAAAACGGGATTGCCTCTTTGCACGGACTTCCACACCCCAGAACAAGCCAGGCCCGTGGCCGAGATCGTCGACTTCTTACAAATTCCAGCCTTCCTCTGCCGCCAGACCGATTTGATCGTTGCTGGCGCGGAAGCAGCTCTCAAGCACGGTCGTCGACTCAACGTGAAGAAGGGCCAATTCCTAGCTCCTTGGGATGCAAAGAACATCGTCGAAAAAGTTCGAGCAGTCGAAGAACGCTTTTATAGAAACGAACCGGGCAAATGGACTGCTACGACCAAGCCTTCCAACGAATGGTTCTGCATCACCGAGCGCGGCTCGAGCTTTGGTTACAACGCTCTCATTGTCGATATGACTTCTTTTCAAACGATTCAGAAGTTTGGCGTACCGGTGATCTACGATGCCACGCACTCGATTCAAACCCCGGGTGCAGCGGGCGGCGGAAAAAGTACAGGCGGTAAACGCGAAAATCTCGAGACGTTGGCGCGTGCTGCTTTTGCAGCAGGTGCGGATGGGCTGTTTATGGAATGTCACCCTCGCCCCAAAGAAGCGAAGAGCGACGGCCCCAATGCATTTTACTTGGAACACGTAGGCGCCTTCATCAAACAACTTTTAGCCATTCGTGAATTGACGACCAGCCAGCCGAAATTACTCACGGGGGATATGCTGACATGACATCGACCACTAGCTCCGGCAAGCTTCTGGAAACGCCGGATATTCAAGCGCGCCTGAAAAAAATTAAAATTTTGATTCTAGATGTCGATGGCGTTCTCACCGACGGAAGAATTTTTTGGCTCGAAAATCACGGCTGGACTCGCTTTTTCAACATCAAAGACGGCTATGGCCTGAAGATTTTGATGAAGGCTGGAATTCAAGTCGCCATCATCAGCGGTGGCGATTCTAAAGACGTTCGCACCCGAATGGAGTTCCTAAAAATTCAACACGTCTTCTTGGGCGACGAAGACAAGATCAAGGCGCTTGAGAAAATCGCGGCCAGTACCAAATTCAAATACGAAGAAATGGCCTTCATGGGCGATGACCTTTTTGACATCCCTGTTTTAGAAAAAGTGGGTTTTAGCGCCACAGTTCCTCACGCAGTGGAACCCGTGAAGGGTCGTGTACACTACGTCACTGAAACTCCCGGGGGCTGGGGTGCGGTTCGTGAAATCGCAGATGCCATTCGCCGCGCACAAGGACACGGACCTTACTAATGAAAATCGGAATCATCGGACTCGGAAAAATGGGGGAGGCCTTGGCTTCCGGAATCATGAAGTCCAGCCACGGCAAAGATTACTCCATTCAGGCAACGACCCATTCTCAGAAAAGCGCAGAAGAAGCGGCTTCACGCCTCAAGATTAAATGTCACAACGATAATAAAAAATTGGCTGCTGATTCGGACATCGTCATTCTCTGCGTAAAGCCTCATCAAGCTGAGGCTGCCTTGAAGGAGATTTCGAAAGAGTGGAAATCGGGCCAGCTGTTAATTTCCATCTGTGCTGCCCTGACTACCGAACAGCTTTCAAAATTTTTGGGAAAAAACTCTCCCATCATCCGTGCCATGCCAAACACTCCCTGCTTGGTGGGAGAAGGAATGACGGTCCTCACCGCTGGTGAACACTCTAATGAATCCCACTTGAAAAAGGCCGAGGCGATTTTCAAAACAGTCGGCGAAACAGCGACCATCACGGAAGACTTAATGGATGGCGCCACCGGTTTAAGCGGTTGTGGCCCAGCTTACGTTTATTTAATGATCGAGGCCCTGAGCGAAGCCGGAGTGAAAGTCGGCTTGCCGAGAAAAACATCCACCTTACTTGCCGCTCAAACTTTGATGGGTGCATCGAAAATGGTCATCGAGGGGGGCCAACATCCAGCGGCATTAAAGGACGAAGTCACCACCCCGGCCGGTTGCACCATCGACGGCCTCATGGCATTAGAAGAAGGCGCACTTCGAGTGACTTTGATTAAAGCGGTACTAGCAGCCACTCGACGAAGTCAGAAGATGGGCGAGAAGATCTAACAAGTTATCGAAATTACTCAATAATATCATTACCTTATTTACAATTCCCGTGTCTTATTGTAAGATTAGAGAACAGTATGATTAAAGTCACAGAAAAAGCAGTCAGCGAGATCAAAAGAATTCAAGGCAGCGACCCGAGCTCCGCTACATCCTCACTTCGCGTGATGGTCACGGGTGGCGGCTGTTCCGGCATGAGCTACAAGCTCGGTTTCGATAAGGAACCACCCGCTGATTCCGACAAAGTTTTTGAATACGGCGGCGTAAAAGTCATCGTCGATGCGAAGTCTTTTTTATTCCTCAGCGGAACAGAATTGGATTTCTCAGATGGTTTGAACGGCACGGGTTTCGTTTTCAACAACCCCAACGCCAAGCGCACTTGCGGCTGTGGTTCTAGCTTCTCAGCCTAAGTCGTCATGCCTAAAATCACCTTCTTACCAGTGAATCAAAGCTTCGATGTTCCAGCGGGCGAGAGAATTCTTGATGTGGCCATCGCCAATGACGTGCCCTTGATGCACGCCTGTGGAGGGTTCTGTGCCTGCACGACCTGCCACGTTCTCGTCAAATCCGGAATGGATCAGCTTGCCCCCCCCGAGGAAGAAGAGCTGGACCGTATGGAAACCCTGGATGGTCGCACAGATGTTTCGCGTTTAGGCTGCCAGAGCAAAATCCTAGGTGACGTTGTCGTAGAAATTGTTAATCTGGACGAATGAGATTCCACTCTAGGTTTCTTCGCTGGATAGTTTTCGGCGTATTTTTCTGCCTACCCCTTTCCTCTTCCGCCGTTTCACCTAAAACATTCACATTTCGACTTTTGGGTGATCCCGAAACGCTCGATTGGAATCGCGCTCACACCCCCATCGAAACCTTTCTCATGATGAACTTGATGGAAGGCTTGGTCGCAGTCGAGAGCTCGACTCAACCCATTCCTGCCTTAGCCGAGAGCTGGAAACAGAGCGCCGACCAACGTACTTACACTTTCAAAATTCGAAAAGGAGTTCGATGGTCCGACGGCGTTTTTTTACAAGCCGATGATTTTGCTTTCAGCTGGCAACGCTTGCTCACCCCTTCAACTGCTGCGGCATATGCCTATTTACTTTTTGATATCGAAGGCGCCGAAGATTTTTACAAAGGAAAAATAAAAGACTTCAGCAAAGTGGGAATAAAAGTTCTCGATCCCTACACTTTGCAAGTTCGATTGAACAAGCCCATCGCACATTGGATTTATATTCCCAGCTTCTGGGTCACCTTTCCCATGAGAAAGGACATTGTTTCCAAGGCCGGCGAAGCTTGGGCCAAACCCGGCAGAATGCAAACCGTAGGGCCATTTACTTTGGAGTCTTACGACTTCGATTCGAAGATTGTATTGAAAGCCAATCCTCACTACTACGCTAAGCGCGGAAATATTGAGAAGGTGGTCGCTCTCATCGTGAAAGATGATTCTACTGCGCTCAGCCTCTACGAAAGCGGAAAGTTTGACGTGCTCACGGATCTTTCCATCGTCGATTTGAACCGGTTACATTCTCGATCGGATCTCAAAACCTTTCCTTATCTTAAAACCGCCTACATGGGGTTTGTGACAGATAAGTATCCTATTTCGAATGTAAAAGTTCGAAGAGCAATTTCCATGGCCATCGACAAATCGAAAATCGAAGGGGTGCTTCATGGAAAGCAATCTGCCGCCACTACCTTTGTTCCACCGAAGATTTCTGGACATTCTCCCAGACTCGGCTTGAAATATGATCCAGTTCAAGCCAAAGCGGAACTACGAAGCTCAGGCGTCGACACCACTCGTCCCATCACCATCGACCTGCTCATTCCGAACTGGGATAAGACCATGACTTTGGCGCAGTTCATTCAAGCTGAAATTAAAAAGAATTTGAACGTCACTCTCAACATCATCAGCTTCGACAATAAAACCTTCCGTGCACAGCTAGATTTAAAAAGTTTCCCAATATTTATTACAAGCTGGAGCGCAGATTATCCCGATCCGGACAATTTCCTCTCCGTCTTTACTTCGGCCTCTGGAAACAATCGAACCGCTTGGAAGAGCGAAAAGTTTGATGCCCAGGTCGTCCAGGCACGCCAGGGATCTAGCACAAGCGTGAGAACAAAAACTTACTTAGAAATGCAGAAGCAGATCTTAGAAAATGACGTGATCATTCTGCCGCTGTATTACGAACCCAATCTCGCACTAGTGCAAAAACGGGTGAGGGGATTTGAGATCAACCCGATGAATTACATTTTCTTAAAAAAGGTAAACGTCGAATGAACCTGGAGAGCTTTGTTGGTAAGAAAACCGGCACGTACTCTGAAACTCTGAAGCCCGAAGACGTAAAAGCTTTTTGTGAGGCTGTAGGAATTCCTTTCAATCAAGAGAAGATTCCTCCCACCTATTTGACCACCCTTCGAACCGGGGAGTTCGACCTCTTAAAGGAAATCGGTGTGCCGCTCCCTCAAATCCTGCACGGTGAGCAGGAATACACCTACGAGAAGGAAATTCGCCCAGGAAGTGCTATTCAGTTTGAAACAGAATTCACCCAGGTCACCAAAAAGGAAGGGAAGAACGGTGTGATGTCCTTTTTGATTTTCACCTCGAAGATCTCTTCCAATGGAAGTTTGTCTGCAACATCTAAAACCACCGTAGTAGCGCGAGGAGTCGGCTAATGAAGAAAGGAGATCTCATTACCCCTGTTTCATTTCCACCCATTGCCCTGCCACAGCTCAAAGCTTACGGAAAAGCAGCGCGCGACCCCAATCCCATTCACTGGGACGAAGCTATTGCAAAAAAAGCCGGTCTCCCGGGATGCATTGCCCACGGTATGTTGATTTCGGCTTTTGTTGCCAACACCGCTGAAAAATACCTTGCTCTAAAGAAGGGCTGGTCTCTTACGAACTTCAAAACACGCTTTCTAGGGATGACCCTTCTCGGTGACACTGTTTCCGTTCAAGGAAAGGTTTCGAACGTTACTGACCAGGAAATTACTTTGGATTTAAAAGCAGTGAATCAAAAAGGCGATCTGCTTGCCACGGGGGAAGCCAAATTCGGAAAAAATTAAATCCCGGTTCCGACTCGACTCTGCGGATCCAAGAGATCTCTGAGTCCGTCTCCCAAATAGTTGAACGCCAGCATACTGATGAAGAGAACCGTGCCTGGAAAAATGATGAGATGGGGATAGGCTCTCATAGCACGGAATCCGTCGTTCGCTAGAGTACCCCAACTCGAGAATGGCGGTTGGAGTCCCAGTCCAATGAACGAAAGAAAACTTTCAGCCATGATGTTGGTAGGAATCTGAAAAGTCAGAGAGACAATAATGGGTCCCCAAAGATTGGGGAGAATGTGTTTCCAGACCACTGAAAAATCTGTAACCCCCATGGCTTTGGCAGACTCCACATAAGCCATTTCTTTGGCCTGAAGAACTTGACCTCGAACCAGTCGCGCTTGAGTGACCCAAGCTGTGAGTCCGAGCGCCAACAGAATTCCGGGAGCACCTCGCCCCAATACAATCGTGATCAAAATCGCGAGCAGAATGGAGGGGAAGGTATAAAACAAATCTACCACCCGCATCAGCAACTGATCGACCCATCCCCCCTTGTATCCAGCCACAGCGCCAGTCACTGTTCCTAAAGCCAATGCAAAAAGAGAGGTGAGCACTCCAACCGCCAAAGACATTTGAGCGCCATAAACAATTCGAGAATACACATCGCGACCCAAGGTATCCGTACCCATCCAGTGCTTCCAACTCGGGCCCTGCAACTTATCGGCAATAATCTGAGTTTCGTAGGAATACGGCGTTACCCAAGGAGCAAAGATGGCCATCAAAGAAATAAATAGGAGGTAGACCAAACAGCAGGCTGCTAGCGGATGCTTCGAGAAGAGTTTTTTCACGCCCCCTCCTCTAAGACTCGAATTCGTGGATCGATGTAACCATATGCAACGTCGACGAAGAAATTACAGGAAATTAAAATCACGCCGTAAATCAGCGTCACACCCAGTGCAAGAGGATAGTCCCGATTAATCACTGAAGTAATGAAGTGTTTTCCCATCCCTGGAATTTCAAAAACATATTCCACGAGAAAGGATCCCGTTACGAGATTGGCCATGATCGGTCCGAGCAATGTCACTACGGGAATAAGCGAATTCTTCAGGGCGTGTTTCATCACAACGGAACCTTGAGAAAGCCCCTTCGCGCGTGCCGTACGAATATAATCACTCCGTAAGACTTCAATCATGGATGCCCGAATTAGGCGCGCAAGAATCGCCATCGGTCTTAAGCCCAACGTAATGACTGGAAGAACATAGGACTGAGGCCCTTCCCAAAGCGCTGGGGGGAACCAATGCAACCACATGGAAAAAACTAGAATTAATACGCTCGCCACTAGGTAGCTCGGCAAGCAAACCCCTGCCACGGCTGCAAACATGGCCGAGAAATCCCAAACCGTATTTTGCTTCCAAGCGGCAAGAGCCCCTAGAGGGAGCCCCAATGCCACGGCAAAAAGAAGGGCCCAACCTCCCAAAACCAGAGAATTGGGAAGGGCACCAAAAATAATCTCGGATACGGGACGACCTAAGTATTGAAAGGATGTTTTTAAATCGCCCTTCGCTGCTCCTGCAAACCAATCTGCAAACTGAACAATCAAAGGTCTGTCGAGACCATATTGCTGATTGATGGAGGCCTGAATCTCAGGAGTAGTTGCACGTTCAGTATCGAACGGACCGCCGGGCGCAAGCCTCAGCGTAAAAAAGGTGATCACTGCCAAAAAGAAAAGCGTAATGAGAGCGCTTCCCAAGCGAGTGGTGAAATAGTGAATCATACGTTGACGGTCATGGGATAGTGCACCCAGCCTGTTTTTTCCGGAAATCCCCGGGGCGGCTTAACGCACCTTCCAATGTCAAAGAGTAATCCTGTATAAGCGCAAACAAAAGCGTCAAATGCAGCTAGACTTTGAGACAACCGACGAAGGTCTTTTTCGTAGATAAATACGCCGTATTCTTTTCCCAACATCTCTAGAATTTCGCTGCGAGCATGGGCACCCTCTTCTAACTTTCTGTAAGAAGAAATCACCCGTTTATGAAGACTCAATCTCTCGCTTAAAAGTGCGATGGAAAGCTTCGGAGAGACTTCAATCAGATTGGCCTTCTTCAAATGACGTTTTAAAAAATTCATTCTCGCCGTCAGCGGGGCTTTACTGCCCCCCAACGTCTCATCAATTTCGAATTGAGCATGAGCAGAGATTTTGGACAACACCTGTTGCCGCAGAAATAACTCTACAGGCCTTTGCGTGTAAGGCGTAATATCCCGGCATCTTTTCTTAGCGCCGCCCTTTCTCTTGCCAGCTTTTTCAAATTCTCGCATCCACTTCACAGCCGGTACCGAACAGTGAGTTGGAAGCGGGCAAACACTTCGGGAGCAGGTAATACAAGGGGGCAGTTCCATCGGAACATTCACGGCCAGAACCTTTGCCCCACCCTCGGAATGTTCTTGGATGACATCCAGAAGTCGTTGGTCATTGGAAGAGTCTTCGTCAAAAATTTTATCGCAGATCTCGAGGAGAAAAGTTTTCTCTTCTCGGGGGTAGTATTCCAACACCGCTAGAGACGTTTTTTGATTTCGGGCACCCGCTAATTCCAGTCCCAAATACCGATTGGATTTATTTTGCACGCGCTTTTGAAACCTTTACGCGAAGCCCATGCCCCACCAGCCGGAAGGGCAACGGTTGAATACCCTGACACTGAGTCATGATTTGGTCTTGAATGGCCTTCATGGTAGCGGCATTTCCGCTCGGCACATAAATAAAGAAACAGCCACCCCCACCCGCTCCGCAGATCTTGGCGGCCTGTGCACCAGCCTTCATCGCGATCGAAAAAGCTTGGTCGATTTCCGGGGTACTAATGCCTTTGGCCAATTCGTGCCGAACGCTCCACTCTTGCGCAATGGCCTGAGCAGCGGCATTCCAATCTCCCCTTTTCAAGGCAGCGTGGAGATCAAGCGTCGCTCGAGTAATCTGTTCGAACTGACCTCGAACAGGTCCTTGCTTGTCGATGAACGATTTAAATAAAACCCAATTGTTGATGCCAGAATTGCGGGACTGACCAGAATAGAAAAGCAAAAGACGTTTCTGAAGTTCTTTTAAAACCTTAGGAGGAAAGCTCTGTCTTTCCGGAACTCCTGGCAACCAATGTAACGCTTGAAGGCCACCAAACATAGCCCCGTAGTAATCTTGAAGACCTGCCGGAACTTGAATAACGGTGGTCTCAGTATCGCGAACGATTTCAATGAATCGCTCCCCATCTTTTTTCGGATTAATTTTTCCACGCGACCACGTCGCCAGCGTACCAATCATCGCAATACTCAAGGCAGATGAACCGCCCAGTCCCGCACCCGCCGGACTCCGCGCTCGGGTCTTCAAAATCACACCCGTCTTTTTTAAACCCTTTTTCTCTTTAGAAAAATAAGTCAGAAGCTTCTGATGCAGCAAGAGTCCGGGCGGAAGAGAAGCCCCTTCCAATTCATCCCAGGTCAACCGATGTTCGACCTTCTGATCTTCAGAAGCCAAAACGACGTCTCGATCGGTTTCAATTAACTCGGCTTCTGCAAAAAGATCGATGCCCACATTGATGGTCATCGAATTCTTCAAGAAAAGATAAATCGGCCAGATGTCGACTGTTCCGCCGGCGAGGTCAATGCGAGTTGGAGCTACGGAGTGAATTCGGCGTTTAGTGCTCATGCTCAATGTAGCCAACAAACGGCAGCCCGCGGAACTTTCCCGCATAGTCAATACCGTAGCCCACTACAAATTCATTTCCGATCTTGAAACCGAGATAGTCGATTTCGACGTTGGTTTTTAAGCTGTCCGGCTTAAACAACGCCGTGCAGGTCCGAATGCTCGCCGGACGACGAGCTCTCAAAGCATTGAGAATATAGGAAATCGTCAAACCGGAGTCGACGATGTCTTCAAAAATAATCACGTGTTTGTTTTCCAGCGGCTCGTTCAAATCGAGAGTGACTTTCACTTCACCCGAGGAAACCATTTTATTTCCGTAACTGGACACACCTAAAAATTCGCAAACCATCGGCATGTCCAACTGGCGAATGATGTCGGAGAAGAAAACAAAACTTCCCTTCAACACGCAGATGGCAACAATTTCTTTGCCCTGATAGTCGTGATTAATTTCGTTGGCGAGTTCAGTCACTCGCGACTGAAGCTTCGCTTCGGGAATGAGTTCTTTTGGCGTGCCAATAAACGGTTTATCATCAGACGTAGGCATTGTTTAAAATCTCCCCAAAACCACCGCCGCCGGGAACGATGTAATGCTTTTCGTTCAAGCCTTTTTCTTGATCCCAAAAAGTTCCAGGCACGGAATCCAAAATTTTTGCAGGAGACAAACCCCGATCCAAGCGAATCGCATAAACCACTAAATCGGGATGAGCTCCTAGAACCCTTTTAAGATATTCCGGGGTCACAATGCAATGCATGGCGATGTATTTCAAGGCTTTCCCATGACTTTTCTTATACATATCGACCGCTTCGCAGAGCGTCGAACCCGTAGCTCCCATAGGATCCGGGAAAAGCACAATGGCTCCTTCTGCACTCCCGCCGATTTTGTGGCCCGATACCTGACTGCCCGTTACTTGATGCTGCTCATTCGTCGTTCGGCCGATGCTGATGTGATCCTGACGAGTCTTGTGCGGATCCATAAAGTAATTCAACGCCGAAAAGCAAATATGCGAAGGCACGGTTCCCGCACGAGCCAGATTCACCGAAACTACGGGCACACCGGCATCAATAATGGGACCCTGATAAAATCCTTCAGGATGAAACTCTGCCATTCGCGTTTCAACCGCGGCAGGCTTGGTAGGAAATTCCTGATTCACAACGATGTCGAGCATCGAGGAATAGAGCGCAGTGACGAGTTCATTAATCCGAGGTTGAATCGTTTCTTTCGAACAAAGCTGCGCCAAATGGGTCAGCAAAAAAGGATTCGATAAGATGTGAACATTTTTTCCATACCGATGTTCCATCTCGGAAAGACGGTAAGCGGCCTTAGAAAACTGCGAGTCTTTGTGAGGAAGGCCTTTCGAGCTCACGCCGTTGCCTCGGGGCTGGGGGCGCGCTTAGGCACACGTGAATCCTGCGGCTCGTGACAAAAGCGACAGCGCGCTTCGTAAAAATCCTTGGCTCCGACCAAAACTTTGGGCGCGTCAGCACCGGTAATTCCAGCGATGCGTTGAGAACGAGTTGCCGGGGCGCCACAAACAACGCACACGGCAGAGAGTTTGGTCACACTTTCAGCCACGGCTAGAAGTTTCGGCATCGGGCCGAAGGGCTGTCCTCGAAAATCCATGTCCAAACCAGAAATAATGACGCGAATACCTCGATAAGCGAGCTTTTGAGCGACGTCCACGATGCCTTCATCAAAAAACTGAGCTTCATCGATTCCCACCACGCGAGTGTTGTCATCGACCAATTCTAAAATCTCGCTCGCTCGCGTTACCGAAATGGACGGATGTTTATTGGAGTCGTGGCTTTGAACGTGCTCAACGCTGTAACGATTATCGATTCCCGGTTTAAAAACCTGAACCTTCTGACGACCGATTTGTGCTCTCTTAATTCTGCGAACGAGTTCTTCGGTTTTTCCGCTGAACATGCTGCCACAAACCACTTCGATGAAACCCGCGAGTGCCTTTTGATACATAGTCTCTGGAGTATCAGAGACTCTTAGTTTTTGGAATACAGGAGGAACTCTGCTTCTTTCGCAAGCAGCGCGAGCTTGACACCGTCCTGATCGGACCGACATCCTTTCGCAATGTGCTTGTGCTGGCCAATCTCGAGCGTGACGCTGTAAGGCGTGCGGCACTCTGCAACAAGCTCTTCCGCAGACTTTTGCTGTTTGGCATTGCTAACAAAATCGATGACCTTCTGCGCCCAAATCGTATATCGCGACCGGTCAAGCGATGCCGTCTTTAAAAGCTGCTTGTCTAAGAAGGATTGCCCCCTCACGTTGTTCGAAAGCGACTCCGCGTGAAAACGATAGAGATTGTGGCCTAGGATATAACTGATGTCGATTCGACTCTTCTCGGCAATGCTTTCGTCCGTATGAGGAGAGCTTTGCAAACCCGCACAGGAAGCAAGAACCGCGACGAAAGCAGAAATCAAACTCATTTTTATTCGGCTTGTCATAAGCATCTCCTACAATGAATCGCCCGGAACCTTCCAGTCAAAACTGCAATACTCAAACCCGAGCTGAGAAGAGTATTCCGCGGGACAACCCAAAACTTCGCGAATCAATGGACTCTGTCCAAAAATTTTCTCGATTCTCACCTGCGGACTTGGATGAACGGAATCATCGACGGCGAAGAGACTTTCGTCTTGTTCACAGAGATCGATCACCGAATTGAGCGCCGACGAAACGGTCTGCTGCGGATCGAATTCGCGCGCGTAGCGCTGCAAGGTTCGACCCATGATATTCACAGCGACCCAGTCTGCAAAAGTTTCAGAGAGCTGGTCGTTCTCTCCACATTCCTGACGAATTCTCTGAACCCGAATCAAATGCTGATGCATGAAGCAGGCAGTGAGACGATCGTAAGCAGGAAACGCCAGGTGAATAGTTCTCACTTCGCAGGGATCAATCGAATGAGCAAACTCGTGGGCCATGGTGAAAACCATGTTGAACCAACTCTTCGATGTAATGAGGTAAGCCCCGCCCACTCGCAGCCGCATTTTTCCGTCTTTAAACCGTTCGTAAAAAACATCGTTCTTTGTAAAAAGATTGGGTTCGTCTTCGTAAAGCGATGCCGGTGGCGGAATCTCGAGCTTAATTTTTCGAATTCTTTTTTTAAGCAGCTTCTTTTCCCGTCGATTGAACACGGTTGCCGGCTGTTCTTCAATAAATCGTTCCATGGCTTGAGCGACGTGCTGAAAAACTCCTTCAATCCGCTTCCGTCGCACCGGCGTATAAATCTGATTGACTAGTTCGTTATCAATCCTAGAGCTGTCCCACTCGGGGTTTCGTCTCAAAATATCTTCGTAAATGCGAAGCGCCTGAAGCTCTCCCTCGGCATCCCGTTTGACGTTTCCAGAGGGGTCGTGAACTGGACCATTTCTTCTGCAAATAGCATTGTAGAAGTTCTTACAAACAGAGCCGCTATTGATTACCGCATGGGAAGCAGGTTCTTCTTTTTTTACAGCAGTTGTAGCACTGGACCAATCCCCTGGAGATGGAGCTTCAGGATGCCTTTGTCCCAGTCGAAAGGCTCCATACAACGCGATCAAAGTGCTTAGGGCCAGGGCCCAAACCAAGTGATCTCTTCTCATGAACGTGTAGTTTAAATAATAGCACTAAAAGGAGATGGCAGTGGCTAAAAACTTGAACAAAACCACCATCAAGACGCCAAGCCCCATGAATACACATGCGAGCAAAACCACCTTCGGAAACAAACCAACTACAATTGCTCGGCCCGTATCGAGGCGATAGATTTCCTTAGCCGCGATGACTGTAATGACAATGACTCCGATCCAGGACAGAAAGCTTCCTGCAACGGGAATGAAGGTGAGAATCGTGGGAGCCATTCCGAAACACACCACGCGAATGGCTGTCTCGAAGGTAATTTCTTCAGGAGCGCCTTCCTTACCAGGACTTACAAAAAGACGAGCGCCTACAAATACAAAAAAACTGGTGAAGAAAACAGATGCCAGTGTCCAAAACGGATCCACTAGGATGGAACCAGCTCCCCACATCCAATCTAGAATTTTTTCCTTCATTTCGACGATCACTTCGCTGCCTCGTCCTTGAGAGTCCACGTCGGCAACTTTAGACGCGATATCGAAGAGATCCCCAAAATGCGACGAGAACATGCCCCCAAGAACGGTAACCCAGACGTACTGAGCTGCAGCGCCAATCCAATGGGTGACCAGGGCAAATGCGAGAGGACCGCTCAGACCACCTTTTACCGGTAGTTTTCGAAAGAACCCCTTGGGGTTCGTGTGAATCTCTTTCAGATTCCAGAAATATTTTGTGACGACGTTTGCTCTCACTGAACCTTCGTTTTCTTAAAAAACTCGCTATCCCAAGGCAGAGCATCTCGAATAGCAGGATCTACCTGAAAGACTTCCTTAATCTTGGCATCCAAGTCTTTGGCATAGAGCTCTTCGCCCTTTTTCCAAAAGACCAGCTGACGTTTCTTTTCAAACTTGTCATCTCCCACGGTGACTTTCAAGCCATCTGCTTCACCGGCCGGGGCTTTAGCCAAGGACAGATAGTCTCGTACCCGCGCACCCGAAAGTTTGTCGAGAAGTGCTTGTACCTTCATGGAATCCGCTTCATCGCCGCCGTCGAGAAGCCACTTGGCTTGCTTCTGTGTCATCTTCAACGGTTTTGAACCGAGTGGCTTTCCCGCAATCTCAATTCGCTTCGCACCAAAACGTTCCAAAGACGTGATCAGTTTAGAAAGACGAACTTCTTTCAAACTTTTATCCACTCGACCCACTGCGGACGAATCCAATTCGAAAAGGGGATCCATGTCCGAAACAGTAGCGTAGACATCCGGAGCGCCCTTGCTCTTCTTTTTCTCAAAAAGGTTGAGGGTGACTTCTGTCGGTTTTTCAGGGGCTCCGCCCTTTAAAGTCACAGTGACGACTTTTTTGGCAGAAGCTAAAATCGAACGAGCCTTCGCATCGTTCTTGTTTTCAGCCGGAAAGCCCTTTGCTGTTAACCAAACCACCGCGCCCAACGAGTTATCGATGTTTTCAATATCTCCAGGAACGTTTTCCCACTTTCCAGAAATATTGGCCTTCAACAACCATTGACCGTCTTTTCGCTCACCCTCGATGTTGCTCTTCGTGCCTTTGAGAGTGAAAGACAGAATCTGTTGAACGCTCAGGGTAAAAAGTTTTTTATCGCGCCAGTGGGTGGCTTCATTTTCTAAATTGGCTTTAAAAGAATTGTTCACTAGGAAGACTTTGGATTCGTCCATCTTCAGGGCAGTGGCAGTTCCTTCCCCGGCGAGCGAAAAGATATTGTCACCAATCGGATGCAACTCGCCCAAGTACAAAGCCTGGGTCTTTCCGTCGGCAGTAGTCACCAAGATGCGCTTGGCCGACTTAGCCTTTCGCGATTCCTCATCCAACTTGTACATCTTCAAGAGAGCCTGACGCTTCTCAGGAGTTTCCGTGCTGAGATCAATCGTATCGGCAGGAGCTAAACCACCAACGGTATTTAAAAAACCACTCATCACAGAATCGTCGGCGCGAAATTTCTTAGGTTGAGTGACTTCCCATTTTGCAAAGGCGCCCACTTTGCAATCCTTCTCCATACAGCGAATCTCGACATCCTTTCCGCCGGCACCCGAAAGGTTCAGAGCAGAAATGGAATCGTCTTTCAGACGAAAAACCTTCTTCTTGTCTGCTTCGCTCGATTCCTTTTTTGGCTTGTAGGAGTACTCATGCCAATAGGCAAGGGTTCCCATACCAAACAAGATTGCAGCCAAAATGAGCTGCGGCTTCCAGTTTACTTCCGATTTTTTTGCCATAAATGGATTCTCTTAGAGACGTCGGCGATAGATCCAAACACCCACACCGCTCAATGCCGTCAACACCGGAATGAATAAAACGCCGAAGTAGAAAATCATCTTCAACGCTGTTCCCGAAAGTTGCGGCGCCGTGTGCGCGCCTTCTTCTTTGGTGCGGATGGAGATCAGGTTTTCATCTTCCAAAACCCAGCTCACCGAGTTCAAGAAGAAGTCCATGTTTCCGCCCATTCGGCCCCACTTGTTCGTCGCAAAGTAGGTAGACCCCAAAACCACAATTCGAGCGTTCTGGGTGGCTTTCGATTCCAGTTTCTTTCCGCTCAGGGCTACTGCCGCCGGAAACGGACCAATCAAATCTTTATCCGTGGGCTTCTGGAGGGCCGTTTGACCCTTCTTTTTGCCAGGATCCGGAATACTCCAACTCCCGGCAGAGCTCTTACCCAACGGCTCGATATTGATTCCCGCCGGCACGTTGGCCATCGGAACAATCGGACGAGCCAAGGTAAAGATCAGAGGCATCTTGAATTCTTTAGTAATGGGATTGGTATTTGAAAACTGACTGAGCGGAGGCGCCATGGGTCCTACGAGTCCCGCATAGGGCGAAGCCGGGTCAACGATCAAAGACCTCTTCGCGTCGATGTGCCATTCCTTCAAAAGAGCTACGAGCTCGGGGGCGTACTCTTCGCTGTCCTTTAAATTGAGGTCTAAGGCAATGAGCGCGTGCCCGCCACCGTCCAAGTAGTCCTTCAAGAATTTAATTTCTTCGTTATAGAAGGATTTTACCGGACCGATAATCGCGATAGCGCTGCAATGGTCCGGAACTTTTTTCTCTTTCGCAAGATCCAGATCTCTCACTTCATAGGTTTGAGAAATAAGCCCCTTGCGTGCAAAGTCATACCCGTTGTCATCGGTTCCGGTGAAACTTCTTTCCCCGTGACCTTGGACAGCGCAAACAACCGGGGCCTTGCCCTTAGTAATCTTAATCAAAGCGTTGGTAAGTTTTTCTTCGCTGGCTTCTGCAACCACTGCTTCACGACCATCCGCGAGAAGCTGCATGCTTCCTAGGGTGCGAATTCCCACTTGAGTGGCGCGCATCGGATCTTTATCCACATCGACGATTTCAATTTCGACTTTAGAGGGATTCAGATCTTTATAACGCTTGGGCAAATCCGCTGCTGCCTGATTCTGCCCCTTGGTAAAAATCACAATCTTCAGATTCTTCTGAAGGCCCTTCACTAATTTCTCAGTTTGATCGGAGAGCGTGTTGACCTTGTTCTTTGTCAGGTCCAATTTTCCCGGGTATCGTGACGCCAAGAAATTCAAAACTCCAACAATGCCAATCACTAATAGCACCGTGATGGCGGCATTCAATCCATAAGCGCTCTTCTTGCTATTGAAAGATTCCTTATTCTTAAAAAGGAGGTATCCCAAATCTCCGAGTAACAGCGCAGCCACCAACCAGGTCACCCACATCGTATCGGGGAAAACCACCCAAGTAAAAGTAAGCGCCAGGGTGAGGATCGCTGCGAGAACCCACAGCATCGAGATGAGATTTGTTTTTAAGAAACTTTCTTTCTTCGAGTTCATAGCCATTTCCAATTACCTCCAGCGATAGGAGTCCATCACCCGATGAGTGAGAAACAGCCCTACAAAAATGTATGAGAGATAGAAAAAGATATCGGCAGAATTGAGCAACCCTTGGCCGAAGTTGTTGAACCGACCGATCAAAGAGAGGTTGGTAAGCAACCCACTCCAGAAGGGCCCAGCTGCTGAAGCGGCCCAGCTGATAATCCAGAACATCAACCCCACGCCGAAGGTGGAAGCCGCGGCCACTACCTGGTTTTCAGTCATGGACGAGAGGAACAACCCCACCGCCATGTAGCAACCCGCTAACAAAAAAGTTCCGACATAGCTGCAAACAATCGGACCGTAATCTGGCGTAAACGCCGAGAAAAGCACGATCGGGTAAATCGAGGTCACCAGTAACATGACCCCCACCAACAACATGGCCGAACAAAACTTTCCAACAATGATCTCCGTCAAGGTGAGCGGGGAAGTCATTAACAGTTCGATCGTATGCATCTTTTTCTCTTCAGAAAACAAACGCATCGTAATCATCGGAGCGATGAAGAGCAGAATCACGTTCATGTTGCCGTAAAAAGGCCGCACGATTCCATCCGTCACGCTGACGCCCTTGTTGCCCATCGCAGAAAAGGCCATCTGACGAACATAGTGATCGAGGTTAAAGAAGAACATGAAACCCACGATCGACATGAATGCGCCGATCACCACGTAAGCAATCGGAGACGTGAAGTAACTTCGGAAATCGCGCTGAGCGATAGTCCAGATATTTCGAAACATCTTACATTCCTCCCGCATGCGCAGCTGCGCTGTGATTCTCTTCGGTGGTCAGCTGCAGGAAGATTTCTTCTAAGCTGACTTTTTCAGGACTAAATTCCAGAACGCCCATTCCGCGATTCACGGCCATTTCAACCACCTGATCGCGAACGTCGCGTGAGCCCGCCGTCATTTCAACTAGGAGTTTCGAGCCGTTTGAAGAGACTCCTGAAATTCCAGGAATCTTGCGAATCGCATCGACACCTTCTGAAGAAGGCTTCTTTACCTCCATTGAGTAGATCAGACCCTTCTTCATTCGCATGGTCAGACCTTCCAGGCTGTCTTCCGCAGCAATCTTCCCGCGAGCAAGAACGATAATGCGCTGACAGATCGCAGTCACTTCAGGAAGAATGTGCGAACTCAGAATGACCGTGTGATCTCCGCCCAAGCTTTTAATGAGCTCGCGGATTTCAATGATCTGCTTCGGATCGAGACCCACTGTCGGTTCGTCCAAAATAAGAACTTTAGGATTGTGCAGGAGGGCTTGAGCCAAACCCACGCGCTGACGATATCCCTTTGAAAGATTTCCGATGAGGCGATTCTGAACATCGCCGAGCGAAGTTCTTTCAATCGCATTCTTCACCGACTTGGAAAGAGAAGTCGTCGGCACTTGATGAAGTTTACCGGTGAACTCCAAATAATCTTTCACCTTCATTTCGGTGTAGACCGGAGGAGTTTCGGGAAGGTAGCCCACATTTCTTTTTACGGAGATGGGATCTTCAAAAACGTCGTGACCCGCAACGACCGCTTTGCCATCCGTAGCTGGCATGAACCCCGTCAGGATTTTCATCGTAGTGGATTTGCCAGCGCCATTGGGCCCCAAAAATCCGACGATCTCACCCTTCTGAACTTCAAAGCTCAGATCGTCGATCGCCTTTCGGGGACCATAAAACTTCGTTAAATGAGATACTGAAATCATATCGATGCTCACCTCTGCCGCAGTGCGGCCTCAGTAAAACAATAGCTGGGATCTGTCGACGTATTTAAGAGAGGAGTACCGAAAAAATCAAGCACTATGCGCGACGTAATGAACAAATGTACAGTGCGGTGCCGCTAGAGTTATTTCCCAAACTTTTCATAGGAATCGATCAAGGCATCAATCCGTTTGATCAGCGCCTCAACCGTGCGATCTAACGGCATATTGAGCGCAACACCCGCAGCGAATTCGTGACCGCCGCCGCCAAATTCCATCGCCACTTTGCTGATGGGAATCTTGCCTTTGGATTTCAAAGAAACCCGTACACTTCCGTCATCTTCCTCTCGGAAAAAACACACGACTTCCGAATCCTTCAGAAGCAGCAGGAGATTTAAGAAGGACTGGGTATCATCCGCAGAAGCTTGATGCTTCTTTCGAAGTTCCAAATCCATTTCCAGCCACGCCACTTTTGCATTAGCGCCGACCTTCACATTCTGAAGCATGTGACCCAAGAGTTTCAGGTGGGAGACTTCTTTCGACGAATAGATGGCCTGATAAATTTCTTCCGGATTCACGCCAAGCTCAATCATTTCTCCGGCAATTTGATGCGCGAGCGCTGTGGTTCGTGAATAGCGAAAGCTGTTGGTATCGGTCATCACCGACACATACAAACCGAGTGCGACGTCTTTATTGATTTTCGTCAGGTTGAGTTCAGAGAATAAATGATAGAGCGATTCGCCGATGCTACTGGAATCGGGATCCACCACGAGCAGAGCATGGGGTGGATAAACTACTTCCGGAACTGAGGTCAGTTCCTGATGGTGATCCAGAAATACAATTTTTTTGGCGCGCAAAGAGAGCTCAGCCCAAAGCTTTCCCAAACGACGCGGGTCGTTCGTGTCCACGATGACCCAGAGATCGCAGGTATCCCAAAGCTCCACTTCACCCGGCCCCAGCAGCATGTTGCCCTTGGGATCCAAAAACTTATAGCGCTTCGGAAGGGGATCGGGGTTGTAAACGCGGCAAGCCTTACGGGCGCGCTTCAGGTAATGACACAGCGCGGCCTCAGCGCCCAAACCATCTCCGTCAGGCAATGCGTGGGTCGAAACTAACACACGCTTTGCACCCTCCAGCGCTAGCTTAAACTTTTGAAATTCTTTGGATTTCGAGAGGCTCTCAGATTTCGTTTTTACTACCTTAGTGCTCAAGCCAAACACCCCACCTTCCGAAAAAAATAAAGGAAGGTACACGGCAGATGAAAGCTCTCAGTAAGAACACTTCGCAAACCAAATTGGATCCGCTCTACGTGATTTTTGAGCAACATCTTTACAATTTTCAGGACCAAGACTCCGATCGCAAAGCGTTCATTCATACTGTCGTTCAAGACTACCTCAGTTACCTGCGAAAAATGCAGATCGCTGTACCTAAGTCTCTTGAACAACCGATTGTTGAGGAACTCAGCACCCAAGTGAGCAGCATGCTGGTGAAGAAAATCTACGGTTGTTTGACCATTCAGGACTATCAAAAACATCTTCCTTCCCACATCCGAAAGAAGGCCAAGGCACGGTATTCCAAGCTTGGCAGCGGTAGTCGCTGACCCTCTTTACCGTGGTTTTGGTTTTTTTGCCTGCTTAATTAAGTGATCTAAAACAAATCCCGCAATATTGGCCCCGGTGGCTTTTTCAATGCCTTGAAACCCGGGAGAGCTATTGACCTCAATCACCACAGGCTCCCCTTGATCGCCCCACATGAGATCCACACCGGCAATTTGCAAACCCAGAATCTGCGCAGCTCGAACCGCCGCTTTTTGAAACTCCTGCGGTAGAGAAAGTGCTCTTCCTTCGCCGCCCCGGTGAATATTGCTTCGAAACTCGCCTTCGGGAGCGACTCGCTCCATAGCAGCCACGACTTCGTCGCCCACCACAAAGGCGCGGTAGTCTTTTCCCGCCCCTTTGACTAAGAATTGCTGAACCAAAACGTCTTGCCCAAGCCCTCTTAGCGTATCAATGACTGAACCAATCGCCACGGGAGTATGCGCGAGCATGACCCCCACGCCCTGAGTACCCTGAAGAATCTTTAAAATAACCGGCGGCTGTCCCACCGCCTGAAGGGCTGCGTTCAAATTTCGAGAGTTTCGAACCAATACAGTGCGCGGAACCTTCACCCCAGCATCGGTCAACACCTGGAGACATCGAAGCTTATCGCGGGACTGCGCAATGGCTTGCGAATGATTCACGACATGACGGCTGAGCGACTCGAAATGTTTCACCACCGCCAGTCCGTACGCGGTGATCGAAGTTCCAATTCGAGGTAAAACAACGTCGTAGGGTTCCAGAATCTGAGAGCCGTGCAGGATGTGGCTCTTTTCCCCATCGATGACCAACTGACAATCGAGAGGACTGATGACATCGCAAGCGACTTTCTTGGAACTCGCCTCTTCCATAAAGCGTTTAACGCTATGGAGCGAAGAGTTGCGCGATAAGATTGCAATCCGTTGAGTCACGTTTTAGCCTTAACACATGCATCAGGGATTGGGCCTTCTCTTTCTAGCTGTTGGGGTTTCCTTTTCGACTGCCTCGTGTAGCGGAAGTCGACAGATTCGGGACCTTCCCTTTCAATGGTCGGACACCCCGGCAAAAGTCAGCCGACAGTGGAATAAAGTTCTGCCCGGCTTCATCACCGATCTGGATTTTACTGGCGACGGAAATGCGCTCGTTGTGGCCACCATTCCCGATCGCGACGGCATTATTAAAAGTGCTCCGACAAACCTGCTTTCTTACTTCAATCGAGACGGTAAGCTGATTTGGAGAATCATTCCCAAAACACAGATTAAATCGCAGTCCGTCTCGGACGATGGGTCGATCGTGGTGATCTCCACGTATAATGAACGACTGACAGCACTGAACAGTGCCGGTAAAGTGCTCTGGAGCGTACGCACGATGTGTCGCCCGCACGTCATGAGCAAGGTTGAGAAAATTGTTTGTTACCATGACGACGCCACGTCTCCGAAAATCGCTTTCGAAGTCTACGACTTCAAGGGCAAGCGCTACGCCTACTTTCCACGCGGCGAAGACATTCTTTCTCTGAAACTTCCAGACGATCAACTGGCAACCGCCATTGCTCTCACTCACGGTCAGGTTATTCTTTTTGATTCGGAATTTAAAAAGGTTTGGGAGCGACGGGTAAACGGAGAGGTTCTCGATCTCGCGGTGGGATCTGGTGACAACCGATTGGTCGCCGCCCTTTTTGAAAATGGACGGCAGCAGCGCGTGGCCATGTTTGATCACCAGGGAAACTTCCAAAGCGAAGTCGCCTTGAAAGCGCCTGCCGAGCAAATTGAGTTTTCCCCCGATGGTTCGTATCTCGTCACATACGGAAACACCCCCCGGGGCCAATCGCTAAATACTTTTTCGGTGAAGGCCCGTGGCAACGGAACGTCTGCTCTCGAAGAACAGTGGAAGCGCGGTGATCTCTATTACGCCGAATATTCGTCGTTCATGACCGCCGCCAAAGACTTTCTGATGATTGGCTATGAAGACATCTCTCCTAAGACGCGATGGAGCCATATCTTAGGATTCTCGATGTCAGGCAAGTTGAACTTCGACCTTCCGCTCGAAGCAAAAGAAGGCGCTTACCTCTACACGTATTCCTATTCGCACAAGACATCATCTCTCGCAGTCGCAACCGACGATGCCAGCCTAACGGTTTACGAAATCAAAACCGCGAACTAATTCAAAAAGCGGTTTCTGAACCGCGTCCATGAAATGAAACGCGTTGTAGTGATCCGCCGTTTCTTGAAGAACAGCGGGGAGCTGATCGAGTGGGGTCTTTTCCAAAATATTCGTGAGAAGCGCGCTAAACACGGCGGGCGTATCTCTCAGATGATTGTCTTCCAAAGTCAGAATCAACCAAAGCGGAAGCCCTAGTTTTTTTGCATGTTGCTGCAAGGGTTCCTGGAAGTAATTCTTTGTTTTACAGCTATTCACCACGAGGAGCTGCTGACGATCTCGTCGCTTCTTCCAAGCATCAAACCCGCGCCATCCCCGTTCGTCGGGATTGTAATAAAAATTGGATCCACCGTACGAAGTAGGGGCCGCAAAACTGGGAAAGCGCAGCCCGTTCCGAGAATGGCCACCGTAAAAAACCACGTCATCATCCATCACGGCTTCGTTAAAGTTTTGGACCAGCGATACAGCATCCACTCCCTCGTCTGGATAGAGCAGACGAAGAACTAAGCGAAGCTTTTCACCTTCGGAAGTAACCCAAGAACCTTCGTACCATTCTATTCCTGGCGCACGACTGCGAACCCGGAATCCACAGGCTTTGCACTTTTCAAGTGCCGCATGAACCCCATCCAGGTCTCGCTTCATGCCCTCGACATCTGCGGTCCAAATCTTTTTCTTTTTTTGCTGAAACCCTAAGGCGGTGGTGAAGGTGAGAGTCTGATCTGAAAAAATATCGGAGTAGAAGTCTGCTTCGCCATCCTTGGCGAAACCTGCGCTCGGAAGCGCAAGAAGCAGTAGACTAAGAACGATCTTATTCACCTAACTCACTTTCTTCACCACGAGCGCTGATCGCACTGCCTTCGCAGTCTTCCAGCTTAATGTGGTAGGAAAGGCCGTTATTCTTTTCCAACGGAAAGTGAATCTGGTTCAAGACTTTGCCTGGCTTTACATCGACGGCGCTGCAATAAGTGCTATGGTCCGAAATATCTGCCAAAGTCATTTCGTTTTGGGCCGTATTGTGTGAAGCGATCGCACCGCTCAGATCCGGAATATTCATTGCGCCCATGGTGCTCAACACTCGCGCCATCTGGTCTGGAGAAAAGCCACCAAACTTCAGAGAGAAGTCCATCGCGGGTCGGTCGGCTCTACAGACGCGGGCATGAAAGGTGGCTGCAATGGGCAGAAGGGCTTGGGTTGAAATATCATTCCAAGATTTGTCCTTTCCGCCGAGGTTGATACCGCCCTTCGTTTGCAAAACGTTGCCGGTGTCCTGATCGACAGTGAGCTCGTACTTTACGGTGAGTCGATTCGGCAGGTCTTTTTCATAGCCACCGAGAACTTGCTCAGTTCCGTACATCTTACAGCTGACCTTATAATAAGCATAAGTGACCGCCTGAGCCTGGGTTCCCAGCACACTGGCCACAACAAACAACACTGCAACTACTTTTAAGTTTTTCATTCAATTCTCCTAAATAGGCCGCCTGATTACACGGGGGGACTTTATTTGACAAGAGAATTGACGCACCTCTGTATTTATACGTTTCACCTATGACAACAATTGGATCTTCCAATTTTATTTATGAGTCGTCCCATCCTAAATTCCATCTTGTCGGGCTGATCCGATGAAAAAAAGGGGATGAAAATGAAATACACAGTGTTGGTCTTAGGAGTTTTAGGTGGGTTCGCAACAAGCGCATTCGCCCAATCACCGGATCTCAGTGAGCGCCTGGTTTGCAGCGAAGGGAAGTTGAACTACGAAGGCACCGTGACGGTGGAACTCAGCTCCAAAAACATGAGCAGCGGCTACAAAAGACCTGTCAACGCGAGCGTCCATTACCAGTACTCGATGGCCAATAAGATGGTTTGCGAAGGCTACGCCCAGCTCGACAACTACGACATTCGATGCGCCGGCTACTACTTCGGCACGGAACTCACCGAAATCCGAGTCCAAAGCCACGCCGGACAAATCTGGGCCTTCTGGAAAACCGCACAAGGGTACAATTCCCAGGATAAAGTCACACTTTGCAAACGAGAATCCCCGTAAAGGGAAGGGCTGTCGCGCGCCGACTATTCTTCAGTCGGTGTGCGATGGCCGTTTTTATGGAGATGGTCTTTGACGATCTCCTTATGCTTTCGGAGCTGCTTCTCGACTTTGTCGATCGCCAGATCTATCGAAGCATAGAGGTCACTGCTCTCAGCCTCACCAAAATAATCCATGTGGTTTCCCACCAGGTGGACGTGAGCAATCTGACTTTGCTTTTCGACGGCGAAATTCCAGGTCACCGAAATTTTTCCGCGAAAATATTTGGAGAGTTTCTCGGATTTGTCCGAGGTGTAGGCTTTGATGGACTCCGTGGGTTCCAAGTGCTTAAAGCTCATGTTCAGATTCATACGAGTTCCCTCCGTTTGTTAATAAAAGACGCACCGATTGAGAAAGACTAGATGACTTTTTTGCGTTTGCCAGAAGACAGGATGCCCAGCATGTCCCGGTACTTTGCAACGGTACGCCGAGCTATCTCGATGTTCTCGTTGCGAAGCAATTCGACAATCTTTTGATCCGATAGAGGATTGCGAGCATCTTCCTTGGTGACCATCTGACGGATTTTTTCTTTCACCGCTTCGCTCGCGAGAGCGTCGCTTCCGTCGGCGGCACTAATGCTCGAATTAAAGAAATACTTCAATTCAAAGATTCCCACAGGAGTGTGCACAAACTTATTAGTCGTCACGCGTGAAATCGTCGATTCGTGCATGCCGATATCGTTTGCCACGTCTTTGAGAATCATGGGTTTCAATTGCTGAACACCCTTTTCGAAAAAGTCGCGTTGACGCTTCACAATCGCTTCAGTGACTTTGTAAATCGTCTTTTGGCGATTATGAATCGAACGAATCAACCAAACTGCAGCACGCAGTTTGTCTTGAACGTATTCTTTGGTGACCTTGCTATTGCTGCCATCTTTCTGAGCAGAGGCCAAAATATTCTTATAGTAAGGAGAAATACGCAGCTTCGGCATTCCGTCTTCGTTCAACACGATGACGAATTCTTCAGCCACCTTATAAACATAAATGTCTGGGGTAATGTATTGCGTATCGCTTGCATGAAAGGATCGACCCGGCTTCGGTTCGAATTCCAAAATCAGCTTGGTTGCTTCAATCACCTGATCCAGCGGAATAGAAAGAGCCTTCGCTACGGCAGGGTAGTTCTTTCGCTCAAGTTCCGGCAGATGTTTTTCGATAATTTTTTCAACGATCGGTTGGCGCGGATTCAAAAACTTAGCTTGGGTCGCCAAACATTCCTGCAAGTTTCTGGAGGCCACCCCTACGGGATCAAAAGTTTGAACGATTTTTAAAACTTCTTCAGCGTCCTCAAGTTCCATTTTGGCTTCTTTTGAAAGCTCATCTAATGCAACATTGAGGTACCCGTCGTCTGAAAGGTTCCCAATGATCAATTCACCAAGCTTCTTTTCGTCGTCCTTCAGGGCAATCATCGAAAGCTGCCAAGTGAGGTGATCTTCTAAAGTCGTGGTTTTGGTCAGCGCGTTCTCAAAGCTCGGAAGCTCTTCGTTGATTTCGCGCATCGAAGGAGCCGTGCTGGAGTTCGAGTTGAACTCTTCGACATAGGACTCCCAGTTAAAGTCATCTTTGGGTCCGAGCTGCTCTTCTTTTTGAGCCGGCTTCGTAAAGGACTCTTCGTCACGGCGCTGCTCCGCCTCAGGGTCCGAAGTCTCCCCGCTGGTTCCAGCTTGGAGTTCTTCTTCCATGGTTTGGGAATTTTCAGAGGATTCGCCCAGCTCTTCTAAAACAGGGTTTTCCATCAGCTCCTGATTCACGACCTCTGCTAACTCCATGCGGTTCAACTGGAGCAGCTTGATCGCCTGCTGAAGCTGAGGCGTCATTACCAGAGACTGGCTGAGTCTGAGACTCTGTTTGATTTCTAAAGCCATTCTAAAATGACCCTACTCATTCCTCGTGTACGCAACCCATAGCCCGAACTACCGTGTACTACGACCCATCCCAGGTCCAAAAAAGGCACTTAGAACTGGAAGTTCTCACCCAAGTAGGTCTCGCGAGCCGTTTTACTATTCGCGATCTCTTCTGGGGTACCTTTTTCAATAATTTTACCATCATTCAGCAAATAACCCAAATCGCAAATTTCCAATGTTTCTCGTATGTTATGGTCGGTAATCAAGACCCCGATCTGTTTCTTCTTCAAGGACTGTACCATCTTCTGGATGTCCGAAACGGCGATGGGGTCGATCCCGGCAAAGGGTTCATCGAGCATTAAAAACGTCGGATTGAGCGCCAGGGCCCGAGCAACCTCGACGCGGCGCCTCTCCCCCCCCGACAAGGTAAAGGCCTTTTGCCGGGCAATGGGGTTAATTCGAAATTCTTCTAAAAGCTGAGCCAACCGATCGCGCCTCTCAACTTCCGAAAGCTGCATGGTTTCCAAAACGGAGAGAATGTTTTCCTCGACCGTCATTCTCCGAAACACGCTCGGCTCTTGGGGGAGGTAGGCGATCCCCTTTTTTGCACGTTGGTGCATCGGCCACTGGGTGATGTCTTCCCCGTCTAAAAGAACCTGGCCTGAATCCGCTTTCACCAAACCAATGACCATGTAGAAGGAAGTCGTTTTTCCGGCTCCGTTGGGGCCAAGCAATCCGACGACCTGACCGGTTTTTACCTCGAAATTCACCCCGCGAACGACCGAGCGCCCTTTGTAGTCCTTCTTCAGTTCTACTGCTTTCAGTAACTGAGCCCCTTTTGCCGGATTCTCAGTTCTCGTATTTTCCTTCGCTGTAGGCATTGCTTTGGTCGACCTCCACGATGTCCGTGTCTCTGTGTAATCGAACGACGTCTCCAGTCACTGTATCCCCGTCTTGATACACCTGGGGAAACTTCTTCAACACAATGATGTTTTCTTTGCTATTGAATTCGGCTTGGCCAGCCGTGACATAGCGGCGGGATTTCTTGGCTTTCTTGCCGGCTCCCTTAGCCGCTTCCTCATTAATGTAAACGTCATCATAAGCTACGAGGTAGTTCAAAAACTCGGACAAATCGCCGTAATTCAACTCCGCTCTTCGCGCGTTCATCAACATCGATGGCTGAGTAATTTTCACAAAACGCGTTTTAATATCGCGACTGGGAGACATCATGAATTCGGCGATGTTTTTGTCTCGGTGAATGAAGCAAGAGTCCGACTCAATCTTCGTCCACTGTTCCTTTTGGCCGTCCAACGTCACCACGGCATTCTTCGGCAAAATGATGAGCCCCTGCTGCATCGAAAAATCGAGACCGTAGGAACTAAAATAAATCTGCTGACTGCCGTCTTCGGGACGATTTTTTCCCTGCACCGAATACTTTTCGGGTACGAAGACTTTTCTCGTGGGCGGCTCGTAGTAAAGGTAGTCGCTCATAGTTTCAAAGCCATCGGGGAAAGTGGTCTTCACATCGCCGAAAACTTCGAGATGTTTTTTCTCGGTGTTGTAGCGCGCTTCATTACCCGTCACCAACGTCGTTCCGCCGTCAGGATTATATAGATGAGCCTGAATCAGCTTGGAGTGAACAACGTGTTCTTTGTTGTAGAGAAAGGCGCGCTTTGAAAAAAGTTTCCATTGGGGTTGCCCCTGGCGGGTGGAGACGTAACTAAAGTGTTCAATGGTGTAATCGGGAATGAGTTCATCGCCCGAAGACGAAGTCATCTGACTCGCTAAGCCCAGATCTGCAGCAACGGCGCCCGCATCGACGGCCTGGTTTGTATTATTGGTCTTCTCCTCCAAGGGAGTGGGGGAGAGAGCCACCATTTTTACGATGGTGAGCACCATGACACCCACCAAAAGGAGGGCTCTGGGGGTCCATTTCAGTTTAAGGCTCTTGAGAGAGGGTCTGGCCATATCTTTAAATAGCTCTGGGTTACTCTAGCAAATACGCTTTGTTTAAGAGTACCCCAATTTTACATCGCATCGGGGGTCAAAATCTTGTAGGTTTGGGCCCTGCCAGGCGGTCTACCCGCCTACCAGCCCAATATGGATTTGAAACTATTTGAAGCCAGAAAACGCGATCACCTACGTATCGCACTTGAGCCCGCCCACCAGGCCCAGGGACTCAATGGGCTCGATCGCGTCCATCTGCATCACGAAGCACTCCCAGAAATTGATTTTGAAGAGGTTCAGATCTCTTCTCTTCGTTTAAAGGCTACTGCCTCCACTCCTTTTTATGTGGCCGGGATGACCGCGGGTCATTCCGATGCCGTGGAGCTGAACCAACTCTTAGCCGTGGGCTGCGAAAAAAGAGGATGGGCAATGGGGGTTGGTTCTCAACGTCGAGAGCTGGAATCCAACTCTTCCGACAACTCTTCACCACTCTCTTCACCAAACTCTTCAATCGACGAGTGGAGACGCCTGAGAGAGAAAGCACCCAAGCTTCAGCTCTTTGCCAATATCGGCATCAGCCAGCTCGGCTCAGCGAAAGTTTCGCAGCTTCGCAAACTGGTGGATTCGATTGGAGCCCAGGCGCTCGTCGTTCATGCCAACGCACTCCAAGAAAGTTTACAACCGGAAGGGACCCCACGATTCAAGGGGGCTCTCCAAAATCTCCAGACCGTCTGTAAGGAAATCGGCGTTCCCGTCATCTTGAAAGAAACGGGTTGCGGATTTTCTATTCCAACTTTGAAGAAGGTTTCTGAGCTCGCGCTTTCTGCTGTAGATGTTAGCGGCCTCGGCGGTACTCACTGGGGGCGTATTGAGGGCGCGCGAGCGGAAGCTTCTCAAGCAACACTTCAAGCAGAGGCAGCAAAAACTTTTGCAAACTGGGGCGAGTCGACCGCGGATTCCGTTCTTTCAGCCAAGAAGACACTTCGACCTTCCACAGAGATTTGGGCTTCAGGCGGTGTTCGCACAGGCTTAGATGCCGCTAAACTCATTGCTCTAGGCGCCCAACAAATCGGTTATGCCCGTCCCGCCCTCGAAGCTGCCCTAAAAGGACCTGAAGCCTTGGATGCGTGGATGGCACTTCAAGAATTCGAACTCAAAGTGGCGCTATTCTGCACCGGTTGCAAGAACCCGGAAGCTTTGCGTACAAAAGAGGGGATATGGCAAATCAGAGAGATTTAATGGAAGGCTTTCACCGGATTTCCAGAATGGACCGGTTAGAGCGCATCAAAGAATTCTGCCGATTGAGTGACGACGAAATCGATATTCTTTCAGGCGAAATTCGTCCCGCTCCCGAAGTGGCTGAACACCTCATCGAAAACGTTGTGGGTTATTTTTCAATTCCCATGGGCATTGCTACGAACTTCTGCATCGATGGAATTGACATGATGATTCCGATGGCGGTTGAAGAGACCTCCATCATCGCAGCGGCGAGCTCGACTGCAAAATGGGTGCGCAAAGATGGTTCGATTCGTACTTACATTAAAGGCAACTTGATCATCGGCCAGATTCAGCTTCCCCAAGTTCAAAATGTTGCAAGGGCCAAGCAAATCATTCACGAGAATCGGGATCTCTTGATGACGTTGGCAAATACTTACGTTCCAGGGCTTGTCGCTCGCGGCGGTGGCATTCGAGATCTCGTCATCCGCGAACTTCCCCGCCCGTATCATGACGGAACTATGCTGGTGATTCACATTCTCTGTGATCCCTGCGATGCCATGGGCGCCAACCTGATCAACCAGGTTTGCGAAGCAATCAAGCCCAAGATTGAAGAACTGACCTCGGAAAAAGTTGGCCTCTGCATTCTTTCAAACTTAGTCGACGGAAAACTTGCTGGGGCTGAAGTCGTGATTCGCAACATCGATCCACTGGTCGGAAAAGGAATCGAAGAAGCAGCGTTGTTCGCAAAAGCAGACCCCTATCGAGCGGCCACCCACAACAAAGGCGTCTTGAATGGGATCGACCCCATTCTGCTGGCCACGGGAAATGACTGGCGCGCAGTAGAAGCAGGCATTCATGCTTACGCCGCTAAGAGTGGCAAATACCAGCCCGTCACAGATTGGAAAATGGAAGGCGGCGATCTCGTCGGTCGAATTGAAATTCCTATGGCAGTGGGAATTGCTGGCGGGGTAACGAAGCTGCATCCCCTCGCAAAAGTGGCGTTGAAAATCTTGGGTGTAAATCGCGCCGAGGAATTGGGACGAATCTGCGCCGCGGTCGGCTTAGTACAAAACCTCGGCGCACTAAAGGCATTGGCAACCGTAGGGATCGTCAAGGGCCACATGCAATTACATGCGGCTAACTTGGCCATTGCTGCGGGCGCTGAAGGGTCCGAGATTGCAGAAGTTCGCGAGCGCCTCACTGAAATTCTACATCGTGAAAAGAACATCTCGCTCACCCGAGCGAAGGAGATCTTGGAGGCCATTCGTGTCGCGCCCGACAGCCGAACACTCCTCTCTTAACCTGAGTATTCCCGGAAAAGTTTTCTTGCTCGGTGAATATGCGGTTTTAGAAAATCACCCGGCTCTTGTCTTAGCAGTGGATCCTCGGTTTGAGCTCGTGTCCGATTCCGAACACCCCACTGAGTTTCATTCTCAGAGCCCCGCTGGTCGCCTTCTCACCTGGGCTAGAAAAACTGGGCAATTCTCCGACGAACGTTTTCTTTACCGCTTCGTGGACCCCTATCAAGGGCGTGGAGGTCTCGGAGCTTCAACGGCTCAGTTCGCGCTCACTTATCAAGCCCTTTACCCCAATAGTCGCGAGGACTGGCAATCTCCGTGGCGTCTCTACCGAGAATTGATGCTGGAACCCAATAGCATTCGACCAAGCGGCGCCGACCTGATTGCACAATGGAACACCGGGCTCTCTCTCATTTCACCCGAAGCAGGAAAATGTGAGTCGCTCGACATGAACTGGGGTGAACGCGGCCGCCTTCTCATTTTCGGTACAACCCAACAATCGGGACGAAAAATCGAGACACACCGCCACCTTCAGGAATTAAATCCTCAGAGACTAAAAACGGTCGCCGAAAATGCTGCGCCGATCATCCAAACCGGCACCCAGGCCGTGCGGGACGGCGATTGGAGAAAGTTTGGCGCTTGTCTGAATCGATATGCCGACCTACTCTGCACCTACAGTTTGGAAGTACCCGCCACTTTCGAAGACCGCATGCATTTCAGAAAAATTCCGGGTGTCTTCGGCGTAAAAGGTGCGGGATCGCTCCAAGCCGATACGTTAGTGGTCATGGCCGAAGCTGAGGCCGTGCCCGCTGTTCTAAAACTCGCGGCAGAGAAAAATCTCTTCACCGTGCTGGGAGCATCTGGATGAGTTTCTATATTTCGGGAGTGGCACAAGCTCCTTCCAACATCGCGCTCGCAAAATACATGGGCAAGGAAGATGCGCGACACAATATTCCTTCGAACTCCAGTCTCTCGATGACGTTAGACTCCCTTCGATCGGTAGCCGAGGTTCGTCGCTTTCCCGACGTGAAAAACTGGGACGATGGAAAAAAGGTGCGCTGGGTTCGGGAAGCACCCCGAACGGAAGGTTCTTTTTCAGCTCCAGACCTTTCCGAAAATGGAATCTCAAAAGTCGAATTTCATGTCGAACGCCTCTGCGATGCTTTACCCGAAATTTTTTGGGACCAAGGACTCGATCTTGATGCTCAAGGCAGTTTTGAAGTCCGCACTATCAACACTTTTCCAACGGCTTCGGGAATCGCCTCGAGCGCCTCGAGCTTTGCGGCAATCACATTGGCCACGGCTTTTGCATGCAGCAAAAATCCGGAAGCTTTTTCAGAATCTTTTTCCGAGCGTCCTGCATTTAGAAACCAGCTGTCTCAAGTAGCTCGACAGGGCTCGGGGAGTTCCTGCCGATCTTTCGACGGCTCTTGGGTCATTTGGGACGCAGACGGAGAAGTACAAAAAACCTACACGCTGGAATCAAAGCTTCCGCAGCTCACCGACCTGATCTTACTTGTTCAAAGCGAGCCGAAGAAAATTTCGTCCAGTGAAGCTCATCTTCGTGTGAAGTCGTCTCCCATGTGGGAGGGGCGAGTGAAGCGAACTCGCGACCGAATCAGTACCTTCCGCGAAGCCATTAAAGAAGGCGACTTCGAAACTATTGGTAAAACCTCCTGGGAAGAAATGTGGGATATGCACACTCTCTTCCACACGGCGAAAGAACCGTTCACCTACTGGCAGCCGGGCACCTTCCAAGCCATGAACTGGATTTTTTCCGAAATCTTACACGAGAGGAACCGCCCCATCATTACGATGGATGCTGGCGCGAACTTTCACTTCTTAGTTCCCACGGAAGACGCCGGACTTTGGGAACGCAAGATTCTGCAGCAGTTCACGGAGTTTCGAATTCTGAAAGATCGAAGTGGGTCGGGAGCTACGCCCATCGATGCGTCCGCAAAGGAAGGCCTATCGTAATGAGTGCCTTCGAATGCAAAATTCCAGGAAAGTGGGTTTTAACGGGAGAACACACCGTCCTTCGCGGTGGAACTGCGATTGCACTGCCCCACCCCGACTTCCATCTCAAGCTCAGCTTCTTACCTGGTCCAGAAGGATTGAAGATTGAACCCGCCGAGGCCACCTTGGTAATTCAGGAAATTCTGGATGCGGCTCGACCCCATCTAGCGCCAGGGTTTTTGGATTCCTGCACAGGTACTCTAAAAATCCAGAGCACCATCCCACTGGGAGCAGGGCTGGGATCCTCAGCCGCACTCTGCGTAGCAGTTACTCGGTGGCTGACCCATCTGGGCGCCAAACTTCCTGAAAATCCGTTTGAGTTCGCGAAGCGCCTGGAAGACCACTTTCATGGCAAGAGCAGCGGAATGGACATCGCCGTGACTTCTATTTCTAAACCGATCCTATTTAAGATGGACCAACCCCCGGAAGCCCTGGGGTCTAAAAACCTACCTCGTTTCACTTTTCACGACACCGGGCTGAGAACCCGAACCAGCGGATGCGTGGCCAAAGTAGAAGCGTTTCGTTCGCAGGCCCCTCAGCGGGGAGCAGAAATCGACCACCTCATGATGCAGGCTACTGAGCAGGGTTTGGACGGCCTTCGAAAATTCGCCGAAGGACAAACGGACGCTGGCCTACAAGACCTGGCAGGTGCCATGCGCTCCGGCCAAAAATGTTTCTATGACTGGGATCTGGTCCCCAAAGCCGCCCGAGAACTCGAACAGAAGCTCCTGAAAGAGGGCGCCCTAGCTGTGAAGCTCACCGGAGCCGGCGGCGGCGGCTTTTTAGTTGCCCTCTGGGGCTAAATGATTCTATAAGTCTAAGCCTTCGCTAAACAATCCGTAGGTCGTTCAGCCTACGACTTCACGGCCCGGAGGGCCGTTAGCGAACGCGCCGCTTTTTCTGATGCCAGGATGGCCGAAGCAAAAAAGCGGATATAAAAGGAGGTGACTATATGCCTGGTATCGTAATTCGTGAGGGCGATTCATTCGAAGCAGCTCTCAAAAAATTTAAAAAGCAGTGTGAAAAAGCAGGCATCCTTTCGGAAATTCGCAAACGCGAGTCTTATGAAAAGCCCTCCGTGAAGCGAAAGAAGAAGGCTGCTGCTGCTCAGAAGCGCCTGACCAAGAAATCTAAGCCGTTCAAGAGCTTCTAAAATTTCATTAGCAAGAGGACTTCTCTATGCCGACGATTAAGGAACGTCTTTCGGAGACGATGAAGACTTCCATGAAGTCTGGGGACAAAGACACCCTGGGTTTCACACGGAACCTTCACGCCGCCATTCGAAAGAAGGAAATCGACGATCGCATTGATTTGGACGATGCTGGCTGCCAAAAAATTATTAGTACTTTGGTAAAGCAACGCCAAGATTCGATCGAGCAATTCAAGCAGGGTGGACGCCAAGACCTCGTGGACAAGGAAACCGCGGAGCTAAAATTTCTCCAAAGCTACTTGCCCGAAATGATGTCTGAGGCGGAAGTTCGCAAACTCGTCGACTGGGCTGTCACCGAAGCCAAGGCCACCGGTCCGAAGGACATGGGCGCTGTCATGAAACTCTTGATGCCCAAAACGCAAGGCCGTGCCGATGGAAAGCTCCTCAGCCAATTGGTCAAAGAAAAGCTGGGCTGATCTTCTAAAAAAATCAGTGCCGGAAGACTTTTATTCCCGCGAGACTTTGCAAGTCGCAAAGGACTTACTGGGAAAGCTCGTCGTCGTGCGCACAAAGCCCACTCAGAACTGGGGTGACGCGCGCGCGGGCGTCACGGTCTCGCGAATTGTTGAAACTGAGGCTTACCGAGCAGACGACCCGGCTTCGCATTCGTGCCGCGGGGAAACTCCGCGCAGCGCCATCATGTTTGGAGATCCGGGTAAGGCTTACATTTACTTTATTTATGGAATGTACGAGATGCTCAATTTCGTAACGGAACCTCGGGGTTATGCCGGCGCCGTCCTGATCCGTGCGGTGGAACCCGTCTACGGCGAAACGCTGATGACCAAGCGCCGCCAATCCAGTGCGACAAAGACTTCTAGAACGGGCCTTACCAACGGCCCAGGGCGCCTGACGCAAGCGCTGGGAATAAAAATGGCTCATAAGGGGGAGTCGCTTTGGGGGCCCACCTTCTATGTGATAGACGATGGGATTCGGCCAAATGCGATGGATTCGTCTCCTCGAGTCGGGATCCGCGTCGCCACTGATAAGTATTGGAGGTTTTTTGTCCCAGGGAATCCTTACGTCAGCAAATGCCGTGAGAACTCTCTGAGCAAGCCGGTATGAAAGCACCAGCAGCCCTGCTCCAAAAAATTCGAGACGCCGTCAACATCGTCGAAGTCGTGGGCGAGCATGTGGTTCTGCGCAAAGCCGGCTCGAATCACGTCGGGCTCTGTCCATTTCACTCGGAGCGCTCACCGTCATTCAGCGTCAGCGAAAACAAGCAGCTCTATCACTGCTACGGCTGCAAAAAAGGCGGCGACCTCTTTTCTTTCGTCATGGAAATGCACGGACTGAGCTTTCCAGAGGCCATCGAAGAACTCGCTGATCGTGCCAAAGTTGCACTCCCCAAAGATTGGAGCTCTGAAGGAGGCGAAAAACGCGAAGTTCAGCGCGAAAAGAACGAAACCGCCTTTCGCCTGAATCGTTTTGCTGCTGCCTTCTACCACCGTTGTTTAATGCAAGAATCTCCTGGTATGGATTATTTGAAGTCCCGCGGGGTCACCCCGGAATTGATTCAATCTTTTTACATCGGCTGGAGCCCTACGACGTGGGACTCCCTGGCTAAGCACTTCATTCAATCCAAGGCACCGCTTCCTGTGGCCCAAGAGTTGGGCCTCATTCGCACCTCAACGAAACAAGTGAGCGGCGGCTCGGGTTATTTTGACCTCTTCAGAGGCCGCGTCCTTTTTCCCATTCTGAATCTCCGCGGAAAAGTGGTGGGCTTCGGAGGCCGTCTCCTCGGTGGAGACGAAGGTCCAAAGTATTTAAACTCCAATGAGTCGACCCTCTTTCACAAAAGCAAAGTGGTGTTCGGCCTTTTTCAGGCCCAAAAACACATTCGCGAGAAGAACGAAGTCATTTTGGTGGAAGGCTACTTCGATGTTCTGGCCCTTCATGCGGCTGGATTTGAAAATGCGGTGGCCACTTGCGGAACGGCACTCACGCCCGACCACCTGCAACTCTTCCGACGGCTCTGTGATCGCGTCGTCATCCTCTTCGACGGGGACGCGGCGGGTATTTCTGCCACCGAACGCGCCATGGAAATCGGGTTGCAACAGGGAATGGTCCTCTATGGAGCCACTCTCCCTGCTGGCCTGGACCCGGATGAGTTGGTGCTGGAAGAAGCCACGGCTCCTGGCGCCCCCTCCGGCAAAGAGCGTCTGGGACGCATCTTGGGGAGTACCAAGCCCATCCTGGATGAACGAATTGCGGCTCTGGTGGAAGAAGCAGGAAAGGGCGCTGAAGAAAAAACCAAAAGCGTAAAAACTATCGCGGCTTGGCTTTCGAAATTCACCGACCCCGTGGGGCGAGAGATCCGAGTTCAGCAGCTCCAAAAGCAGCTTGGCGTGGACCCGCGACTTTTGGGACAGGCCATTCAACAGACCGCCGTCAAATCCAAAGTCCCAGCACCCAAACCCATGCCCACCCGGCCAGCTCCCCGAATGGCCCCACCCAAGCCTCTCTCTGAGAACGATCGAACTCTTCTCTTTGCCCTAGGGAAGGGGGGCGACTACTCCCGAATTTTGTCTGACGCAAGGGGCAAACTGCCACCAGAAGTGCCATTTTCTGACCTCTTCGATGCCCCTATTGCTCAGGAATTCGTAAAGATGGCGACGATCACTCCGGGATATTTAGAAAAGCTGAGGCAAGTACCTGACCAAGCTCTCGACGTAGATCCTCAAATCCAGAGACTTTTAGTGGAAGCTCAGATGACCGAACCCCCTGCTATCCAAATTGAAAAAGTGCAGCCCGCATTATTACAGGCGATTCGTCGGGTTTGGGCACGTTTCTCGCAGCGAATGAAGATAGAACTCGTCAAGGCGGAAGCCGCTAAGGACGTACTTTTGCAAGAGAAGTTGTCGAAAGAATACCTTGACGTTCAGCGCAAAATGAAGGAATTTAACGGATTCTATGACAAAGAATAAGGACGCTGGTTCGTCCTCAAACTCCTCTCAGACTGGGCAGCCTCACGCAAAAAAAATGACCGGGGCTGATCTCGAAAAATCCAAAGAGATTAAAAAACTTCTCGATATGGGGGTCCAACGTGGCTTCCTGACGTTCGAAGAAGTCAACGAATTGCTCCCGCCTGAAATTATCTCGTCGGACTCCATCGACGACATCATGAACTTGCTCGGTGAAAACGAGATCGAAGTTCTAGATACCACCAAGCGTCCGCGCGAAGCCGATGATGAAGAGTCCGAAGAGGCTCCTATCACCGCAAGCGGAATGACCGGTGCGACTGAAGACGGGGAAGAAAAAGAAGCTCCCGCTGCTGACTTTGCTCGCGGCGCCGACCCTGTAAAACTTTACTTGAAGAAGATGGGAAGCGTTTCGCTCCTCACTCGCGAAGGCGAAGTGGAAATCGCCAAACGCATCGAAGAAGGCGAAATCGAGATTCTCCGTGCCTTGCTTGCCTCCAAGCTCGGCACTCTGGCTATCGTGGAACTTGGCGAACGCCTCGAAAGCGCTCGTACCAAGGTCAAAGATGTCATCCGCGGTGTGGATGAAGAAATTTCTCCTGACGACGAAAAAAATTACTTAGAAAAAGTTCTGGCTGCCATTTCCAAAGTGAAAGCTCTCGTGGGCTATCAGGAAAAAATGGCCGAAAAGCTTCACGGCAAAGAAGCCAAGAAAGTTCCGCAAAAAGAGAAGGAAAGAATCCTGGTTGAAATTCGCAAACGCGAACGCCAGGTTGAAAACGCCTTTCAAAATGTCGCCTTTAACCGCAAAACCATCAATGCCCTTTCGATTCGAATCAAAGGCTACTGGGGTCGGGCGAAAGACTACCTCGACGAACGTAAAAAGATTTATGACTTCTTAGGAATTAAAGAAGCGAAGCAGATGCGTGAACTCGTGAAAGAGTTCAGAAAGGGCCCCGAGGCTCAACCAGCGCTCTGCAAAGAATACGACGTTAGCCCGCAAAAACTGGCTCAACTCGTTCAATCGGAAGACGACTTAGAAAAGAAGGTCGAAAAGCTCGAAGAAGAAGCGGGAATTTCGATGGATGAAGTTCGTCGTATTCACGACACGCTCACCATCGGTGAACGTAAAGCGGACATCGCGAAGAGCGAGTTGGTCGAAGCCAACCTCCGTCTCGTGGTTTCGATCGCAAAAAAATATACCAATCGCGGCCTGCAATTCTTGGATTTGATCCAAGAAGGCAACATCGGCTTGATGAAAGCAGTCGATAAGTTCGAATACCGCCGCGGTTATAAGTTCTCGACGTACGCAACCTGGTGGATTCGCCAGGCCATCACTCGCGCTATTGCCGACCAAGCCCGCACCATTCGTATTCCGGTGCACATGATTGAGACGATCAACAAACTCATTCGGACTTCGCGCTTGCTCGTTCAACAGCTCGGTCGTGAACCCACCCCCGAAGAAATCGCTTCGAAGATGGAGTTGCCGGTCGATAAGGTTCGCAAAGTTCTCAAGATCGCCAAAGAGCCGATTTCTCTCGAAACCCCCATCGGTGAAGAGGAAGATTCGTATTTGGGCGACTTCATCGAAGACAAGAAGATCATCAATCCGGCCGATGCCGTAATGAATATCAACCTGTCTGAGCAGACCCGCAAAGTGCTGGCAACCCTCACTCCTCGTGAAGAGAAGGTTCTACGCATGCGCTTCGGTATCGGCGAAAAATCTGACCACACTTTGGAAGAAGTGGGTCAGGACTTCTTCGTTACCCGAGAGCGTATTCGTCAGATCGAGGCGAAGGCACTTCGCAAGCTTCGCCATCCTTCGCGCGCAAAGCTGCTCAAAGCATTCGTCGACTAACTTCCGCTAGTGATTAATTCTACGAAGCGTGTATAACGGGCTTGTGAGGAGTCACTGGTTCATCATTACACTAGTGTTGTTCATTTACGCCTTCATCGGTGCCTCTGAAAGTGCGCGCGCCGAATCCTCCCTCATGGCGAAGGGATCCGTCGGATTTACCGAACCCCAGGTGAGAAACTGGAAGTCCGAATACACGGGCCAACTTTCTTACGGCGCAGGATTGACCTACGAACTCCAGCTCGGAAAAGTGGTCGGTATCGAGATTGGGGCCGAATACTTTACCCGAAAATTTATTGAACTGAGCTCGGGCGCAGTGATGGAGCTAAAATCCGTGCGAGTCCCGGTACAATTCAAGGGACACCTGAATCGATGGATGTCTTTGGGTGGCGGCGTATTTGCCGACTACACTTTGGGAGATATTTCTTATAACTCCGGCCCCGTCAGCTTGTTCAGCTATGGGATTAGCCCCTGGAACTACGGCTGGATTGCCGACTTCACCACCCAGATGTGGTTGGGAGCTACGAGTGCCGTTTACCTTCAAGGCCGCTATTTTCAGGGCGTCAGAAATCTGTCAGACCTGGGCGGGATATCTGAATTCAAATATAGGGACTATCAGCTGTCTTTAGGCTTCCAGCTTGTCTTAGCGGGAAAAGGCTTGTCGCGTTAGAAAAAGCAATTCATACTGATTGCGAAGGTGTGAGCGGAGATTTCTTCGAAGGAGAAGGAAATGAGAAATCTCGTACTCGCTAGTGTATCTGTTTTGTTCTTAAGCACTCCCAGCGCATTCGCCTCCGGCGATTGGATCGTATCCGGCAGCACTCAGGCTGCCCTCGATATCCAAACAGGAGCCGCTACTAATACGACAACCTATTCTGCAGGAATCAAAGTCGGTCATGGCTTAGGAAGCATGATGGAATTTTTGGTCGGCTTGAACTACGGCAAAACCGCCCTCACTTCGACCTGGAGTTTGGAAGGGGATCTGCTCTTTGTCTTCGGGCCGCATAACAACGGCTTCGTACTCGGCGGATTTTACGGTCGCGACAACAGTGATGTCGACACTTACGGCGGCATCGTCGGAAAGCGCTTTGCGATCGGAAGTCAGATTGCTTACGACCCAGATGTCCGCGTGAAGATGAGCTCGACCGCAGGAGCAGGCACGCACATCGTCGTGACTCCACTTCAGTTCACCTTGTTCCTATAAAGCTGCAGTGGTAGTTTGCAGGAGTGCGCCCTTAGCTCAGCTGGTTAGAGCAGTCCGCTCATAACGGATTGGTCCCAGGTTCAAGTCCTGGAGGGCGCACCACTCTCCCCTCTCTAAGTTTTTTCTTTCCCAACCAGCCCGGGCAAGCGTCCTTGCTCCTATCGCCTCCCTTCGTGGTCGGCTCTTTTAGGTCTGGCTGGGAAAGAAAAAACTTAGAGAGGGGAGAGTGGTGCGCCCTCCAGCTGCGTGGGGGGTCTTTTCTGGTTGAAGATGGTAGGATTCTGGGATGAGTGGAATAATTCTATCTGGGCTGAGCATCGGACTTTTTCTTTCTACTCCGGTGTACTCGCAGGACTGCATTCAAATCACTGCGAAAGAAATTTACGATCCCGCCACTGATCAGATTTTGAAAGGCACTTCTCTCGTCGTTCAAAATGGTAAAATTCACTCGCTTACTAGCGAACCGAACGATTGCTCGCAATTGGACCTTTCCAAGCTCACTCTTATTCCTGGTCTGATTGATCTCCACACTCATATTTTTCTGGAAGATAAAACTGCGGCCGTTCGATTTTCTGATGAGCTCGTTCGACTCGGAAAATGGAGTTCTGATCAGCGCACCAGCTTTGCGAAAGATCAGCTTCGATCGATTTTGAAATCTGGGTTTACAACTATCCGGGATGTGGGGAACTCGGGGATGTTTTTGGATACGAAGCTCCGAGATTCTTTGGCGTCCGATTCAGAAGTACTGCCGCGCATTTTTGGGACTGGGCCTGGCATTGCTACTGAACAAGCTCAATTTAAAACAGGGGTTGTAGGAATTGAGTCGGAGTATTTTTTAGCGAAGTTGCCGTTTAAAGAAGAAGCGTTCAGTCCCTTTTTAAAAAACAAAGTGGATGGAATAAAAATCTATGCGGACAACGATCCTGGGAAAGGACAGATGCCCGAAGAGCTACTGAAACAGCTCGTCACCTTCTTTCATTCCAAAAAACTAAAAGTTTCGGCTCATGCCACGAACGATGCGAGCGCCTGGATGGCTGCGAATGCTGGGGTCGATAGCATCGAGCACGGTTACGGAATCAAAAAGAGAACTCTGGAACTCATGGCTCAGAAAAAGATTTACCTTATCCCTACGGAGATGAGTACACGCGTCGTTCAATTGGTGAATCGTAGAAACCCAGACCCTCTCTATGTTTCTGCTCGCGAGCTTCATCGAAAAAGAGGAAAACGACTTCGCTTGGCCCTAACCTTAGGCGTCCCCATTGGTTTTGGGTCGGATGCCTACATGGATCTTTCCAAGGCTCGACTCAGTCGAGGAGAGCTGACATTAGAGAGTTTGATTGCTTATTCAGAAGAAGGCCTACCCGCTTCCGCGGTTTTAAAGACGGCAACGGTTTGGGCAGCAGACTTTTTAGGGCGCGATGATTTGGGCAGAATCCGTGAAGGGGCGACGGCGGACTTAGTGGGTTATGAAAAAAGTCCGCTAAAAACAGCTCAGGGACTCAAAGAACCCTCGTTCATTATGAAAGACGGCAAGATCGTTCTGTTTCGCCAGGCCAGGAAGTAGGCCGCTTGGTCGACTTTTGGTAAAGAATAGATCAAAGCCCGTAGCACTCGATAGAGGTAGTTCAGCTTCTCAGAAGCGATCGTCTCAAGATAATAGTCAATGATTTTTCGTCTCTCAGATTCGTTAAGGGTGAGGGGAGCAAGCTTTTTTTAGTTGAAATTGTGGCCTGATCCTCATGCCGCGTTTTCCTGTTTTCTCCGAGCCGTGAATCTTTTCATCGCGCTTCGAAGTTCTTGTAAATGCTCATATCCCATCACCAGCCGTAACCTGGGTTCAATCTCCAAGAGCGCTGTTGCCAC
>JAIEMT010000005.1 GCA_019751945.1 bacterium
GATTTCCACGCATGGAAAAAAGCTTAGAACGATTTTACTTTTTTGAAACCTCAAAATTTGAGTTTTTCATCAGCCTGCTAATTGTATTAATGATAAAATTAAGTCGATGAAAGTTTGGACCGTTCTTCCGGCTTACAATGAAGCAGGAAGTCTTTTACCGCTTTTAGATTCTCTTCTGTCCCGATTCCAAGAAGCGGGCGTCGCTATCGAAGTGCTTGTGATCGATGATGGCAGCACGGATTCCACGCCAGACATTGCTGGGAGTTATTCTTCCCGAAACGTTCGGACTCTTCGAAACAGTACAAACCAAGGACTCGCTGAAACCCTGAAGAGAGGCCTATTAGAAACGACTCGTCAAGCTTCACAAGACGATATCATCATCACGATGGATGCCGACAACACTCATCCGGTTGAAGTTACTTTTCAAATGCTGGACTCCATCGAAAAAGGGGCGGACGTTGTTATTGCGAGTCGCTACCGAGAAGGAAGTGCCGTTCGAGGACTCTCCTCCTTTCGAAGAACGATGAGTTTTGGTGCTTCTTGGCTGTTTCGAATTTTCTTTCCCACTCCAGGAGTTCGAGATTTTACCTGCGGATTCAGAGCGTACCGCGCGAGTGCTTTACGCACAGTTATTGCGAAACATGGGCCCCTTTTTATTTCAGAAAAGGGATTCACCTGCATGGTCGATCTTTTACTTCGAATGCGTCAGGAAAACTTCACCTTCAGCGAAGTCCCCATGATTTTGCGATACGACTTAAAAAACAATCACAGTAAAATGAAAGTGGCTCGAACCATTGCCGAGACTCTGACCCTACTTTTTAGAAGAAGGCTGGGAGCTCCCCTCTGAAGCATCGCGGGTTCGCGGTTCTGATTGCGTTTGGAGTTCTGCTTCACTTCATCAACCTCGAAAATAAATTCTTCTGGGCAGATGAAGTCCACACCTTTCTAACGATTTCCCGCGTAGATAGAGATGATGCAGTAAAGGAAATTGAAAAAACCACGGACTACGAAGGCCTTCGAAGGAAGTTTGAGAACAGTGCCCCTAAAAATCCGGCAGAAGTGATTTCCTATCTTTGGAATCGAGACCCCTATCACACTCCAGTTTATTTCATCGGGGCCGCTCTCTATTCGAAAGCCATCGGTAAGATGACGCCATTTTCGCTGAGACTCTACTCTGCATTGCTGAGCCTGCTTTGGATTCCAGCGCTATTCTTCTTACTCCGACAGCTGGGCATTCATCGAGAAGAGGTCTTCATCATCTCAGCGCTCTTTCTTTTTTCTCCCTTTTTTCTCATTTACGCCCAACAAGCACGGGAATACGGACTTTGGGTGGCGGTGATCCTTTTCCTCCTCAACAGAACCCTCGCCTTTCAAAAAAAAACCAACCTCCGTAACGGTGGACTTTTTATTTTTTCCCTAACGCTGAGCATCTATACTGACCTCCTTACCTTAGGAGTTTGGGGTGGAATTCTGGTTTGGACGTTTTCCAAACAGAAGTTTCTAAAGTCCTTTCTGCTCGCCTCTGGAGTGGGTTTGGTTCTATCGCTTCCTTGGATCGCGCACGTGGTGTTTCGATACCTGAATCAAGGTACAGTCGATGTTCCCCTCCATGAATCCGTTTCAATCCTTTCTTACTTGGGTAACTTAGCGGTGAACCTGGCTCGAGTGTTTTGGGATCTTGGGTATGAGATTGGGCCAAATTTTCCTTATTGGAGTTTCTCCTTTCTTATTCCGTCGCTGGCAGTGATGGGTATCCTAATATTCCGACTCTTGGAAAACCCTGAGGGACTTAAAAAACACGGGCTTCTCATTTTCTCAGGACTAGGAATTCCGTTCGCCCTCATTGCTATGGACATCGTCTTAGGAGGAAAACGTGGTCTCATTCCCCGATACTACCTCCCCACTTGGATCAGTCTCGTCATCATGGTCGGCAGCGAACTTTCTCAAGTTCGTAAAAATAGGAAGCACCCGACTATTACCGGACTTGTCATTTTGACCAGCCTCGGATTCCTCTCTTCTCTTTTGTACTTGAGATCAAACTCGTGGTGGACGACCAAGCCCTTCCATCTCGCCGATAAAAATCTAAACACCTCCGAGCTATTGAGCAGAGCTTCCAATCCTGCAGAAAAAATCGCAGTGATCTTCTCCACACCCCGCAATCGGTAAGAAAGGTAGCGCGTCTCACTTGTGTTGGCTTTTCGAAAAGCCTCACAAATGTCTGTTAGGGGCAACCGTAAAAATCTCAACGACTAATGCTCCCATTTTTGTTCGACGTGTGTAATATGACCTTTCTATGGATATTGTCCCACAGGACATCTTTGTCGTTCTTTTCTTAGCGTTCCTGGAAGGGATTCTCTCTCTCGACAACGCGGTAGTTCTCGCCATCATGGCTCGCGGTTTACCGAAGGAGCAGCAGAAAAAAGCGCTGACTTACGGAATGGCTGGCGCTGTGATTTTCCGCCTCTTCTTTTTGATGATTGCTGCGAAGCTCATTCACCTGGCCTGGGTAAAGCTTCTCGGCGGCAGCTACTTGATTTTTATTGCCGGCAAACATTTTCTTTTTCCAACACCCGCTGAAGCTTCTGTAAACGCCCCAAAGAAAAATGGCGGAAAATTTCACTTTTGGAAAACCGTAATTCTCATCGAATTGGCAGACATTGCTTTTGCCATCGATTCCATTCTGGCTGGCGTCGGTGTTTCACCCAAGTTTTGGATTGTGTTCACAGGCGGTGTGATCGGCTTGATCATGATGCGATTTGCGGCCACGTTCTTCTTGAAAGTTCTGGAAAAGTTCCCGAACTTCGAAACCACCGCTTACATGCTCGTCGGACTGATCGGCACCAAGCTGCTTTTGGAAGGCCATATTATTCCGGGCGCGAAGTTCAATTTTCATTCTGCAAAGGCTCCCGATTTCTGGATTTTTTGGCTCTCTATGGCGCTCTGCATCGCCTATGGTTTCATGCCGAAAAAACAGAAGAAATCCAAATCGCGCTAAGCGTTAAAAGCTAACCTCCTCGCGTAAATATTCCGATCCGTCATTGATGAGTCGTCCATTGCGATCAGCCCGATATCGGGAATGGCCCCTGTGGTTTGGATTCGTTCTGGGGTTCGTTTTCGCCGCAGCGAGTCTAGCCTGGGAGAAATCCGCGTCGGATTCTCGTCCGGAAGCGCTGAATCGCACCACGGCGAGCACGCTCACCTCGACGGAGGGTCAGCCCCGATGAGGTTTGAACGTGAGAACGGCGCTAATCTTTTCACCCAATTGAGCGGCGTTAAAGGGTTTCACCACGTAGTCGGTGACGCCAGCTTGAGTGGCTTCAGCGATGTGACCTTGATCGCCCCGAGCGGTAACCATCAGGAAGGGAATGTCGCGGGTTTCCTTGGCACTTCGCAGGGCGCGAAGCAAATCCACGCCGGTCATCCCGGGCATGTTCCAGTCCGAAATAACCAGAGCAAATCCACCCGAAGGTTCGGTAGCAGCAGCTTGGAGCATTTCCCAAGCCAAATCCCCGTCCTCGGCCTCATGAATTTCTTTGAATCCCAGCTCTTCCAACATTCCACGCAAGATGCTTCGCATCGCGGGCATGTCATCGACGACCAAGATCTTCAACGTCAGGTCCAGACCCATCTCCACAAGGATACCAGACAATGAAGAATCGCATCTGGCTATTCCAAATTCCGGTAATCCTCCTCTTCGCGTGTGGACTTTTTGTCACCCAACAAGGCGCCAAAGGTTCGCTCGAAAATAAGTTTCTCCGCGAAAAAACCTATAAATCTTTGCAAGTCTTGAGCGGCTGGTTCACGAACGTCAAATTTAAGACACGTGGCCCGGTTCCTCCGAAAAATAAAATCGTGATTGTAGAGATTGATAGCGATGCGTTGGAACAAGTCGGTCGCTGGCCCTGGCACCGAGATGCAACGGCCCTTTTGATTGAAAGAATTTTTGCAGCAGGCGCTAAAGCGGTTGCGCTCGATATCGTGTTCTCCGAAGAAGACCGCCGGGTGAGCGAAGAAGTCGCTGCGGTTCTCAAGCAAAAGGGAATGGGAGATAAGATCGCCTCTCTCGAAACCGATCCCATTTTACGCGACACGATTCAGCATCACCAAAATCAACTCGTCACAGGCTGGTTCACCGAAGTGGATTGCCAACCCCTCTTCTGGGGAGACGACTGCCCGGTCAATCACCCCGAATACATTCAGCGCATTCAACCTGAGTTTAAAAAGTTCGCATTTCAACGCGCCATTTTTCCAGCAAACTTTGACCGTACGAAGACACCGCTGATTTCTGTTCCACTTCCGATCGTCAATCTCCCGATGTTCAACGAAGTTTCAAAACACTCCGGCTTCGTTCAGGCCTGGGCAGATGAAGACGGCTACATTCGTCGCACCAATCTCTTGATGCTGGTAGATGGAAAGCCCTACCCCGCCTTGGCACTGGAAATGGCCCGCGTTGCTCTCGACGAGGAATTAGAAATTCAACTCGACGACAAGCAGAAAGTAGAACGCCTGGCTTTTGGAAAATCAGGGCGAGCTATTCCTGTCAGTCCGCTCGGCGCAATGGAAATCAATTTCCGGGGTCCATCGTACACGAGCTTTCAATACCTCCGCGCGCTCGAGGTGATGCAGCCTGAAGACCAGATGCAAATCGAAGTGAATCGCACCATTGCTTCTGCTTCCAAAAGCGAACTCCTCAAGGACGCGCTGGTTTTTGTCGGGCTCACCGCCAAAGGCGCCTACGATATGCGAGCCTTTCCGTTTGATTCGCTCTCTCCCGGAGTAGAAGGACACGCCAACATCCTGGACAACCTGCTTTCCAACGACATGCTCACTCAAGGGTCCCGTTCGAGCTCAGCGACCTTCTGGCTTCTCTTCCTGATGACGGTCGGAGCGGGTCTCTTCGCATTTTATGCGCAAAGACTCGAGTCTGTGCCGGGTCTCGCTCTCTTCATCAGCGTCATGGCAGTGGTGAGCATTGTCGATTTCAATATCCTCTTTAATCGCAACAACATGAATTGGAACACGGGTCTGCTCTACATCGAGCTCATCACGATCTTTGTTTCCACTCTTGCCGTGAAGTACGTCCTGGAAGAGAAGAATAAGAAATTCATCCGAGGCGCCTTTTCTAAATACGTCGCACCCGCAATCGTCGATTCGATTTTGAAAGATCCGAGCAAACTCTCTGTCGGTGGTGAGAAGAAAGACCTTTCCATTCTTTTCTCAGATATTCGAAACTTCACCTCGTTTAGTGAAGTAATGGACGCAAAACTTCTGGCTCAGTTCCTAAACGACTATCTTGGAATCATGACCGATATCGTCTTCGAGTGCAGTGGCACGCTAGACAAATACATCGGCGACGCCGTGATGTCCTTTTGGGGAGCTCCGCTGGGCCAAGTAAACCACGGCGAGAACGCATGTAAGGCTGCCATCAAAATGATGGAAGCTTTGAAAAAGAATCAGGCCCGATTCAAGTCCCAGTATGGCGTGGACGTGAACATCGGAATTGGAATCAACTCGGGTCCAGTGAACGTCGGAAACATGGGCTCGAGCCGAATCTTTGAATACACCGTCATCGGCGATCACGTGAACCTAGCATCGCGCCTGGAAGGTCTCACCAAGACTTATGGTGCTGATATTCTCACCTCACGCTTCACGCTCGACGGAATTCAGAAGGCCGGCGGGCAGCTTCCGCCTCATCGCACCTTAGATTTAGTGAAGGTGAAGGGAAAGCAGAATGCCGTTGAACTGATTCAAGTTTTCGCAGAGGAATGGCCGCAAGAAGCGATCAAGACTTTTGAATCGGCCATCGGACTCTATCGGTCGCAGAATTGGGACTTAGCGATTCAGTCTTTTAAAGAAGCGAGCAGGATTAAAGAAGCTAAACTCGGCCAACCCGATCATACTTCTTTAATGTACATCGAGCGTTGTGAGGAATTTAAAAAGCTTCCGCCCCAAGCAGGTTGGGATGGAAGTTGGGAGATGCATAGCAAGTAGGGGAACACCATGGCAGAACCAGTGAGACCTATCAATAGTGCCGCAGCAGCCGCCAAGGCCACCATTCTGAAGTTAAAGAAGGGTGAGCTTCTTTTTAAAGAGGGCGACAATTCTCGCGCAATGTACCTCTTGAAAAAGGGCATGATTCGAATTTTTAAGAATCGCGGCGACTCCTTCATTGAAATCGACACGATTCATTCCGGACAGATTCTCGGTGAATTAGCGTTCTTGGATGGCAATCCCCGCTCTGCATCCGGAGAAGCTCTCACGGATTGTGAACTAGTAGAAATTTCGGGCCCCACCTTTTTAGCAGTTTTAGGCAGCTTGCCGGATTGGTTAAAAGCCCTGTTAAAAACCATCGTGGGAAGGCTTCGCGCTGCGAGCACCCGCATTCGCCAACTAGAAAGCGCAAGCACGGCCTACGATTACTCAGACAAAGACGGCGGAGCAAGAAACGCAAACTATGTCTACCTTTCGCCGAGCGAAATTCTTAAATCAGGAGCCGCTCTCCTCTTGGTTGCTGCGCGAGCCCCTCAGGGTGACGACGGCAGCTTTACCATTTCAAGTGGCATGCTGATTCGCTACGCCAACCAAATCATGAACGTTCCGGTCGCCAAGGTTTCTAGCTTCCTCGACGTGATGGAAACAGTCGGCGTCACTCGGGGTGCAACCGGCGGTGCAGCTCAAAACTTCTTCGTTACAGACATGGGCTTCTTGGAAGAACTCATTGCGTACTTAAATGAAGAGAATTTGCTGGAACCTCGAAAACGCCACGACATCAGTGCCAATGGCTTCAAAATCATGGAATGCATCATGAGCCACTTCGATCAGTTCCCGATCGATGCCAAAACAGGGTTCCGAATCGTCAATATGGGTGAAGTGAAACGCCGTGAAGTCCTTCCTGATGGCCGCGATCCGTTCCGATTTGAAGAGTTCCAAGAACTCGTCAAAATCGGTTATGCCACGAACCTGGTTTTTAAAGGCAGTGACGACGCGTTTACGTCGATTCACCCTGAGGACTTCTTAAGAGTCTTCCGTTTTCAGAGCGTTTGTACTAAATTTCGTGCTGTAAATGAGCAGAAACGAAAAGGCGCAGCCTAATCCGGTTTCAAAAACCATTGTTCTTTTCGATGGCGTCTGCAACCTCTGCATCGCTACAATTCGATTTGTAATTGAAAGAGACCCGCAAAAGAAATTTCTTTTCGCCCCCCTTCAATCCGAAGCGGCATTGAAAATTCTGCGCGCACTAGGTCATGAAGAACTTGCCTCTACGAGTAGCGCTATGCCGTCCACGTTAGTGGTGGTAGATCAGAATCGAGTCTACACCGGATCTTCTGCAGACCTTCGGCTGGTCCGACGTCTTCGCGGGCTTTGGCCCCTTCTCTACTCATTGATTATTATTCCTCGACCCATTCGAGATGGTATCTATGAATGGATTTCGCAAAACCGCTACAAATGGTTTGGCAAACAAAATGAGTGCGCCCTACCAAAGCCCGAAGACGCCGACCGCTTTCTCAAATAGTTTCTATTGATCGAGCGGAATTAAACTAGGATCTGGAAACGTGTTGTACCCGCTGAACTTGGAAATCTCTTGAAGAGAACCCCGGGTCCAACCCTGAGTCGTGTACTGGAGGCGAACATCTGCGTCGCCTTCTTTTTTCGGACACTGGCTGTTGAGAGTGCGTTCGTTGAGAAGCAGAGTTTCCTCATCGAGATCGCCAATCATTCGCTCTTTCTTGCCTCGAATCATGATCATTCCGCACTGAGCAGAAGCCGTTTTCTCAATTTTAAAAACAATCTTCACCGGAGTTGCCGGATCCAAACAGGCCCCTTTTTCAGGTTCGCAGGCGGGATGGTTGTCGCTGAGATTCAAAGTCATGGTTTGAGCCTGAGTGTCGATTTCTAAAGAACCTGCATTCATTCCCCGGAACTTCCAATGATTGGAATGGAACTGAAAACCATTCAACACGTAGACATCGTTTTCCGCAAATGCGAATGGGGAAACTACGAGTGAAAAAAGAACCGCTACCGCCGCTTGAATCTTCATGACGTCCCTCCAGGTTAGCTCGATGCGACGAGCCATTTCTGGGGGCCATTATCAGAGGAGTTTTAGATTTCCAATTAAAATACGCCGCACTGCAGGCTACCGTTCACTGCTCGACGAACCACTTCTAATAAGGTGCGGGTATTGGCGGGCTTTCGAACCAAAATGACTTTAGAATTGAGACCTTGCTGATTTAAAACCAGGTCTTCAGAGTACCCCGACATGAAAATGATTTTAAGATTCGGAGTCTTTTGATGTAGCGCGCTAGCTAGGTGCACCCCATTGGTTTGCGGTAACGTGACATCCGTTAAAAGTAATTGGATGTCCTTTCCTTCTCGCTCAAAAACTTTGCGACCCGACTCTGCCGAATCACAAGCCAGAACTCGATAACCCGCGTCTCCCAAAACGCTCCGCAAAGTTTCGCGAAGCTCTGCATCGTCTTCTACTAGAAGAATCGTTCCGGACTGGAGCTTTCCTTCTTCCTGAGGTTCGGATGACGACGCCTTATCAGAGTCCCCTTGAGCTTTCGGGAAGAAAACCTGAAACGTACTTCCCACACCGGGCTGGCTGGTTACCGAAACGTGACCATTACATTGTTTGACGATTCCATGCACCGTGGAGAGCCCCAATCCCACGCCATAACCCCGATTCTTCGTGGTGTAGTAAGGATCGAAAATCTTCTCGAGAATTTCCTTCGGCATTCCTTTTCCGGTATCGGAGACAGAAAGCACAAAATAGTCGCCAGGGATCAAATCGCGAACGAGTGATGAATTTTTATCCACTTTCTGTACTCCTGTTTCTATGGTTAATTTTCCACCGTCAGGCATGGCATCTCGAGCATTCATACAGAGATTGAGGATCACTTGGTCGAACTGCGAAGTATCCACGCGAACATTCCCTGTGGTGTTCGAAAGTCGAAACTCTGTTTGAATCGAATCTCCCATGAGCTTCGGAAGATTCTTCTGATGGGGCTCGAGCAATTGATTCAAATTAACAACTTTGAAATCTAAAATCTGTTTTCGGCTGAAGGCGAGCAACTGCTTGGTAATGCTGGCCGACTGATTAACAGAATCCAGAAGCGACTTAAAGGTTCGGGTGGTAAATTCGTCCGCAGTTTTTCCAAGGGCCATCTCGCAACGTAAAGTCATAATGGCAAAACGATTGCCCAGGTCGTGCGCTATTTCACCACTCAGCTTTCCTACCGCATCGAGCTTTTGAGAATGCCAAAGCTGTTCCTGAAGTTTCTTCTTCTCGGTGATATCGATCGAGCGAATCAAGAGACCTTCGGTATGAGGTTCCACGAAAAGCTCAAACCACCGCCTGTGACCGTCGGGATATTCAAATTCATTTTCCATCTGGCGAGACACGTCTTTTTCCAGGCAGCCGCGCAGGGTTTGAAACATCTCCGTCTTTTCAATGCCGGGATAAACGTCCATCATCGTCCGGCCAATCATGTTTTCCCGCTGATTCTGACCGTGCAAAACCGCCGCTTTATTTAAGTAGAGGTAGGTCCAATCGCGAGAAATGACCTGGATCCCCTCGTGCATTTGTTCGAGGGTGGTCTCGTAAATTTTTTGGAGTTCTGGCATCGTTTTGTGATTATAACTATCGGAATATCGGAATCAAGCTAACTCGGGACGGATCTTCTTCACACCGTCAACGATTTGGCGAATATCTTGGGCGCGACTCTTATCAGCAATGAGAATGGCATCGCCACTTTCAACCACAATCAAATCCCGAACGCCAAGAAGTGCCACTAATTTTTTCGGGGCGTCGACGATGTTTCCACTCGAATCTACAGCTAAAACCTCACCGCTCGTCACAACGCCGCCCGACTTTTGGGCGCCCAACACTTCGGCAATCCCTTCGAGAGAGGTCCAACTTCCCAGATCATCCCACCCGCAATCCAGCACAAATGTTACGACGTTTCGGGCCTTTTCCATCACTCCGTAGTCGATAGAAGTTGCCGTCATTTTTGGATACGCCGCTTCAACTTTTCCTTCGGACGAGTCCCAAGCCTTCTTCATTTCCGGCATGCTCTGGTCAAAAGCCTTCAAAATCACTTCAGCCCGCCAAACAAACATGCCGCCGTTCCAAAGGTAGCCCCCCTTGAAAAACTCCCGAGCCTTTTCAAGATTCGGTTTCTCGACAAAAGCTTCCACAGCAACAGCTTCACCTTTTAAATTTTTTCCGAGCTTCAAATAGCCATAACCGGTTTCGGGGCGGGAAGGCTTCACTCCCAATGTCACCAAATCATCCAGTCGCTGCGCCCACTTCATGGCTTCACCCAGCGTGCGCTTAAAAGCATCCACCTTTGGAATATAATGATCAGCCGGCATCACCAACATCACGGCATTCGGATCTCTTTCGGCAATCGCGCGAGCCGCCCAGTACACACACGGAGCCGTGTTCCTACCTTGGGGCTCTGCAAGCACTGTCACATCTTTTGAAACTTGTTCGGCCACCGCTCCCTGCAATGCTTGCGTGGTGACAATGATTCGATTCTTCGCTGGAACGATGCCGTCAAAACGTTCGAGTGTTTCAACTAAGAGCGATTTATCCCCATCTCCAAAAGAGAGGAGTTGCTTCGGTTTCCGCGAAGTACTCTTCGGCCAGAAGCGAGTTCCGCTACCTCCAGCCATGATGACGAGATAAGTCGAAGCAGAGTTCATAACTGAAATGGTTATAGACAGCCCAGATAGGTTTCGCCAGCACTAATCCTTGCGAAACCTGTTTGGCTTTGTCAGAGTTTTAAAAAAAATGAGGAAAAATGAAAACACTGAAAACTCTTTCAATTGCTCTACCCTTACTCCTCTGTACCTCTGTATTTGCTGATGAAAATTCTATTCCTGGAACCTCCAATGCGGAGGTGGAAAGCTCTTCCACCGAAACATCTTATATTGGTCGATTTCAGGTGGAAATCCGAGGCACCGCGCTTGGAGAATACGTCGGAAACAAAGTTGGCAAAACTGACGCCACGGTCTCAATGGATGACTCCCCCCCTCAAAGCTTCGGGGTCGCTGGCTCTCCTTATTCCGACATCAGCTTGGATATTTCGGTCTACCGTTTCTTGACGAATAATGCAGCCATTGGCATCACTGGGCCTGTCTTCATTTTTGGAGATTTTCTTCCTAAAAACGCCGTTCCCAATCTCTATACTTTCGTGAAACCAGTCATGCTAGGAATGAAGTATCAGCTTCATTCCTTCCTGGATACTCCTCAACTTCGTCCGGCATTTGGCTTGGAATTTGGGGCAGTCTTGCTCGACCGCTTCGCATTTGGAGAACGGCTTCCACTTCAAGCGCGATTTGGAGTTCGACCTTCTGCCAACTTAGATTACTTCCCATTTCAAAAGTCTGATTTTTTTATGGGAACGAAGCTGAGTTATCTTTTTGTAAAGGACTACAGCAATATGGAGGCAGGAGTTTCGTTAGGATATCTCTTCTAAAACTCAGTCGAGCTCGACGGTCATTTCTGAACAATACTCTCGATTCGATCCTGACGCTGCCAAACAGCCTGAAGCCCTTCTAGAACGATTCGATTATTGGAGTTCTGCTCCTCTAAGAGAATCTGCATTCTAGAAAAATCAGAGCGCATTTCAGACTGCATTCTGGACATATCCGAGCGTATGCTGGAAATATCCGAGCGTATGCTGGAAATATCCGAGCGCATGCTGGAAATATCCGAGCTGACCTGACTGAACCCGGCCTCCATCTTCCCTAATAGCTCATCCCGAACTAAATAGACCAATCTGCGCGTGGCAGGTTGGTCTTCAGATCTCGCAGACGGAATTTGGATTTTGTTCGATTTCTTCGGCATAAAAAATACTCTCCTTTTGGTTAGCCTAAAGAGGCAATCCCTGTAAAGAGAGCAAATTCTATTCCGTGTCTAACTTCGGCCGTAGCCGTCTTCGAGACGAACCACGTCGTCCAAGTGTGGAGTGGAAACTTCGAAAATATCGCAGTCTTCGACAGCGATCATGCGATGTTTTTTTCCAGTGGGAATGTGATGGGCTTCGCCAGCATTCAAAGGAATTTCTTTTAAGTGCCCGGCTTCATCTTCAAAAATGAAAAGCATCTTTCCGGAGCTGACGAAAATCGTCTCTTCTTTGATCTTGTGGTACTGAAGCGAAAGTTTGTGACCTTTATTGATATGGAGAATCTTGCCGACGTAATCTTTGGTTTCAGCCCAGATTAGTTCATATCCCCAGGGCTTTTCGACGCGCCTGATCTTCTGCTTACCCATGTAAGAAGTTGTACTTTTAATTGGCAGTATTGGCGACAACAAAAGAATCGATCAGCTTCGCCGTGCGGTACTGGTTACCGGCTTTCATGGCGTCATCACGAGAGGAATAGCCGCCTAAGTAGATTCGATACCAGCGACCTTTTTCACCCAAATCCACCGCTCTTAAATAGGGCTTCATCGACAGGCCTTCGAGGCTGAGGACCTGGTTCTGAGCTTCCTTCAAATCCGTGTGGGAACCGACTTGAAGCGTATACTTTCCATGGGGGGCTTCGCGCATTCCTGCCGCAATCGATTTCACCAGCTCCGCGCCCGTTTCCAACTTATGGGTAGGTGCAATCTTGGCATGGGGTTCTTTTAAAGTCGTTGCGCCAGCGTTCGGCGCTTTGGGAGTGCCTGGCAGGTTCACCTGACGACCCGGGGTGAGCTTAATCCCCGTTCGGTTCACCTCTTCATGGAGGATCTGCGTCATAGTTTCGTCTGCGGCCTGCGGGCCATTTTTGCCCTGTTCGTTCAATTCGGTCTTCTCCGGAACGCGATCATCGACTGTTTCAGCCAACAAAGTCTCCGGATTCGAGTGGGCAACAGCGCCCTTAGGTGCAACGCGCTTTCCCAAATGAACCCCCAAGGTAAACGCAAAAAGCGCCACCAGCACGGCGAGGAGGACGAGTACTCCCATTTCACGGCGGTCATAAATGAAGAAACGCGGCTTAGAAGAAGCCATACCAAAATCATACGGGTGGACGACCCGCGCTGTCAATTCGGTCTCATAGGCAGAAAGATCGTCCGATTTTCAGGTAAGTCTTGGGATTTCCAACCGGAATGGGGCGGTCCATTTCTTTCATTTCCCGGCTTTCATGACGTTTCAAAACATTCGCAATCAAAAAGGCCAGGGACTGACCGAATACGTAATTCTGCTTCTGCTGATCTCCGTAGTTTCCATTGCTGCAGTACGAGGTTTAGGGAGCACGATTCGAGTAAAAATTCGGGAAGTGAAAAATGAAATCAAAAGAGAAGTCGTCAATCGTCCACGAGCGGATTTGGATTCCGGCGAAGAAGATTGAGACCGGACAAGCCCTGGTGGAATTTACAATCGTCGGGACCCTAATCGTTGGAATTCTCGCTGCGAGCTTTCAAGTTCTGAGGTGCGAATGGGTTCGCTTGCGATGCGCACATCAGCTCTTCGAGAAGGTTCACCTAAAAAGAGTCATGAACGACTCCCCCGAGTGGATCTCTGAAGAAGCCGACTGCGGACTAGGAATGAAAGAGCGAGTAAAACTTCCGGCACTGGAGGCCCGTGAATGGGAGTAGACAGAAGTGGCACGCTCCTCGTTCCCCTCCTACTTTTCCTTCTTTTGATCGCGAGCGCGGGTTTGGGAGTGGGATGGATTCTCCACGATTGGAAGAAGCTCGTAGAAACTCAGTTTCGGCTAGACCAGTGCGTGGCCCGTGCTTCATTGAAACTCAAGCGACACCTCAATCGAATAGAAAGAATGAATACAGAGATGACTTTACTTCGAGCCACGATTGCAGCCGGTACCCTCGTGGGTGAACCTTTGATTCTTTTGAAGTCTCAACTCACTGGTTTAGCGCTAGCGCAGGAGGCGGATCTCACTGTTTGGAAAACAAGTCGAGCGGCTTGGATCTCTCGAGTGGGGTGCACGGAGTGGCGAGATCGCGTTTCCCCACTCCCAGAAATGCCGTGGGTAAGAGACCCGGATGACGTCATCGGTCCGAAGCCTCTGCGATGGCCTGAGACAGAATCCAAAGCTTTGGAAGTTCACCTGGCTCGATCTCCTCGTGCCGCTTCTGCAAAAATTTCAAAAGAAGGATGGACTCATGTGGGCAGGTGGAAAGCGGTTTGGCAAATTCCCCACCTCGGGGAAACAAAAATCTGGCCAGGTATTGATTGAATCATGCGTCTGGATCTTCCTCGTCGTCTTCACCAGCATTTTGATTGGTCTGCGATTCAAGCTCGAGTCCGCTCGGTATCATCGTGCGCTCAATCGCTATCTAGAAACTCGAAGCATCGGAAAACTCTAACGGGCGTTTTACTGCTGATAGCCGCACTTTGTTTGGCGACCGCCGCTCATCAAAGTGCGTGGAGCTCGTTTGTCGAAAGCTGGAGGAGACAAGAAGGACCCTCTCATCGACTCCTTCAAAGATCTCTTTCGGCATGGGGCTATCGAAACCTGCCGTCAACGTCATTAGAGCAAAAACTCTTTTCTACCCTTCCCCAATCAGAAGACATGGTTGGATTCTGGTTGAGTGAGAATCATTCTTGGGTTCTGGTCCTTTCGGCGCATTCCGAAGGAACTCCCCTCGCCCTCTGTCACACGAGCGCCTGTGGTGCAGCGCCCCCAACTTTGCTTTGGAAAAACCTGGGCCTCGGCTGGGAAGGATTTCAATCGTTAGTTCACACTCTCGACAAGAGCCGTCCAGTGAGCCGGATCCGATCCCCAGAAAAACCCGATGCTCGTGCCATCATTTTTTAAATCTTCCCCTGGACAGGAGCTCCAAGAACGGTTTACCTAGCGGCTATATGAATACTCATCAATCCTCGATTTTAGCCGTCGGCTCCCTTGCCTTTGACTCCATCAGCACTCCTGCTGGAAAAGCAGACCAAGTATTGGGAGGTTCGGCGAATTACTTTTCTATCGCCGCTTCATTTTTCGCCCCTGTAAAAATTGTGGGCGTAGTTGGAAAAGATTTTCCGAAAAACCACCTCGACTGGCTTTCTAACCACCGCATTGACACGAGCGGTGTTCAAGTTCAGGAAGGCAAAACTTTTCACTGGGTGGGTTCCTACGACCAGAATTTGAATGAGGCGAAAACTCTATCTACCGCGCTGAATGTTTTTGAACACTTCAATCCGACATTGGCCGATCATCATAAGAAGTCGCCCTGGGTTTTCTTGGGCAACATCGATCCGGTTTTGCAAAATCGAGTTTTAGATCAGATCGAAAACCCCCAACTCATCGCCTGCGATAGCATGAACTTTTGGATCACCGGCAAGCCTGATGAATTGAAGAAGATGCTCAAACGCGTCGACATTCTTTCAATCAACGAAGGGGAAGCGTACTTATTGTCAGGCGAGAAAAACATCCCTGCTGCCGCAGAAGCCATTCGTAAACTAGGGCCCTCGGTCGTCATCATTAAACGAGGCGAATATGGCGCTATTTTGTTCACTAAGGATTCAACTTTCTTGGCTCCGGCTTATCCCGTTGCCCGTGTGGTAGATCCCACCGGTGCTGGCGATAGCTTCGCCGGTGCCTTCATGGGATTCATGGCCGAACAAGGCCTAACGCGCGAAACTCGCACCAAAGATCCGAAGCAATGGGATTTGATTTTGCGTCGAGCCGTTCTCGCCGGATGTGTGATGGCCAGCTTCACAGTAGAAGATTTCAGCATGAAACGACTGATGCACCTAGAAATCGAAGAGCTCGTGTCGCGCCAAAAAGCGCTGATGAAAATGATTTCGGTCGGCTGATTAAAACGACCGGTCTGGAATTTCTGTCGGAAGCTGGCCGGGATCCTTCCCTGCTTTTTCCCAAGCAGCACGAACCTTGGCTAAGAACTCTTTTTGAAATCGTTCTCTAGAAAATTGAGAGGCTCGATCTCGGCAATCTTGTTCACTGAACCGGCCAGGGTTCGCCTCTAACTGGTCTACCGCTTCCATCAAACCTTCCACGGTTTGATGCTCAAACAAAATTCCGGTTCGATCGGTGACTGTATCGAGCGCCCCACCTTTGCCATACGCAATGACCGGCATCCCAGCGGCCATCGCTTCCAGGGGTGTGATGCCAAAATCTTCTAAGCCCGGAAAAACCAAAGCCCTACATTTTGCATAGAGATCAGTAATAGCAGCGTTGGAAAGCGATCCTAGAAGCTGAACGGTCGGTCCCGCTTTCTTTTTTAGCTTGGAATAATCTTGGCCGGAACCCACAATCATCAACGAACGCTTCATCCGATTGAAGGCCTCAATGGCTAGGTCAATTCTTTTGTACGGCGCAAATGCGCCGATCATAAAATAACTCGAGCCCGATTTCCTTTCACACTTCGCAAATCTCTGCAAATTGACGAACGGAAAGACGACGCTCGCTTCTCGGCCATAATGGGTTTTGATTTGGTCCGCAATATAATGACTGTTCGCCACCAATGCATCGACCCGATCTTCACCACTGGATTGACGATCCCAATTGCAAAGGTACTTCCGCACCGATCGAGCGGCCATTCGAGTGGCGATCGAGGCGCGACCTGGACCAAAGTAATCGTCGAAGCGGTCCCACATGTAGCGCATGGGAGCGTGGACGTAGCTCATATGCACCGACCCTGGTGGCTTTCGAATTCCCTTAGCCACGCAATGAGAGGAAGAAATCACCAAGTCAAAATCCTTCAGCTCGAAGCTTTCAATCATCTGAGGCATGAGCGGAAGGAAGTGGCGGTAGCGTCTTTCCGCTTTGGGCACCTTCTGAAGCCAGCTCGTATGCCGCTTCAAAGTGGTGATCATAGGAGAAGTCGAACCCGGAATATAAAGAAGCGTGTAAAGCTCGGCCTTCGGAAAAAGTTCGGCGATCGCTTCCAACACGTATTCGCCCCCGCGCATGCCGGTGAGCCAATCGTGTACTAAAGCGACCTTCAAATTCATTTTACCTTCAGTTGCTTCTTAAAGTCCTCGAGCGTGTGACGAAGTCCTTCATCTAAACCCACCTTCGGGCTCCAACCCAAATGGGTTTTGGCACGAGTGATATCGGGACATCGTCGGCGAGGATCGTCTTCACGAGCAGGTAAGTGCTGAATGGGTGAAGAACTGCCCACGGCTTTGTTCACAGCCTGAGCAAATTCTAAAATAGTATTCTCGGTAGGATTGCCGATATTGCACGGCTGTTTGAAATCGCTTTCAAACAAGCGAACAATTCCGTCTACCAAGTCCGAGACGTAACAGAAACTTCGCGTCTGTTTTCCTTCGCCGTGCACGGTAAGCGGCTTGCCTGACATCGCCTGCACCAATAGTTCCGGTACCACGCGGCCGTCGTTCGGGCGCATGCGGGGACCATAGGTATTAAAGATACGAACAATTCGCGCATTCAGCTGTTTTCCAACCTTATTGCCCTTCATCACGCCACGAGCAGCAGTGCTGACATAGGCTTCAGCGAAACGTTTCGTTTCGTCGTAGCATGCGCGGGGACCAATCGTGTTCACATTGCCCCAATAGTCCTCTTTCTGAGGATGTTCGAGCGGATCACCGTAAATTTCAGAAGTAGATGCTACGATGTAACGAGCTTTGTACTTCATAGCGAGATCGACCGTACGCATCGTGCCCAAGCTATCGACTGCTAAAATTTCAAATGGGATCTTTGCAAAATCCACCGGACTCGCAGGACAAGCAAAGTGGAAAACGCCAAAGAGCTTGTGCTTTTTGAAAAACTTAAATTTTTTCTCAGGAATGGGTTCGCAAGTATCCCATTCTAAAAATTGAAAATTTTTATTCTTTAGTGCTTCAGCCAGATTCTTTTTTGAACCGGTGATGAAGTTATCAATTCCACTGACTGCGTATCCCTTCTTTAGAAGTAAATCGCAGATGTGTGATCCAATAAATCCAGCCGCCCCCGTAATAAAAACGTGCTTCATAGGTCTCCTTACCTGTTTTGCTAGTTCTCTATTTTTAGCATACGGCGGTAGATGTGGTCCATGGATTGTCCAAGGCGTTGGATGCTAAAATGTTCTAGCAGAGCGCGACGATTCTCCAAGGACGGGGATTTCAACTCCCCTCGCTGCACCTTTGCAAAACTTTCCGTCCAGCCTTGAAGATCGTGGGGTTCCAGCCAAATCACACATGAACCTTGATCGCTCTGTAAAGGACGGACCCCTTCTTGTACCGGCGGAATTTTGGCAGTAACGACCGGCACTCCGGAACAAAGTGCCTCGATGGGAGGAAGCCCGAATCCTTCGTAAGTCGAAGGGAAGTAAAGTGCAGCCGCGCCCTGCAGGAGCGCTCGAATCTGGTCCCCACTAATGAAATCGCTTAAACAGACAATACTCTTATTCTTAAGCGCTTCTTCGGGAATTTCGGATCGCTCACAGGTCAGAACCAACGGCCACGCCTCTGTTCCCGTTTTCTTTTGGTAGTCTTGATGTGCCGCAATCAGAATTTGTAAATTTTTATGCGGTTTGGAATTTGCCAAGCTAACGAAGTACTTCCCTTTCACCAGACCGTGGCGAATTAAAATTCCATCTAACTCCGAGTCAGAAATCATCTCGCCAAACCGAGGTTCGATCGCGTTGTAAACAATTTCAATGGCCGACTCGTTCCGACCCAACCAGTCCGCAATCTCTTTTCGAGAGAACTCTGAAATGCTCAAAACACTTCGAGCTTTTTTCGCGAAACGCTTTAGTACCAGCTGATAATAAATTTTTTGTCCCGTGCCGCCGTAATGCAGATGATTCAAATCGTGAATGGTCACGACATGGGGACACGGCGAATCCCAAAGACTCGAAAAACTGGGACTGTGATAAAGACCCGCACCAGATTCCTTCAAGATCCGCGAAATTTCGAACATCTCCAACTTGCTCAAAAAAGGGGACTCGGTAGGAATGCATCGAAACGATGAAAGCGTCGGACATTTAAAATCTTTGCGAACCAAGAAGACCGGTTCGTAGGGAAGCTCTCCCTGATCCCGAATTTCTGCCAATCCCTGGGCCATCAACGAAACATACCGCGCAATTCCATGCCCGCGCGGTCCGATCATGCGCCCATCGATGACAACGACGGGAAGATTCGCTCTCGAGGTCATGCCCTAAGCTTTCCCAGATTTCGGCCACTTTTGCCACAATAACACCCAGGCCATCACCCACATCAGCTGATGGATGACCTTTCCTTCCCAGAAGTTTACTTGAGTGAGTCCGTTGAGCTGTAGGACAATGAGTGCGCAAAAAATTCCCCAACCCAAATTCGGTGCTGTCTTCGAAGCCTTCACGGCCTTCCAGCAGAGATACAGGGTTCCTCCCACCCAAAATAGCCACGCTAAAAGTCCGACAATACCTGTACCTGCGGCCATTTCCAAAACCATGTTATGAGCATGACCGACGAAGTAAATCTCTCCGTGGGTTTCCTTCTGCTTAAAAGAATTCTCGGCCGCTTCATAAGTATGCTTCCAACCGACTCCCGTGAGGGGACGAGCTTTAAAGAACTCGTAGTTCACTTGCCACAAACGGTAGCGATCGAGTTGCCCCATTTGACTATTTAGACGGCTTTGAATCATCGGAAGTTGCGAAGCGGCAATCGCGAGGAGGCCGGCGGTAACCACCGACGGAGCCCTCCATTTCTTCGGAATCACTCCCAACAACCAAATGAGAATGCCCAAAGGTAACGCCAGCCAAAGAGTTCTGGAGTATGTGGCGTAGAGAGTAATGGCGCCAGCAATGGCTCCCACCCAGAGCAGCTTTTTATTCACCCAGGAACACTTGGCTTTCTCACGATTGCTCAAAAGTTCCAGTGTCGCGAAAAATGGAAAAATCAAGATACTGGCAATCGAGAGATGATGCCCCAAAAACAAAGTCGAATGATAGAGCGAGGTCAGAGGAATCGGTTGCTTCCTAGGCCACCCCGTCTTGTGTTGAATGACGCCAATGACTGCCATCACTAGAAAGGTAAAAATCCAAATCGACAGGACTTGAACGACGTCACGCGACTTCAACTGACGGAGTGCCACTACCAAAACAAACGGCCAAAACAAATACCAGGCCTTCAAAAGATCCGGGAAGAATCGAATCTGAATTTGATGCTTCCCGATCCAGACGGGCCAAATCAGGGCAGCTAGCAAACTCAGGGCACAAGCCCCCGCCAGAAGGAGAGAGAGTTTTAGAAAAATTCTAGAACCACGATTCTCTCGATATTCTTTTACAAAGAGTTTCTTCAGATTTGAAAAACTGCCGGCACTAAAAATCAATCCTAAGAAAACGAGCGCGGCCCCAATATTCATAGGAGCCATGGCCAGCAGTGTAGTTACCGCGTAGAGCCCGAGGCACCAGACCAAGATTTTTTTCCGTTCGAATTCAGACATGCAGTTCCCCCATCGACGATCCCCAATCTTGCGAGAGCAAAATCATAGCGCGTCGGATCCTTCGGATCGTATTCGCGCAAACTCTGAGTCGCCTCGACGGCCATCTTCCAATTGACCGACTTTCGCTGGCTCAGACCCAAGTAGCGAGACACCCGCGCAACATGCGTGTCGAGCGGAAGCACCAGCTGATCCGATCGCAGCGATCGACCTGGCGCCGCTTGAGCCAACAGCGGACTCCCCAAAGTCCAAAGCCCCGGATCCAAAGAATCCTTTCTCCCCATCCAACGCAAAAACATGCACCACCGTTTGCAACAGCTCCCATCCGAAGGCGCGGTGAGAAGGTATTCAAAAGATTTTCCACTCGAGAAGCGGAATTCTTTTTTCCAGCGTCTCCAGTCGCTCATCAGTCCATTGAGGCCGATCTCAAAATTCAAATGGTCGGGAGAGTGATGGTTCAAAAAATGAGAACCCAAAGAACCGTACTCTCGCCAAGATCGACTGAGCAGTAAGAAAAGCAATACCACGTCCGGCCCAGTGTTAAAGCGATGAACGAATTTTGAAAACGCACGACGCGCGTCAGAGACTCGACTGGCGTCGTCGAGACTTCGAACAAATGCGGAGGGACTTTTTGCCAAGCTCCCCAGGAGTTCAATGACACCGGTAATCGAATTGCGAATCTGTTTTACATTGCCGTAGGCCAAGACGGCGGAAACTAATGCAATCGCCTCTTGGTCCCACGGTTCGTTGTAGCGATGAACAAACTCCAGGGGATCCGAACCGAGGTGACGCGGGTGGTGATACTTCTCGAAGAGGTCGTCTAAATATTTCTGTAAGGAGGCCAAGCCAAACTCATTACTCCAGAATCGATCTATGGTACATGCAAAGGACGATGAGACGCGGGTTTCAAACAGCCGTCACTTTGATTGCCTTGGTGAGTTTTCAGACTGCTGCTCTAGCGGCCAACACCAAGCCTCTTCAAACAGAAGCCCCGGCGCCCCTGAGGCAGCCCACTCCCCAAGATCATTTCGACTGTAATCGGGAGTTCCTCTACCGAGGCAATGTCCTGAAATGCGACTCGGATCGCGCTGCCGACGGCGCAGGCCTCCGACCGATTTTAAGTCCCGTCCCCAACGCGATCTCGGAATTGGATGCCTATCAAAAGTCACGCAACAGCGCGAAAATCTTCGGATATACCGGAACCTTAGGGGTTGCAGCGGTGGCCGGGGGATGGATTGCTGGTCACCAGATTCAAGGAGACCGGGGAATCATTGTCCGAAACACGGTCGCAGGCATCGGGGTTCTCCTGCTGGTTGGGAGTCTGCTCGGCGGACTTATCTTGTTGAATATCAGCGAGAATCACTTGTATGATGCGGTCAAGAATTATAATACAGCTAAACCGAATGACCCGATTGAACTGAGATTTAGCCATCAGTTCAGTCTCTAGGTGAAGCTTGTAGTCAGCCTGTGAGAAGTCGTCATGCCTAAGCGTCAGGACATTCAAAGTATCCTCGTAATCGGAAGTGGTCCTATTGTTATTGGACAAGCCTGTGAGTTTGATTACTCGGGCACCCAAGCTCTCAAGGCTCTCAAAGAAGAAGGTTATAAAGTCATCCTGGTGAATTCGAATCCGGCCACGATCATGACGGATCCGGATCTCTCCGATCGCGTCTACGTGGAACCGCTCAACGTTCATTTCTTAGAGCGCATCATTGAAAAAGAAAGACCGGATGCTCTCCTTCCAACCATGGGTGGACAAACTGCGCTCAACCTCACCATGGCGCTGCATGAAAAAGGGATCTTAGAAAAATACGGAGTGAAACTCCTTGGCGCCAATCCCGAAGCCATCAAAAAAGCGGAAGACCGCGAAACTTTCAAAGCCATCATGGATTCCATCGGAGTGGACTCCGCCCGAAGTGCAGTGGCCCGTTCGATCGAAGATGGTCATAAAATTATTCAGAAGCTGGGCCTCCCCCTGATTCTTCGCCCGTCGTTTACTCTCGGCGGGGAAGGCGGCGGAACCGCTCACACCGAAGAAGACTTCTTACAGAAGCTGGAACGCGCACTCTTTCTTTCACCCACGCACGATGTCCTCGTTGAAGAGAGCTTGTTGGGTTGGAAAGAATTTGAACTCGAAGTGGTTCGCGACCGCAAAGACAACGTGGTCATCATTTGCTCGATTGAGAATTTTGACCCGATGGGCGTACACACCGGCGACAGCATCACTGTGGCACCGGCACAAACGCTTACGGACCGCGAGTACCAAAATCTTCGCGACCAGTCGATTCGCATCATCCGTGCCATTGGCGTTGAAACCGGCGGATCCAACATTCAGTTTGCAGTAGAACCGAATAGCGGACGAGTGATCGTCATTGAAATGAATCCCCGCGTGTCGCGCTCGAGCGCATTGGCTTCAAAAGCTACTGGCTTTCCAATTGCGAGAGTAGCGGCGAAACTAGCGGTCGGTTACACCCTCGATGAACTCACCAACGACATCACGGGTACGACGCCCTGTAGTTTTGAACCGAGCATCGATTACGTTGTGACCAAGATTCCGCGATTCGATTTTGAAAAGTTTCGTCCCTCTGAGCCCATCCTCACCACCCAGATGAAATCCGTGGGAGAAGTGATGGCCATTGGCAGAACCTTCGAAGAGTCTCTGGGCAAAGCCCTTGCGGGCTTGGAAGTCGACCACCCTTGGCCAAAACCGATGGGGGAACTGAAGAACCTTCCCGACTCTGTGAAGAACATGGACTTGATCAGCACCCCCACTCCCTATCGGATGTGGGCAATTGCAGACGCCCTTCGAAACGGTTCGTCACCAGCAGAAGTCTCTCGAAAATCTGGAATCGATCGCTGGTTCTTAGAGCGCATCTCCACTTACCTGAGCTTTGAAAAGAAACTCAAAGCTGAGAAATGGCCGGTCTCCGCTGCTCTTTTGAAAGAAGCTAAAACAAAAGGGTGGACCGATCGTGCGATTGCAAACCTTCTCGGGATCTCTGAAGAAAAAATTCGTCTAGACCGGGAGAAGATGGAGATTCACGGTGCCTTCCACTGTGTGGACACTTGCGCTGCCGAATTCGAAGCCAAGACCCCCTACCTTTATAGTAGCTACGAGGGCGAAGACGAATCGCGCACCTCTTCGAAAACCAAAGTCATGGTTCTGGGTGGCGGACCGAACCGCATTGGACAAGGCATCGAATTCGACTACTGCTGCGTTCACGCAGCGATGTCCTTGAGGCAATCTGGAATTGAAACCGTCATGGTCAATTCGAACCCTGAAACGGTCAGCACCGACTTTGATATTTCGGATCGGTTGTACTTTGAACCGCTCACTCCCGAACATGTTTTGAACATTGCCCGAATTGAAAAACCGCTCGGAGCTATTGTCCAGTTCGGTGGGCAAACTCCGCTAAAAATTGCGAAAGCCTTAGAAAGAGGCGGCCTGAAAATTTTAGGTACCTCGACAGCCAGCATCGACTTGGCCGAAGATCGCGAAAAAACTTCTGCCATCGTGGCCGAATTGAAAGCCCTGGGTCTTGAGCAACCCGAAGCCACCATTGCCAACAACCACAAAGAGGCCATTGAGCGCGCAAAGGCTCTCGGCTACCCCGTCTTAGTTCGTCCCTCTTACGTCTTGGGCGGAAAAGCGATGCGTATCGTGCACAGCGAAGAGGGTATGAAGCAGTGGATTGATGAAGCCCTTACAGTGAGCGGTGAACATCCCGTTTTGATTGACCGCTTCTTGAATCGCGCTACCGAAGTGGATGTGGATGCCTTAAGTGACGGAAAAGAAACTGTCGTCGCGGGTTTGATGGAGCACATCGAAGAAGCTGGCATTCACTCCGGCGACAGCGCATGCTGCCTCCCCGTCTTTACACTTTCGGTGAATATCTGCGACCGCATTCGGACTTATACCCGTGAACTGGCAAAGCGCTTGAAAGTTATCGGCCTCATGAACGTTCAATACGCCATTCAAGGTGACCGAATTTTCTTACTCGAAGTCAATCCACGGGGCTCCCGAACTATTCCCTTTATCAGCAAGGCGATTCGCAAACCGCTCGCTAAACTGGCCGTCCAAGTGATGCTCGGTAAATCACTGCATGATCTCGGAATTCGTGAAGACATGGATCTGAACTTAGACACCTACAATGTCAAAGCTCCGGTCTTCCCGTTTAATAAATTTCCGGGAGTCGATGTGCTGCTCGGACCTGAAATGAAATCCACCGGTGAAGTCATGGGTCGCGGAAGAACGTTTGCCGGAGCTTACGCAAAAGCCCTGGGTGCTGCCGGAATGCCCCTGCCCCAGAGCGGTGATATTTTTCTCTCTATTCGTGACGAAGACAAGGCCGAGATTCTCCCGATTGCTCGCGGCTTAAAAGATTTAGGATTCAAAATCTGGGCGACTCGAGGGTCGGCGGAATTTCTAAACGGTCATGACATTGGCGCTCACCCCATCAACAAGGTTCGAGAGGGATCTCCTCATTGCGTTGACGCCATTCGCGAAGGTCGCTTTAGCTTGGTGATCAACACGACTTCTGATGAAGGCGCGATTCGCGACAGCTTCTCGATTCGTCGGGCGGCTTTGGAAAAGAAAATCCCCTACAGCACCGTTGTTTCATCAGCGCGCGCAATGCTGGAAGCCATTCGCGAAGAAAGAAAGGGCCCGTTGGAGGTCCTACCACTATGATGGAAGGCGCGACTGGAGCGTGCTGGTACTGCCATTCTCAGCTCGAACATTTGGACTACGGGCGGGCCGACACTTGTAAAAAATGCGGCCGAGACACTCGCGTTTGTAAGAATTGCGAATTTTATGACAAGAATTACAACAACGAGTGTAGAGAATCTCAGGCGGATCGGACTACCGAAAAGGAAAAGTCCAATTTTTGCGATTACTTCAAGCCCACCAGCAAAGTCTCTGGAAATGCCGGGGCTGAACGCACTGCCCTGAAGTCAGCCGCTGAAGCGTTATTTAAGAAGAAAACCTAAAATAACTGTGCTAAGAAATCGGGCTTATGTCGCAGGAAACAACAACAGTAACCTCAGACAAAGTACCCATGACGGTCAATGGCAAAAAGCGCCTCGACGAGGAGCTCAAGCACTTAATGACTGTGGAACGTCCGGCAGTCATTAAAGCCATTGAAGTCGCGCGAGGTCACGGGGACCTTTCTGAGAACGCGGACTATTCCGCTGCCAAAGAGCGACAGAGTTTTATTGAAGGCCGCATTCAGGAGATCAATGCCAAGATGGCTCGTTGCCAAGTCATTGATCCCACGACCATCAAAACAGAGAAGATTGTTTTTGGTGCAACGGTTGTGATCGAAGAACAAGAAACCGGCAAATCGATTACGTATCAGATCGTCGGTGTGGATGAAGCGGATATTAAAAACAGCAAAATTGGAATCACCTCACCGATCGCCCGTGCTTTGATTGGAAAATCGGCCGGGGATGAAGTGGTGGTTAATGCTCCCAAGGGATCCATCAAATACGACGTCATCGAAGTCCGTTACGAGTAAAGGACCCGCTCAGGGCCTTTCTACTCCGATTCAATTCCTAAAAGGCGTTGGGCCCAAACTCGGTTTCATTCTCGGAGGCCGAGGGATTGAAACAGTGGGCGACCTCCTGACCTTCTTTCCCCGCGCCTACGAAGATCGCACCAAAATTCTGACTGTCAATCAGCTGAAGGATGGGCAGCTGGTCAATGTTTCCGTCGAAGTTCTCAAGCTCCGTAGAATTCCACTTCGCAAATCCGGACGAATGATGGTCGAAGTTCAATGCAAAGATTCCACCGGAGTTCTCAATCTGAAGTGGTTCCATTTTCCGCGAGGCATGGAAGCGCGCTTCTTACCTGGAACCGAAATCATGGTGACGGGAACCGTGAAAGCGTTCATGGGTCGGCCCGAAATCCTGCACCCAGAAATCAGCTGGAGCCTTCAATCTCAAGAAACCAACACGGGCCGAGTCGTTCCTGTTTATACGGAAATCGAAGGGGTTCCGAGCCGAACTTTTCGGAAAATTCTTTGGGAAGCCCTGCAGCGAAACACTCAGCTCATCGCTGAGGATCTCCCTCAGCAATACGTTCAGAAACACCAGCTCCCCACCAAGAAGGAATCGATTCACTCCATTCACTTCCCGGAAGAAGACGAAGTGGAAGCGCTGGTGGCATTTCGAAGCCCCGGACATCAACGTCTGATCTACGAAGAATTCTTCAAATTTGAATATCTGGTTTTGAGAAAGCGCCTCAATATGGAGCGACGATTCGCCACTCCGTTCGGAGAAAATGGCGGATCCGCTGAAGCCAAAGCCCTTGAAAAAGTAATCCCCTTTTCGCTCACGGGCGATCAGAAAAAGGCCATCGCAGAGATTTTAAAAGATCTGGGCAGCGACCACCCGATGAATCGACTCATCCAAGGGGATGTCGGCTCCGGAAAAACACTGGTCGCCTTTTTAACAGCTGCCGCGGTCATTGCGGAAGGTGGCCAGGTCGCGCTGATGGTGCCTACTGAAATTCTGGCCGAACAACATTACAAGAATGCTGTGAAGTTCTTTGGTGGAAGACTTCCCGCTGCACTTCTCACCGGAAAAACTCCTGGGAGCGAACGTGCGGTGCTTCAGCAAAAGCTCGCCAATGGTCAGCCGATGATTCTAATTGGTACCCATGCGCTGATCGAAGAGCCGGTGCAGTTTAAGAATCTGGTCTACGTCATGATCGACGAGCAACATCGCTTCGGGGTAGAACAACGGCGCATTTTGAAAACCAAGGGCGCGCGGAAAGACGGGACACGAGTACTTCTTCCCCACACCCTCATTCTTACGGCCACTCCGATTCCTCGAACCCTGGCTCTCACTGCTTATGGGGACTTGCACATCTCGACCATCAAAGAGATGCCGCCCGGGCGAACTCCGGTGAAAACTCATGTTGTCACTCCACAGAAAATGGGACCGGCTTACAATAAAATTCGCCAAGAACTCAAAGCAGGACACCAGGCCTACTTCATCTATCCGCTGATTCATGAAAAAGAAGAGGACGAAGACGAGAAGCCTAAGGCTGTCCCTGCGGTGCAGTTAAAATCCGCGGTAGCAGAAGCAGAGAGATTACAAAAAGAAGTATTCCCGGAGTTTCGTGTGGGACTGCTTCACGGCCAGCTCCGACCCGACGAAAAAGCGGAAGTCATGGATCGCTTTAAACGGAAGGAGCTCGACATCCTGGTTTCTACCACTGTCATCGAAGTGGGTGTGGATGTCGCTAATGCTACTGTCATGGTGATTGAGCACGCGGAACGATTTGGCCTATCGCAATTACACCAGCTCCGAGGCCGCGTGGGTCGAAGCAATCTCGAGTCGTTCTGCTTTTTATTTACAAAGAGCCAGCTCTCGGAAATTTCTACTCAACGACTAGGGGTACTTGAACAAACCCACGACGGATTTAAAATCGCCGAGGCAGATTTAGAAATTCGAGGCCCCGGCGAATTTTTGGGTACCCGTCAATCAGGAGATCTTCCTTTTCGAATGGCAAACCTGGTACGCGACCGCGACTGGCTTTTAAAAGCTCGAGAAGATGCGGAAGAACTTTTAAATACGGATTCGAACCTGGAACGCCCCAGCAACCAGGAACTCCGCCGCTACTTTGAGCGCGAAGGAAAGATTCAATTCGAACGCTTGGGCACTAGTTAATCGGCTTCTGCTGATTCAGCCAAGCCTCCGTAAAACTCACGTGCTTAATCGCCGCACGACCTCCCCAGGTGTAAACGAGCTGAAACACTCCGTTCGAATCTCGGAAGATCGTAGGATAAGAGAATTCCCAACTCGATTCGGGACGCTTGTCGAAATCAAAAACATGCTCGAATTTTTTACCATTCGTAGAAATGGCCAAGCTCAAAATATTTCGACCTCCTAAAACCGAATTGTAAACCAGGAGAACTCGGCCATCCGAAGTCGAAGTAGCGGCCACACTAGAATTAGGATTATCCAATTCCAGGTCCGGTTCCTTCGTCCAACCCGCAGGATCCAACATTTGGTGCACCTGAAAGTCGATGCTAGCCGATTCGATTTTGTGGGCGTCGTTACTCGACCGAAGGTACGCAAAAACACGCCCTCCCACTTCCACCAATGTCGGCTGCAAGTGGCCATTTCCAGGAATGTTCATGCACTTCACTTTGCGTACTTCTTTTTTGGTCGCACTGATTAGATCAATCAGACAGGTGTATCCGGCGCGAGGAACCAAATCGTAATAAAGAGGAAGAAGAATTTGACCCCGATCAATGCGAATCGGTAGCGCTCGCGGAAGACGTCCTCCCCAGCGGCGAGAAAACAGGGTGTCTAAAATCTTGCCGTGGCTCCAGGTTTTGCCCAAATCTTCAGAAACCTTGAAAGCCAATTCCGAAAGAGTCCAACCCCCGAACATTCGAACGGCATAAAAAAGATAGAGCCGATCGTCGTCGTCTCGGTAAAGCACCGGATTTCCAATCGTGTCGTTGAACAGAAAATTTCCGTGGGTCGCTTCGTGTCGAGCTACAGCGACGGTCAAATCCTCGTTCCAGATTGGGCTGCCCAGGTTCTGAGTGCGACAATAAATCTGAGTGTCTGAAGCGCCCTCGTAAGCACCTGCGTACCAACAGGCCATCAACTTCTTGCCCGGAAGCTCTGCCAATGTGGCCGAGTGATTGGCCGGATACGCTCCTGGCGGGGAGAGAAACTCCTCCGTGTAATCCGCCTGTGCAACTGCTGCCGTTTGAAATCCGAATGTCCCTAAAACCGCTAGGAACGCCAAAACCCCCGATTGGATCTTTCCTGCCCCGTCCATCCCTACCCCCGCGGCCCAACTACCGCTAAACCTGCGGAAACCCCAGTACAATTTAAATAGTTGACTTAATTTATCAACTGATTTAATCTAGGGGATGAGGAGTCCTATGAACGAGGGTAAGAGTCCACGAATCGTGGGCAACTACATTCGCGAACGCAGAGAATCGGCAGGCCTGTCTCAAAAGGCCCTAGGGCAGCTTTTTAGCCCTCCGGTGACTACGCAGTTCATCTCGAACATCGAGCGAGGAGTGACTCCCTTGCCCCCGGTGCATATTTCAACACTCACAAAGGCTCTGAATATTCCTGAAAACGAGCTCCTGACGCTGATGGAGAAAGAGTATCTTGCCAAGCTCAGCGGGCGCCTTGATCCCCATTCCAACGGGGTTGCCCATGGAGCTCACGATCCGTCGGCCACCTGGCCCGACGTGAAAGTCGCTCCGGAAGATTTCTTACTGATCCATAAACTCTACGACGCCTATAAAAACGCAGGCCCAGAGAAACGCCAGGAATTCCTAGCCCTCTGTGAATCCGTTTTGAATTTCTCAGCGAGTCGTCTAAACAAGGGCTGATGTCCGAAAAGCTCGATAAATCCAACACACCTGCGAAGCCCAGACCCCATGGTGCGCGAAAGCTCAGCCTGCAGGAGCGGGAGTTGCTTCGCCACAACGAAAACCACCCCGCCGTGAGCCACGGGTATTTCAATAGCTACGATGGAACGCGTTTGTTCTACAGCATTGAGGGAACGGGCAAGCCTCTGATTTTCTGCTACGGCCTGGTTTGCTCGAGCCTGCACTGGACCTATCAGATTGAACACTTTCGTCGTTCCTATAAAACGGTGTGGTTCGATTACCGCGGACACCAAAATTCAGATGCCCCAAAAGACCTCAACACCCTTTCGGTCGACTGCATTTCGCGGGATTTAGAAACCCTGCTCGACGAGCTGAAAATCGAAGATGCCGTTTTTCTAGGTCACAGCATGGGCGTGAATGTGCTCTTAGACTTTTATAAACGCAATCCTAAACGCGTTCACGGAATGGTTCTCTGTAACGGAACGCCGAGACGACCGCTGGAGTCGCTCTTTAAAAGCAACGCCACTGAGGCCGTCTTTAAGTTATTGACCCAGCTCGAAAACAAAGCTCCCACGCTGGTGAAAAAAATCTGGCCGATGCAGAAGAGAAATCCGGTACTGAAGTCTCTGATCCGACTGGGTGGCTTTAATCCGAATCTCACCCCACGCGAAGACATCGACCTTTACGTGGACCAAGTGGCAGAAATGGATCCCAAAGTATTCGTTCACCTCATCAACAACTACAGCCACTATGATGCCACAGCGTGGCTCCATAAAATCAATGTGCCTTCCTTGATTCTCGGCGGTGAGCGCGATCGCGTGATTCCCAAAGAAGAGCAGGAGCTCATGGCTCAGCTCATTCCCTCGAGCCAGCTGGAAATTATCAAGCACGGCAGTCATTGCCCGCAGATGGACATGCCGGAATTCATAAATGGAAAAGTCGACACTTTTCTAAAAAGCCTGAAGTACTAAAATTATTCGTGAGACCCGGGAGTGATCACCCACTCCGTCCAGGGAAAACTCCAGTCGATCCAATTGGTGGCGTCGAGCTTTTGTTTCGCGAGCAGCCGACGAAACGGTTCGTGGCAGAGCTGCCCTTTGCAGTTTCCACTTCCAACATGGGTCATGGAATGAATGGCTTCGGGAGATCCAAGTTTTCCCAAGTGAATGCGATTGACGATCTGGTCGCGCGTCACACCATTACACGGGCAGATCACGTCACTCTTTCCATCGCCCTCATTGACTTCTGCAGCATCGCTCAGACGGATGGCCATTCCGCGATGAACTTGAGTTTGGCAGGCCTTCTTATCCGTTCCGTCGATTGAAATCGTGCAAAGCCCACAGCTTCCATCGGGGCAGAATAAAACATCTTCCGGGCGAGCGCGGCCGGTTTCAAAAAGTGCCAATGAAACGGGAACTTTGTCCCGAACCAAACGCTTCTCACCATTCAGAGTGATGTCGACTCGCTCCGCTGGAGCTTCCAGAATAGTAGTATCCGCCTGACTTTGAGCCCGCGGATTTTTCACCTTCCGAATGGTGCGAGCATCCCAAATCAAATGCGTGGGCACCTCCACTTCAATGAGGTTTTCATTCACGCCCATGGCGCGGCCGTTTCCCAAGCTCTCACCCATGCGATTCACTAACGTCACAAAACTTCCGACCTCGATCTTTCCTGGCCCTTGCCAAGAAAAAGTAACACGCGAATTGGGATGATTTTCTTTCTCGTGCATCATGACCGGAATTCCAGCGGGGCAAGCATTCAAACAAATCCCGCAAGCCGTGCAGTCCATTTCCTTCAGCTGACGATCTTTAATTTTAGAAAAGTCGATGGCATTTTCAGGGCAGGATTTTTCGCAGAGATTGCAAGGAATCTGTTCGAAGCATTCGATCGAAACCATGTTCCGAACTTTTTGCTGCCCCTGCGGAACCAGTTTGAATGAACGCAAATCACGGCCATCTTGTTGAGACAACCACTTGCCTTCGTAAATCGGAATGTACGGTTGCTCGCGATGATGAGCGTACTGCTTCAAGCGAGTACGAGCCCGACGCTGAATCTTATCGAGCTCCTCCCGCTTTCCTGAAACATCGGAAACCAGGCTCTTCACTATTTTGAGAGCGAGGAGCCGGCCGCGTTCTTCTTCCACCACCCAACCTTCAAAGTCATCGATGCGAACATACGGAGCAGTCTGCTCCAACTCGAAGAGAAGCGAACCCGGGGGATTTTCGCGAATCCCGCTGCTCTGCGAATAGGGCCCCACCCCAATCACGCGCGAAACTTCGATCACGCGAATTCCCTTGGCATCCGCCAAGCGCAGTTCCCAAAGCAATGCTGACTTCTGTGAAAGCTTTACCGGCTTTGCTTCCACGAGTTTGCCACCATTCATTTCAAAGCGACGTTTCTCAACTTCCCAACCCGAGATTCGTTTTGCGCCCCACTGACTCGCGCTCTCGATACAGAACACTTCGGGCACGCCCATGGTCAGAAATCGATTCCCAAGACGAAGCGCTTGATTGCCACTTCCGAGAATCGCAATCGAGTTATTCCAGGTCATTTGACCTTCTTGCAAAAGGCGCTCAACCGTTGAAAGCGGAATCAGACCTTGAGAACGCGAACCCGGAAAAGGATCTGGCATGTGAGACGGTGCGACGACTCGAACAATCGCGCGAGCCTGCATGCGATGAACGCGATGCTGAACATCTTCCGCCAAAACCAATCCGCCCGTTCCCGAAAGGGGAATCACTCCGCGGGTGAAAAGCGTTTCACCGCCCAAGAGCCCCACCGATAAATTTAAATCTGCGCAGATGGCAGAAAGCGCGCGAACTCCTGCCGAAGGCCAGTGTGAAATGCGAGGACCTGCCGCTACGAGCACATCGAATTTTCCATCTCGGACAGAGAAACTCATGCGCCACCTTCTTTTTCAGGATGAGAAACCCCGAGCGCAGCACGAGTTCTACGAACCACATCGAAGATCGGGCCGTCGCAGCCCCCAACCACCGTGGCCTTCACTCCTCGTCCGGGGATCTGCCAGTTAAAGCCTTTCAGATTGTCTTCGGGCCACTCAAAAACCATTCGTGGTCGCATCGAAGAAACCGAAAACTTTTCCCACTTCAAAAATTCGCGGCAAAGATCCCAAAGCGCAGTAAACGATCCAGACGATGCCCAAGAAGCTTCGGCACCTGAGAGACTCGAGCCCCCCATTCCCGGTTGAAGCACACGAGAATCAATGAGAGGCCCTGCCCGCAACAAAGAAAGCCGTTTGCCCGGATTGGTTTCACCCGGCGCCCCCTCTACTTCAGTCCAAGCGAGCAAATCATTCATTCCACCCACGCTAGTAGGATCAAGAATGGGTGCGGGCGCTGCCGAACCCACGGGAGTTAAGCTCCACTGCTCCCAGAGTCGAAGTCCCTGCGGCAGGATGGGCTTGGCTTCAGATTCCTTTGCTTGCGTCAGCACCCAGTTACTCAGCTGAGGTGTCCAGAAAACGTAAACCCCTTCATGAATATAGGCCGAGTGCGACGCGCCGAGAGCGTGGAAGCGCAGCCCCTTCGGAACAAAGTGAATCTGGGAAACCTCGTTGAAAATCTTTTCGCTCTCCAAACGCTCTTGAACAAACTCCAAATACCCACCGCGATACCGACTCACATCCACATCGCAAAGTTTCGGCAGAAGGAGTCCCTTCACCGAATCGGCCTCCGCACCAGAACCGATAAAACCTGGAAATTTTTTGAGCGCAGAAATTCCTTCGACAATCTGCGGATTCAATCCCGCATCCGAACCTTCGACATAGAGAGACTCCAAAAATTCCCAGGCTCGAGCCTGCTCCATTCGCGAAGGGCCAGAAGCATTTTGCAACCAAAGACGTTGGCGAACCCGCGTGTAAGGCGCCATCGGATCTCGAAATCCGGAAGATTTTTTATCCGAAGGCCATACTTCTACCGCGCCCGGAAAATTTGGACGCAATTCATTCAGAACCTGTTCCGGGGAATTTCTTTTCAACCGCTGAACGCTGATGAAATTCGAATTGAAGGGCCAGAGGGGATCCAAAGGGAGCTCGGAGTCTTCTCGAAAAAAGTCATAGTCAGGATTGAGTAAAAGAACCGACTTTCCTTCAGCGAGAAGGATGCTCGCCGCCACGAGCGGGGCCAAACCCGTTCCGATCAACGCCACGTCGCTATCGAGCGACATCCACAAGCGCTCCCATGACTCGCCTTAAAGCTGTCTGCAACTGCGCCTTCTTGTATTCACTATGAGCGCTTCTGCCGCGCTCATTTTCTTCGAAACTCTTCTTATCCACGATTTGAACTTCGTAGGGATAGAAGAAACGAATTTCCTTTTGGACGTATTTGAGATCGATGCGATCGATAATTTTTAACATGTGCTCTTCGACCGTGTGACTCTTAGCGTAGGACTTCAGATCCCGCACTTCTCTATAGGCTGGGTTTTCTAATTTAATCAGCTGACGAGCGGTGAACTGAATGGCGCGATAAAATTCGCTCGTATGAGGATTGTCGGGATTAGTCCACTGAGTCTGAGCCGCTTGCTCCAATTCCTTAATTAACTCTGCTTCAGACATTCCTTCTTTTTCAGCGCGGTCCATTAAACCGGAAAGCTGTTCCCGAAACGCATCCATATTGATCAACGTATTGCGGGAACGGCTGGGTTTAATATTCGGTGGCATCACAATCATTTTGTCTTTGAGATATTTCACCACTCTCAGCGCATCAAAGCGCGACTCGGTAACAAAGCGAATGCCGACGCGATCAAAAATGTCTTCAGCCACGTTTTCTGGCTTGTGTAAAAGTTTCAGCAACGTGGAGTCCCGAGATTTTTTAGGCTTCGTTTCAAACGCCACTAAGTTTACTCGAGACGGGTCGTCCGCCTTATCGCCTAAGAAAAGCCGTTCTTCTGAATCCCGATGAATGGCTTTGTAAAAACGATCGAAGATCTGTTTTTGAATATCCGCAAAATAAGAAGTTCGCAGGTCCTGATCAATGTGCGCCAAAGTGTGCATCACTTTCAGAATGCTGCAGGCAAAAAGTTTTAAAAGATTTCCCGGAGTGTCGTTTCCTTGTCCCGGAAGTGAGGCATTGGCCATCAAAAGCAAATCGCGAATGTCCGTCAGTTCTAAAATTTTTCGGGGAACTTCTAACTTCAGTCCTTGAGGGTTTTCTGGCTGGAGAAAATACTTTCGAATGAAGCTGATAGACTCTTGATAAAGACCAAACGCTTCGGCGCGTTCAATCGGATTCTCGACATCGTACCCGTAACTGCCGAAGAACCGGCCTGCCTCTTCAGACGAACTAATGCGAAAACCCACACCAGAATCAATGGACGATTTTCCGCTGATGATGATGTCCAAGACATCCCACCGAAGGTCATATTTTTTTCGCAAAGATTCAGGCGCTGCTGGACACATCTCCGGACATTCCTCAACCTGAGCTTATTCGAACGGCCCAGCAAGGGCTAGCCTCTTTTCGCCCTTTTCAGTCAACTCGTTTTTAAGGTAAGACGTTGCGGTATGCCAAAGGTCTACTCTTGTCTGATCGAAGTTCGCGGCTATGAGCTCGACAGCTTTAATCATGTCAATCATTCAGTTTACTTAAACTACCTGGAGTTTGCCCGCTGGAAGATGCTGCATGCTGAAGAAATCACCCTAGAAAAACTCCAAGCCTGGAAACTTTGGCCAGTCATTGCAAAAATCGAAATTCAGTACCTAAAACCCACTTTCATGGGCGATCAGCTGGAGGTTCGAACCCAGATTCTTGAACACAGCAAAACGTCGTTCGTCATCAAACAAGACATCTATAAAGGAAATATGCACGTGGTGGACGCCAAGGTCTTGTCCGTCACCGTCAATGAAAAAGGTCGGCCAGCAGCCAACCCACCAGAAGTATCGAGACTCTGGACATGATCGGCGATTACAAGAAGTTTCAAAACTTTCTTGCCCGCACCACCACCAGCTTCTTTGGAGCAGGCTATAGCCCAATTGCTCCTGGTACCGTCGGCAGTCTCGCTGCCATTCCCCTAATTTATTGGATGGCTCCTTTTGCGAACTCCCTGAAAATCTTTCTCTGGTTAGGGATTTTCATCGCTGGCTGGATGGGCTGTAAGCGCATCGACCAGATCACCAAAATTCGCGACAATCAAAGCATCGTCATCGACGAAGTGATTGGAATGGGTATTGCGACTTGGACGGTAGGCCGCGACTGGAAAGGGTTGGCAGCTGCATTTGTCTTGTTTCGATTCTTCGACATCTTGAAACTTTGGCCGGTTCGACAAGTAGATGGCTGGTCCAAAACTGGATCAACCCCCACACAGCGGGGCTTCATGGTGATTCTAGATGACGTTGGAGCGGGCCTGCAAGCGCTGGCTCTGGTCCTCCTCCTTCAACACTTGGGAGTACTTTCTTGAGCCTGGAGACTGAAGCTCGAAAGCTCGCACTCGCGCTGGAAAAGAAAAATCTCAAAATCGTTTTTGCAGAAAGCTGCACGGCAGGAATGGTTGCTGCGACATTGGCGCAAACTCCCGGGATCTCCCGCTTCTTATGCGGCTCGGCAGTCGTTTACCGTGACGCAACCAAGAGCAGTTGGTTGGGGATTTCGAAAAAAATCTTACGCAGCTCTGGCGCTGTGAGCCGAGAGACAGCGATTGCCATGGCTCGCCAAGTGCTTCGCAAGACTCGCGAAGCAGATGTCGCTGCGGCGATTACCGGAGATCTGGGACCTCTCGAAGATTTCAAAAACGCCGGAATTGTTTTTGTCGCAGTCGCCCGCAGAGGTCGCTCGAATGTGAGCGTTAAAAAATTTCATCTGTTGCCGCAGCGCCACAGCCTTGGCGCAAAACCGGCGCTCCGTCTGCGAATAAAAAGACAGGCTCTTGCTTCTCAGTCCATCATTTCAATGGTACGGTCTTTGCTCTAACGACATTGCGCCGTTCTCCTGAGGGAACGGTAAATCTTAAATTAAGGAGAGTTTATGGAATCAGTGGAACGCAAGGAAGATCACGGTCAAAAAAACAAAGCAATCGATCTCGCAGTTCAAGCGATTGAAAAACAATTTGGAAAAGGTTCGATCATGCGCTTGGGCGAGAAAGATACTCTCGTTGCTCAAGACATTGCGGCTGTTCCTACTGGCTCTCTGGGCTTAGACATCGCGCTCGGAATCGGCGGTCTGCCCCGCGGTCGTATCGTAGAAATTTATGGACCGGAAGCTTCCGGTAAAACCACGCTCACTCTGCACGCTATTGCTGAAGTTCAAAAGCAAGGCGGAATCGCAGCATTCGTCGATGCTGAGCACGCACTCGATGTGGTGTATGCCCGCAAGCTGGGCGTTCGCACGGATGACTTGCTGATCTCTCAGCCCGACACCGGGGAACAAGCTCTCGAAATCGCCGACATGTTGGTTCGCTCCGGCGGTGTGGATCTCTTGGTCATCGACTCGGTGGCCGCTCTCGTACCGCGCGCGGAAATCGAAGGTGAAATGGGCGACTCTCACATGGGCTTGCAAGCTCGCTTGATGAGCCAAGCTCTCCGTAAACTCACGGGCACCATTAACCGCAGCAAAACATTGGTCGTCTTCATTAACCAAATTCGTATGAAGATCGGTGTGATGTTCGGTAATCCGGAAACCACCACCGGCGGTAACGCTCTCAAGTTCTACTCTTCGGTTCGCATGGACATTCGCCGAATCGCAGCCATCAAGGATGGCGAGAACGTGATCGGAAACCGCACTCGCGTGAAGGTCGTGAAAAACAAAATGGCTCCTCCGTTTAAGGAAGTCGAATTCGACATCATCTACGGCGAAGGCATTTCCCGAGAAGGCGATATCTTGGATCTCGCTGCAGCTCACAACGTGGTTGAAAAGAGCGGCACTTGGTACACCTATAAAGATGAACGCATCGGTCAGGGCAGAGACAATGCCCGTAATTATCTCAAGGAACATCCGGAGATGACCAAGACCATGCGCGAAGAAGTGCTGAAAAAAGTGGGTATCGGTCAGGTGGCGGTAAAGACTTCGGCTCAAATTCAAGCCGAAGCCCACACCGCTTCAGTGGCAGCAAACGCTCAGAAGCCTGCCGCTAAGCCAGCTGCTCCGGCACCGACTAAGCGCTAATCTTTAGAAAGAGCTCAAAACAAAAAGGCCTCCCTAAAAGGGGAGGCCTTTTTTATTTCCATTTCGGGCAGGATTTCTTAGAAACAGCCGCCCCTTTTTTCAGTCGTAGTGGCACCCTCTTTACACTCGAATCGGTGCTTAGAAATTCGATAAGCCATGTTCACATGCCAAAGCAGACCCTTTTTATCCTTACCCTCTACGCGAAGCCGATAAGAAAAAGGGCTCTTCTCGTTGTCTTCTCGATCCTTTCTATAGAGATTGAAATCCTTATCCCGAGTATCAATCCCCTTGGCCTTCAGTTTATTTAAGCAGGCACTAAAGCTGCTATTCTGACCATATTCTTCAGCCGCCTTTTGCGGGTTCAAAGCAGGGACAACCCCCTGTTGAAAACACGCAAGAGCCGCCGGTGCAGCCAAAATCCCTAAAACCAAAAACAGATTCATAAAACGTTTCATTTTTTAGCCCTCCCAAAGCTAAGGGCTTGATAGATCTTATGGTGCCTCATGTCAATCCTTGAGTCTAACGCGCGAGTATGAGAAGAAAAAATGGCATGAAAACCGCTGAGATCCGTTCCAAATTCCTCAAATTCTTTGAAAAAAACGGGCACACCATTGTGGAGAGTTCTTCACTGGTTCCCCAGAATGATCCCACTCTGCTTTTCACGAACGCCGGAATGGTTCAGTTCAAAGATGTGTTTCTCGGCAAAGATAAACGCCCCTATTCTCGCGCTACCACTTCGCAGAAGTGCGTTCGCGCCGGCGGCAAGCACAACGATTTAGAAAACGTGGGCTTCACCGCGCGCCACCACACTTTTTTTGAAATGCTCGGAAACTTTTCTTTCGGGGATTATTTTAAAAAAGACGCCATCAAATATGCATGGCAATTCGTCACTCAAGAGTTAAAACTTCCCAAAGACCGCCTTTACGTCACCGTTTTTGAGAAAGACGACGAAGCTGCTGAGATCTGGCACAAGCAGGAAGGCATTCCGAAAGATCGAATCTACCGCTTTGGCGAAAAAGATAACTTCTGGCAAATGGGTGACACCGGCCCCTGCGGCCCTTGTAGCGAAATTTTTATCGACCGCGGTGAAAAATATTCTTGCGGCAAACCCACCTGTAAAATGGGTTGCGATTGCGATCGCTACATGGAGTTCTGGAATCTGGTCTTCATGCAGTTCGACCGAGACCAAACCGGCAAGCTCACTCCCCTTCCAAAACCGTCTGTCGATACTGGTGCAGGCTTAGAGCGAATCGCTGCGATCTTACAAAACGTCGACACCAACTACGATACCGATGCGTTCAAGGCCATCATCGAAAAGACGGCCCAGCTGGTTGGGAAAAAATACAACCCTTCAGATGAGCTTGGCGTTTCTTATCGAGTCATTGCAGATCACTCTCGCGCTACGGCTTTCTTAATCGGCGACGGCGTGATGCCCTCGAACGAAGGCCGCGGCTACGTCTTGCGCCGAATCATGCGCCGGGCGATTCGGCACGGAAAGAAACTGGGCTTCAATGGTCCGTTCCTTTTCAAAACAGCCGGCTTCGTCATGGAGCAGATGAAAGACGCTTACCCAGATTTGATGGAGAAGAAAGCCTTCATCGAAAAAGCGATCGTCGCAGAAGAAGAACAGTTTCTGCGCACCCTAGAGCGCGGCCTGGCCCTGATGGATGAAGAGATCCAGAAACTGGGAGGCAAGAAAGTCATTCCCGGTGAAGTCGCTTTTAAACTCTACGATACTTACGGATTTCCACTCGACCTCACTCGCGTGATCGGCGCAGAAAAAGGGCTTTCCATTGATGAAATTGGTTTCGAAAAAGCCATGGATCGTCAAAAGTCGGAATCGCGCAAGCACTGGAAAGGCTCTGGCCAGGAAGCTGTGAACGATATTTATATGAAGCTCTCGGCCGAACTTAAGGCGGCCGGCAAACTTCCCAAATTCTTAGGATACGAACAGCTCAGTGTGGAATCGGAATGCGTGGCGTTCATGGAATCGCCGACAGATCCCAAACTGGTGGAAGCAGTCTTTCGTGAAACTCCTTTCTACGGTGAAAGCGGGGGTCAAGTGGGCGATCGGGGTCGGGTCACTGGCCAAGGCTTCGAAGGCGAAGTGGTCGACGTTCAAAGACCCATACCCGAATTAATCGTAGCTCTTATCAAACCCATTAAAGGCATCTTGAAAAAGGGCACAACCTACCGCCAAGAAACCGATCAAGAACTGCGCGCGCTCACCGCAAGAAATCATACCGCGACTCACTTACTGCATTGGGCTTTACGCGAAGTCCTGGGCACTCACGTCAAACAGGCCGGCTCGCTCGTTGCTCCTGATCTGCTTCGTTTTGACTTCTCTCACTTTCAAGCCATGACCGAAGCCGAGCTCATCAAAATCGAAAACTTGATCAATGAAAAGATCTGGTCCGCTCAAGCTGTCAGCAAAAAGGAGATGGAAAAAGAAAAAGCTATCGCTGCCGGGGCCATTGCGATGTTCGGTGAAAAATATGGTGACCGCGTCCGAGTTGTTCAGGTGGGAAGTTTCTCAGTAGAACTCTGTGGTGGCACACACGTCGACAATTCTTCAGACATCCACCTTTTCAAAATTGGCAGCGAAGGCGGTATTGCAGCAGGAGTTCGTCGTATGATCGCTTATACCTCTAAGGGCGCTTTTGATTACCTTCGAACCAAAGAACAAGATCTCAAGAACCTTCGGGACAAGCTCAAGGTCACGTCCACAGACGAGATTGCTTCCCGAATCGACAAACTTCTGGGTAGCGAAAAAGATCTTAAAAAGCAGCTGGAACAGCTTCAGGCTAAAAATGCGAGCGGTGAAGTAGACGAAATTTTGAAATCCGCCGCAGACGTGGGGGGAGCGAAGATCATCGCAGCCGTTTGCGCTCCCAGTACCGACGGCATCAAGCGTTTACGGGACATGGCCGATCGACTCAAACAGAAGGCACCCAACGGAATTCTGGTTCTGGTTTCGCGCGATCCTCAGGAAGAAAAAGTTGCCCTTCTCATTCTTGTTGGACCTAACGCACCGAAAAAGATCTCAGCCAATGATCTGATGAAAGAATTGGCTCCCATGGTCAGCGCCAAAGGCGGTGGCAAGCCCGACCTGGCTCAGGCGGGTGGAACCCAGCCGGCTGGCATGCAAGACCTTGTCGCAAAAGCACGGTCTTGGATTCCGAGTTTACTGTAAACCCGAGCTGAGTTACTTTCTAAAGGAATGAAACCCTTCCGAAATATTGGATTTTTCGGATTTATCTTCGCGCTTAGTGCACTTGGCGTGCTCACCGCAGCCACCTTTTCAGGGTGCAGCTCCGACGAAAACGAAGAAGGCCTCCGCGTATTTCATGGTTCCATTCGGGACTACCTTTCTTCGGTCGACCCCGCGAATGCTTACGACGAAATCAGCATGGAAATTCTGCCCAATATTTACGAGACGCTTTATCAATACTCGTACACTTCTTCGACTTTTCGAGTCGTTCCTCTTCTGGCAGCCGACATGCCCACGATTTCCAAAGATCAACTCGTGGTGACCATTCCTATTCGCAGAGGAATTCGCTTTCACCACGATTCAGTTTTTAAAACCGAGGATGGTGCCGGACGAGAATTAAAAGCCAAAGACTTTGTCTACGCACTCAAGCGATTGGCTGTTCCGTCGATTCGCTCAAAAGGTTGGTTCATCCTGGATGGTCGCATCAAGGGCATCAACGCATTTCACGATGATTTGATGACCGTACCACCAGAAAACTTTGAAAACGCCTTCAATAAGGCCATCGAAGGTCTTCAAGCTCTCGATGACTATGTTTTAAGAATTCGTCTCACTCGTCCGTATCCCCAACTTCTCTACGCACTTTCAATGACGTTTGCAGCGCCACTCGCTCAAGAAGCAGTTGAAAAATATTCGGACGAAAAGGGAAATATTACGGACCATCCGATTGGGACTGGGCCTTTCAAAATGAAGGTTTGGAATCGACATAATCGGGTGATTTTGGAACGAAACGAAAAATTCCGCCCGGAGTTCTACCCCACCGAAGGGTCGTCAGAATTTTCTAGAAGTGGTTTAATGGAAGACGGCGGCAAAACACTTCCCTTCCTAGATCGGGTTGTTTTCAAAACCATTCGGGATCCTGCAAAAGTTTGGAAAGAGTTTGTGGAAGGAAAACTTGAAAAGGTCATTCTTCCGAGAGAACAAACGGACAAGGCCATTGTTCACCATACGAATCTGAGCCCGGCCTATTCTTCAAAAGGACTTCGACTCAATATCAATTCTAGTTCGGCCTTCTACTATCTCTCTTTGAATTTGCGGGACCCCATTCTCGGTCGGAACAAGTACATTCGCCAAGCCATCTCCTCCGCCATCGATCGAGACAAGTGGATTGATATTGTTTCTCAGGGACGCGGAGTGAAGATGACCTCCATCCTTCCGAAGGGGCTTGCAGACCGCCCGAAGAACTCCCATATCAAGTACGACTTCAATCTCAAGAAGGCGAAAGAACTCTTGATCAAGGCCGGCTTTCCGGGTGGCAAAGGAATCGGTCCAGTGACCATCGAAATGCGCGGCGCGGATGCCCTCAACCGAGACCTGGGAGAGTTTTTTGAAAAATCTCTCGGTGCGATTGGCATTCGAGTAAAAATTTCATTCAACTCGTTTCCATCTTTCTTAGAAAAACAATCCACCGGCGCTTTCCAAATTTCGTACGGCGGTTGGACTCTCGACTATCCTGACGCAGAAAATATTTTCCAACTCGCTTACGGCCCCAATAAAGTTCCTGGCATGAACGAATCCAGCTTTGATGACTCGAAATTCAACGACCTCTTTAAGAAAATGGCATCCATGCCCGTGGGACCTGCGCGCGCCGAGATCATCGAGAAGATGGAAGACATCTTACAAGAAGAGGCTCCTTGGATACTCGGTTACTTCCACGCCGACTACGAACTCTCGCAGCCCTGGCTCTTCAACTACCGAACTGGCGACCTCTTTGGAAATCGCTACAAGTATTTGCGAATTAATCAAGACGTGAAGAAGCGGTACTTAGATTCTCGACAAGGCCTTTAAGCAGCGCGGCTGCCGATGTCGCTCTTCGAAAAAATCGACGCTAGAATTTTTACCAGCTCTCGATCGTACTTCCCTGTTTCCGATTGAAGAATGTGAATGGCTTGCTCGATGGTATACGCCGGCCGGAAGGGGCGCTTGCTGATCAGCGCGCTAAACGCATCTGCCAAAGAAACAATCTTTGCCGGATAATAGATCACCGGACCATGTAGACCATTGGGGTAGCCGTGACCACTGGGCTCTTCATGGTGTTGATATACGATGTAACGAACTTCATCGGGAATGTTCGGGGTGTTTTCAATCATCTGCAAGCCGAGCTTCGGATGGTTGCGCATTTCTTTCCACTGAGCGGGCGTGAGCTCCATCGGACTGCAGGAAATTTCTTTCGAAATCTGCGTGGTGCCGATGTCGTGAATAAAGCCCCCCATCCCGACGATCTCCAGCGTGCGCTGATTGAATTGCCCGGAGGCCTTCGCAATGAACATGCTGAAAATCGCGACAGCGATAGAATGGTAGTAGAGATATTCGCCGTGAGAAACCAGCTTCAAAATGATGGCGACCGTCTTAGGCGACTCCATCATCAAGTTCACGTAGTTCGTGACGACCTTCTTGGTATTCTCCGCTGTCTCTTCTGAAATATTGTGCTGAACAAAAATTTCGGCCATGTTCTGCTCGGTCATGTTGAGCAGGGTGGCAATCTTCTTTTCTTGGGTGGTCTTGGAGTCGTTGAAAATGAGATCTGCCGTGCGTGCGACAAACTCTTCGTATGCTGGCACGTCTTCTGTCTTGATGAACAATTCTTTGACGCCCTTGTGGATATACTGAGCCAAGCGCTTGTAATCGAGGCCCGTGCTCTTCGAAAACACGTGCGCAATATTGTCATCCGAAATTTTCAGATACACGTCGAACGTAATATCGCGCGTAGTGTTCCTAAAGCTTTGGATATCAACGGCTTTGAAGGCAGATGTGATATTTATGGGCGAATCGGCCAAACGGACCCCCTACAGATACCTTTCGGCTAATACCCAAGATGCTTTAACAACGCTTTAGGTTTTTTAACGCACCCAGTAACTCAAACGAAAACTTAAAGACCTACCCCAAATTGCCGATAGGAAATTTGAGGTCATGGAATGACGAAACATTCTTACCAATCCAATCTGCTCAAAGTTCTAGCCGCGGCATTGCTCGTGGCTGGCGTTTTTTCGCCCACTCAGCGGGCAAACGCCGAAGACTTCAGTGTCTACAGCGTTTACCGCGGAGTAGATTTAGGCAATCCCGGCGAAGCCGCTCCTCAACGTGATTATTACGTCAACATGGGAAGCGCTCAGGGCCTTGGGGTTGGAAGCAGTCTCGAAGTCTTTCGTCGTATTTCCACTTACGACCTGACCAGCCAGAAGCTCTACAAAGATGTGATGTTCCCGTTTGCTCGACTCAAGGTGATTCACGTCGAGAAAAACGCTGCGATCACTCGCGTAGAAAAGATTGCTTCCACCGATGAAACGCCCAGTTTTTCACCCCGGGCTGTCATGGTGGGCGATCTGGTTCGTCCAGCGCGGTAAGAAACTAATCGACTCAGCATGAATTTCGAAACTCATTCGGGAAACTCCCGAGGAGTCGTCATACTTTCTCGATCGCATCGAGCCCTCCACTAAGACTGGATTTCCCTTTTGAAGGTACTGAGCGCAGACCTCTCCCTGTTTTCCCCAAACCACGACTTTGTGCCACTGCGTTTCCTCCTTCAACTCTGATTCAACCCCTTCTTCTCCGCCAACTTTGGTCTTCTTTGACGTTGCCATTGAAAAATGAGTGACCACCGTTCCGTTCTTGGTTTCTCTACGAACCGGCTGGCTTCCCAATCTGCCCAACAAAAATACTTTGTTTAAATCTTTCATTTGATTTCCTTTCGATACTTTTGTTAGTGCCAAAAAAATGCCAGGAAACTGACGCTTCCCTACGAAAAATCCATTGAAAGGACGACGCGCTATTTAGAAGCCGGACTCGCGGTTTTTACTTTTAGATTTCTGCCAAAAAGGAGTAGACTTGATCAAGAAATTATCCAAAGTATTGAAATCATGTCTATCTTAGGAGGACTCATGAGAACCCCATCCGTTTTCAATCGTATTGCATTGGTGCTTACCTTGGCCGCTGTTGCGGGAGCACAGGGCTGTAAATCAGCTCAAAAAACCCCGGAAGATACCGCTCCATCTGGCGATATCTCTGCCATCGATAACACCATGGGCGATTCGGATTCTGGAAAGGCCATGGGCCTTGAGACCGTTCACTTCGGTTACGATACGTTTGCGCTCGATGCTGAAGGAAAGAGAGTCCTGGCCGCAAATGCCGACATTCTTAAAAATCAAAGTTCTGTTAAAATCCAAGTAGAAGGTCATTGCGACCAACGCGGCGGCATTCAATACAACATCGCTCTGGGCGAAAAGAGAGCCAATGCTGTTCGCCGATACCTGGTGGACCTAGGTGTTTCGAAAGATCGCATGACGGTGATCAGCTATGGAAAAGAAAGACCGATCGATCCAGGTACGAGCGAAGATGCTTATGCGAAGAATCGCAGAGCGAACTTCGTTATCACTTCGAAGTAATCGGGTGAACTTGAGTCCTCTAAAATTCAAAACGGGAGCTAACTTCAAGGTTGGCTCCCGTTTTCTTTTTCTACCCATCGCCGCCATCGCACTTTGGGCGGGGTGTTCCCTGGTCCAAACCCGACCGGTGCAAGAAATGTCGGATGCCGCTGCAGCGATTCGCGCAGCCCGAGAAGTTCAAGCCGACACCCTGTCGCCTGAACTCTTCCGCCAGGCGAACGAAACTTTTTTCCGAGCCAAGAACGAATACCGCTTAAAAAACTTTGTCGAAGCCAAGCAGTTTGCAGATCAAGCCAAAGACTTTGCCGAACGTTCAGAATTTGAAGTCATTCGATTTGGAACCGCCAGAAACGCGAACCAATTGCCCGACCCCCTTGCAGAAGGTGGCTTAGGAAGTGCTGAAGCTGCTGCTCAAGAAACGCAGAGAGCCGCGCGCCCTAAACCCACCCTGGCTCCCAACGCCTATGCTTCCCCTTCCGGAGTTCCCGTCGAAGCTTACGACTCCTGGGAAAAAGAATATAAAGCCGAACAAGCAAAGAAATCTCAATACAAGTACGGCAATAGTGGCGGAAATAATACCAACACTCAGGGCGTGGCTCGCCCCAACATCTACATTCAGGGTGGTAGCCAGCAACATCAACAACCGAACTAATTTGTAAGGCTTGAGCACGCCTGCAATCCGGGCTATTCTATCCCCACTATGATGACTACTAAAAGAAGCCTTGTTCTTGCTGCAGTGCTTACCGTCAGCCTGTCCGGCTGCTTGAAAACCCGGGCCCAACTTTTTGGAGATAAAGACGGCGATTCCGAACAGGCTTCGAAACCTGTTCCCAGCAAAGTTCAAGACGTCCCTCAACAAGGGAACTATGCCATCGATGAAATCAAGGGCGAGATCACGCGCATGTCGGGGCGTATCGAAGACCTGGAGCGCAGCCAGAAGAATGGCCAAGAAAAATCTGAGAAGGCAACGCAAGAAGAGCTCAAGCAGCTCAATAGCCGCATGGCCGATTTAGAAAAAGCTCAGACCAATATTTTAGAAGCTCTCAAGAAATATGAAAGTAAGGCAGTGCCTGCATCAGACCCCACTCAGGAGTTTGACCAAGGTAAAGCTCGATTCAAAAAGAACGACTACGAGGCCGCGATTGACTCCTTCACCTCATACTTGAAATTTCCGAAGGGAAAGCACACCGAAGAAGCAACTTATCTGCGCGCTGAAAGTTACTACCAACTCAAGCAATATAAAAAGGCGATCGTAGACTATTCCAAGTTTCCTGAAAAATTCACCAAGTCGAAAAGAGTTCCTACCGCTCTCTACAAGATCGGTTTGTCTTTCGACGCTTTGGGTTTGCATGACGATGCCAAAGGATTTTACCAAGAATTGGCAGATCGCCATCCCAATGCGCCAGAAACCAAGAAGGTTCGACAGAAGCTGAGGTAATCTCTGCGTTTCACAACCGGGATTTTTCTTCTTCCAATCTTAGGCCTTCTCTTATCTTCCTCGTCACAGGCCACGACACTTGTCTATTCTAACGACGTGCTGGGTGAACTCGAACCCTGCGGCTGCCGCTCCAATCCTTACGGCGGCATGATTCGAAAATCCCACTTGCTGAAAAGGCAGGAAGATAAGGACCTGATTTTGGTGGACGGAGGGGACTTGCTCTATCCCACCACTCCCATGCCCCAAATACTAAAGAAGCAGGCTGAGCTTCAAGCCGGATATTTGTTGAAAGCCATGGAGATGACCGGACACGATGTCGTTGTTCCGGGAGAAAGAGACTTTGCCCTCGGAACAGCTTCGTTTGAAAAACTTATCAAAGCTTCAAAGATAAAATTTCTCGCCGCGAATTTGAAAAAGAAATCTGGGACATTTCTTCCCGCCTCGACAGTCATTAAACGGGGGGGAATCCGCGTTGGAATTCTGGGCCTGGTGGGCGAATCGATACCCTGGCCTTCTGACTTAAAAGTCACTTCGGCTATTGCGGCAGCAAAAAAAGAAGTTCCGGAACTGAAAAGCAAGTCGGACGTTCTGATAGTCGTCACCCACCAAGGCTTAGATGAAGACGTCAAACTCGCCAAAGCGGTGCCGGGAATCGATATTATTGTCGGCGCTCACTCTCAGTCGTTTCTGCAAATGCCCGCCCAGATTGGGAAGACCACCATTTATCAATCTTCCTATCGCAATCAGTACGTGGGAATTGTTCCACTACACTCTCCCTTCTCCGGCAAGGGGCACGAGCTGGTGGGCCTGGATGCTTCGTTGGATGACCCCGAAGGAAAGCCCAGCAAGATGGGTGAATTCGTTGCCGAGTTCAAAAAGAAAATTACCGAACTGAACGACAAAGAAGAAGTTCGTCTGAACCAGGTCGAAGTTAAAAATCCTGAAGCCCCAGAAAATAAATTTCATACCTTTGTGGGATGTGCGGAGTGCCACCGAACGCAATTCGATTTCTGGAGAAAGACTTCGCACGCGAAGGCGTTGCACCCGCTTCTGAAAGATAAACAGTTTCAAAACAAGGAGTGCTTAGGCTGTCACTCTGTCGGGCTCGGCGACCCTGCTGGGTTCTCATCGGTAAACGCGTTGGCGGTTCTTCACCCCACGGAAGAGGGGAAGAAGGGTGTTCCGTTGGGAGCCGAAGAGCTTGCGCCCTTTCTTAAGGAAATGGCTGAAGCTTCGTCCATGGACTCGAAGGTGACCTTGAAGAGAGACGAATCGGAGAGCCAACCCCTCTCCATGCAGCTGGCTCGAATAGAGAAGAGCTGGGCCCCCGTTCAGTGTGAAAACTGCCACAACCCGGCCAAAAGCCACCCCTTTTCCGGGTCCTATACAAAGGTAGTAGAAAAAAACGCCTGTTTTAAGTGCCACAGCAAGGAACGCGCTCCGGAATGGTACACAACTGCTGGACAACCGGATTGGGATAAGATAGCTCAAAAGCGTAAGCTGATTACCTGCCCGGCCACCCCGTCACCCAGTTCAGACGACAAGTCCGGTTAAAGAGTTTTACCCATGCTTTTGGCCATCGAAACCTCCTGCGACGAATGTAGCGCTTCAGTGCTGGAACGAAATGCGAAGAACCGCCTTCGCGTCCTGAGCGTGAAAACCTTTTCTCAGGTCGCCATTCACCGTCCCTATGGTGGCGTGGTTCCAGAAGTCGCCTCCCGCAATCATTTAGAAACCGTGAGTCAGATCATCGACGACGCCATTCGATCGGCGAAGGTAAAGCCATCGGAGTTAGAAGCTATCGCCGTTACTAATCGTCCGGGTCTGGTGGGTGCCCTGCTTGTGGGGGTGAGCGCTGCAAAAGCCATGGCCTACGCACTCGATTTACCCATCGTTCCCGTTCACCATCTCGAGGGACATGCCGCGAGCATCTTCTTGGATCAGCCCGAGGACTTTCCACTCTGGGAGAGTGCAAACTACCCGCTCCTGCTTTGCATTGTTTCCGGAGGTCATACGAATCTCCATGTGGTGCAAACACCTCCCGATGAATGGCCGAAGAACTTTTTGAAATCAACTCTCGTCGGCCGATCTCGCGATGATGCTGCAGGCGAGGCCTTTGACAAAACTGCCAAGCTTTTAGGTTTTCCTTATCCGGGGGGCGTGAAAATTGATCAGATGTCTCAAGGTGCAAATCCCAAGGCCTTTGATTTGCCCCGAGCCCTCCCGCAAAAAGCAGTTCATGATTTTTCTTTCAGTGGTTTGAAAACCGCTGTTTCGCTGGTGGTGGACAAATTGAAGGCATCCGGAGAATTGGAATCTCGAAAGGCTGATCTCTGTGCCTCGATTCAAGAGGCCATTGTGGATGCCCTCCTCTCCAAGATTTTCTTGGCGGCTGAAAAATACGGCTGTAAGTCATTAGCCGTAGTGGGCGGCGTTGCTGCTAATTCGCGATTGAGAAAGCGGCTTGAAACGGAGTGGTCCCAACACGGATTAAAACATCCTCCCATTTTCCCCAAGATGGAGTACTGCACCGACAACGCCGCCATGATTGGAGCCGCGGGTGCGTTTCGATTTGCTCAAAAAGGATTTCTCACCCAGCCTGATCTCCTGCGGCTGAATGCGATTGCGAACCCCGAGAGCTAAAATGGACCCCCAGAGAAAACGCCACGCCTTTGGTCAGCACTTTTTAAAAGATCCCCGAATCTGCAATGCCATTGTGGAAGCAGCCCTGAACGATGCGCACACCTTCGGGTGTAAAACCCTCTTAGAAATTGGACCAGGGCGAGGAGCCATCACAGATCTCCTCATCGAACGGCAGCGCTCCGAGCCTGGAAAGTACTCCTTTATACTGGTGGAAAAAGACCGCGACCTAGCCGCGGGCTGGAGGGAATCCCAACCCGGCGTGACCGTTGAATGCGCAGACTTTCTTCGACTTCCGGAAGAGCGCTGGATCTCGAGCCCGCCCGTCGCGGTCGTTTCAAACCTCCCTTACTCGGCTGGAACGGCGATCGTCATTGCTCTCGCAAAGCATCCCGACAAGATTCCCACCATGACTTTGATGTTTCAGGCAGAGGTAGCCCAGAGGCTGTACGCCCAACCCGGTACAAAAAACTGGGGTAGCCTATCGATCTGGATTCAGAATCGCTGGGACGTGAAGCGCCTCCTCCACGTCCCGCCGGGCGCGTTTCATCCCCGACCAAAAGTGAATTCTGAGGTGGTGAGTTTCCACCCAAGAAAAGAACCCCGAATTGTGATAGCTCCCACTGCTGAAGCCGATCAGCACTGGGAGAAACTCTTAAAAGTCTGCTTCCTTCATAGAAGAAAGATGCTCCGTTCGGCGCTGCCTAAGAACTCGATTTGGAGTCGAGCTTTGGAGAAATCGGGCATCGATCCCACCTTGAGAGCAGAAGCCCTGAGTTGGGAGAATTGGGAACAGCTTTATCGGGCTAGCTTGGCTGGCTGCGATAACGTAGGATAGCACTATGGTGGATGAGTCTGGACCGCAGCAACATCAACAGCAAAGACGCGAATTGAATCGCCTGAAGAGATTGAAGCGACTCGAGCGCTTGCGCCGAATTAGTCGCTTCCGAAGTCCCTTTGGAGATCCGGCTTCGGGTTCTCTCATCTCCCGTTTTTCGCTTCTGCTTCGCGGGCATTTCTTCACTGGGCTTTTGGTTTTTATTCCCTTCGGTGTCATTGCCTGGATCCTGGCCATCGCGGTGAGTTGGCTCTGGCAACTTCAACTGCTGTTGCCTCAAGAATGGCAACCCAGTTCTTTCATTCAAGATCAAGGCTGGGCCTTAGTATTTAATGTCCTGTTTACCGCTGGTGCGGCTCTCGCCATTGCCCTGGGCCTTTCTTTTCTGGGATGGATTTCAAAACAGTTCTTAGGAAAAAAGATTCTCGAAATCGCTGGTGACATTGTTCAACGCATTCCGGTGGTTCGAAGTATCTACAGCGCGCTCGATCAACTGCTTCGCACTCTCGCAGCCGGTGGCGGTCAGCAGTTTAGTCGCGTGGTGTATGTCGAGTATCCCCGAAAAGGCACCTGGGCTCTGGCCTTTGTCACGGGTCCGGTGAAATCGAAAGCTCTGCCCTCGGGAATGTTGAACCTCTACGTTCCAACGACTCCGAACCCCACTTCTGGATTCCATCTCATTGTTCCAGAAACGGAAGTGAAAGAAAGCGGCCTTCGCGTCGAAGAAGCTTTCAGAACCATCCTTTCACTCGGAATTGCTCAGGGCGATCCGACCGCGACCGACACTGAGAATGCTCATGGCTGAAGAAAAGAAAGGCGGGGGAGAAAAACTCATCGCCTCCAATCCCACTGCTCGCTCGAACTACGTCATTGAAGAAGTGGTGGAAGCGGGAATCGTTCTCACCGGGACCGAAGTGAAAAGCCTTCGGAGTCAAACCCCGGCGTTGAAAGACTCCTATGTAGAAGTGACTGGCAAAGGAAGCAATTCCGTAGAAGCGTGGTTACTCAATACTCATATTGGTCCTTATACCCATGGCAACATCTGGAACCATGAACCTTCTCGACGTCGAAAGCTCCTACTCCATCGCCACCAGCTGGAGAAGCTCCATGGAGCAACGATTAAGAAGGGAATCACGATTGTTCCCACCAAGATGTATTTTAAAAAAGGGATGGTAAAAGTAGAGCTCGCCCTCGGTAAGGGAAAGAAAAAGGGCGACAAGCGCGAGGACGTGAAGAAAAAATCCGCTCAACGAGAGATGGACCGCGCCATGAAGTCTAAAAACTCAAGATAGGTCTCAAAATGAAAAACCTTGCTCTCTTCGTCACGCTAGGGATTGCTACGGCCTGTAGTTCGGCAAACTTGCGACAAACGCATGAGGCCTCGGGACAAAAGATCGCTGTTTCCACCCAGGGCGAAGCCGCAACACGTGCCGCCATCTGGGCGAGCGAAAATGGGGGCAATCTGGTCGATGCGGCGGTGGCGGCTTCCTTCACCGTATCCGTCGAAAGACCCCAGTCCACCGGGTTGGGCGGGGGTGGATTCTTTCTGTACCGAGAAGGGAAGACAGGAAAAGTCTACGCCGTCGATTTTCGAGAACGTGCGCCTTATAAAAAAGTCGAACCCCAATCTGCGCAGGATCTCAAAGAAGGAATCTTAGCAGTCGCCACCCCGGGATTGGTGGCGGGACTTTTAGAAGTCCATCAACGCTTTGGAAAACTTTCTCTTGCCCAAGTTCTTACTCCTGCCATTGAACTCGCTGAAAAGGGATTTCCTATCTATCCCCACCTCGCCAGACGACTGGAAGAAGAAAAAGAGGTTTTGGCAAAATATTCGGACTCTAGGAAAATCTTCCTGAAAGCGGATGGCACTCCCTATAAAAAGGGGGAGATTCTCATCCAGAAAGACCTGGCTCAAACTCTACGATTGATTGCAAAGGAGGGAAAGAAAGCGTTCTATTCCGGCGCAATCGCAAAGGCGATTTTAGACGAATCGAAAAACCGGGGAGGAGCCCTCAGCGCTGAAGATTTCAAAAAGTACAAAGTAAAATGGCGGACGGCTCTGAAGTCTGATTTTTTGGGAAATACTATTTACACTTTTCCGCCGCCGAGCTCAGGAGGAACTCATGTCCTCCAAATTTTGAATATTCTAGAGAAAGATTCATTGGCCACTCGAGGCTACGGCTCTGTTCCCAACATTCACCTTTTCGCGGCTGCCTCGCAGCAAGCCTTTGCAGACCGAGCCAAGTTCATGGGCGATCCGGATTTTGTAAAAGTTCCGGTCGAGAAACTGATTTCCAAAAAATATGCTTCTGAAGTTCGAAAAAGGATTTCTCTAGATCGCGCTCGCCCAGCGGATGAAGTTCAAGCCGGCTTAGAACCCAAGAACGAGTCTACTGAAACCACACACATCTCGCTCATCAACAGCGAGGGAGACATGATTGCAACCACCCAGACCGTGAACGGCTACTTTGGGTCGGGGATTGTGGCGCAAGGAACGGGAATTGTTCTCAACAATGAAATGGATGACTTTGCTTTCCAGGTCGGCGCAACCAACCTCTTTGGTGCTGTGGGTGGCGAACGAAATCTCATCGAACCGGGAAAAACTCCGCTAAGCAGCATGGCTCCCACGCTAGTCGTGCGCGACTCTCGCCCGCTGCTTTCATTGGGAGCCCCCGGTGGTACTCGCATCATCACTTGTGTCGCTCAAACGCTGCTTCGCTATTTCGAATATGGAATGCCGCTCTATGAGTCGATTGAACGTCCCCGAATTCATCATCAATGGAAACCCGATGTCCTCAAACTAGAAAGCCCGGGACCGGATTCTGCTGTGGTCGAAGGCCTTCAACGGATGGGTTACAAAACTCAGATTTCGAAAGATGCAGTTCCCTGCCACGTCATGGCCGTCGCTAAAGAAGGCGCGGAACTTCATGCCGTTTCAGACCCCCGCGACGCCGGAATTGCCTTAGCTTACTGAGATAATCGGTTCAACTCGTCGAAGCCCGGGAGCTGTGAAAGATCCGGCACAATCACAATCGCGATACGGCGATTGGCAGTGCGGCCTTCTGCAGTCTTATTTTCTGTCACCGGCTGAGTACTGCCGTAGCTTGCAGCGCTGATCTGAGTATCCGGAACTCCCGATGCAATCATCGTATTCAAAACGGACATGGCGCGAGCGCTAGCCAGTTCCCAGTTCGAAGGATATTGACTCGACTTGATTGGAATCGAATCGGTGTGCCCTTCGATTTGATAGTTGCGACCTTTGAGTTGTTTCAAGAGGCCTGCAACATCCCGAATGGCGAGCTTTCCTTCAGTGGAAAGAGCTGCAGATCCTGAAGAGAAAAGCACGTCGGTGGACAGGGCAATCATCATGCGGCCCCGCACGACTTTCACCGTCAGCTTACCCGCATCGATCAACTCTTTAAACTTGGCGGTGAGTTCTCGAAACTCTGCAAGGCGTTTTTCAGCTTCTTGCTTGCGCTGACGAAGTTCATCGAGAGCTTTTTGCATTTCATCCACAGAACCCTGGAGCTTGGTCTTTTCAGAAGAAGCGATACCGAGCTTGCTTTCAAGTTCCGCCACTCGGGTCTGACAAGCGGCGAGATCGGCCTTGCATTGATTATTGTCCTTTTCGAGTTCTTTGTACTTCCCGGCACTCACACAGCCAGTGGAAACGAGGACAAACGCCATCAGAGAACTGCGGAGTATGTTTTTCATAGGTCTCTTAGGATAACAAAGACCATTTTTTAAACAACTGGACTTCCTAGGCTCGCCGCATCATGCAATCAGTTTAAAAGCAAAGCTACTTCTTGCTGAAGAGCTTCGGCAGTAGCGGTAGCCGGTTTCAATGAACCGATTCTCAGTTCAATTTTTCGCCACTTCGGATGAGGCATGCGGCCCAAGGCCCGGCCCCCGAAGCGGCTGAAAATACTGCCCCAAAGTCCGATGAGGGCCATCGGGATTACTGGCACTGGAGATCTTTCTAGAATTCTTTCGACTCCCTTTTTAAAGGGACCCATTTTTCCATCGGCACTCAAGCGCCCTTCCGGAAAAATACAGACCAGGTGCCCCGCCTTTAATTCCTGCTCAATCATTTCAAAAGACCGCTGCAAAATCTGTGGATCTTCTTTCGCTGTAGCAATCGGAATGACTTTGGCTCTCTGAATAAAGCGACGAACTAAGAAGTTCTTTTGAAAGCTGTAGTCCATCACATAACGAATGGGGCGCTTGATTCCTGCACTGATAATGAGCCAATCAATGAAGCTGACGTGATTACAAATCAAAACAGCCGCGCCCGTTTTTGGAATTTGGTGAGCGCCCGTCACTTTCAAGCGGTACATACAGTGAGCCAGCATCCAAGCAATGAATCGAAAGAGAAACTCCGGGATGACCGTGTAAATATAGATAGCCACAATTGCGTTCAAGATGCCCAAGATTCCGAAGAGGGTCGGAATAGAAACGGATTGCTTCAAAAGATAGGCAATCATTCCCGAACCGATCACCATGTAGAGCGCATTTAAAATATTATTAGCGGCGATGACGCGAGATTGATGGCTCTTCTCGGATCGTTCCTGAATCAAGGTATAGAGGGGAACATTGTAAAACCCGCTCATCACCGAAAGCACGCTCAGATCAAAAATCACACGCAGACTTTTTCCATGAACAAAGAGTTCGCTGGCAGGAACAGGTGCGCCGTCTCCCTTGAGGCTGAAAGCCCCGACCCACCAAAGGTCGAGAAGACAGAGCGTCATCCCAATAGAACCCAGGGGAACCAAGCCCAACTCCAAGCGATCTTTCGAAAGCTTTCCACAGAGCACGGACCCCACGCCAATCCCAATTGAAAAGCAGGTGAGAAAAAGAGTAACGCCCGACTCCGTGGTTCCAATCACGTCCTTACAGTAAATCGGAAGGATCGAAAGAATTCCGGCTCCCAAAAGCCAGAACCACGAAATACCCATCACCGAAAGGTAGACGCCTCGGTCTTTCTTCAAAAATCGAATGATTGAAAGAGTGGGCCGAATGGGATTGAGATCAATTTTCAGTTTCGGGTCTACCGGTGGAGCTGCCGGAATGGACCGAGATGCTAGATATCCCAGACCCGCACAGAGCAGGAGACCAATGCTCGCCTTCCACTCCCCCGGGCCCCCTCTTTCCGCAGCGAAAACTCCACCCAAGAGTGAGCCCGTTAAAATGGCTAAGAAGGTGCCCATCTCAATCAACGCATTTCCGCCGACCAATTCAGAATCGGAAAGATGAGTGGGCAAAAGGCTGTACTTAATGGGACCGAAAAATGTGGAGTGCAGACCCATTCCAAAAAGCACGAGCATCAACGCATTAAAGTCATGACGAATAAATCCGTAGGCCGCGACCACCATGAGCCCGATTTCGACTTGTTTAATGATGCGAACGATCCGCGTTTTTTCAAATCGATCCGCAATCTGTCCTGCTGTGGCAGAAAATAGAAAATAAGGGAGAACAAAAATTCCACTCGCGAGCGGAACCAGCTGTTCTGCCGGAATTCCCATCCACGCCACGCCACTGTAGGCGATGAGAATGACCAGGGTGTTTTTTAAAAGGTTGTCATTAAACGCCCCAAAGAACTGAGTGATGAAGAGCGGAGCAAACCGACGTGTTCGAAAGAGCTGGGACGATCCAGAAGCGTGCGACATGGCCGCCTCTATAGCCTCGAAATCAGCCAAAGTCTAATGATGTCTAAGCGTTAGACACCCCCTGTTACGCCTCTAACACCTCCGTTTTGGCGCTACTGGAGGCCTTAGACAGAGCCTCTTTTTTTATGTACTGAAAATCGGTGTCTAAAGTTTTGTCACTCAGAAAGGAGCCCTCTCGACGACGGCTCGGGCCGGGGCTGGCACGGATCGAGCAATAGAGAGATGCATCGGGAGATTATGAATATGAAAAAAGCAATCGTGTTAGTCCTTTTCGGTATCGCTCTTTTGGCTGGTTCTTTCGTTGTTTCGACGACTTCGAATAGCAAAGCCTCTGCAGCTTACGCTTGCAGCACGAATCCTTGCTAAGCTAGCTAAGCGGATCTCTGAACCGAGCTTGCATCTGGAATCAGATGCAGAACGGAAATGATCCTGGGTTTCTGATCACTGTCCGTGAGGCGGTGGTGGCGTAACAGCAATCGCTCCGAGAATCCCGGATCTAATTTTTCCGCCGCGTCAAAGTCCGAGTCCTCTAAAACAATCAGCGTCTTTCCCTTGTTCTCTGGAATTTCATATTCGAGATCGAGCAATCGACTTGCATTGACCAAAACATTCCCTTCAAAGCTGGGAACTTTAAACGGTCCGGAGTTTTTCCAAACTGGGAAAAGATCGCCGCTGACAATCGCCCCTCGAAAACAAACTCTTCGCCGGATCTAAACCCAGCATTTCAAAAACCTGCGAAAGCCCCGCCTGGGAGCTCGACATTTTCTGAGCAGCCCATACGGCAGACAAGAGCGGGTTCTTTTGAGACTCGGAATCAAAGAACGCGATGAGAGAATCCCCCTCTTCCTTGATGATTTCGCCTCCAAATTCAAACACGACTTGAGCCATCATCGAAAACCAAACGGTCGAGAGCTTTCCGTATTCTTGAGCCCCACTTCGGGCTCCGGCTTCCTTCTCAAGAACGGTCGATTCTTTGAGGTCGATTTTCAACATCACGCCCGGAACACGGGTCGGGAGAATGGGGCGCTTGTGATACTTCGACAGGTGGGAAACTCGCACTGCCTTTTCCGTTTCGCTGTATTCCAGTACAACCACTCCACCCAAGAGTAAAACCAAGGCAAGAGGAATGAAACGCGAGGCCACTTCGAATTGATTGGGTGAAGCGAGGCCGCTAGCACGAAGATAGGTAATCGTACCCAATACGGCCAGAGTCATTCCAAAAAACAGCAGACGATTCCGACGAACTGGACGGAAGTGATTCCCGTGGTGGAGTTTGAGATAAGCTGCCTGCAGCAAGCAGATGACAGAGGCACTCCAATAGCAGATGGGAACGAAAAACATTCCCAGACTGGCAGAGAAGAACATTTTTGAAGAAGCATCTGGAAACGGCATCGCCAAAACTGCAAGAGGCATGAACAAGAACATCGGCAAGGCGTATTGGAAAAACGCCCGAGACGTTCTGGCAAAAGAGAGCCCCAAGAACAGCGCAAAGACACCGTCGTAAATCCTGAGAACCAGATCGAGTGAATAAGTGACGTTCGGTTCCAGCGCCCGGAAAACGAAATCAATCTGCCGCGCTTGAAACCAGGCCTGCACCAAAACAAAACAGGCCATGTAAAAGTATTCCTGCTTCCGTTTGGCGGAAATCCAGAAAAAGAAAAAGAGTAGAGCTAAAACCAGTTGAACCAAAGCAAATGCGAAGGGTCGCACTTCTCCGTGAAAAATCGTAACGCCGAGGAGCCCCGTCACTTCCCTCTGTCCCGAAAAACCCTCTCCCCCAAAGGCGGCATTGAAATAATCGGGAACGAGATTGCCGACATCATGCTCAATGCGCACCGCGATCTGGAGATTTTCTTGGTGTGAGAATTCCGCCGGAGAAATTCTCAAGATGATGGGCATGAGATTGCTGGAGTAGTTTCCCTTCTCGGCAGGGTGACCGTTAATCCAAATCTGATAGGTGCCACTCACGAATCCTAAGATGAAAGAAGTTTTCTGCTGATCGATCGCTGCCTGGACGGTGGCGTGATCGATCGTGGTTCCTACCCAAAAAACTTTTCCTTGAAGCGCTCGAACTTTTTCTAAGTGAGCGGCGTCCCCTCGGTGAAACGAACTCCCCCAAAGGTCTTTGCGAGATGGGAGCTCCAGCCCCTTCTGATCGCCGTAGAAAACTTTCCAGCTCTGACGCGCTACAGGGAACGCGGGTTTTCCTTCCACCCAGTTTCGAATCTGTAGGTCGATGAAGAAGACAGAAAACGCAAAGAACCCGAGACAGGCCACGCCAAAGAGGGCGTACTTGCTTCGAACAGACCAGCCCCCCTCTAAGCGAGAGGTCTCTTCCGGGCTTCGCGCCAGCCAGTTGCTTGCCGACAAAATCGCCTGCTTCAGAGCATAAGTTCGTGGCATTTCTTAAGAATTATCGGAATCTTCCAGCCTAAAAATGAGCCGACAATAATGTATTGACGCATGGCATTGTGGCGGACTAAAAGTACACATGCGCACTTTAATTATGATGTTATTGACGATGGCTACCACCCTCAACGTTTGGGCCTTTGGTAAGGCCCGTCCGCAAGATGCGAAAGCCAAGGAACACAGCTTTCCAATCCAATCTATTGTAGGTGAGTATGTGGCAGACCCTCAGAACTCTGAAAGCTGTCCCGGTCCCGAACGACTTCGGGTCGAGGTGAAAGATTTTCACCGCTTAAACTATGAAGGTCCCTATTACAACCTGTCGCTAGCATTTGTAGAACCCAGCAGGAGAAATGCGACTCCTACCTTCCTAATTGAGTTCATCGACCAGGGCACCCAATATCTGGAAGGAATGAACCTTCGTAGCTACACCCGAGCAAACAGCATTATTCGAGAACAGATTGTAGGCACCGGGAAGAGACAAACTCGAAACACCGACTTCCTGGATTTCTCTCCTGGAAAAATGGTGCTCGAATCCTACTTGAATCACGATCTTTCTAGAAAATGCGTTTACAACTCTGCTACTCTGGCTCGGTGAAAGCACCCCAGCTCACCGTAGAAAATTTCAAAAATGGAATGCTCGTCGACGAGGAACTCTTAGGCGGAGTTGCAGAAAATTCGCCGGGCGAGTTTACCGCTTTTGTTCTACGCCCCGAGACCGGCGAATACCTGGGCTATCAAACCTGCGCTTCTCTCGATCAAGCTCTTCAGATGATCAATCAAGTCGAAAGAGATTGGCAGTTTGAAGCGACCTCGAGCTGCGGTGAAAACTGTGGTGAAGGCGGTTGCGCTAAAAAAGCGGGGGGCGCCTGCAAAGCAAAAGCGTGCGAAAACTTTCAGTTTGCGGACTGTGAACTGAAGTAACCACCCGATTTTGCCTTTATTAGTATCTAGAAAAAGTATAGACGCGGTGCATGATTATTTTTAAAATCTTGGCAGCCGCCCTCCTCTTCCCCCCAATCCATGCCCAAACCATTCAGGTTCGGGAATCCGAAGAATTTCGAATGGAATTCGATGGGATTGTTTACACCGCCGAGCTGAAGGTCATCCATCAGCGCCCGGCTGTTCCGAAGACTCCGTGCCAATACAGCGTCGTGAATCGTTACAATTACCACCCAGCACCGAGACCAGGAATGCGTACTGGCCCTGGTCCTGCGCCCCAAGATCCTGTACGAGCTGAACCAGGACCTTCCACTTACACCACTGAGGAATTTGGACAAAGCGAGCACGAATGCCAAACCCTCTACGCTTTTTGGACTTCAAAACAAACCAGGGGAGAAATCGAATCTTTCTACGCAGTTCGAGATTTTAAAAAAGGAACGCCAGCCACTCCCTACTACACTAAAACACGCCAACTCGATTCCAATCAGACATATGCCGTCTGGTCCGTCATCAGGGAAATGGAATATTTAAGAAGCGGTTTGGTAGCTCCGCATGTGGTTCAAACCCTGAAAGTTTTGGGAATTAGAAAAGTGGATATTCTGATCTTAGATAACTCAAAAGGGGCGAAGAAAGATTCTTCCTTAAAACTCGGCTTAGACTTTACGGTCCCTGGGCAACTGACGATAACAGACGCAATCTTGTCTTCTGGAGATCTCAGTAGGGCACTCGATTCAAGCGTAATTTCCGAGATGATCAGCGATTACGCCCACAAACACAGGATCTATTAGCTATCCGCTAAAACAGAAATTCCGCCGCCGTCGCCTTTTTTCTCGAAGTAGAGCAGATCGATGTACAGGCTAGCAGCCAAAACCAGCGCCCGCTGAAACGCGGGCAGGCTGTGGTCGTTCCATTGAATTTCGAAATTGTCCGCATCCGTAAACGCTTCTTTTAAAAATCCTGTCCACTTCTTCTGAACCTGGGCCACTTGAATGCCCTGGCTCATGAACTTGAATGTCCAGAAACGAAAAAAGGGCGATGCCACTTTCATGATGACTTGGCCGTGGGCGTCTTCAATATCGAAGCGTTTCGTGAAAATGCCCCAGCGACGTTGAATTACGCCGAAAAAAGTTCCGCTCGAATCGCGAAGCTCTAAGCGCTGGAAGAAAAAGCGGAAGGGATGCGTGGCGATGTAAACGGGTGCGCGCGTTTCATCAAAAATATGGAGCTCGAATGTTCTCCAATGACCCAAGAACTGGCGAAGAATGATGCCCAAGAAACCTTTTTGTTGTTCGGCAGCGAACGCAAACTGCTGACCGTTTTCAAACTCGATGGAGTATTTGTTTCGAGTTTCAAAACCAATCAGTTCAATCAGCTCTTTCCTTTGGCGAACAAAGATGGAGCCGCCTTGAGTGAGGGCTGCTTCTAACGGAATCATATGGTCGTTTCTCTCAGCCTGAGAATGGAATTGGCTAAGCCAGTCGTTTCATTCACATCAATCACGACGGCGCCGTAACCACCGGGGCCTTCTGCCGGCTCATAACGCATCGGACGCTTGGTTAAAAACTTTTCAATCGAAATTTCTTTCTTCACGCCGATGACCGAATCAAAGCAGCCAGTCATTCCGACGTCGGTGATTGCCGCTGTTCCACCGGGTAAAATTCTTTCATCTGCCGTTTGAACGTGGGCGTGACTTCCCACCACGGCACTCACTTTTCCATCCATGAAATGCGCAAAGGCCTGCTTCTCAGAAGAAGCTTCCCCGTGAAAATCGACCAAAATACAATTTACGTCGAGGTCATCTAAACGATTCACTTCCGCTTCCGCCGTCCAAAAGGGACAGTCCAAGGCATCCATGAAAACGCGACCCATGACTTGAACCAATCCGAGACGTAAACCCGGGCGGCGTCGACTTTCTAAAACAGTCGAACCCCTTCCCGGGGCGCGATGCGTGGGGTGATCCGGATAATTCGCGGGCCGAATGATTCGCGTGCTGGATTGCATGTAGGGAATAATCTGCTTTTGATCCCACGCGTGATTTCCCGTGGTGATCGCATCGACTCCGAGTTCAAAAAACTCGTCGGCCATTTCTGGGAGAATGCCGTTGCCGTGGCACATGTTCTCACCGTTCACGACTAAGAAATCGATCTGATGTTGGGGGACTAATTTTTTGATGGCTGCCTTGAGCGCATCTCGACCCGGTCGGGCAAAGACATCGCCGAAATAAAGAATCTTCATGAACTACTTTTTAAAAAGCCTTTCTAATTCTGTTTCCAAGTCAGGACCTTCGGCCCATCGGGACTCGGTCACCACCCAGTGCACCGGCTGATCCCAACTCTTCTGCTTCAACTGAGGCAGGAGCTGAAAGTCAAAGGCGAGCGCCACTCGGACTGCTTGAGTGCATCGGGATAAAAACCGGTCGTAAAAACCGCGGCCCATTCCCATGCGTTCGCCCTTCATACCGTAAGCGACACCTGGAATAAACACCAAATCCAGAGTCGCAGGATCGGCTATAGGTAGGGCTGCGGGCGGTTCTTCGATTCCGTAAGGCCCCTTCACCCAAGGGGTATTCTTGGCCATACGAATGACCTCGAACTGGCTGGTATTGAAATCTACAATTCTTGGATAATAAAGAGCAGCCCCCAAGGTTCTGAGCTGGGCATCCAGAGAAGAGGTGTCCAACTCCCCTTCACGGGTTCGATAAAGAGCGATGTGCATTTGAGACCAGTTGATGGTCCTGCCCTGGGCTTTATCAGCCAATCCTTCGAAGAACCTCTCCACAATGAAGGGGCTGGTTTGCGTAATCCACTCGGGCTCTAAAGATTTTCTTTTGGCAGAGATTCGAAGGCGAATCTGTTCAGGACTCTCGTCCTTCACTTCAATTGAGCCTCGATCATTTTGAACAGCTCTTTGGACTTGGTCTCGACGTTGCCTTGATAGTCTTTCATACGTCGTTTGGCTTGAATGTATTCTTCCGCCAATTCCAAAAGAGCCAATAAGAGGACGTGATGGGGGGTCTTGGGAGCACCCGGGCGGGCCTCCGCAGCCTCAATTCGCTTGGCTACCAAGCCGAGCACTTCGCTCACCAGCTTGGGATCGCCTGAAGATTTCAGCGGGATTTTCTGACCTAAAAGCCGGACTTCCGTGTTGAGCGTTTCCATCACTTCAAATGCTAAATCGGATCGGGGCGAATGCCAAGCCCCTCGATTAGAAAGCTTCCAACACCAGGGCGATACCCTGACCCCCGCCAATACAGGCGGAAGCGAGGCCATACCGCTTCTTAGAACGGCGAAGCTGGTAAAGAAGGGTCTGGGTAATACGCACCCCGGTAGCCCCTAAGGGGTGGCCTACGGCAATCGCACCGCCGTTGGTATTCAGCTTTTCCATTGGAATCTTCAGCGCTTTTTGAACAGCGAGGGTCTGCGGAGCAAAGGCTTCGTTCACCTCGATCAGGTCCATTTGGTCCAATGTCATTCCTGCCTTTTTGAGAGCAATCTGAGACGCTGGAACGGGCCCGATCCCCATGATTTTGGGGTCACAGCCAGCAATTCCGTAGCTCACCAAACGGCCGAGGGGCTTCCACCCCTCCTTCTTCGCACGCTGTTCGGTTGCAACCACCATTGCGGCCGCACCGTCCACGATTCCGCTAGCGGCGCCCGCGGTCACTACACCGTCTTTTTTGAAAACGGGTTTGAGCTTAGCCAAACCTTCTGCGGTTGTTTCAGGACGAGGGTGTTCATCCTTTTCAAAATTCACGACGTTTCCTTTCCGATCCTTGATCGGAAACGGCGTGAGTTCGTCCGTGAATCGCCCATCATGGGCAGCTTGAGAATAGAGCTTTTGACTGCGAAGGGAGAATTCATCCGATTCTTCGCGAGAAATTTTATAATCCACCGCAAGATTCTCCGCGGTAATGGCCATCATGGCTTGAGCGTAAGTGTCGTTCAGCGATTCCATCAGAAGGTCGGTCGTTTGAAAATGTCCCATCTTCGCGCCCCAACGGACATTGCGAAGCAGATACGGCGCCATGCTCATGTTTTCTACACCGCCCACCAGAGCGACTTCAGTGTCACCAGCGATCATTTGTTGAGAGGCATCGACGATGGCCTGAAATCCCGTTCCACAAAGACGGTTTAAACCTAAAGATGGAACGGCCTGAGGCACGCCGACCTTCAATCCAACATGCCGAGGCAAGTAGAGAAACTCCGGAGCGGAGGCCAGAATATTTCCGATGATGACATGATTAATTTGTTCGGGCGAGACGTGGGCTTGCTCGAGCGCAGCTTTGCAAGCCGCTACCGCGAGATCTACCGGATTCACATCTCGAAGCGCACCCCCATTGGCTCCAAAGGGAGTGCGCTTGCCAGAAAGAAAAACCAGACTAGGGTTGGACATCCACAACCTCTACTGAAGTGACGCCAGGAATTGCAGCCAAGATGGGTTGCAAGACTTTTGCATCGCCCACGACAGCAATCACCATGTTGTCCGTGTTTAAACGGTTTGCCACCGTTTGATTGATTCCCGTGAGAGTCAGAGCATTGAGTAGACGGCTATATTCGTAGGAGTCCTCAATGTACTTTCTTCCCGTCAATACTTCGCGCATCGCCAATCCGAGTTTCTTCGTCGAAGTATCATTTTGGAAGGGATAGCTGTTCTTCATCGCATCGCGCGCGTAGGTCAACTCATCCTGACTGATGGCATTCTTCTGATACTCGACCAACAGCTCCACTGCCTTCGGCACAGCTAACGAAGCAAACTGCGCTGACGGAAAAGTGTAGATCGAAAACAATCCCGGATCCGCTTTTTGACCCGTGAGGTATTCAAATGAGCTGTAGGCGCCGTAAGTCCAACCTTTGTCAGCGCGCAGGACCTTCACCAAACGGGAAGTGAAATCTGCACCGAAGACAAAATTAGCGACCTCTAAAGGCAACATATCCTTATCGCCATCGCCCACACCCGGAATGGAAACGTAAGTCGGAGTGGTCGTCATGTTTTGACGGTCGACGATGACAGCTTTGCGGCCTTTCACAACAGAAGCGGGAAGCGCGAGAGGCTTGCTCACCCCAGCCAGAACGTTGTTAAAACGCTGCTCCCACATCGTCGTGATATCTCTTTCGTACTTCGAGCTATTCACGCCGACCACCATGTTTTGGCGAGAATAGTAAGTCTTAAAAAAGTCACGAACGTCGCTGGCCTTGATCTTAGCTAAACCGGCCACGGTTCCGCGCGAAGGGAACTCCATGCCCGTACCTTTATACATGGTCTGTACCAGTGCTCGGCCCGCCAGATAACGAGGATCTTCCGTGTCGTTCTTAATTTCACTCGTGAGAATGGCCTTCAAACGATCGACTTCAGAATCTTCGTAGAAGAAGCCCGGATCCGAAAGAATCGCGCTCAATAAATCCATGAAGCTATCGAGGTTTTTACTCAACACCACCGCCGACAGAGTCGTCGAGTTGTAGTCCACCGAAACACTGATCTGAGCTCCCATTTTTTCGAGAGCTTGAGTGAGCTGATTGTAGGTGTATTTCTGAGTTCCTCTGAGCAACGCATGCGCCGTCAGATTTGCTAATCCGTGCAGATCCCCTGGATCCGAAAGACTTCCGGTTCGAATCACGACTTCGAAATAAGCAAGATCACCAACCGACTGCTGAGAAACGAGAGTCCAACCGTTGAATTGTTTAACAGAACCCTTCACTTCTAACGAATATCCTACGCTTCCCCCAAAAGTCATTACTAATGAAGCGACTAATCCGACATGAAAAAGCTTCATGACAAAATCCCCCCGTATTTAATTTTTAATTGCTAGCTTGAGTTGGAGCCGGAGCTGCAGCCGCCTGCGGAAGACCCACAATCATCGTGCGGTTTTCCGGAATCAAGTAAGTCTTGATCACGCGGTGAACATCTGCTGCTTTCACTGCATCGACTCGCGTAGCGATGTCGAAGTAGTCCATCGGATTTCCCGTGGCTACCATGACTTCTCCCATCGCAAACGCCAACGACGAAATATCCGCAGCGCCTTGATAGAATTGCAGGAGAAACAAGTTCTTGGCTCGGTCCATTTCCTTTTCAATAGAAGCTTCGGTCATTCCGCTGAGCAGAGAGTCCAAGCTGGATTTGAGCTCATCCACCGTATGACCTTCAGCTACAGAAACCGCCAACTCGAGCAGCCCCGGATCGGTAAAGCTATCCAATCCGCCGCCCATGTCGGATCCCAGGTTTGTCTCTACCCACTCCTTACGAAGGAGTGCACCCTGACCCGATGTCAGCATGGACAACGCCACATTCAACGCCGGCCAATCGGCATGCAGAATGGAAGGCGAGTGATAGCCCATCATGATCTTGGTTTGGACAATCTGAGCATGTTGCAACTCGAGGTAGCGTTCAGCGGTTTGCTGCGGCTCGACCGGAGGCTGAATTCTCGGAATGGTTTGAGAAACCATGTTGCCGTAGTACTTGGTGACCAGCTTCTTCAATTTGAAGAAGTCGACGTCGCCCGCAATAATGATCACTGCATTGTTGGGAGCGTAGTAAGTCTTGTAAAAATAATCAGCCTCAGCCTTGGTAAAACTCTGAACCTCTGCTTCCGTCCCAATGGTGCTGAAATGATAAGGATGGGTGGTGAACGCCGTTTCGTAGAGCTTCATCGACATCACAGTGCTGGGTTCATCCAGGCCCGTGTGCAATTCGCCCAAAACTGCGCCGCGTTCAGTATCCAAGAGCTTCTGATCAATTTGTAAATTGACCATGCGATCCGATTCGAGCTCCATCACGAGTTCGAGTTTGTCGGAAGGCATTCCTTGGAAGTAGTTCGTACGATCATTCCAAGTCGTGGCATTTTCCCCGTTCACCCCGTTTTGAGTCAAAATTTTGTCGAACTCGCCGTCTGCATGCTTGGCGGTTCCACGAAACATCATATGCTCAAAGAGATGCGCTAAACCGGTTCTATTTAAAGCTGGATCGAGCTTTTCATCCTTCGATCCCACTTGAAACCAAGTTTGATAGCTAAACGTTTTGGATGAGTGATCTTCGATCACGAAGACTCTCAATCCATTCGGTAGTGCAAATTTTTGAATATTGGGCTTTGAACCCGTTGCTGCGGACGCAGATGTGACCAAAGCAATTCCCCCAAGAATCCCCAAAGCAAAACGAGAATGCGTAAACATCTCGAATTTCCTCCCCTTTTTTTCCCCGGAGAAGTCGTACCATATCAAATCTTTGACGGCAATTTCTGCCTACTAGAAGATTCCAAAAAATCCCCGCATAATAAATGACGAAGGGCGAGGGAATTCCATGGATGTGAAATCCTCCCGGGCAGACGAGCTGCGTCTACAAAATTATCGCACCCAGCTTCAGCAGAGAAATGAAGCGGAAATCCGCGACATAGAAGATCGCCATCGCGAAACTGTGACCAACGTTCAGGACAACGGAAATTTTCAACTCAAAAACTTACGCGACGCGTACGAAGTCCGCATCTCAGAAGAAGCAGAAGCGTTAGAAGAGCGCCTCCAAAATTATCGCGCCGGAGCCGGCGAACGTTTGGAAGCAGAAAAACAAGTTCAAGACCAAGAACTGACCAAACTCAAAACTGCTCACACCCAACGTGTGGAAGAATACAAAAAGAACGCGGAAGAACAATTAGAAGCGGTTCGCAAACAATATCAAAATTCTGCTGAGGCCTTACATCAGCAAGCTAAAAAATCAGCCAAGAGACGAGAAAAGGAGTCCTCTCAGACATGATGTCGACCAAGAAAGATTCTGGAAAAATGAACCGAGAAATTCCCGCTGAAGCGCCAGCAGAAGAAGCAGCAGGTGCCGAGGCCCCCATTAAAGTGAATGGCTTTGCTCAGGTCTTGGCCATGCTCCAAGTCGCGGACGAAGAATTTCGCGAGTCTCTGTTGAAGCGCCTCGCGCAAAGAGATCCTGCTCTCGCCCGATCTCTCCGCAACGATCTCACCAAGGGATAAGGGGAGAAGCTCTCTGCTCGTGATACTCGCGGCAGTCGCGCTTTGGCTACTGGGCCTTGGCCCATCGGCGCTTGCTGCGGAAATTCCTTGTACTCCGTTCTATGCGGAGGTTCCTCAATCGGAGACTATCCCTCCAGTCCCTGCAGGATACGCCCGCTACGACCTCTTTGGTGGAGAACGACTCAAGCAGGAATACCCTCCCGGCTCACGCGCGGCGGAACTGGGATATTCGAAAGATGCTACGGGAGGTCTCGTCGCTCCCACACCCGCCACCATCAATCTCAAATGGGGACTGAACCCGAAGTCAGATCTCTATTTCTTGGAAGACAAGATCCACACACCGGCTGCTTCTAAGGAACTCTATCGACGCCGCCTTTCGGAAGGAAAGGTCACCGTTCAGGATGTTCACGATTATTCCGACCACGTCGTAGGAATGAAAATCGTTTCCGAGAAACCTTATTGGAATCCCACGCGTTCGAGAATGAGAGAAGTGATCGCCGTCTTAGATGATCCGCGCATTCCCCAAGACCTTCAACACCAGGCCGTGAGATTGGATGAAGACCTGGCTGACCTTCTAGAAGTAACATCGACGAAGTATTCCTTAATCGACCGCCGCTCACCGGACTCTGCTCTAGCCCAGCGAGAAATCGATGCGAGGGAGGCCGAGATCCCTGCGCTCTTCAAGGAGATTGGATCGTGCGGCTCAAGCGAGATTAAAACTGATCGACAGCGAGCACTTCAGCGACATCACTCGAAGGACAGCCCGTCAGCTTTGAAAGATTGAAGGCAGAGGTCGCTTGCGAAGTAAATTGAATGTAGGTGTAGGCCTGGTCCATCTCGACCGCATCCAAACGAACGGCGGTATAGAACTTAGCCCCTACCTTGGATTTCTTCGTATCAATTCCAGTTCCAGAATGAAAATTCAAGGGGGACGGCTTTTGGCTCGCGGTGCACTTCACGCACTGAAAAACTCTCCCGCCGCTTTCTTGAGCAAATTTTAAGATTTTTTCAGCAGCCTTAGCATCATTGTAATTCGTGAGCTGACACTGATCCGCAGAAGCGCCTGAAGCCAAAAACAATCCCATAGCGATGACGAACTTTTTCATAAATCCTCCGGTTAAAACCGGAGCGGAGTTAGCAAGGGTGTGTCATTGAAGCAAGTTTTTAGTGAATGCCCAGAATTCCGTAGCGTAGTCCTCGAGAGCTGATTCGACAGCTGCTGAAACCCAGAACCTCGACGGAACGCCAAAGAATGATGGCTCCAGCGAGAATGACATCCGCTCTTTTGGCTTCCATACCGGGCAAGCGGGCACGCTCTGAAACAGAGAGTTTTCCAAGTTCGGTCGCCATTGCGTACAAATCTTTTACCGAGAGGGAGAGCTGATCGATCTTCGCTGCATCGAAATGAGGCAAACGAGCCTGCCAAGCGGCTAAAGTCGTCGCGGTTCCTGCCACTGCAACCAACTCCGTTCCTGGTGCTACTCTTTTTCTCCAACCCTGAACAAGCGGCTCCAAAAGGTGATTCGTCGCTTGCACGCACGCTTCAAATTCTGCTGATGTAGCGGGATCCGATTTCAAAAACCGCTCGGTGAATCTCACCGAACCCATGTCGATGCTTTGCCCGCCCGTGATAGACATGAACTCGGTACTGCCGCCACCAATATCAATGACCGCACATTTTTCGGGATTCATCCCAGGAAGCAAGCCGCCTAAGAAGGTGTACTTGGCTTCGTCATCTCCGGAGAGCAATCGAAACTGAAAACCCGTTTCTTTGGCAATCTGAGCGAAGAACTCAGCCCCATTGTTGGAGTCGCGAACAGAACTTGTCGCAACCGCCACGGTGTCTTTGGGATCGAGGCCGGCCTTCTCGACGTGCTCGGCATAAGTTTTCAGACAATCCAAAGTGCGCTTTCGAGGAGCTTCGCCTAAAGAACGGTTCTTATCAACGCCCTCGCCCAAACGAACGATGGTCGAATAATCACCCACCACTCGCTTTACTGATCGAGTAGAGGAATCCCACTCTCCTAAAAGGAGCAGGCAAGTATTAGTCCCAAGGTCAATGGAGCTCCGAAGCACTATTGTTTTTTCTGATCGGCAGAAAACTTGGCCTGAACCTGAAGTTTATAGACTTCCTTCTCGAGGTTCTCAGCCTTTTCTTTCCAGTATTTCACTTCTTGCTCAAGCTCAGCCACGCGCTTCGTCTTTTCGTGAGCCAAAGAATAATAACCTTCCGAGAAAGTTTCAGACTTTGCACTGAAAGTTCCAACGCGGGTTTCGCCGTCTACAATCCCCTTCACGCGGAACGAGCCGTCGCCGGTGTCTTCGGCTTCAACGACTTGAACGTCGCTGGCTTTGCCAGGATAAGCTTTGTCTTGCCAGTAGCGGGCAGCTGCTTCCTTAGCCTTATTCTGAGCCTTCGTGCTGGAGCAGCCCGTGCCCCCCAGAACCAAAAGCAAGGTCACTACCAAAGCACCCGAAACCAACAAACTGAAACTCAAACTCCGATTTTTCATAGAACTGTCTCCTCAGTCTTAACGTCCAAATAATTTCTTACCCAAACCGTCCAAAGCTTTCTGTACTTCCGGTGGAGCGGCCTGCTGAATTTTTTGCTGAATCTGTTGTTGAGCGGCCGCCTTCAACTTCCCTTCGGCTGCAGCCTTCGTGTTGTTCAATGCCACCTTTGCCAAAAACTCCGGCACTTCACCGTAGTTATAGCAGGGCTTGAGCACCGTACATCCCACATTGACTGGAACGCGAAACGGACCGTTTCCTTCACTCAAGGCGTGGTCGACTCGAGCGCCACCGATGTCATAGGAAATCTTCTTAGCGCCCATCACGTCGTGGGTGTCAATTAGCTCCCAACGAGCATTCAAAACGTAATCCAACATCCCCACCGTCGTAGCACCTTTAATGTCGAGGCCCTTCCCGGTCTCTGCCTTGGCAAAAAAGTTGGGGGCTGAAAAACTGCCATTCGAAATCGTAAAATCCGTGTTGATGGATTCGTAGCGAGTTTCTTTATTGTCCAAGTTGTTCAAACTCTTTCCACGCAGCTGCGGAACTCGCTGTGCCACTTTCTCGATCTGAGCATTCACGCCTTGGGCCATCTTAATGACATCGATGGTAGTGAATTTAGCGTTCACAACTCGAAGGTGTCCCTTGCCATTCAGATTCTTCATGGCAGCCTCGGTGTTAAAACTGGAACCGGTGACATCCGCTTTAAAGTCTGCGACGCCAATCACGGTGTTCTTCAACATCTCCATTTGAGATTCCATGCCCTGCTTCAAGTCCACACCGCTTCCACTTGCCGAAAAACGATAGGTGGGCACAGCAGTTTTTAAATTCGCACTCGCATTGGCACTAATGATTCCCGACCAGATACTAAAACCCAGATGATCGATGCCCGCGGTCAGATCCTTAAACGACATGCGGCTCAAAATATTGGTGAGCTTAACGTTATAAACTTTCATGCTCTTGATGTTCAGATCGATCTTAGCCACCATTCCTGCAAGCATGGCGTTCTTGCGAAGGCCGGCCATTGAGGCATCCAAATCTGCTGCTGGCTTCTCTGCAGCGTAAGCCTTGTGAATTAAATCGAGTGAGGCACCCTTCTTCGCTGGGGGCGGGAAGTTGATCAGTTGGTCTAAATCCATTCCCGTGGAATTCACATCAACAGAGAGTTGCGGCTTCGTAAAAGAAACCATCTTCCCGGTGATTTTGAGGTCGTTGGCCGGAGCTTTAATGTCCAACCACATCTTTTCAATCATGTCAGTGGAGACTTTGATTTCTCCATCAATCTTGGGCTGGGTTTTTAACATCGCTGATTTCGCGGTGATCGCTTTCAAACCCAGAACCGCACCGTAATTCAGTTTGCTGGACGGACCGCTTGCAGAAGCAGAAAGATTCAACGTTCCGCCCAACTCATAGTCTTTCAGCATCGGAACCAACTCCGCCCAAGGCTTCAATTGGATAGGATTCGAATTCAGAGCAAACTTTACTTGAGGAGTAGTGGCTACACTGGTTACTGCTGCCGTTGCGGTCATGTCGGCGTTGAAAAATTTCACGTCGAGCTTTTCCACACGAACTTCTGAAGCGTTCGCATAAAACTCGCCCTGAGCATTCGCAGCCACGCCGCTCTTCTTCACGAAGAGACCCGGCATTTCAATTTCCAACTTGTCTAAATCAATTTTGAGCTGAGCTGAAACTTTTTCAAAGTTGCCGCCGGCAAAGCGCGGTTGAGCAGAAGCTTCTAAAGAAACCGGGCCACGGACCACCATCGATTGGCCCATTTTGGTGTTCACATCCGCCCACATCTTGAGCGTCATCGGACGACTCAGCGAAAGATCTTTAATGACGAGATTGAACTGGTCGATCTTGCTCTCGAGCTTCGTAGCGACATCTTTATAAACCACAGTGGCATCGCGCATTTCAAAGCCAATGCGAGCTTGAGTTGCAATAGCAGGAAGAGCCATGCTGGTGGCGCTCGGCGCGGCAGCAGCAGTCGGCTTAGTCGCGGGCGCAGCAGCACTCGGAGCCGCTGCCTGACCCTGGGTGGCCGAAGGCGCCGGCGGCAAAACGGTGGTGCCGGTCTTCGTCAGACTCATCAAATTCAATTTGCCGGAGCTGTCCGAAATGACGTTCACTTCGGGCTTCATTAATTTCAATGTAACCACCGGCGATCCCGTCAGAATGGGAAAAAGCGGAACGTGAAAAAAAGCATTCTGAACCGAAACCAGCTTGTGATTCTTGCTATCCGTTAGATTCAAACCCGCGATGTCCACGCGGACCTGACCCCAGAGCGAAAGCGAAAGTTTTCCAAGCTCGAGCTTGCCGTTGATTTGATCGTTCGCAGCCTTCACGATCTGCGGGCGGTACTTGTCTACATCGACCACTAAGGGAATCGCGATCGCCGCAACGAGCAGCAATCCAAAAATGGCGCCGACAACGATGCCTACCTTCTTAAAAAGTTTTTTTTGGGCTTTATCCATTTTGACTCCCTTTTGTGGGCTCCGATTAGGAAGAAAGTTTCTTTTTGATCAGATCCTGAAGCATCCCGGGGTTGGCTTTTCCACCCGTTTCCTTCATGACTTGACCGACGAAAAATCCAATCAGCTTTTCTTTGCCAGATCGATATTCTGCCACTTGCTGTGGGAAACCCGCAATGACCTTATTAATGGCGGGCTCTAACGCACCTACGTCGCTCACCTGTTTCAGTCCTTCTTGGTCAACGATTTTGCTGACCGGATCCCCAGTCTTCCAAGCACTGGCAATGACTTGCTTTGCTCCGGTGCTGGAAATGGTTCCATCCTGGGTGAGCTTCACGACTTCAGCAATGTGTTCTGGTCGGAGTTTGCTTTGGGAGATATCGATATTCTCTTCATTCAAAAGACGAGCAACTTCTCCGGTCAAGAAATTGGCAGCAGGTTTCGCGGCCGCACCTAACTTCTGAACGGCCATTTCAAAAAAGCTCGCCATGGTTTTTGAACCCGTTATGACTCCTGCATCATAGAGAGAAAGGCCCAGCTCACTGGCGTACCGAGTTTTCTTTTGCTCGGGCAATTCCGGCATCGAATTCTTAATTTTATCGACCCAAGCTTGTTCGAGTTTCACTGGAATTAAATCGGGCTCCGGGAAGTAGCGGTAGTCGTGCGCTTCTTCTTTCGAGCGCATCGATTGAGTGACATTCTTCTGAGAATCATACAGACGGGTTTCTTGAACGACTTTCCCGCCGGACTTAATCACTTCAATCTGTCGTTGGATTTCGTAGTCGATGGCCTTCTCAACAAATCGGAATGAGTTCACGTTTTTAATTTCAGCGCGAGTTCCGAAAGTCTTTGATCCCTTCGGCATCACACTCACGTTGGCGTCGCAGCGAAAGTTTCCTTCCTGCATATTCCCATCGCAAATATCGATACTGGTGACGATCGCGTAAAGAGCGCGAAGATAAGCACCTGCTTCTTCGGACGTCTTCATATCCGGCCCGCTCACAATTTCAATGAGCGGAACACAAGCGCGATTCAAATTCACCAAAGAGAAATCACTCAGGTGAACATTTTTTCCCGCGTCTTCTTCCATGTGAATGCGCTGAATGTGAACCTGCTTGGTGGTCCCATCCTTTAATGTCAGGTTGAGTTGGCCATTTTCGCAAATCGGCAGGTCGTACTGGCTGATTTGATACCCCTTCGGCAAATCGGGATAGAAATAATTCTTTCGGGCAAAGACGTTCTTCAACCGGATCTGGCAACCCGTCGCAAGGCCCGCGCGAACCGCGTATTCCAAAACCTTCTTGTTCAGAACCGGAAGAGTTCCGGGATGACCCGTGCAAACCGGACAAGTGTTGGCATTCGCTCCCACGTCCGCAACCGATTGACCGCCCTCGGGCCGAGCCTTACAGCCACAGAAAATCTTTGTGTCGGTAGCGAGCTGACAGTGAACTTCTAAACCGATGACTGCTTCAAATTCACTCATGTTCGCACCTCAAACGCATGCGCCATGCTGAAGAGTTTTTCTTCCTGAAAGGCGGGTGTAGTGAACTGCAACCCGATGGGCAGTCCCTTATGGTCCTGACCGCACGGAACACTCATAGCCGGTAAGCCTGCTAAGTTCACAGGAATGGTGAAGATATCGTTCAAATACATTTTGATCGGATCTTTGCTTTTCTCACCGAGCTTGAAAGCCGTGGACGGAGAAACCGGAGAAATAATGACATCCACCTGCGAAAATGCTTTTTCAAAATCCTGTTTCACTAGGCGACGCACCTGACAAGCGCGACGATAATAAGCGTCGTAGTAACCACTCGAAAGAGCAAACGTGCCCAGGATAATTCTTCGCTTCACCTCAGGCCCGAAGTTCGAACGGACTCGTTTATAAAAAGTAGGAAGATCGGGCGATTGATCAGCATCCTTCGGACGAACTCCGAAACGAACCCCATCGAAGCGGGCCAAATTACTGGAAGCCTCGCTCACTGCCACGATGTAATAGATGGCCACGGCATACTTCGTGTGTGGCAAAGAAATGGGGATCAGCTTTGCGCCTTTTTTCTCAAACCACTTCAACGATTCCTGCAATGACTTCTCGACGTCAGGAGAGAGCCCGCCAACCGAATATTCTTTCGGAACACCAATCTTGACCTTGGACCAATCCGGAGCAGTGGTCATGGCCTTCAGCACCTGGCTCTTAGGCATTGCTGCCGAAGTGGAGTCTTTCGGATCATGGCCCGACATCACATCTAAAATTCGGGCGGCATCTTCTGTATCGTGAGTAAGCGGGCCGATCTGATCGAGCGAAGAGGCAAATGCCACCAAACCGTAACGACTCACTCGACCATAGGTGGGCTTCAGCCCTACTACTCCGCAATAACTTGCGGGTAATCGCACAGACCCTCCAGTGTCGGTTCCCAATGCTGCTACGCAGAGCCCTGCTTTTACAGCAGTAGCAGAACCCCCACTGGACCCACCGGGAACGTACCCCTCATGAGTGGGATGCAAGACCGGACCAAAAGCAGAATTCTCGTTCGAACCGCCCATGGCAAACTCGTCCATGTTCAATTTTCCGAGGGTGATTGAGCCAGCTTTTTCCAAACGCTCCACTGCAGTGGCGGTGTACGGCGGAATATAGTTTTCAATAATTTTGGAAGCGCAGGTCGTTCGCACGCCATCTAAAGTCAGAACATCTTTCAAACCGAGCGGAATTCCAAAAAGCGGGAACTGATCACTGGGAACTTTTCCGCTCTTCGAAAGAGTCTGGGTGGCCGCTTTTGCTTGCCCAAGCGCGCGCTCTTCACAGACCGTGAGATAGGCATTGTGCTTACTCGCCTTGATCGACTTGAAAAAATCTTGGGTGAGCTCGAGCGGTGAAACCTTTTTTGCATTGTAGGCTTCGTGAATTTTTTTAATCGTCTTAAATTCTAAGTTCGACTGTGCCATGGAGTTCTCGTTTACAAAATAGGTGGAACTTGAAAGCTGTCGTACATTTTTTCCGGAGCGTGAAGAAGAACCTTCGGTTTTCCTTCTGCATCGGTTTCAAACGGAGCGGCGATATCTTCACGCGTGGGAGTTTCAGGATCCAGCGGATGAGTCATGGGCTCGACTCCTGCGACGTTCACTTCGGAAAGCTGATCCACGTACGCCAAAATGTCTTTGAGTTGAGTGGTAAAAGTCGTGACCTCGGTATCGGTGAGTTGAATGCGCGCGAGGTCAGAAATCTTCCGCGTGAGGGCTTCGTTTACTTCGATTGGAGCTTGCATAAGGCCTCATACCTTACTCTGCTCAGGCATGGGGGACAAGGTCCAAACATTGAATTTATAGGGATTTTGGGACTATAGGCCGCTGAAATAGCCGATTGATATGCCGCCGAATTGGCCTGCCACAAACACCAGTTTCTTGCTGTAATCGCCTGCAACGGAGGGAATCGCATTTCCGGGGTTTAAGCTGGTGAAGGTTTCGTCGAGATCGCCCGTAGAAATGCCCAGCTTAGCTAGGTTCCACATCGGAGTATTTCGATAAGAAGCGAAGCTTCCTCCGACAATCAAATTGCTGCCAACAGTCGCCATCGAAAGAACAGTACTGTCGAAGCCTGCTGCCAATGTGAAACCTTGATCCAAGCTTCCAGCGAGGCTCAACTTAGCAATCATTTCAGCCGTGCTGCCTTTGTAAGTCGTAAAGTTCCCGCCAATATAGAGTTGACCATTGCTAATGAGCAAGGAGTTCACGACACCATTGGTGCCTGAACCACCCGAGAAACTCGTATCCAGAACTCCGTTGGTACCCACCTTCGCAACACGAAGCGCAAGGGTCCCACCATAGGTCGTAAATGCTCCACCAATATAAAGAGAGCTTCCGTACGGCGCAATCGCTTCGACGGTGGAGTTCGGCGAACCAGCAGCTATGAAGGTAGGATCTATGGTTCCGTTATAATCTAGTTTTGCTAAGTAATTTACAGCAGTACCTTGGTAGGATGTAAACGCACCACCTGCAAAAATCTGGTTGTTCGAGTAAACAATCGATTTCACCTTACCATTGAAGCCTGCGCTTCCAGCGAAAGTAAAATCCCGGTTTCCGTTTACAGCGTTAATACGAACAAGATTTCCCGCAGCGCTACCACTGAAAAACAAGAAGTCACCGGCGACGTAGAGATAGCCCGCCTGATCCATCGCCAGAGAATAAACTTTTTGACCGCCGCTTTGTACGCCAGGACCCACTCCCGATTGGAAGGTGGCGTCGACGGACATAGAATCTAAATTAATTTTTGCTAATCCGTTGGAGACTATTTGGCGATAACTGTTGAAACCACCGCCCACCAAAATCGACGCGCCATTCTTTATAATACCAATAGCGGTAACGTACCCACCGGCCCCGTTGTAACTAAAACCGATGGGATTGGTGAACACCGTGTCGAGCGCACCCGTATTGATATCGACTTTCACCAGGTGCTGAACGGGGGCACCTTTATAAAAGTTCAAATTTCCGCCGACATAGAGAGAAGTGCCCACCAGAGCCAGGGTCTGGACATTGACGTCCGTGGTGGTCATGGGAGTGAAAGTCATGTCAATCGCACCCGTTCCGGCATCCAGTTTAGCCAAACGATTGAATGGACCAGAACCGCGATAGGCATTGAAAGATCCGCCGATGTAAACCGAACTCCCGGAAGCTAAAACGGTACGAACTTGAGAGTTCGGCCCGGTGGATTGGGTAAAGATGGTGTCCAACGTTCCATTTAAATTCACTTTAGCAAGATTTTGAATCGGAGCCGCATTGAAGCCAGTAAAGCTCCCACCGATGTAAATAGCAGATTGATCGGGCGCAACTGCAATTCCAAGAACCATTGAACCACCGTTGAGAGCCGTATGAGCCAAGAAAGTTGCACTAATGGAACCGTCGTTCTCATTCAATCTCGTGAGGCCGTTGGTTGGACTAGCGCCATAGGTCGTGTAATAACCGCCGACATAAATTTCACTTCCAATGGAAGCAAGTGCGTAGACAGTGTTATTGAATCCGCCCTGGCTCGCAAAGATGGTATCAATAGCGCCAGTAGATGCCGACACCTTCATAATATTGCTGACAGCCGTACCTCTATAGTTCGCAAACACACCGCCGACGATCAGGTTCCCATTGTTCGTCAGCGCAAGAGCCAACACTTGGCCCGTAGTAAATCCAACAGAGCTGTGAAAGGTCGGATCCAGCGTTCCGGTGCTCAAGTTAATTTTTGCTAAACCATAAACAGAGATGCCTTGATACTGCGTGAAGGTGCCGCCCACGTACGCATAGCTTTGGGACGGATCCACCAAGATGACGGAAACATCGCCACCCGAAAAGCCGCTTTGAATTTGGAAATTGTAATCGGGCAAGCCTTTGACCGTTTCGAGAGCTGCAAAGTTCCCGTAGAAGTTTCCACCGACAGTCGTAAATCCACCCCCGATGTAGAGACTGTTCCCGTTGACGAGCATCGAAGTCACAGGGCCATTCGTAGAAATATAGTACTGACCTGAATTGCTGCCGTTCTGATTGGAGAGAGAGAATTCGTCGAAGTTATTCGCGCAGCTCACCGTTGCTAGCGCAAGAGCGCTCGCCAAAAGGAGGTCGCGTGTGTTGAAAAAAGTCGACTTCATTCCAATACGTCCCACGAAAATAAAGGTTGCGATCTACCTCTAATTTTATCGAATTATTGTTGAATAATAAAGTCGGATTTATGATAAAAAGATAAGTAAATTCAATGAGATATCGACATCCTTAACAAGTCTCAAAAGACACCCCAGGGTGCGGGGGAAAAGGCTATTTTTCGAGGTATTGCTGAACGTAACGAAGCAGGAATTTCTTTCTGCCAAGCTTCTTGAAATCGATGACGACTTTTTGATCTCCGCCAACGCCTTCGACGGCAATTACGGTTCCCGTTCCATACTCGGGGTGATCAATGATCGCGCCATCGAGGTCTCCTTTAGAAGCCGACGAGGACGAGACGGATGGAACTGCACGCGCGCTGGAATTGGTATAACCGTCGCCGCCGCCGCTTCCTCCCCCATAGCCAAACTGACGCGAAGAACCGGTGCGGAACTTCGAGGCTCCCGATCCATACGAAAGATCGCGAAGCTCGACTAAGTTTTCAGGAATCTCGGCAAAGAAGCGCGAAGGTTCTTGGTAATTTACATTCCCCCAGATTCTTCTCACCGCTGCATTTGAAAGATAGAGACGTTGACGAGCACGAGTCATGCCGACGTAACAAATACGACGCTCTTCTTCGATGTCTTCATCGGGAGTTTCTTCCCAAGGACGAATCGACGGGAACAACCCCTCTTCCATTCCCACCAAGAATCCGACATTAAATTCCAAACCCTTAGCGGAATGAAGCGTCATCATGGTGACTGAGCTGATGTCTTCGACTTCTTTATTCACCTCAGAAGCAAGTGCGGCTTGCTCAATGAAAAGCGGGAGAAGATCTGGCTTAGAAAGATTTGCGGCCTGATCTTCTTCAAATTCTTGGAAGAGGTTGTCCAATTCTTCTAAGTTGTCGATGCGCGCTTGCGCTTCGTCGGTGCCTTCGGCTTTCAATTCCCGAACGTAAGCCGTTTCATCCAAAATCAAATGATAGAGTTCAGACAAACTGAGTTTCGTTTGCTGATCCATAAACTTGCGCATCATCGCGACGAATGCGGCGAGTTTTTTGGAGGTCGCTGCCGAGGTCAGGGAAGAGTCGCTTGCAGCACGTTGAAGTGCCGCCCAGAAAGTGGAATCGGCCTCGCCCTGCATCTGCATTTGAAGCGAAAGCTCGTCGACCTTGTCGATCGTGGTTTTGCCAATTCCTCGCCCCGGCACGTTAATAATGCGTTTCAAACTGATGGAGTCAGCCGGATTCAAAATAATTTTGAGATACGACAAGATGTCTTTAATTTCTTTTCGGTCATAGAACCGCAACCCGCCGACGATCTGGTAGGCGATCTTGTCTCGACGAAGCACATCCTCAAACGGACGGCTCTGTGCGTGAGTACGGTAAAAAATGGCGAAATCATCGTAAGAGTAGCCTTCGTTTTCAGCTAACCGACGAATTTCTGAAATCACCATCTCTGCTTCAGCTCTTTCATCCACCACTTGAACGTGAGTGATGGGCAGGCCGGTTTCATTTTCAGTCCAAAGTGTTTTCTCTTTGCGTTCGCGATTGTTGCGAATGACTTGGCTTGCAGCCGTCACGATAGTCTTTGTCGAGCGATAGTTTTGCTCGAGCTTCACGACATGAGCGCCCGGGTAATCCTTTTCGAAATCTAAAATATTTCGAATATCAGCCCCACGCCACTTGTAGATGGATTGGTCTTCGTCTCCAACGACGCAGATGTTTTGATGGCCACCCGACTCTTTGCCCGCAAGTGTCGCCAGCAAAAGGTACTGACCGCGGTTGGTATCTTGATATTCATCGACGTGAATGTAACGAAATCGCTTCTGATACTTGGCGCGCACTTCGAGGTTGTCGCGCATCAGGCGATAGGTCATGCAAATAATTTCGCCAAAATCCAAGGCGTTGTTGGAAAAAAGATCTTTCTGATACTGCTCGTAAACCTGCTTCATCTTCTTTTCAAAGACGTTATGAGGAGCAGGTTCGATATCTTCAGGGGCCTTCGCATCACATTTGGCCCGATTGATCGCCGCTTGCAGGGCCTTCGGGCTAAACGCTTTGTCATCCAGGCCGATCTTGCCCACGACTTCTTTAATCAAACTTAGCTGATCGGAATCATCATAAATCACAAACGGCCGAGTGAACGGGGTGTGCATCGTCTCTTGTCGCAAAATACGAACACAGATGGAGTGAAAGGTCCCGATGTTGGGCGAATCAAAACTGAAGTGACTGCCGTAGGCTTGGCTCGGCCCAATATCCAAAATCTTTTCGACACGATGGCGCATTTCGGTTGCGGCCTTATTCGTAAACGTCACCGCCAACACTTGATGAGCCGGTACGCCTTTGCCGTCAATCAGGTGAGCAATTCGCGAAGTCAGCATTTTGGTTTTGCCTGAGCCCGCACCCGCTAAAACAATGAGCGGCCCTTCCGTGGTCTCAACGGCTTCGCGCTGGCGATCGTTCAAACCATTAAAATATGTCACAGGACGAGACACTGCAGAAAAGTCAAAATCGTCAGGCTTTGCGAAATCAAAATTTTCCATTTTTAAAACTCAGTCAGTACCGGTTGCCGTATTGAAATGCCAACGATCGGCGGGCCACTTCGCGGTCATATGCCAACCGAACGCTGTGAGCGAAAAGCAACCCCATGATCCTTCCATCATCAGCTATCACAGGTACGCAGGGAGTTTCCTGAAAAATTTCTGAAGTAGACGAAAGTCGCTCGCTAACCTTGATCGCCGGGGTTTTTAACCCAGAGCGATAAAGCAAATCCTTAGCTTCAAAGAGTTTAGAAAGAGGCGAAGTCTTGGAAAGCACTTCCTGATTGAGCCAACTATCCTCAATCATATCCACGGTGAGCATTCCGAGGTAGGCCCCCTGAGAATTGAGAACAGGTAAGAAAGGATAACGCGACTTAATGAGTTTGTTGCGCAGTTCCGAAATGGGTTCGTTTTCATGGATGCTGTCAAAGTCGGTCACCATCGCATCCTTCACTAAAAGTGCATTCAGAATTCCTGCGGAACGGCCTTGACTGAGCTCTACCCCTCGCGCTTGCAAATCGATGTCCATCAAAGAAAACTTGTAGAATTGCTTTCGCAAACGATGCGCCGCAAGGGCAACTCCCAAACAGATTAGAAATACGACGGGGCTGCGGGTCATTTCAAACGCGAGCACTGCAGCCATCACCGGCGTGCCCAGCACGGCCCCTAAAAATGCAGCTCCCCCTGCAAACGCGGCAACCATTTGAAAAGAGCTAGCACCCTCGGGAGAAAAATAACTTCCAATCAACGTCCCCAAGAAAAACAAGGGCGCAAAAACTCCAACTGTTCCAAACCCAGCAACAACCAAGCTCAAACAAAGGAGCTGAGTAATAAAAAGAAGTGCGATGGGATTTCCGCGAATTCCTTTTTCAAAAATTTCTAAAATCAACTGGGTGAAAGGCTGATGGGCATGCTTGTTCACCACCATTACTAAAAAGAGCAAAATACCGCCGGCCAAAACCCGCATCCAAACTTTGGTTTGAAATAGTTCTTGCAGACTTTCTTCAGTGTACCGAATGAATCGAATAGTGCCGATTGCCAAAGCCGCACAAACAATCGCGATGAGTAGCAGAAGGCCGAATTGCTGAAAGCTACCGATGGAGCTGAGTTGGAAATTCGCAAAAAGCGCCGCAAAGGGAAAAGTGGGAAAGTGAAACACCCAAGACAGTACTTGCACCCCGAGAAATGCGGCAACAGAAGCAAAAACGGTCTGCAGCATGGCACCGCCTGTCCCAAGCTCAAGCGGAATCAGTAGCGCTGCAAACGGGGCGCCGAAAGCGGCCGAAATTCCCGCAGCCAAGGCTACTGCCGCATCGGTTCTGCGGCGAAGTTCGTACCAACGCGAAGAGCGGGACTGAAGGGCCATCGAAACGGAATGACTGAATTCGGTTCCTGCCCCCTCGGCACCGATAGTGCCCCCAAACAAACAGAGCAAAAGAGAATTCAATCCGCGAAGCGCCCACTTTCGTGCCGACTGCATCGAACCGGCCGCATGAATATGAACAAAGACATCTGCTAAACCTTTGTAATCCGGATTCCCGGATGAGGTATCGACAACAAAGCGCTGAATCACCATGGCCAATCCCGCCACTCCTAAAATTAATATAGGAGCGTTCCAGGGCATTTGAGGAAAGAGAGTCTGAGCGATTTGCGGGATGGAGACAAAGACAGCTGCGGCAATTCCCGCGAGCACTGAAATCATTCGACGGTCACGCTCTTGGCCAAATTTCTCGGCTTATCCACATCCGTTCCGCGGAGAAGTGCTAGCTCGTAACTAAAGAGCTGCATTACCGGAGTAAGAAGAAACGGAGCCAGGCCTTCTTCCAATACTCCTTTGTCAGGGAGAGGAATCCAATGATGGCAAAGTTTCTTTAACGGCCCGTCTGCTACCCCACCGATGCCTACAATCTTTGCACCGCGAGCTTTGACTTCTTCCAGATTCGAAACCGTCTTATCGCGCCACCCATCTTGAGGCGCCAGCACCACGACTGTCATTTGTTCATCGATCATGGCAATGGGGCCGTGCTTCAATTCTCCGCCAGCGTAACCTTCCGCATGAACGTAGGCGATTTCTTTTAATTTCAGCGCTCCTTCAAGAGCGATGGGAAAGGAAGTTCCGCGGCCGATGAAGAAAAATCCCTTCGAATCTTGAACCGCGTGGGCGGCTTTTTTAACTGCTGCAGCCATCTGCCCCTCGGGGCGAATAAACTCTTCCAACAGGTGCGGAAGTTTTACCAAGTCGTCGAAAAGCTTTCGCGTGCTGCCCGGTTGATTCTTCTCGGCCAAGAAACCTGCCCAAAGAAGAACCATCAGCATCTGCGCAAAAAAAGTTTTTGTAGCGGCCACGCCGATTTCTGGTCCAGCTGAAGTAAAGAAGGCCGCGTCTGCTTCGCGCGACATCGTACTTCCGCGCACGTTGGTCACGGCGAGAGTTGGAACTCCCTTCTTTTTCATATCGCGCACAACGGAGAGCGTATCGGCTGTCTCACCCGATTGAGAAATCGCTACAACCAAGCTTCCGGGAGTCACGAGTGCATCGCGGTAACGAAACTCGCTCGCCAATTCCACGTCGACAGGAACCTTGCCCCAGCGCTCAATCCAATACTTGGCCATTAAGGCGGCATGCCAAGATGTTCCGCAGGCCACGAATTTCAAATCCTTCGCATTCCTGAGCAAAGCCACGCCCGGATGCTCAGCTAATTCGAAACACTCCGCAGTTGCACGGTCCACAACCCCGTTCAAGGTATCGACGAGAACCCGCGGTTGCTCATAGATTTCCTTGAGCATGTAATGAGGGTAGCCCTGCTTATCCATTGTTTCGGGCTGCCAATCGAGATGCGTCGACGGGCGAGAAACTTTCTTTCCACTCGAGATATCTAAAAACTCTAAGCCTTTTGAAGACCCCACCACCATTTCGCCCACATCTAAGAAATACACATCGCGCGTGTAATCCATAATGGGTTGAGCGTCGCTCGCCAAAATAGCGCCACCGTTCGGATCGAGCCCCGCTACCAGAGGAGAGCCCCCGCGAGCACCAATGACTACGCCGGGTTCTTTTTCGGACATGACCACCACACTCGAAGCGCCTTCAAGCCGAGCAAAACTTTTTCGCACCGCCTCAGCGAGTGAGCTGCCCTGATTCATTTCTTCCAACACTAAGAAACCAAAAAATTCGCTATCGGTTTCTGAAGCCGGATGGTGTCCGCGAGTCGCAAGGTCATCGCGAATCTCTTGATAGTTTTCAATAATTCCATTGTGAACGAGTACGACGTGGCCGGTTCGATGCGGGTGCGCGTTCTGAGTCGTTGGTTTTCCATGGGTGGCCCACCGGGTATGTCCCAGTCCCGATGTCGAAGCCTTATAAAGAGGCGCGCTACCGTTCAAGAGTTTTTCGACATTTTCTAGACGGCCTTCAGACTTTTTAATTTCGAGTTTGTTCTGATGAAAAACGGCAATGCCTGCAGAATCGTACCCACGATACTCCAGTCGCTTGAGCCCCTTTAAAAGGAGATCTACTGCAGGACGATTTCCGACGTAGCCAACAATTCCGCACATACCGTTTACTTTACCTTCTTTGCGTACCCCGGTTTATTTACCTGACGCGAGCGGGCAATCGCAAGGGCTTCCGGCTCGACGTCCTCAGTAATAGTCGATCCAGAGGCGATATACGCCCCCTTCCCGATCTTGACCGGGGCTACGGTTTGGCAGTCACTGCCCAAGAATACATCGTCTTCGATGACAGTACGATGTTTTCTCTGTCCGTCGATGACTCTTCCGTCGAAATTACAGGTTACAAACCCGCAGCCAATATTGACTCGATCGCCGACTTCCGCATCTCCCACATAAGAAAGATGGGCAATGCTGGTGTCAGATCCAATTCGAGCCTTCTTCAACTCCACAAAATTGCCAATCTTGGTGCGAGCCCCGACGTTCGATTCGGGACGGAGGTGGGCATAGGGACCCACATTGGCCTTTGAACCAATCACGGATTTATCTGCAATCGTTCCCGCTTTAATGAGCGCACCCTCGCCCACTTCGGTGTCTGTCAAAATCACACCGGGTTCGAGAGTAGCTCCTTTTTTCACGCGCGTCTTTCCGCGCAGATAAACGTTGGGATAAATGGTGGCGCCTTCTTCGATCTTCACAGACACATCCACCCAAGCACTGCAGCAGTCGACAAAGCGCACTCCTTGCTCTGCCCAATGATTAATAATCTTTTGATTAAAAAACTTCTGTGCCTGCGCCAGTTCCAAAGGATTATTCACGCCGCACAAATCTTCATGCGATGTCCATTTAAAAATTTCGACTTTCTTTTTAGATTTCACGGCGCGCTCTACGATGTCCGTCAAATAATATTCGCCTTGAGCGTTCTTGTTCGAAATCCAATTCAAAGAAGCTTGTAAAAAGGAGGACTGAAACAAATAAATCGAAGCTGCAACTTCGTGCACAGCCTTCTCGCGCAGGTTCGCATCTTTCTCTTCAACGATTCGAAGAATACCACCTTCTTTCCCGCGACGAATCACGCGACCGTAACCCGTCGGATCCGGAAAATCACAAGTCAGCAACCTGAGCGCCGTTGTTCTCGGAAGCGCATCACACATTTGCGAAATCAGAGCAGGGGGAATGAGTGGAAGATCTCCGGGCAAAACTAGTACCGTCGATTTTTTCTCAATCAGGCTCTTTCCCCAAGGAGATTCCATCGCGCAACGAGCGGCATCTCCGGTCCCCATTTGCTGAGGCTGGTGAATAAAATCGATTTTCATCTTGGAAAAGAGCTCATCTCCACGCACTGCGTCTTGAACTTGTTCCTTTCCGTAACCCACCACCACGCCCACAGGAGCGCCTGGAAAGGCCTCGTGAATGGAGCGCAAAATGTGATGAATGAACGGTCGACCCGCGACTTCGATTAAAACTTTTGGACTCTCTGACTTCATCCTCTTGCCTTGACCCGCGGCCAAAACGAGGATCCCCACCGATGACTGAACTTGGAGCTGCTTGGACATGATCTCTACGGCTACAAGAAAACTCGGCGAGTGTCACGAAGATGTGTCGTCTGAGACACAGGAAAATTTCTGAATGATTTCTTTCGGCGACAAATTTCTGACAACGAAAGGAGTTGTGCAATCTTAGAAACTCTTATAAAAAGATTGTGTTCATCACGGACCCGGGTAGAATAGTTGGATTCATCTTGGGGAAGATGAACGGGGGGAAAAAATCATGGATGCGAAAATTCAAGCGAAGTACAAGAAGTTACTTCTAGAGGAGAAGCAAAGACTCCTCAACAACTCGAAAAACGCTGTGAAGCATGAACTCACACTTTCACCGGATGATCTTCCGGATGAAACAGATTTAGCTGCCAGCGAAATCAACCAGAACCTTATTTTCAAACTCAGAGACCGCGAACGTCAGCTCCTGGCGAAGATCGACGAAGCTCTCTCCCGCATGGACGAAGGAACCTTCGGCACCTGCGAGAGCTGCGAAGAGCCCATCGAACCTCGCCGATTGGAAGCCCGCCCAGTCTCGACGCTATGCATTGCCTGCAAAGAAAAGCAGGAGCATCGCGAAAAGATTTACGCTTAAGTTCTAAAGACTTCTTTATTTCTAGAAGGCGCCAAAACGGCATCGTTTTGGCGCCTTTTTTGTGCCCGAATGGGCAATAAATCCCTAAAGCGCCGCCGTTGTTACTCCGAATCGTTACTCAAGAAGGTCAACACCGGAGGCAGGGGATGGTCACAAACTACGACGGCGAAGAAGTAGAAATTCCACAGACGTTACCGATGCTGCCAGTGCGCGATATCGTGGTGTTTCCATACATGATTATCCCGCTATTCGTAGGCAGAGACTCTTCGATTCGTAGCGTCGAAGAAAGCCTGGCTCGTTCAGACCGTTTGATTTTGCTCGCCTCTCAGAAGGACATCAGCGACGAACATCCGGCTCCTGAAGCTATTTATAAAATCGGCACCGTTTCGATGATCATGCGCATGCGCAAGCTCCCGGACGGCCGCATCAAAATTTTGACGCAAGGACTTTGCAAAGCCAACATCCAAGAATTCACCCAGACGCAACCGTTCTATGAAGTGAAGATCAATCAGATTCAAGAACCCATCAGCCCGCAAATGGCTGAAGCAGAAGCGCTCATGCGCACGGTTCGTGAACAGCTCGAGCGCATCATCTCGCTCGGTCGCGTTCTCTCGCCCGACATTCTCATGGTTCTCGAGGACATTAACGATCCAGGCCGTCTCGCTGACCTCGTGTCTTCGAACTTAGGTTTGAAAGTGGCGGAAGCTCAAGCCATCTTGGAAACGCTCGATCCAGTCGATCGTTTGAAGAAGGTTTACGAGATCCTCACCAAAGAAGTTGAAGTCATGACCATCCAAGCGAAGATTCGTTCGCAAGCGAAGGATGAAATGACCAAGTCGCAGAAGGAATACTTCCTCCGTGAACAAATCCGCGCCATCAAGTCCGAACTTGGCGACACGGATTCGAAGAGCGAAGAAATTAACGAGCTTCGTGAGAAGATCGCTAATTGCAAAATGCCAACCGATGTCGAGACCGAGTCGCTGAAACAACTCGCTCGCTTGGAGCGCATGCACCCCGATGCTTCTGAAGCATCGATGCTCCGCACCTACATTGATTGGTTGATCGAAACTCCTTGGAGCAAACAAACTCCGGACAATCTCGATCTCACCCGCGCGAAAAACATTCTGGATGAAGATCATTACAACCTCGTCAAGATCAAAGAACGCATTTTGGAATATCTCGCGGTTCGTAAGTTAAAAGACAAGATGAAGGGCCCGATCCTTTGCTTCGCAGGCCCCCCCGGCGTTGGTAAGACTTCGCTAGGTCGTTCGATCGCACGAGCCCTTGGACGTGAGTTTGTACGCGTGTCCCTCGGCGGTGTGAAAGACGAAGCGGAAATCCGTGGTCATCGCCGCACTTACGTCGGCGCTCTCCCGGGCCGCATCATCCAAGGCTTGAAACAAGCTGGAACCAACAACCCGGTCTTCGTTCTCGACGAGATCGATAAACTGGGCAGCGACTTCCGCGGCGATCCGAGCGCAGCATTGCTCGAAGTGTTGGATCCGGAACAAAACAATTCTTTCCGCGATCACTACCTCAACGTTTCGTTCGACCTTTCGAACGTCATGTTCGTAGCGACCTGTAACATGCTCGACACGATTCCATCCGCTCTCCGCGATCGTATGGAAGTGATTCAGCTCGCTGGTTACACGGAGGAAGAAAAGTACTTCATCACGAAGAAGTATTTGATCCCGAAACAGCTGACTGAAAACGGTCTCAAAACTCCTCAGCTCGAAATTCAAGACGAAGCGGTTCAAACGGTGGTTTCGCAATACACCCGTGAGGCCGGTCTTCGTAATCTCGAGCGCAACATTGCGACGCTCTGTCGCAAGACCGCGAAGCTCGTTGCTGAAGGAAAAACTGAAAAGACCCAAATCGGTAAAGAAGAAGTCTACAAATTCTTGGGACCAGCACCCTACGTCCGCGAAGACGAACAGGATCATGACGAGATCGGTATCGCTACCGGCTTGGCTTGGACCTCGGTCGGCGGCGAAATCCTCTACGTCGAAACCACGACGATGAAGGGCAAGGGCGGCATCACCCTCACCGGCCAGCTCGGTGACGTGATGAAGGAATCCGGCCAAGCAGCTCTCGGCTTGATTCGCTCCCGCGCTGTGGACTTCGGTATCGACGAAGATTCATTCGCAAATCTCGACATCCACGTGCACTTTCCGGCAGGCGGCGTTCCGAAAGACGGCCCTTCAGCAGGAATCACGATGGCCACTGCCATGATTTCGAAGCTGACCGGAATTCGGGTCCGCAAAGATGTCGCAATGACCGGCGAAATCACCCTCACGGGTCGAGTTCTCCCGATCGGCGGCCTCAAAGAGAAAGCTTTGGCTGCGATGAGACACGGGATTAAGAACATTATTATCCCCGAGAAGAATAAAAAAGATCTCGAGGATATCCCGGAAGAATACCGCGCTAAGCTGACCTTCATTCCTGTGAAGACGATCGATGAAGTTCTGGTCTTCGCTCTGACCGATCGAATTACTCGCGGGAAGGAAAGCAAGTCAGCAGCGGCAGGTGCCTCGCACCAGGACACGAAGCCGACTCGTTCGGGCCGAAAGAAGCACGCCATTGCCGCTTCCGGCGCCCGCATGCCTCGGGTTGCTAAGTCCCGATCGTAGGGCTCGCGGAGCTTAACGAGGGGTACCTACCTGGAGTGCTTCAACTGGGACGTGAGCGTCATCGCGATATAAATTCGGATACTTCTCTTCAAACTGAGTTGCTTGCTCATCAGTATCAGTTACCGAATTATTCCCATTGTCGAGTTCACGTTTTTTAATGTGACCGCGATAATATGGTCCCTGCAAGAGCGCTTCTTTAGCGAGGCGCTTACCAGCTGCATACTGAACATCAAAAATTTCTTTGAATTCTGAGAGCGTTGAGGGTGGACCCATCTTCACTTCAAGGTTCTTGTTCTTCCACCACTGAGGACTCACTTGAGGAAAGCCTCTGGAATTCTTATCCGTCATGTCGACCGAATAAGTGGTTGGAACAACAAACTGTCTCTTAAGAACGGCATTGCCATCAAAACCAAACGCTGCATAGAGCACGTTCTGAGCTAAGAAATCATCAAACGCCGTGGAATAGTTTCCGATCACTTGGCTTGCGAGCTTCTTTGCCACATTGTTCGGGTTAATATTCGTAGCACCAGTAAAATAATACTGGCCATCCTTCTTCAACGGAGCGACCAACCAAGGATCCGATACCGAAGCGCGTGCGGCCTCAGCCAAGGTTGCATCTGTGACAACTTCCACCTGATCGGCCACAGCAGTTCCCGAGAACTGAGAGGGAGCAAAGGCACGGGAACCCTTCAGATACCGGGCAGTCTTTTCATCAGTAAAATGGACCTCTGAAAAGAGGGGACTATTGGCTTGAACTTCTTTGCCAATGTCCTGCGGGCCAAAGTGGGAACGTGATCCGAGAATCACAACACTCACGTCAGAGCCTCCCTTACCTTCGGTAAATCTTTGATTCAAACGATTACGAGCACCGGCCGGGCTAATGTCTTGGGCAATATCGATTGCAGTTTTCGAAAAAAGATTCGGAACCGTTCTCGACCAGGGCTGATGATAGGTAATCTGTTGCCCTTCGGCTTCGAGAGTTCTCTCAAGAGTCGCTGCATTCGTATTTTCGTTTTTGTTATTAAAGAAGTTCTGATTTCTTCGAGAGAAGCTATCGATCTCATAAAACTTTCGGCTAATGAAATCTCTTACCCCGAGATCATTGCCATTAGCTAAAGTCTTATAAAGAGCGTATCCCGTCGGCGACTTCATAAAGGCATTTCGCTCGTCACGATTCGGAAAGGCTTTAATGATCATAGCAGCCAAGGAACCCCCGCAACTTGCGACAATGAGATCGGGAGCTTTGCCCTCATCAACTGCAGCATCGTAGATTCCGAGAAACTCAGCCGTATCGAGATTGTTTCCGGCGAAAACGATCGCTCTTTTGTAAGGCTTGTCTCCTGCGTAGACCGCGGGGAGTGCAAACGATTGAACCAATAGGACTGCCAACAACACACGTGCAACATTCATCACGATCTATATATAATGGATCACAACTCTAAGTTCAATACTAATTTGATCAACTATTACTGAGCAATTACTGTCTAAGTTCTAGACAATCGCCGACCTGTGTATGTCGTGACCCACTCCCCCACCCTAAACCCACAGCTGATTCTTATTTAAAATATGTGTAAAAACAGCGAGTTAAACCGGTGTCAAAAAAGACCCGGCTGGCATTCGGGTTGCACTACTCCCCTGTGTGGACCCTTCATTGGAATCCACACGTAGTAGAGAAGAGTAGCAATTCAAGTTGATGCTAGTTTCGTTGAAACTGCTGAAGCTGATGTTGAGTAGGAGTAGTCAAATGTTGAAACGTATTATCGTGATCCTTGCTGTAGGAGTGTCTTTTTCGCCAGTAGCCTTGGCTAGTGACGATGCAAGAACGTGGGAAAAAACCGGCCAATTGCGCGGTAGTGAAGTATCCGCAACCGGTCGTCAATGTGCTCTTTTGGATAAGGTCTACGACGGTGAAACTCCGCGTAGTTCTGAACACGGCCGCCGCATTAGCGGTGCCAATTCCGCAGATAGAAATTAATTTCTTTCTGACTGAGCCTGGCCCCCGTTGATCTCCTTGATGAGTGCCCGTAATTTCTGGCGCTCGGAGTGAGGTATGTTCTCGGAATCGGGGGCCTCTTGTTGGCCAGGTGCTGCCTGGAGGCTCCCTTTTCGGGCTTCATTTAAGAATCCCGTGGCCCAGCTTTGTACTTGTTTACCGACGGCGCTTTTCTGCGCTGAGGAGACTCCGATTCGGATCTGATCCGAAATCGTTCTTCCACCCCAGTGGACTGTGTTGCCAATCACCAGCACCACGACGCCAAAAATCGCAATTTTCAAAAGCAAGCCCATCAGCTTAAACATAGTTTATGGCTCCCCTAGTATCAGAGTTTCGACATTAACCAAATAGAGATTGTTGAAATGAAGGAATCTTTGTTGAGCAATTCCATTCCCCCCGGGAAGGCGACTGGCTTGCTCCACCAGCTTCAATGCTTGATCCGACCCTACTGTTTTGGGCGGAGAAATCACAACATCCAAACCCTGCTTAGAAAGGTTCGTTACCAGCTGGCTAGCAATGATATTCCCCATTTCGGAGTACATAGAAACATCCAACCCCTGATCAAAAACCACGAGTAAAGCCCCGCGAAAATCGCCCTGCAGAGTGAACCCCACCACGGCCTTATCTATAAACTGAATTTGTGGAAAAGTGGCTGAACGATCGCGAGAGACCTTCCCCAGATGGAAGAACTCAAATTCAGACGGGAGAGATTGTTCGAGAGCCTGTAAATCCATGCTTAAAACCTAGAGCTTCTGTTCGCGGGTTGGGCGGCTGGCCGAACGATCATCCGAAAGCAGCGCTCGCTCGACCGTCTTTAGCACATCCTGAGCACTAAACGGCTTCAATATATAATCTCGGGCGCCAACGTTGATAGCTTCCATCACCAAGTTTTCCTGCCCCATGGCTGTAATGATGACCACTCGAGCGTTCTTATCCATCTTCATGATGCGTTTGGTGGCTTCAATTCCGCTCATTTCGGGCATTACTACGTCCATGGTGACCAGGTCGGGACGAAGTTTTTGATACTTTTCGATGGCGTCGTTGCCGTCGACGGCTTCGCCCACGATTTGGTAGTGACCTTCCAGCAAGATGCTGGTCAGCGTTTTTCGGACAAAAGCGACATCATCCACAATAAGTACTTTTTTGGCCATCGGGCCCCCCAAACCCCACAAAGAGTGGTCTTTTTAGTCTACGGTTTCCGGCCCCAAGCATCAAGCTTGGGGTTTGAGAAGCATCCGCTCGATGGTCACAGACTCAATCTGCCGCTCGGTAGCCTTCCGGATGGTGAACTTCAGGGTACCTCGCGGGGTGTCAAAATAGAGCTCGTCGCGTACTTCGGGAATGCGTCCAAACTGCTGAAGTAAAAACCCCCCCAGGGTTTCATAGTCCCCTTCGGGAATGTCGAGATTCAGGCCTTCATTGAGCTGCTGAATTTCCATCTTGGCCAGGACCTGCCAGCTCGTGGGGGTCAGCTCTTTATAAGGGACGGAATCGTTGTCGAACTCATCGCGAATCTCGCCCACGATTTCTTCGACAATGTCTTCAAAAGTAATGACCCCAATGGCGCCACCGTATTCGTCCACCACCACCACCATTTTATTGCCCTCGCGTTGCATGTCGAGGAGCAGGTCTTCCAGCCCCTGCGTCTCGGCCACGTAATGGGCGGGCGTGATGTAGTTGCGAATACTCTGAGAAAGATCGGTGATCCCAAAAAGGTCCGACACTTCAATGATGCCGACAATATTGTCCACGCGCTCGGAGTACACGGGCATTCGCGAATGGCGGTGGACGCGGAAGAGTTCCAGCGCTTGACGAATGGTCGAAACATCTTCAACGGCTTCCACTTTAAACAGAGGGATGAGCGCATGCTTGGCTTCGGTCTCCTGAAACTCCAAGATCCGCTTGATCATCTTCTTTTCAGTGGGCGTGATCTCGGTTTCTTTTTTAGAGTACGAAAGCAGCGTGGTGAGCTCTTCGCGGGTGGTGCGCTCCCGACCCGTCACCATTTCTTCAATCGGCGAAATCAATCGCGTGATCTTGGAGGTATATCCGGAGAGTACTCGCGTGATGGGATAGAAAATATAATAAGTGACCATCACTGGGAACGCGACCCAAGGAGCTAAGACGTTTGCATAACGTTGGTAGATGGTCTTCGGAATAATTTCACCGAAAACCACAATCAACGGCGAGGTCACCAAAACCGCGATCACTTCTGCAAACGCGATCTTCTTGGAAAGCAGGTAGAGCATGATCGTGCTCGAAATCCCAATCAAACAGAGATTGGTCATGAGCAAGGTGGTCGAAAAAATTCGCTCCGAATTGCTAGTCAGACGCAGGGCAAGACGCGCGCGGTTCGATCCCTTTTTCGCAGCCGCCTTTAAAAGCATCTTATCAGCGGAGAGGAGTGCAATCTCACTTCCCGAGAAAAATCCCTCGATCAAAAGCAGCGGTGGAATGATGCAGAACAATGAAAAGAGCGTGAGGCTCATTCGGCCAGATCTCCTTCATCTAAATCCGGCAAGACGTTCTCGAAAATAATTTCCAAGATATCGTCCATCGTCACAATGCCGAGCGCTTCACCCGAAGCGTTTTCAACCACAGCCAAGTGCGTGCGGGATCGTTTCAACTTTCTAAAAAGGGCACTCAGCTTCAACGTGGGAGAAACCACAAACGGGCGCTTCGATAATTCCACCACCGGCTTGGTTTCGGGTTCGCTATCCAATCGGCTAAGAATTAAATCTTTGGAATGTAAAATGCCAACGACCTGCTTTTTGTCGGGACCGGTCACCGGAATTCGCGAGTACTTGCGATTGGAAGCATGAGCAAGCGCTTCTTTTAAAGTGACCGTGCTTGGCAAAGAAAAAACCTGAGACAGCGGTGTGTAAAGGCTCTTCACCTCGGTGTCGTCGAGTTCAAACACGTTCTTAATGAGCTGCACTTCGCTCTGTCGGACGGTGCCCTCCTTATGGCCCTCTTCCAACATGAAGAGGAATTCCTCTTCCTTCAGCAGGGTCTGATCGTCTTTGTCGTGAAATCTGCCATGCTTTTGTCCAAAGAGTTTGGACACAAAACTGAGCAGGCGCTTCAGCACAATTCGCACGGGGGTCAGCAATTCGTAGACTGTTCCGAGCGGACCCACGGCTACCGCTGCAATCATTTGATTGGCTCGAGCGCCGATGGCTTTAGGCGTAATCTCGCACGCAAATAAAACAATGGGCGTTGTAATGAGCGTGCCCAAGATCATCTGCTTCACCCAATCGGGAGTCGTGCGTAGGAACTCGATACCATCGTACCAATGCGCCCCCGGAGGATCGGCCTCCCACATATGCGAAACGCTCTCAGCAATGAGCGTAGAAAGCGCGATATTCAACACTTCGTTGGAAATCAGGAGCGTGATCAACAGGCCGTCGGGGTCCGACATCAGCTGCTTGAGCTTCCGATAACTGGGACGGGCCCGGTCCTTCAGCCAGCGAATCTGAAAGCGAGAAAGACTGAAGATCGCGACTTCTGACGCGGAGGCGAAGGCAGAAAGAAAGATGAGAAGACTACACGAAATGAGCTCGAGTACTGACACAGGTTCTTTCAGAATAGCTGATTTGTCGCAACCTGCCAAATCAGCCCGCGTTAGCTGGGCAGGAGCCGCTTGACATATTGCGCCATGAGTTCTAATGACTTCCGCCAAGGAGATTTTAGATGAAAACTTTTATCGCAGTCGCAGGTTTGGTTTTTGGTTTCGGGTTGGTTGCCGGTCCACAGGCGTCGGCTTGCATGGGTGAGGCAGAATATTTCTCGGTAATCATTCCTCAAATGCCCCAACGGCAAGCGGGCAAGCTTTTTGTGGGAGATGTTTTAAAGCTGAACGCATCCGATGACATCGTGACCGATGCCAATGTTGAGCGTATCGGCCAGGACAGTTTGAAATGGGTTTATTATTCGGTAGCGAAAGCAGGCACCGTTTCTTTTGTCCGCAAATATGACAAGAAAAAAGTCACCTACTCTTACACTGCCACTGAGCCCTCGAGAGCTCGTGACGGCGGTTGTAACGATCACCGCGGAAAGTAGAACTACTCTTTCTTCTGCTTGTCTGCGCCGCCTGCTTCTTTAGCAGCAGGTTCGGTGGTACCGCCGGTTGAAGCGTCTTGCTTCGCTGCAGCCGTATCAGTCGTTCCAGCGCAGTCGACATCGGTCTTTTGGCCGGTTTTCTCTTCGGCAACTGCCAAGGACGGCATTGCCATGATCAATAACACTGCCAACAAACTCAGTTTCTTAAGCATTCTCTACCTCACTCCTTAAAAGGATAACGTCACGCCAGCCGGTCTGATGATGTCCAAGAGATTTTGGAAGGCCGAAGTCACTTGCATCGCGATCTTACGGCCGGCTGGGCTTTGTACTTCCTTGATCTCTCCACTGTTATTGTAAGTCACATTGATCGAACCCAATGCCGGATCGGTAATCTGCACCGGCTTGGAATTTTCGTTGTACTTAAACTGAATCTGGCGCTTGTTCTGATCCACCAAGGTCTTGATGCGACCGTTCGGATCGTAAAAGAGCTTCACGCCCTTGCCTTCGGAGTTCTTTGCCAACAAGAGGTTGCCCTTGTTGTCATACTCGAACTGCGACCATTGAAACTTCTTCGGGTTTTTCTTCGGGTACTTGCTGACGCGAGCGACCTTGCCCACCGAATCGTTATACTTCAACTCGGTGATGTCTTCGGGAGTGATCTTCTTCGTCACGCGGCCCTTGATGTCGTAAGAGAACGCTGTAGTTTCGCCGTCCTTCTTAATCTCAATCGGCATTCCGCAACACTCGTTGTAAACGGTTTCGGTGCGATCGCCATCTAGGACGCTGACCAATTTATAAGTCCACTCTTCCCCGTCCGCCTTGCGACGCATGAAGTATTCGTAGTGACTGCTGGAGATCGGTTTGCCATCGGCACCCTTGATCTTCACGTTCACGATCTTCTTATTCTTGTCAGCCGTGTCGGTTTCAAATCCGTATTCGGTCAACGTGCCGTCGGTGTCTTTTACGCTCTTGATGTTTTCGTTCTTATCGCGGGGATAATACGTCATGGTCATCGACGTGCCGTTGGAGTTGCCAATCGAAACCAAGTTATGGCGATTGTCCGTACTGTAACCATAGGTGTACGTGTTGCCAGAGGTGTCCTTACTCTTCACAAGCTCGCCGTTTTTATTATATTCGTAGGTGGCTTCTTTGCCGTTCTCACCGGCAATCTTGACGATCTTGCCTTGGCCATTGAAGTAGAAGAAAATTTTGCGATTGAAGTTATCAACCAGCTTTTCCAACTTCCCTTCGGACGTATAAGACAGAGTGATGGAGTTGTTATTGCGGTCTGAAACCTTCACGAGCTTTCCATCGGGGTCCCGGAACTTTTCAACCTTGCCGCTGTCGTAAGTTCGAACATAGCCGTCAGCTACACGAGTGAGATACTGATAGCTGAAGCGATTCGAAATGAGCTGAGTGCCAGCTGGAAATTGTTTTTGAGGAAGTCTGAAACGAACCCACTCGCGATAGCGAAATTCAGAATCGTCGGTGAGTTGTTTTTTATACTTGGCCAGCTGAGAAGCGTTTCCCACCACGCCAGCCTTTTGAGCAGCTCCTGCGATCTGATCCACAGCGCGAACTAAATCTTGCTGATTGCCCGCTTTTGGGCGGAAGCGGTTTTCAGCACCGCCGCCGTACTCATGAATCACCACACTGCCGTCAGGAAGAGCTGTCAGATGCGCTTCATACTCGAAGCCCCAGCCCCAACCAAACATTCCATTAAACGGAGTTTTTGAATTGTAAATGCGCTCGATCTTGGGATCAAAGCCACCCGGGTAAACGATGTCGACGTAACCGACGAAGAAGTTTCCATTGCGGAGACTCACGCTCGAGTAGGCCACCGAAGCAAAGAGCAATCCAAACAGGCCGGCGGCAAATAGTTTCTTTTTTGTCATACGAGTTGAATCCCCCACGGAACGGCCAAAATGGCGCGCACTAGACCTCTATTTTCACTATTTTCATGATGAAAAAAAAGCCCACGGCTTGCAACAAAAATATCCCAAAGATAATGACCCAACCCACTGCCGTAGTGAAAAGCGGCAGCATGAATTCCGGGTCGGTTAAGTAGAAAATCAAACCGAAAACAGGCGGGATTCCCATCAGGAAAAGTCCCTGATAGTAACTCTGCGCTGTCATGGCTTCGATTCTCTTCTCGACTTTGATTCTCTCACGAATCGTGGTCACAATGGTATCGAAAGACTCCGCCAAATTTCCGCCGGTCTCTTTCAAGATATTCACAGCCGTGACGAACATTTCAACGTCGTCGGACTTCACACGTTTCGCGAAGTTGTTATAGGCGTCCTCAAGCGAAACCCCCAAGTTGTTCTCACTTAAGATCAGGGAGAATTCCTGATGAAGAGGATTCGGCATTTCTTTGACGACCAAACCCATGGCCTGCACGACGGATAGGCCAGATTTTAAGCCATTCGACATCAGACTCAGACCATCCACCATCTGAATCACTAATTTGTTCATACGACGGTTATAGAGCCAATCCACGATGGGCTTAGGAGACTTCCAGCCAATCACCGTGGTGATCGCTCCAAAGAAAATCGCCGGGAAAAGCTGAGGGAGGAACGCCAAAAAAACGACGGAACCCAAACCGAAGCTGAAAATGAACAGGGCCATCAGAATTCGCTGCGGTGGAATATCAATGAACATAAGGGAGAGGCGCTCGACGATGTAGTCGCGAGTGCCCAAGGATTGGAAACGAAGCCAATCCACGAGCTTCTTGTTATAGGCGTACGAGAACGCAAAGATCGCACCGCCGAAAACGAGAATTCCTAGCCACTTGAGAAGCATAGTTTTTCAGGGAAGAACGAGGGGCTGCCTATTTCGCAGCAAACAGATTCCTCGAAATATTCATTCCCTTGGCCTCCATTTCCTCGACGAACTTCGGAACAAATCCGGATGGAACGAAACGGCCCAAAACTTTACGACGTTTGTCCATTCCTTCCGACTTAAACGTGAAGATGTCTTGCATCGTGATGACTTCACCCTGCATTCCAGTCACTTCAGCGATGTGGGTAATTTTGCGCGAACCATCACTTAAACGCGATTGTTGGATGATGACGTTCACAGCAGAAGCAATGTTTTCACGAATCGCTTTTGAAGGCAGATTCAATCCGGCCATCAAGCAAAGGGTTTCCAACCGCGCAATACACTCTTTGGGATTGTTGGAGTGAACCGTGGTCAACGAACCCGCGTGACCCGTGTTCATTGCTTGCAACATGTCGAGAGCTTCACCGCCGCGACACTCTCCAACAACAATTCTATCGGGGCGCATACGCAAACAGTTTCGAATCAGGTCTCGAATCGTGACTTCCCCTTCGCCCTCGATATTCTTCGGGCGAGTCTCTAAACGCACCACATGATCTTGTCCCAGCTGGAGCTCGGCCGAATCCTCAACCGTGATGATGCGTTCAGTAGTCGGAATGAAATTGGACAATACGTTTAAGAGAGTCGTTTTACCGGAACCGGTACCGCCGGAAACAACGACGTTCAACTTGGCTTCTACGCAGGCTCGGAGAAAATCTGCAATCTCCTGAGTCATCGAGGCGTAACCCACCAGGTCGTTCACCGTGATTCGCTTCTTCGGAAATTTTCGAATCGTGATCGTAGGACCACGAAGGGCCAAAGGGGGAATAATGACGTGCACGCGTGAACCATCTTGCAAGCGCGCATCGACATAGGGAACTTTTTCATCCACGCGACGACCGAGTGGCGTCACAATTCTTTCCACCACGTTCATCATTTGTTGCTCACTGCTGAAGGTCGTTTTAGAAAGTTGCGGCTTGCCGCCTTTTTCTACGTAGATCTGATCGCGAGCGTTCACCATGATTTCAGTGACCGACTCATCTGCCAAAAGGTCTTCCAGAGGGCCTAAAGCTAGCGCTTCGTCCAAAACTTCTTTGACGATCTGGGCTTTCAGTTCGCGGCTGGTCAAAACACTAGCCGTGTCTTCTGTTTCCAAAATTTGGAGGACTGCCTTCTGAGTTTTTTCACGAAGAACTGCCAGCTGCCGAGGGTCTTTCGTATCCGTGTTGGTTTTCTTCAAATCCATTTGGTCCACTAGGGCCTTGTGGATTCGAAGCTTCATGGCAGTCCAAGCGTCCATCGGAGCGGCAAGGCTTCGAGCTCCGGGACCTGAGGTCACCGTAGACGCCTTGTCTTCACCACCGCTAGCGAGCTGACTCATCGCCTTCTGGGCCACCCCAGAGGGCTTCTTCAAACGCGCGAGATTCTCAAGCATGTTCACTTGCTGCATTTTGCGAACGATGTCGTGAAACGAACGAGCCACGGTCGAATTTGCAGCGCCGATACAAACCGGAATACTCTTTGCCAAGCAACCATCACAGACACCTGGATCATCCGGAACGGCCGCGAAGATCTGGCGATTTAAATTCTTTTGAATAATCTGCGGATTGATAATCTGCGATTGAGAGTAGCGATTGATCACCACTTGCACCATTTCTGGAGGAAAGAGCAACTCTTGAATCTTTGAAAGGACGCGCTTGGTTTGATTGATGACAATCACGTCGGCTGTAGTCACCACAAAGATGGCGGTAGCAAATTCCAAAGTCTTCAATGCAGCGACGTCATTAATGCTGCCACAATCCACCACCACGAAATTAAAGAGACCTGTGATCCCTTTGAAAAACTTTCCCAGGCCTTCGACATCCAGATCGCGGGCCATGATCTGATCTCGTGGCGCGCCGATGTAGCTGTAGCCTGCCGACGTGTTCAGCATGAAAGGTGCGAGAATTTTCGGGTCTGCCATTCCGCCCTGGAGCTTCGAGACATCCACGATGCTCTTAGAAGGATTCTGTCCAAGAATCAGGTTCTGATCGCCCAGACTGGTTAAATCGAGGTCGACGATCAACGAGCGCTGCTTGAACTCTTGGGCGTAAGCAATGGCGAGATTTGCCGCAAAAACGCTCTTCCCAACGCCACCCTTCCCGCCCACTACGGCTACGATGTGACCGGCCATTATCTAGCCCTCACTCGGAAGTTGCGCTTGAGATCTTCGGTTCCATCGGACGCGTTGTCGACAATGGACGGAGTGACAAAGATGACGAACTGAGATTTCTGACGATTGTAATTCTTCGATCTCAGGAGATTGAAGAGCGGACGAGTGTTGGCATTGTCCGTGCCCGAAACAAACGGATCGTCCTTATTAAAGGCATTGGTGAGGTCACTAGAAACAACGCCGGCAACGGCCGCGCTCTCGTTCGATTTAATATAGATCTTGGTCTTCACCGTATGATTGATGGTCGTGGGTTGTGCGCCAGCAGTTGCACGACCTTTCACGCTACTTTGCGTGATGTGGAGGTCGAGATCGATGTCGTCGGTCTGCCCCATCACTTGGGGTGTTACACCGATGGCAAGACCCACATTCTTCGAGGAAGGAATCTGCTCCCCGTTCGGGCCAATCGTTAAAAACGGATATTCCGTCTGCTCGTTCAATTCCGCTGGCTGACCGCTGCGAGTGATGACGTTGCTAACTTTTAAGATTCGCGCGTAACCCGCAGTCTGTAAGCTTTCAAGCCGAGGAAACAAGCTCGAGATGGTGCCCGCGAAGCTCGGACCGCTTGCACCCGTACTGCCCTGAGTGGTTTGACCGAAAGAAATGGAATCAGAGCCCGGAGTAAATCCCGGTGCCCATTTAAAGCTGAAAACCTTATTGTAATCTTTTGCCAACTCCACAAGGTGCGCGGTGATACGAACCAATTTGTCTTGGCGTTTTTCGTCGCGCGTCCGAACCACAACCACGAAGTTTTGGACGAGTGCCTTCTGCACTGAAGTAGCGCCGCGATCCTTATTCACCACCGGATTTCCTGGTTTTACATCCGGCAAGTAGAGCTTTGCTACTTCACCCGCACGTCGGGCGTATTCAATGGTATCAACCTGACCTTCCAAGAAGATCACGCCGTTTACCACGCGAGTTCTAATGTTCGGAGCGAAAGTATTGATGTCCTCTTGAATTTTCTTGGCTAAGAACTGAAGCGCGATATTCGAAAGCCCCGCTAGATTCAAAACCACACCCGAATAAGTTTCGTCTGTCACCACGTTCAAGAGGCGTCCGTAGTCTGCCGGCACGAGCACTTCACCGTCAACGACGATTTTCTGGCCCACGATTCGAACGTCAATGCCTTCGATGTCTTTTAAGAGATCCCGAATCTCAGCCGCTCGACGAAGCAGATTATTGTCTGCAACAACGACTGTAAAAATGAGCTGAATGGTTCCTTCAGCATCCCGAACCACCACGGTGGTCTCCCCCTTTTTTAAGGGTTTGAAAACTAGCTGACGATCTTCACCCGCTTTGACGAGAGTCGTCGCCACAAGCTGAGGATTTCCAACGGTGATGCCATTGGCACTCGCAATATCGAAATCCACATCTACCGCTTTGTCTTCACCGGTGGCTAAGAGGAGACGCCGTTTATCGGCGGCCTTCTCAGAGGTGTCGCGAGTTAAACGAGAACGACGATGCTTGCGGCTTTTAGAGAAATTCGGAGTCGCTTGCTGAAGCGGGGTTGCAGGAGCCGCATTGGTTTGAGCAGTTGGAGCAGCGGGCGTATCTTCTGAATAGAGGTTTCCCGACATCATCGCCAAACCGCAGGCTAGGATCAGGAAAAACCTATTCAGCGTCATTACCGTCTCGCACCGCCGTTTGCTGGAGCTCGGATGCGTGCCGCATCGGGTCCCAGCACATCTCCTAAGTTCATCGCGCCTAAACCCACGCGATCAGTATCGTCGTTATTGCGCAGCGAGAGCGAAACAGCGTTATCCCCATTTGCCATGACCAATGCCAAAGCTTGAGCCTGCACGGGCTCCACTTCTAACGAAACAGATGAAAAACTGGCGTCTTCAGAAAGCGGACGAACTTTTTCTCGACCCGTGATGGAATCGACATCCACCACTCGAGCTACGTTATTGCTGACGTAACGTCCAACCGAGAGAACCACCACGTCCTGGAGAATCGTTTTGGCGACCTTGTTTTCACGTCCGCCACCAATGTCCAGAATTGCAATCACATCCACGCGATCGCCCGGTTTCACCAGCTTTGAGACACCCGTCACTTCGCTAACCGGAATGGAAATGGCTCTGCGGCCTGGTGCTACTTGAGGTGCTAAGCCCGTACGAATGCTCGGTTCAGTTAACTTATTATGAGTAAGCTGCTCGCCCTTCTTGATGGGAACCACGGCAACCAAGCCGGACAATTCTTTCAAGCTCTTGGTGGTTTCCTTGTCGGCTTCACTTTTTTCAAAGTAGATCGAAGCGGGTTCTCGGAATCGTTTCGGAATAACTTCGAGTTCGAACATCGTTTCGTCGATGCTCTCTTGCTCCTTGATGTCCCGCTTTGCTTTCAAAACCAGCACTTTGGTGCCGTACTCTTTGCGAGCAGCATCTTCGATGCTCGAGACGTAGCTGTACATGAAGTAAATCGCGATCCCTGCCATCACTAACGACAACGTTAACGCTCGATTATCCATCTAATGGGCTCCGACAATATTCAAAACCACTGGGATTAAAACCTTCTCGAAGAGTTTCTGCTCCCAACGGAACTTTCTCTCCACCAGCGGTGACAAAGTTGGATTGCGTACAAAGAGAAACAGAAGTGCGAACGCGAATGATTGAACGGCGCTCTGGCTCTTCTTGATTCTGTTGGTCACCGGCATCAGTTGCCAAAGACCGGCCTGGAGTGATTTTCATTTTGATGACTTCAGGCAGATAAATTTCTCCAGAAGCAGGCGCAGAGTTTTCAGAAATTCCTAAAATCATTTTGTTGTAGTTCTTGCTGATGAGCTGTGGAATTCGGAGCTTCACTTCTGGATATTCGTTGGAATTAAAGGCGAGCCAGAGCGTATGAGCTCTCGCATATTGTTGATTCACGATCGACACTTGAACGGCCGTATTCATTTTGATCAACATGACAGCAAGGCCCACCATCATCGGCAACACGATGAGGAATTCGAGCACACTTTGCCCGGCCTGATTCTTTCTGCTGTCTCTAGCAGCCATTATCAAAAAATCTCCCATTCATACGAGACAAACACTCGTCTTCTGCTGGCTCTCTTCCTAACCAACTCTCCGAGGTCAGCGTCACGGAATTGACACTTCTCCCCTTCGCGTCGTTCGCGGAAGAACCCGCAAATGGAACCAACAACAAGCGGCTCCTAAATGTATATCGGACGCCCTCCAGCCAACTGTAGTCGCGGGTGTCGTGAGAAAAGTTTTCGGGCTCATCTACCTCTAAACCGGCAGGCGCGCCGCCTTGACCCTTGGCTAAAGCGGGTAAGCGATCAGTTCCTGGCGCTGCTGGACCTCTTTTGAGGGTCCTGACAATGACTTCGGTTGCGCGTTCTTTTTGATCGGCTTTAGATGGACCTGCCGAAAGGTAAGCTCGCGCCGACATAAAAGTGGCGTAATGCACGTAGTTTCCCCAGCCCATCACGAGTGAGAGCTGTAGAAAGAAGAACGAGAAGCCCAAGAGCAAAATCGTCGTAAGAGCAAACTCGATCGTCGATTGTCCCGCCTCGTTAGAACGAGAGGAACTATTTCGGATTGATGAAGATCCTAAAATTATTATTCCCTCCTCTCGCACGCGGATGATTTTCTGGCCCACCATCGCTGAAACCCTTGGCCTTCGGATGACCGTAACGATAGGCCGATGCATACCCGTCGCGAATCGGGGCGGTCATTTTCTCTGCGAGCTTGGTTTCAACTAAGCCCTTCGCCAAAATAAGGTACGCGCCGATCACAATTGAAATCAGGATTAAGTACTCGATCAATGCCTGACCCTCTTCTCGGCGACGGAGATTCTTCATAACGGCAACCCCCAGCGCTGAAACGGATCGGCCGTGAGCACCCAAACTGCTGCAAGCGCCATAGGCACTCCAAAAGGAATGGTCAGAGAGCGGTCCAACTTCGGAGGAGCGACTTCTAACTCCTTCACAACAACGGACGCAAAAAATGCGTAGATCTTTTTTGAAAAAGATATGAGCCGCCCTTTGAGAATCAGACTGATCAGCGCAAACAACCCCCCTAAGCAAATCGAAAGAATGGCCACGCGAAGAGAGTACTGTGCGCCTCCCCAGGCCCCGAGTGCCATCAACATTTTTACATCGCCAGCGCCCATCGTTTTGAAGAAGAAGTACATCCACCCAAAAAGCAGAAAGCCAGCTGCAGCTCCTAAGGCTGCGCACCCCAAACCCTGAAAGGAAGAATAGTAGAGTCCCGAGAAAAGTCCTGCAGCTAATGCAGGAAGGGTGAGCCAGTTATAAATTTTTCCACGAGCGACGTCGGTGCATCCTGCGATACCTGAAATAGCGAGAATGGAATAATAGGCAACTTGGCTATTTCCACACATTGAGCGGCGCCTTCCCGGTTCGAAGATCTTTTTCGAGTTGTCCACCAAGAGACAAAACACCCTCGTCTAAACCGTTCTTGATCGCACGGGCCATCGCTACAGCGCTTATAATGGTGGCAGATAATAATAGAATGTATTCGGTGATGGCCTGGCCATCTTCCTGTTTGGAAAAATCCGAAAGATTTTGAATGATTTTTCTAAGGAATCCTTCCATAGAACTACCTGCAGGGACTATTACTCGGTCGTAATTACGTCCATTTTGTCGAACAACGAACCAACGGTTTTCGTCATGCGAGTGGTGAATTCATTCTTAAACTTCATGGCAATCAAAATGACCACGAAGAGAATAAGGATGTATTCGGTCGTGGATTGACCTTCCTCTTCCCGGAAAAAATTCCCAATGACTTTTTTAAGCCGTTGTTTAAGGTTCATCCCCGAGTCCCCATTTCCCTGTCCTTGACGAACATATCGACAACCCCGACAGGAAACTTAAAGTCCAATTTTTATTATATTAATTCCATGTAATACAAGTCAAGTATAGGTAGCTACTCAAAAATAACCAATAAAAGCGACGCATTATCGTCTTTATCCTGCTTCTGAACCCATTCCTCTAACAAAACAGGGACATCTTCTGCGTTAAACTTACCTTGTTTAATGCTCTGAATAGCGTCTTTTACGGACTGCGCGTCAAAACCATCGGTGAAAAGAATGAGCCAATCGCCCCCCCGAATCTTCACTTCGACGATCTCGGGCTCCAAATCGTCTGAAATACCCAGGGCAGCAAGGGGTACGTTCTTATGATCGGTGCGCTTCCCATTCGTAACATCGACAAGACGTGCATAAGACCGTGGGGTCACCAATTCGCTGGCATCATTTCCTCGAACTAAAAGCGCGCCACAAGTTCCGACATTGGCGATTCCCAGCATCGACTCATCCAAGTAGGCAGCCAAAAGCGAGGCGCCTCCTTTTTCGTGCACGTTTCGATTCTTATTCGAATGCATGAGCTCCCGGTTCGCATGAACCACGGCATTGAACAGAACGTTTCCCACCAAAGAGTAATAATGACGAATGACGAAGGGAAGCGTGGCATCTGCGTCCCCACCCTCTCGCGATAAGAAGGCCCGAGTCGCTTCGCAAGCCTGCTTGGCAGCAGCTGATCCCGACTGGGGTCCACCAAATCCGTCAGCGACAGCAAAGATACTCTTATCCTGCTCGCACATCAGAAAGTCTTCCTGCACTCCCCGACTTCCGGCTGTACTCAACTGCGTGATCGAACTGATTCGATTCGTGCTCATAGTTTAGTTGTCGCCGTGTCGTAAATAAACGGTGAGTTTCCTTTGCGATCGTTGATGGTAGATGTCGTCAATTGGAGCCAGCTTCATGCATTCTTCGAACTTCTTTCGAGCCGACGAGAAATCGCTGTAGCTTTCTGCAATCACGGCCTCCGTGTAAAGAACCTTGGCTTTCTCGTGGAGATAACCGCGAACTCGGCCCATTCCGGCTACTGCTAATTTATTCCCCGGATCCACTTTGCTGGCCTTCAAGTACGCTTGATAAGCGGCCGCGTAATCATTCTGAGTTTCGGCATCTCGACCTTGAGCGAGAAGCGGGTCTCTCACAGCCGCAATGGAATAACGGCACGCATTGATTAAGCCAATTGCTCTGGCTAGGATGGCCCGATCTGAAGTTCCAATCTCTGCGACCTTCTTCAAGACTTTGATGGCGGAATGGAATTTACCTTGGTTCTTAAGCGCAATTCCTTCCTTCAAATAATTTCTGCCCGTGTTGTTGATCTCACCCTGAATCTGATCTTGCTGAGCCTTGAGTTGGCGCTGCTCTTCGTACTCTTCGAGTTCCTTCTGCCACGTAAGCACTTGGGCATTCTCTGGATCGATCGAAAGAATTTCATTGAACTTCTCTTTCGCCGTTTCAAACTTCTTCTGGCTCATCAGCAGCTTCGCGTCATCTATTAACTCCGCTACCCGGGTCTTAATTCGCTGCTCTTCTTCCTTCCGACGCTTTTCTTCCTCGATCGCATCGAGTTTGCGCTTTCCTTCCATCGCGTAGCGCTCAATTTCCTTAGAGTCCTTGTAATCGGGAATCAGGCTAAAAATTTTTCTAATTTCAAAGAGCGCCTTATCGTAGTCCCGATTCTTATAGTACTCGAAGGCGATGGCATGTTGAGACTCCACAAATTTTTTCTGCTCTGGTGAAAGCGCCTCAAACGACAGAGGACCTGCCGTGGGCTTGCCCGGCTTTTGAACTGCCGCTACTTTTCTGTTCGGGCCGTCTTCGGGCATTGGACCTTGCTCCACGTCATCAAAAAGTAAGAAGTAGAGACCACCGACGATAATTCCAACCCAGATATATTGACGTCGCTTAGGAAGAGCTCTGAACTTTTCAACCAAGCTCCCATTGGCAGCAACGGGGGTAATCATCCCCGGAATTCCACCGCCCGCCGTAAGCTTGGCACCGAATGCAGAATATCCCGGAGGGGGCTGCTGCTGAAATCCAGCGGGCTGCGGAGAATAACCGCCGGGAGGCATTGCTGCGACTTGTTGATTGTATTGGTCTTGTCCCAGCTGAGGAGCACTCTGCTGCATCTCAAACACCGGCATTCCTGCCGTATCGACGCCGGATGCCTGCTCAATTCCTACGCCGACAGATTCCAATTCCTGAACCGGAGCGGTATCCTCCGTCAGAGAATTCACTTGTAAAAAGTTTTTCTCCTGATTTTCGTAAGCAGTACTGGTGGCCTGAAATGAGAACTCCACGTCACCAATTTTGATTCGATCGTCGCCAGAAAGCTCTGCCTCTTGAACACGAGCTCCATTCACATAGAGACCGTTTGCAGAATCTAAATCCTTAATCGAGAACTTAGCTCCAACTCTAGTAATGATGGCGTGCTTGCGCGAGGACTTCTTGTCATTCAGAGTGATGTCACACGTTCTGCCACGACCAATGGAGATCTCACTCTTCTCCATCTTGTACTGCGCGTAGTTCGCCAATCCCTCAGGAAAAATGAGAACAGCATTGAGCTGCGCCCCAACACCCACCTTAGTAGGAGCATCTTCTGCAACGGGAACGGAAGGATCTGAAATTTCTGCAGGAGGTCCTAAGTTAATAGAATTTCCATTTTCATTTCCACCCAAGACCAACGAATTATTTTGTTCAACGGGAGGAGCTGTCACCTCTCCGGCCAACGGAGCTGCGCTGCCACCGTCTAACGGAGCTTCCAGCGGCAAAGAATTTTCTCCGCCTTCTACTGCTGCAATAGGGGCGGCTTCAGCGTTTTCAATTCCGCTCTCCATCGCATTTTCTGGAGCCATTTCGGGAGGGTCGAATGCAATCGGAGCAGTAGCGGAAGGACTTTCTCTACCGCCATCCCCCAGTGGAGCCAGATCTGATTCCGCAGCGTGCTGGTACTCTTCGATTTCATTCACCGAAGCACGAACTTCTTGTTGGGAATTGGCAGCTGCGATGGGAGCTTCTCTTTTCTCCATCGCCAAACGAATGGAGTAAGGACCTACCATGACGATGTCACCATCTTTTAAGACAGCGCTCGTTGCTTCATTTCCGTTCACGACTAACGGGCCAAACTCGCTCTTGTTCTCAACCTGAACTGCATCACCCACAGTTCTGAAAACAGCATGCTGGCGGGAAACGGCGCGGTCATCTAAACGCACGACACAGTCTTCTGCCCGGCCAACGACCACTTCCCCAGCGAGTGGCTGAGTTTTAACAGGTTTACCATTCAAGGTGACGGAGAGAACTGCTGGTGATGCCACTAGCTAGCCCCTCCCTTCTTGATTCCATCTAGAGACAAAAGGTCTTCTCCCGCTTGGATGTAGGCGGGGTTGGAAGGTTCTCGGAACAAGAGTCGGCGAATCGCTTCCAGATGCGCACGTGCCGACTTCAACTTTCCAGACAACATGGCCTTCTTGTAACCTTCTTGATGCGACTTGATTTCATCCGCAATCGCGATCTTGGAGTTCTGCAGATACTTTGTGGCCAATGGATGCCCTGGAGCAATCTGCAGTACGGTTTCAAACTGAGTTTGAGCGCGCAGATAATTTCTCTCACGATACTCGCGCATCCCCTCTTTTAGGAATCGATCCGCCGACCGTTGCGTACCCGCATCGGGGCTCGGCATGTACTGAGCCAAAGTTCGATCAGCATCGCCATCAGCCTTTTTTGCTTTGGGTTTTGGAGGGGGATCTCCACCCAGAATCATCACGGCTGCAACAAGAGCTCCGCCAATAATCAACACTCGGTTATTTCCACCGGCGGGCTTGGGAGCATTGAAGTTCGGCAACCCTACGGGTTTCAAGTTCACAGCACCCATGGCCCGAACACGCTCTTGCTGAGCCAAGAACCCTGCCTGCTCATGATTCAGCTGTTCAGGACTTCTGCTCGGCGCATTGAGAACTCGCGTGGGCGATTCTGCTGGAATGAACTCGAGCACCGTTGCACCAATCGTAATCGTTTCATTGGGACGAATGGGTCCCTGAGTTGTCTCTCTGCCGTTTAGCAAAATTCCATTCGCACTGGCGAGGTCACGCACCTTCCAGCCACTGGGCGTAAAACTCAACTCCGCATGAAGGCGTGACGCCTTCAGGTCGGAGATCATCACGTCACTCTCATCGCCACGACCAATCTTGACAATCGGTCCGACGATGACAAACACAGCACCTTGATCGGGGCCCTGCAGAATGCGCAGCCGTGCGATCTCGCCTTGCTGGCGATCCACTTTCGGCTGTTTGAAGCGCACTGCTGCTTTCATTTAGCTCTTCCTCACAATCGACATGACGTAACAACGGTTCGAACCGTTTAACTCGAAAGCGTTGGCGTGCACTCGGTAGTTCACACCTGAAAAATCGAAGTCTTCAGAAACAGCGTTTCCACCAGGGACTGCGCGATCAAACAAATCTGAAATCAACGCTCCAAAGGCCTGATCGCGAGCTACTCCCGAAAGCTCTTGTCCAAAAACAGAATCATTTCTCAAACCAGTGATCTCTTCGAACATGGAATTCAGGTAAGACACTTTTCTGTCAGAGTCGCAAACGGCAACCCCGTGGTTCGCCACTTCTGCGGTGGCACGAATGGGCGCTATGAAATCGTCGAATGAAACACTCGCACCTGCTCCACCACCTAGGCCACTAGTGTCCCCATCCATGCTTTTGCGAGGAATTCGTTGAAGCGCAGAGTTGATCAGGTCCCAAAGGGTATCGAGTTCCGAAAGCTTAAATTCATGCGTGACACGATTCATTTCGCCCTTCAACGCACGGTCAATGTCCTCGCTCAAAACCTCGAAGGGTTTCAACGTCATGCGATAGAGCACAAAGAAAAGAATGGCAGCAAAAATTGCAGTGAGAATGAGCGTCTCCGAATAAACCACACCGATCTCACCAGGTGAAGGCGTTGAAAGACTGGTGTCTAAAGAGATCACGGCCATTCCGATGGTGAGATTGCGCCCCGTCTTCGAATCAAAAGCCTTGATGGGTTCAATCGCAACAATCGTGCTGGAATCTGCTTCTCTCACAAATCCAGATTCCCGGCCGTCTTTGAACGCCTTAGCCGCTTGAACAGCTAAAATCGCTTCGCTCCCGCCGACCAAGTGCTGATTCATTCGATCTGACGGTGCAACGATACGGTTTTCTAAATCCACTAGCACCGCCACACGCACGCCGTCTGCCGATTCAATGCCCTGTAAATCCGTTTTCCCTTCAGCTCCTGCAGCCATCGCAGCTGCATTGCGGTCCACTGCTTGCCTAGCAATAAACTTCGCCCGTCGACCCGCTTCTTTCACAATCGCGCGGCGGTTCGAATCCAAAAGGGGTGAAACCGTGAAGAACATATTGGCTAGAACGAAGGCACAAAGAATTCCAATTCCCACCGAACGCCATTCGTTTTTGAAATTCATTCCGTAGAAAATCGGCATGAACTTCTTTTCCAAAATGAAGAGCATCTTGCCCTTGAAATCCTGGGGCTGCTTCATCATATCCTCAGTCGAAGGACCTTGAGGACCGGCGCCTCCCACTGGCGCGCCATAGACTTGCGGCATCGGCTGTCCAAAGTTTACCGGAATAACATTGTTGATTTCCGGGAGTGCAGCCGAACGACGCTTGCTTGAAGACTTGCGCAATACTAGTTCGAATACGAAATCGCCTACACTAATGCGATCGCCCACTTTGACCGCCTTGGGCTTATTGCTCAAAACACCGTTCACGAAGGTTCCGTTGGAACTTCCCAAATCTTCCACTGTTACTTCGTCGTTGCTCACGACAAGTCGGCAATGGTTCTTAGAAATTTTTGAAGATTGTAAAACGACTGTATTGCCGGACTGACGACCGATGGTCGTCGATCCCGGATTCAATGCGTAACTGGTTCCCCGATTGGACCCCGCTACGACAGTGAGTTTATACATATCTCATCCCCCGCGGAGATTGCATGCGTCCGAACACTTCCAGCTGGAAGCTCTAACGTTTCGGATGCGCGCCAATCAACGAGGGGAATGGGTTTCCACGGACGCACATTTTCATGCATCGAAGAAACTTTCCACACGGTCGACTCCCCGTCCGTTTTCACCGGACGAAGGAAGAGAACATCAATCGGAATTTTCATGAACCACATGTGGATGTCGTTACACTTTGGAAACAACATTCCATCACCCGGCTCAAACACGGATCTTCCGATCAGTCCCTTGAGGCGATCCAAAAAACACTCCGCCACAAGACACTTATCGGCTATAACAGCTTGATTTATTAGGGAATGTACCCGGACATACCGCTTCCGCTTGACCCCCCAGATCCCAGATAAAGCCATGAATACATTATACATATTTTTAGTGTCAAAAATACAACGTTTTCTTGGCCTGGAATCAATACACTAAAATGCGGCTATTAGTGGTGTCTGTGACAAATAAATTGCAGTTCGTCACATCGATCCCATTAGGTCGACTGAGGGTAGAAGCCGTTGGATTTGCCCCACCCTGATTCGCCAATTTGCTGGTAAAAATCGTTTGACCAATCACCATGTCGGCGCTGGCACCGCTCACCGTAGGAATCGAATTGAAAACAAGAACGCGATTGTTGCTGGTATCAGAAACATAAAGACGACCGGCTGCATCGACTGCTACGGAGTGTGGCTGGTCCATGCTAGTAGCGGTAGTCCCCGTGAAGTACGAAACTAAATCCGGCTGACCAACGGCAACGTCTGCGCTAGCGCCATTGGAAGTCGGCACGGAGTTGAAAATAGTCACGCGATTGTTTCTTCGATCCGCCACGATCAGCTTGCCCGCGGCGATAATCGCATGCTGAGGCATATCCATACTGGCAGCTGTGGGTGGCTTCAAGTAAACATCGTTCAGGAAATCTGGCTGGCCCACAACCACATTTGCCGCCTGCATGTTTCCAGTGATGGGAAGATTGTAAATCAAGATACGATTATTGTATGCATCTGTAACCACTAACAGGCTGATGAAAAACTCAAATTTTGAGGTTTCAAAAAAGTAAAATCGTTCTAAGCTTTTTTCCATGCGTGGAAATC
>JAIEMT010000004.1 GCA_019751945.1 bacterium
TATGTTTGGATTCTGGTGAACCCATTCTAAACGCGGTGAGGTCATGCTGCAATTTCAACTAAGTTTAGCACTCCGCCAGGGTGAGAAGTGAAATCTCCTCTGGTTCGTAGATCATGAAGAGAAAAGAATGGATTCCCTTCTTTTTACAAAAATCTAACATCGAATCCGCCTCAGCCCAATTCTCTTTTTGAACGCACACATTCATGGAAAGTTCGAATCCCTCTCCCAGAGCTTCTCGGTGGGAGCGATACTCGATGATGTCGTCGAGGGTTTTTAAACAAGGTGCCAATAACCCCGGGGTCCTTAACTTGGCGTACATTTCTGGAATGAGGGAATCAACACTCACACTCAGCGACTTAATTTGAATTTTGTCGAGTTTTTCTCGAACGAAGTGATTGAACTTCCATTGGGCATTGGTCGTAATATTCCATTTACAAGCCGGATTCAGCGATGAGACTTCATCGATCAGTTTGTAGGTGTCTTTTTGAATAAAAGGTTCGCCGCTCAACATGTCGATTTCTTTGATGAATGGAAAAATGGACTTTCTGGCGGGTTCCCAAAAATTCTGCTCAGTGTAATAGCCGTTAGGGGCCATCCAAACATGACAGCTTTTGCAGCGTAAATTACACTTTCCGTTAAAGTTGGCCGTCAATTTCAAAATCGGAGCAGACAACTCCTCCTTAAATTCTACGTGCGGGAGGAGCGTGTTCCAATTTGGGAGCAGGTGACATTTTCTTTCTCGCACTTCACGCGCACAGATTTCTGGAGCGCCGGCCAAAAATTCCTTCCGCCATTGTCGAGCAATGGGACCATTCCACACCTCGTCGATAGTATTCTCCCGAATATTACCAATGAAGAATTCGGTGCCTTTATGTCGACAAATGCCTACATTGCCGTTGGGTTGAAGAATGATGGTGGTGAAGGGGACAATGCAGAAGTGCTGAGGAAGCCCTTGCCGCTCACGCAGAACTTCTCCCAATGTCTTGCCCGTGGTGGAGGACGACATCCCAGCATCATCCTACGATCCCGATTAAAAGCTAGAGAAAGTTTTAGGCGGTTGTGCGGCCTGCGTCGCCGTTTTTGGATTTCTCGTTTTCGATAATCCAATCTTCAAGACGCTTCAGGCCACCGGGCGTGTCGCATTCGATGAAGCTTAAGCGCCGCGGATTTTTCAGATCGCCGATGACTCGGCATTTGAATTCAATGTTTTCAGGATGGGTAGTGCGTCCGATAAAAATCGAACAAACTTGATTCAGCATGTAAGTGGGAACTTGCTGTTTCAAAAGCATTCCACCAAACGAAACGTCGTCCGAAAAAGTTCTGAAAGCTTTTCCACCGCAAACCAAGATGATTCGGAACTGCGCCGAATAGCGTTTGAATCGGCGCTTTTCTCGATAGTTTCCTTGGGTCGGAGTTTGTGGTTGGCCATAGCCCACGTTTTGAACCGGTTGGGGCTGACCGTAAATCGCCGTCGGCTGTTGGCCCGGCATAGGCAACGGTTGCGTATAATCCGGAACGTAAGCTTGTTGCTGAATGGGAATTTGTACAGTGGGTTGCTGCTGCTGCTGAATCGGCACTGGCTCATACGGAAGCGTTTCCGTATTCCCTGTGGGACCCATGGATGCAGGAGCGGTGATGGCCGGAATAGATTGTGTCGGCGCAGGTTTTTGAATTCCCTGCCCGTTCGTGAGGTCGAGGGTATTCAATGCCATTTCTTCAAATAGCATCCAATTCCCGCTCTCAACCCGTTGAAGAAGTTTTGCTAACGTCTCTGCAGATTCTCTCTGCTCGACGATGATGACTTCATTCGGGTTATTTCTGTTGACGAATCTCCACCGATACCCGGACATACTCTTAATATTCTAGTGAGTTCCAATACATAAGTCAAATAGTCGGATATCTATTTTAATCGTTTAATATAATGATTTTATTGCATAAAAAGGCACGCAGGTACAAACCACTGGGATTTTCTGCTTAGCGCTTTCCTTGGAACACAAAGGGGTAAATTACTTTAGTTGATCTACCATTGGGGGCATTGGGGAAGCGCATTCTCCGAATAACTTCCAACACGCAGGCACGAAGTCCGGGGTGTTCGATTGTTGCCCGATTGATGTCGGCCGCGACTACAGAGCCATCTGAACTGATCGTCCAGTTGTAAACGACTCGGCCTTCGAGGTTCGACTTGGTGAGAAGGGCACGTTCGTAACAAGTTCGGACCTGACCTCGGTACGATTGAATAATTCGTCGAACCGTTTCGCGATCCAGCCCCCCCCCCTCAACGCTGAAGTCTCCACCGTCGAGCGAGCCGATGCCACTGGTGCCCGAAAGGCCGGAGCCTTCGCCGCTCAAACTATCGCCCACGTGGAATCCACCCTTGCCACCTTCGCGTGCAACGGGACCCAAGGACCCCGGATCATATTTCGAAACGCCGGAGAGCGTTGTCCCTGCTTCTCCAAGACCTTTTCCTTTACCTCCGGGAGTACCCGAAGATTTCCCCCCCAAAACACCTGCAGGGGGATTTCGCACAACGATCTTAGAATTATCGACCGAAGAGACGGACTCCGTCACGATCCCTTCGTTGATAATTTTGTCGGCACTCACTCCCGGTCCGCTCTTGGCTGATTTTTTTAATCCACCCAAAATTCCAACGGAGTTGACGTCGGTTACTTTCGCGGGAGAGTTCAGGCCGGTGTTCTTTTTAGCCTCAGGTTGCGTTGCGTACTTCGGTGCCGCTGCCTTTCCGGCTTTCGGCGCAGTTTTTAGAGTTTCTTTGGGCTTCGCAGCTGCTTTCGGTGTGGGCTTCTTCTGTTCGTCAGAAACCTTTTCATCCGCGTCTGTCTTACCAACCTGGGCCGGAGGCTCGGGCTCCACGGTGGGTACTTCTGGCACCTCAATTCGAGCAACTCGAGCTAACGGTTTCTCGGGTTCTTCTGATTTCGGCCAGAAGAGAGCTACGAGTACCAAGAAGAGAACCACTGCCGGAACCACTATGGTGAGTTTTTTTAGAAGGGGATCGCCGAAAAAATCGACGGGGATCGGAGGTGCCTTGATCGCATCGACCAAGCGCAGATAAAAGTCTCGACCCTTCCACTGAACACGAATGAAGTCTCCAGCCTTGAGCATGGCCGCTGTTCCGGGAAGCAGCTTTTGGCCACGATTGGAAACTTCGGCTCCCGGCATTTCATCCAAGATAATTTTTAGGACAGCATCCGTAGAGACGGACCCCCCCTGCCATTCAATTTTGAATTGTTTAGGGTCTCGGAGAATAGAAAGTTTGCGCTTCTTTTTCTGAATCGGTAAGTGGCGAATTTCTTCAACCGCACCAGAGTCGGATCGGACCTGCACGACTTCTAATAATTCAGGAGTTGTCGAACGAGCACTTCCCAAACTTTCGACGATTTGACCGCCAATGACTTCGCTAGATTCAAGACGGTCTTCCACGATAGCAAAGACGAAGTCGTTGATAGTTACGGGTTCCGAGCTTAGAACGGCGCCTTCCCCGAAATCGCCCTTCACATCTTGTTCGCCTGGACTGGTCTTTTCAGAAAGGTGCGCACTTCGAGTAATATCCACAATCGACCAAGCACCCGAGCGGGGATCAAAATCTCCTGAACCAATCCACTCTAAAAGGAAATGAACGGGCTCGACATCGGGTGCGCGCAAAACTACATCGCACGCAGGCGAGCGCCCGATAATCAACACGGGTCTTCTCAAGTGAGCCCGGGAAATTTCCAGCTGATTGCGAGAGATGGTGAGAAGTTTCATCGTCGTTTCATCTTCCGGGTTTACTCACAGGTGGATCAGCCAATCGCGGACGACGCTTACTGTCCACGGCATGGAAGTCATTGAAGTTCGAACGCTGGTACAAGATAGAATCCAACGCTTGGCGATTCGTATCGGTTTGCAAAAAAAGTTCAGGCGCCTTTTTTTGACCTTCGATGACATCGCTCTCAAAATTCAAAACCTGGGTATTCGCCATTTTAGACGAAGCCTTGGAGGGTGCTGATGTCACAGGAGCTGGTTGGGCAGGGTCCTCCGCCCAAACCGACAGCGGCATCAAAAGAGCGGCGATGCTGAAAAAACGATGGAAGCTCATTTTTTGGGCAGCGCCTCCGAAAGTTGGGAGTCCAAGGGTGCGGGAACGCCTGCAAGATCGGCCCATTCTTCAATGATGTCTGACTGACGGTGATTTTCAAGCTCAGAGAGTAAATAAATCCGAAGTGCGTCAGAAGATCGCCCGGATAGTAAAACTCCCGTTCGGATATTGAAGAATTCTTCGTCATCGAGCTTGAGTTGCGTCTTAGCGAAATCCAGCATGGTCAAGGCGCCCAGAGTGTTCTTCGACTTCGCAGCTTCAACAATTCCCTTCAATAAAGCTTGAGAACGCGTATCGCTCGGCCAATGCCATTTTGCCATATCCGGTTGGGGCAGAAGGCGGGAGCTGACAATGGCCTTCGATTTGGTAATTTTCTCACGCATGGTGCCGGCTAGTTTGTCGAACTGGACCTTCTGGTCGGTAAACTCCTGCGCCACCTCTTCTAAGCCCTTTTTGTATTCGGCGACCTGGTTAGCAGCGAGCTCACTTGGAACCGGGGAATTCAGGATAAATTCGGCCATTTTACCCTCTAAAACCGAGGCTTTTTCAACAATTCTCAACTGCATGTCCGGCTCTTTGCCCTGAATTTCTTTTGTCACCCGTCCACGGATGGAGCGCGTCTCTTCCGCCAAGTTCTTGACGTAATTTCCAAGAAGGTGCGCTTTCAGTTTCTTCGAATCGGGAAATACGACTTTCTGCATCCGAGTTTCGAGTGGAGAGATCAAGCCTTGGTCCACCCGAACAAATTTATAGTCCGCACCTAGGAGTTTCACACTCTTCTGGGTTCGGGTGAGCTGCCACTGACCCGACTCCAACCGCAGCGCCAAGATAACGAGATCCCGATCCGCTTCGGTGCGCGCCGGGTTTTGCATAAACATCGCCGTGATCGATTCAGGGTGAGTGAGTGCCATCACGCCTAGAAGGTAATCGCGATCCGTCGGCTTGTTAGTAGCAAGTTCAGCCGCAGTAGGAACAGCTCCCAGAAAAATTCGGGTGAGTTGCTTTCTAAAAGCCTCTTCGGGACCTGCCGTCTGAATAATCTTATAACCGTCTTGAATCTTGCCGCGCTCCATAGCAGCTGACCAAAGCTGCACACGCACGTCGGTCATCTCCTTACTGAGACGAGTTGTTTCAGGATAGGAATTGAACTCCGAAATGGCTTGATCAAAAAGTTCCTTCTGAATCATGAAACTGACCGAATCGTGGCGAGCAATCATGGCCTTGGCTTCTGTTGGGCGATAAGCCAAAAACTGCTGAATATATTTTCGATAGGCATCGAAGTGATTGTCTTCGCGCATCTTCTTAGCCAAGATCAGGCAGGTCTCCCGAAGAAGATCTTCGAGCTTCGCGTCGGTTTTCAGAAATTTTTGATTTCTCAAATCATCCAAAACTTGAAGGTATTCCTGATTTTGGAACCGGGCATATTGGAAGCGATAGAAAGCGTCTGCAGTCTGTTCCTTATTATAAATCCTCTCCAAAAGAGGTAACACTTCGCGAGACTGTCCCTGATCCGACTTTGTTTGAACATACAACTTCGAAACTCGTAACCACTGATCGGATCTCGGAAAGCGATCAATAAATTCTTTCATTCTCTTAATACGACGTTCGCTCTGATCTTCCTTCTTTTTATTGTCCGGAATCTTGAGGAGCTGTTCGAGAGCAGCAAGCTGATCGATATAAGCGCGTTCATTGAATTGAGACAGGCGCTTCTGATCATAGATAATCAACTGGGTGACATAGTCGACGCATTCCCAATCCCGTTTATCCGTACAAACCTGCAACCAGAGATCGATGATAGCGGGATACTGTTTCGTATTTGGAAAATAGGAATGATAAAAGAAAAACTGCCGCTTCAGGCTCTCGCCGAGCTCACTCTTCGGAATATTCTCCGGGGATTTCGTCTTACCCGCATAAGTATCAATGAAGGCCTTCACGATGGCTTGGGTTTCCGTTTCCACAACGGTTTCGTACTTCTTAAATACGCTAGACGACGGGGTAAGGGAATTCGTCTTACAGAAATCCACCACTCTGGAAAAAGCATTGTGGTGATCCCTGGAAGCATAGAATTTTCTGCGCACACGCATGTCCGCGAGCACTAGGTCAAAACGTTTCTCGGGATCGCTCTCCAACTGAAGGAGGCGAGCTACGACTTCGGCGTGCAATGCAATGGCATTTTGACTTTCTAAGCTCGAACGCGCTGCCGAGAGAAAATCAATTTTATCGACAGTACTGGGAAACATGGCTTCTGTTTTCCGAATGGCTAAAGACGGATTGTCTCGGTGAGCCACCAAGAAGGCAAGGTCGCGGAGCGCGTCTCGAGCTAAGCCCTGACGACTTGGTGAGCGAGCCACTTTGACGAAGAGCTCCTCGGCCTTGTCGTTCTGCTTTAAATTGATCATGCACCAGGCCAGTTTATACATGGCGATTTCTTGTCCTTGCTTGGACATCTTGGGCATGAAGCGCGTGTAATAATCAGCTGCCAACTGAAAGTCGGCGTTGTCGAAGAGATCTTCGGCAACAATCAGAGCGATCCACCCTGCGCTTTCGGTATTCGGATTGAGCCTGAGAACCTCGATAAATTTCTTTCGGGCTTCACTATTATTATCGAGATAGAGATGGGAGTAACCCATGGTTTCGTGGGACTTTACAACCTGTTCCATTGTTCTCTGACGAGAAGCGAGAACCGTTGCAGCATCCCGAATAGCAGCCTGAAGAAACTTAGAAACGTTTTCGTCATAGTGCCCAGTTTTGGTGGTCAGGATTTTGATGCGCGCGTATTGATTCATTGCAGTCGCGCGGTTGAGCAACAGTGAGTTGCGAGCCAGGCCCACCGGAGTCGTTTTCAAAAGATAAGTGAGGCTCTTGACGGTTTCGTAGGTTTCAGAAGCAGTGGTGGCTTTCTTCTGCTCGTCCCAAGCCAACCTGCTTCGATTGGAGTTCTTGGCCGGAGCAGCACCCGATCGCTCCTTCTCTTTTTTTTCTACGACCTTCTGATCCGTGGACCCTAAAAAACTACTGTCGAGTTGAACCCCCTGGGATTCCACCGAAACAGCAATCACGGCAGCAGTCGTGAACCAGACCCAGCTGGTTAAGTTTTGGGCGCGTTGCAAAGGCTTTCCCCAATCAAGACGTGAGTGCCGATTTCATCTACCCATTCTTCACTTGCATCGGCGGGCCAGATTTCCAAGTCTAAGGCGGAGAGCTCCTCACGGCTGTTGAGTTTCTGAATCGGTTTGAGAACGTTGCTGGTGTCAGCGACTGTAGCTAAATGGGCATAGGCCATGGCTGTTCGCAGGTCGGTGAGAATCTTGGGCTTCTGCATCTGGAAGGCGCGGTTCAGAGCCGACATGATTTCGGCTCTTTCACGATCTCTTTCACCAGGAGTAATGAGGGGGGACTTGATTCCCTTATCTTCGCGAGTCAATCTCCAGAGCACATGGGTTTCAATGTCGTTTCCTACCCAAATGCTCATTCGGTTTTTTGCGAGTGCGGCCTCGTACTGCTTCATTTCGCCGATCACTTCGGCGAGATCATCGTTTCGACAGAGTCGCCGATAAATGTACGTTTGAATCAAATACGATTCGGGAGAAAGGTATTTCGAAAAGTAAGCCGAACGCTGAGAAGCCACAGAACCCAAAGCGATTTCCACTCGTCCCGCCCGGAACGCAGCCCACATCTTTTCAAACAGGACCTGTCTGAAGCGCTGATACGAAGGAGAAATCCAAGTATAGACGGTGAGAGCCTCCTCGTACCTTCCTGATGCGTAGAGCGCTCGCGCCATAGACTGAAGCACGAACGGATAGATAATCGAGACATCCTTCATTCGTTCTCGAACCGCGCTGTTGCCACTGTAGCGACGATAGAAAATATTCAGGCGTTTCAAGTAGCCGGCCATCTTCTGATATTCGACGAATGCATCACGGAATCGCCCAGCAAGCATCAAAGAGTCGGCATACTCCATCGTCTTATCGAAGTTGGACTTTCCCTTCGGATGACGGGCGTTCCAGTAATTTACTAAATCAAAACCGACGCGCTCAGAGTAATTATTAATCAGCGTTTTGAGGTCGTACCATTCGCGATAGGTAATGGGTTTGAAGTACGCCTTACGAAGAAAAACTCGAAGCCCGAGAAAGTCCTGAATATCCAGGAAGGAGCGAGCGTCTCTCACTAGCGGAGAAATTGCTGCACGTCGAACCGGAATGGTTTCAGCTGAGTGAGAAGTAGGGGTGGCCGTTAAAAAGGCCGTCGAGAGGAGCGCAAGCTGAACTAATTCTCCTCTCCATTTCTTCATTTCTTACCCATATCGGCCTCACCCACGGCCACGAAAAGCAATGTGTTGAATCCGGAATCTCGAAAGACACGCACGACATCGAAGATGTCTTGGTAAGGAGTGGAGCGATCGGCAATGATGTTCAACATCTTCTGTTGCTGAACATCTTTTCCTTCCTTGGTTTTTTTCTTTTCGGCATCCAAACGCGCCTTCACCTTGCCGCGGAGGCTGTTCATTTCGCCGGAATCAGGATTTCTAAAGGAGTCGATCGGAATCGCCTGATCGATCAAGCTAATGTCCACGGCTTCTCGGCGAATCACAATTCTGGGGGCAGATTCCACGCCTTCTTTACTATGACTCTTGGGAATCATGATGTTTGATGGAACGGAAATTTCAGAGGCTCCGAAGACGGTGCCAAAGATCAGAAAAATCACGATCATCGAAAAAATATCGATCATCGCTGTGAGCTGAAGCTCCAAAGGATTTCTACGGTGTTTAATTCCTGCAAAGCCAATATCATTGGTCTGCATTAGTTCACCGCCTTTCGGCCCCGGCTGCGCGCTTCTGCTTCACCATAAGAGATCAAAACAATATCTGGCAAAGTATCTCTCACTCCGTCCATCAAGGAAATCAGGTCTTGGTAAGCGACACGCGCACCCGCACCCATTTGAACCGTCTTCTCCTTGGGATACTTCTTCGCAAAGCTCTCAGTCATTTCAACGGTTGTGCGGATGATGTTCAAACGCATGTCGTTCGGACGTCCTGCGCCGACACGCTGAGTTTGTTCGCCCGGCTTATCGCCACCCCAGATCAAAGTGATTTTGAGATCCTCTCCATCTTTCACCATCAGAATTTTGGGATTCAGGGGCGGAATCTTTGCAGCCGACGAAACGGTTGCCGTCGCCGATGGAGGCAGCGTGAGCTTGGTGTACTCCATAAAGCTCGTCGACATGAGCAAGAAGAAGATGATCACCGTCAACATATCTAGAATCGGAACGATATTCAGTTCCTTGATATGCCGACGTTGAGGTTTGGTAAAAAGCTCATCCATCATGATTTACGAACTCGCTCCGATTGCTCGATCCAAGTGACGAGCTTTAAGCCAGCATCTTGAGCATCGCCGACAATCGCATCACTCTTGGCCATACAAATGGTGTGAACCACCATGGCTGTGATACCCACGCCTAGACCAGCGGCAGTAGCGTACATGGCTTCTGAGATACCGACCGAGAGAAGCTTTGCTTTGGAAGCAGCATCTGCATCACCCAAAGAAGCGAAGGTTTTGATCAGACCGCTGATGGTACCCAACAATCCCAACAACGTTGCAACGTTGGCGATCAGCGCGAGATAACCGATTCTGGCTTCGCATTTATGACTGACTTCCAAGATAGCGCCGCCGAGGGCTGACTTCATGGCTTCGCGGCCGTTTTCCATCGCCGTCAGCCCGGCTTTCATCACACCCATTTCAGGAGCGTTCGGCTGCTTGTTACAGATTTGAATCGCGTCCGTGTAGCGCTTGTTCAAAATCAGCGACCGAATCGCATCGACTGAACCTCGCACGTTGTAGGACATGCGCATGAAGAGGGTGGCCAATCTCTCAAACGAGATGATGATCAGCACCGTTCCGGCGCCGATAATCAAATACGACGCGAATCCACCGTGTTCCAACAATACCTGTAGACCTGTACCTGAAGCCATGTTCATTCCTCGTTACATGTAAACAACTAATCCCAGTTCCGTGAGCACCATGCCCTGGAACGACTTCGTGTCTTGAACTACCGTTTGAATGTATCCGTAATCGACGCAAAATCTCAGACCGAGAGATTTGCCAATGAAGTAAGTTTTTCCGATACCGAGCGCGAACTTCAGTCCAGTCGTCGTGTCATAGGTGATGTTTGAAACGTTGAGCTTGAAGAAGGTGTCGCTACGAAGCACCTTTCGAAGGCCTAGACTGTCCTTCCCATAAGCAGGGGCCCAGAGAAGGTCGATACCAAACTGAAACTTGGGTCGGGCTGCAGTGATCGTTAGAAAGTTTCCATCAATGAGCTGATAGGTGCTGACCTTCTGAACAATGGAGCGCGCCTGGACGACGTAGAACGGAACGATGTTCGCATAGACTTCAAAGAAGTCACTGATAGCAATACCCGGGTTAAAGTGAATGGAATAGTTCGTATAGGGGCCGTCTGAAAAGTCAAAGGTTCCAAAAGTGGAGAACAAGAAACGCCCTGCCTTCGGCATTGCCCGTCGTTGCACGACACCCATGTCGCGAAACACGTTTGAAATTTCTTCGTCGTCGTCCGGCTTGAGAGATTTGTCGAGAGGAGCATCAGCAGCATACGCTGTGTTCCAAAAAACGAAACCCACTGCAAGGGTCCACCACCATTGGCGGAATTTATTATTTTGCGTCACTATAAAAATTCTATTGATTACCCTTACTTTTGTAAAGGTTGCAGAGCGAAGCCAATATTTTGACTATCGGTAAGAACCGCCGGCCACTCCTCGATTTGTGTGTTCGGGAATTGCGGCTTGAGTGAAGAAATCATACGTCAGATATCGACGGTATTGTTTCTCGCTGATGTACTCCTGATAGAGCATGTCATTCAGGATTCTTTGGATACGACGACGCTTTGCGCGTGTCAAATTCTTGTTCTCAAAAATGGCGTAGTGATTTCTTTTCGGAGATGGGAGCATCAATGCCATGAAGGCCCCTTCGGCAGCATTGATCTTATCCGGCTTCTTCTTGAAATAGTGCCAAGCAGCTGCTCGCACTCCGTAAATGTCCGGACCGAACTCAGCCAAGTTCAAGTAGAGTTCGAGAATCTGATTTTTCTTCAGATGCTTTTCCATCTCCAAAGTGATGAGCACTTCTTTTACTTTTCGAGTCACCGTTTTCTCGTTGTCTAAGAAAACGTTTTTGATGACTTGCTGACTGATGGTGCTTGCCCCGTAGGCGGCCTTCTTCTCGCGAATGTTTTCGGCCAAAGAACTAGCCATGGCGTCGTAGTTCACGCCATTGTGTTCAAAGAAAGTGGAGTCTTCACTCATCACGACCGAGAAAAGAAAATCGCGACTCACATCATCGATGTCGACCCATTTATGAGGTGTCTTCGTCTCAATTCGTGCCTGAACTCTTTTTTCTGTAATCGCCTTCACTTGCTCAAAACTCATCTTATTAAAATCTGGAAGAGAGCGAACAAAGCTGTAGGCCAAGATCCCAGCAATCACCAGAACCCCAATGACACTGAACCCCACGCCATAGACAATCGCATTGAACAATCGGATGGGGCTCATCAGCACATCCAGGAATTGTTTGCGTGCTTGAGCAAGCTGCCTGGGTGTCATCCCTTTGACCTCGACGACTTTTGCTTTACGAACAGTAGGCTTTTCCACCGCTCTTTCACGATCGGTGTTTTAAGGGTAAATCTTTATGCTAAAGACCTAGAAGGCGGACCCGAAAATGACTCTCAAAGATTCAGATTGGCTACTAGAACCCCATTCCTTTCCGGGGTTTAAAAAGAACGAAATAATCGCCACAGTGCGAAAGGGAGACACGGTTCATCACACCGAACACCTGCACTTTCAGATCCCCAAAAGGTACGCCCTGGTGAACGCCACAGACCCTATTGCAGAGGTCGTCAAGAGATCTCGGGTTCAGGATGGCTTCTGCTTTGTGAGCGCCATGCACATCACTGCCGGGGTTTATGTCAACGATGCGGAGTCGGGTCTTCTCAAAGACATCTCGCGATGGATCGAGAATCTGGCTCCTTATGGGAAGGATTACCTTCACCATCAGACCGGTGAAGACAATGGCGATGCTCACCTGAAGTCGTATTTGACGAATCATTCCCTAACCGCACCCATTACAAAAGGGCGACTCGACTTCGGAACGTGGCAGCAGATTTTCTACGCCGAATTCGACGGACTGAGAAATAAAAGAATTTTAGTGAAGGTGACCGGGCTTACTTCGTGAAGTAATTGATCTGAACTCGAGCGCCAGGATCGTTAGCTGGAATATTAGCTAGCGCAGCGGCGTCGATCACCAAGGTGCTTGCATTGACCAAGGTAATTTGCTGAGACGGAATCGGAGTGACTGAACCGTTACTTAAAACAATCGAAGCCTTGATATTCACCAAGTCAGCCGCAGGCTTGCTCAAGGTGAATTGAGTGACAAGAACGGTCTTCGTATTCGTAACAACCGTGTCTCCGATAAACTTAAAGAGGCTGTCGTAGTTCGTTTGATTAATATCGAAAAGCTTCGAGTATTTCGCGGCGGAGTTTACAGTATCAGCGACCTGAACCGGGCGACCATTGGCTCCGTCGTTACCTAAATAAGCATCGACCAGAGCGTTGTACTCAATACCCCAGCGCTCGTTGTCGTCACGTCTGCCATTTCTATCGAAACCGCAACGCGTATCTTTGCTGGCTTCGCAGTTAATATTGACGATAGAAAACACACTGTAGTTCGGATCGGCAACGCCGGCTTCGTGAATACCGGTGAAGAACTTATCGAGACGCTTCTTCATCTGACCGGCCAAAAGAACAGAGGACGACTTCATGGTCGCATCATCCATTGTACGAATGGTTTCTTCAATGTGATCCAACACTGGACCACCGGCGACGCCAAGGTCGGTGCCGCCCGTGTGATCGTGTTCATCAGATACGAAAATAATTCCATTGTATTGTGGCTTCAAAACGTTCTTCGTATCGTAATGACCGAAGAAGCAGGAAGGATCTTGGACTGGATTGGTGGAGCACGCAGCGCGCTCTTCGTTATCAGCCAAGAAACGATGAACCGACTCAAACCCACGCTCGCGACCCGCACCAGCGGTACCCGGAAGCACGTTGAGTTTAAAATCTGCAATCAACTTCTGAAAGTAAGCCGCATTCGGAACTGATCCGTCAGGCGGCAGAGTTGAAAGAATAGGACGAAGTGAACGAGTTCCTGCTGCCATCAATGCTACACGAGCGGCATCGGTCAAACTACAGGTATTGGAAATAAACGGATTCTCAAACGCATCGGCAATCGAAGGACGAACGCCGTCATGAATACCGGGCATCAAGCGCGTGTAGCATTGACCCAGGTTGGGTCCGTATTTATCGGCGCTCGTTCCAGTGCGGCCAGCTAAATAGGTATCTGAGGTAATGGCAGCAACCGTGAGGTCGACGCCCGCTTTAAAATATTGAGCAGCAAAATTGCTGAAACCATCGCTCAATTGTGTTTGATATTTTGCAGTGCTGCCCGAGTTGTCGACCATGAAAAGGAGCTTCACTTTTGGCGAGATGGTAAAGGAAGCAGTGGTCTGACTTCGAGGATTAAAGCTATCGCTTTGAGCTACAAGAACCGGAATCGGATCATTACTTGGAGTAGGCGTTGGGGTGCTCGAGCCGCCAGGAATGGGGCTCGCATCTTCGAGCAAATGCGAAGGGCGCACCAGCTCGATACCGAATCGCTGTTCAGTACACGAGGAAGCCACCAGAAATGTCATGACGAATAAGCTCGCGCCTACAAGTCTCAGTTGCATACTCACCCCAAGGCAGAGGGATGCATATTCCGTGACATTCGGCACCAAACACTGATTTATTCAATAAAATCAATGTAGTGTCCATTTTGACCCCTGTTTAAGTAGTCGATAAATGTCTAAGTCTTAGACAGTGATTTTAGGAGTTCTGTACAGAGACAAGGAGGTCTTTGGACCAAGAAACCATGTCCCGAGTAGAAGTATGAAGAATGTCTCTTCCCGAACGAGTGATGGAGATCGCCTTCTTGCGAGAGTCTTTTGGATCTTCAGCAACATAGATGAAGCCTTTTCGGCCCAGCCGACGCAAGGTTTGAGTGAGGGTACTGGGATGAACGCCCACAGCACTTGCCAATGAACTCGCCGAAGCAGCAGGAAGGTCGATAAGGCGTTTCAATAGGCACCACTGCACCAAGCTTAAACCCAGCTTCTTTTCAGTTTTCTTGTTCAGATTATGAATTGAGACGCCCATCTTAAAAAGCGAGAATAGTGGATCATGATCCTTTTGAGCACTCATACTTCAATTCCTTTTTTCTGAATTCAAACTTCGCTGGTACCGAATCAATTTTTTTAAAAGGACATTCACCTCAGATTGCCTCTTTATGAAATAGCGCGCGTGAGAGCTCTTTTTCTTTCCCACCCTCACCGACATCACACGACTGTCGGCCACACTGAAAACGTCCTCATCAGTATCGTCATCCCCAATGTAAAAAACATGCTTCATCCCAATTTTCTGCATGAGTTCGAGGACGGCGATTCCCTTGTGAGGAGCTCCTGCCGGTAAAAGATTGAAAACAGACTTGCCTCGAATTACCCGAGGGGCGGGTTGAAGTTGAGCAATCACTTGCTCGATAAATTCCCGAGATTTCTTTTTTTTCCGAGAGCGCCGATAGTGAACGGAAAGAGAATAAACCTTATCTTCAATCTCCACACCCGTGTCGAACCTCACCCCATTCAGCGCTTTTTTCCATTTGTCACACGCACTCTTAGCTGACGCCAATGCATCGTTAGTCGCATCGAGTCCTTCCAGACCGTGATTCCCTACGAGGTAAGGCGGCTGGAAACTCAATCGCTCACGAAGATCATGAATGCTTCGACCTGAAACCACGGCCACAGGGACGAGCCCGGCAAGTTCCTTCAGTAAGTCGTCTGTTTTAGAAGAGACCTTTGCCTCGCCGGGCATTCGAACAATTCTCGACAAGGTTCCATCGAAGTCAAAAGCATAGAGAGTTTGAGTGAACGAGAGAGATTCCAAAATCATTAGGCTACTGGTCGAAAACAGTGGATTCATTGTTGAAGCTGCATTTTATCTAAATCAGTTTTTCCAATTCTAGCAAAAAGACGCGTTCGATGACGAATCCTCCCCGCGTCTAAAAGCATTCGACCCGCCCAGCGAAAGACATTGAACTCCTGAATCAACGCCCGCATGCTGCGCATTCTGCTGCGCTGCTCGGTTTTGGGCATCTCTAAAGCGATATGCAACGCGGCAGCCGATTGATCAATGTTGTAAGGGTTCACAATCAGGGCCTCCGGCAACTCTCGAGACGCTCCGGTGAACTGACTCAGAATCAGAACACCTTGCTCATCGTCGCGGGATGCCACGAATTCCTTCGCCACCAAATTCATTCCATCGTGCAAACTACTGACGAAACAAAGGTCGGCGCCGCGGTAATACTCATAGACCTGATGCGGTTCGCAATGCTCCACCTTTAAAACAATCGGCTCATATCCCTCTTGCCGAAACCGATTGTTGATTCGAACAGCCAAGGCCCGCACATCGGATTCAAAGTGCTGGTATTGATCGATAGCCGTGCGCGTGGGGGAGGCCACCTGTATGAAGGTAAAGCGACCGATCCACTGAGGTTCCAATTCCAGAAGACGTTCGACAGCCAGAAACCTTTCCAAAATTCCTTTCGTGTAATCCAAACGATCTACACCGACCCCCACCAACCGATCTTCCGGAAGCCCGTGGTTCTGACGAACCCGAGTGCGACATTCCAAAACAGAGCGCTGAGTCTTCAGCCACTTCACGGGATATTCGATAGAAATCGGATAGCGATTCACCACTGTCAGATTTCCCTGATAAGAAACCGTGGAAGTTTCGCGTTCCACTCGGCTTTCCATAAAACGATCCACAGCATCCATAAAATTATTGCAATGAAAGCGGGTATGAAAACCCAAGATCGTGCTTCCAAGAAGCCCATCTAAAATCTGTTCACGCCAGGGACAGATTCCAAAAACTTCCGGGTTTGGAAAAGGAATGTGCCAAAACGTAATGACAGTGGCCTTGGGCAACCGTTCGCGAATCATTTTGGGAAGCAGGGCGAAGTGGTAGTCCTGCACGAGAATGACGGGGTCCGATGTTTTTGCCTCTTGAACAACCGTGTCTGCAAATTTTTCGTTTACCGCTACATACTGATTCCAATCCTGAGACCGAAAAACGGGACGGACGTGCGCGATGTGGCAAAGTGCCCAAATTCCTTCGTTTGCAAAACCGTAGTAGTAACCCGCTTCTTCTTCAGGAGTCAGCCAGACTCGACGAATTCGATAGGACGGATTTTCTGGTGGAACCATGACGTGATCGTGCTCATCCACCACCTCTCGATCCGCACTTCCGCTTCCGTGTGCAATCCATGTTCCGGAACATGCGCGCATCACAGGCTCTAATGCAGTGACAACGCCACTTGCTGGAAACTGGGTTTCGACCTTGCCATCTTTTTTATTGTGAATGTAGGGTTCCCGATTGGAAACGATGAGAACCTCATCCCCCCGGAGGTCATTCTTCAGAATGTCTTTTAAAACGCGGGGACTCCAGCTGATCTGACTTTCATCCCGAAAGCGGCGGTCTGTTTCTAAATCTCGAACGAGCGCCCGTAAATCTTTGACAATCGGACGAAGCTCTGGCGAAACCGCCATCGAGAAAGATCGAAGAATACCTTCTCCTCGTAAAATAGATCGAAGGCCGTTCACCCAACCCTTCCAGCTCAGCTGCGCCACGACGACTGTAATGAGAGCAATCACTATGGCAAGCGCAATGAAGAAGTAAACCAGGTAGCCCTTCGTTTCAGAACTTCTTCTCTGAATAAAACTCAAGTCGTGCATGAGCACGAGCTGACCATACGTCTTCCCCGCGTCGGCAACATTTTGATAGGCTAAATGCAAAGGACCTTGTGGGAGCTGAAGCACGCGCGTATGCGACTCTCCCTGTGACTGAGGTTCACAACTCACGCTGCTTGGAAAAGTATCTGTCTTATAAAGGAGATCGCCCTTGGTATCGCAAAAACCGATTGCGTACAGGCGCTCATCTTGAATCGCGCGACTAAAAAGTTTTTGAATTTTTGGACCAAACCCAGGAGTTTTTCGAGCATCCGTCAAGGAATCCTGCATGGTTGTAGTGATGAGCTTGGCTCGAATATCGATATCTCGAACAAACCACTTGAACATCAGGCTATCCACCAAAGGAACCAGCCCATAAGTAATCAGACCCAGCACCGCCAAAAGCGGAATAATAAAGCGCAAAGAGAGTCTCATCGTGTTTGCAGAGTTTACTTTGATATAAAATAAAAATATACTTGAAACTCCGAATCGACGACTTTTTGAGGAGAAAAAGCGTGTACCCCTTTGGACTCATCGGAAACTGTCAAACCTCGTCTATTATCACGCAGAAGGGATCTATTGATTGGCTCTGTTTTCCGCGTCCAGATAGCCCTCCCGTTTTTGGAAAACTTTTGGACGCAGAAGGGGGGCACTTCTCAATTGAGTCCATCGATTCTTCGACTGGAATTCAATCCTACATTCCCAATACAAATATTTTAGAAACGACTTTGACCTGTGCGGATGGGAGCCAGTTCAGGATCACGGACTTCTGTCCTCGCTTTTATCAACATGGTCGAATCTACAGACCGATGTCGGTATTTAGAAAAGTAGAACCGTTGAAGGGAAGTCCAAAAATTCGCGTAGTCTGTAAACCCGTCGACGGCTGGACTAAAGAGCCAGCAAAATGTATCCGCGGTAACAGTCATCTTCGCTACGAAATTCAAAATGAATATATACGTCTGGTCACCAACATGTCGCTGACCTATCTCTGCGAAGAGACACCCTTCTCTTTAAAAGAGCCGCTCTACTTTGGTTTGACCTGGAGCTCCGGCGTGGAAGAGGACTTAGTTCAGCTCGCCAATCGCTTCTTAGAGCAAACAGCGGACTACTGGAAAACTTGGGTAAAGCATTGCTCGATTCCCAGCCTTTACCAGAAAGAAACCATTCGATCGGCGCTCGTTTTAAAACTTCATTGCTACGAAGACACCGGTGCAATCTTGGCCGCACTTACCACCAGCTTGCCCGAGGAAGAGGGGGGTAGCAGAAACTGGGACTACCGTTACTGCTGGCTTCGCGATTCGTATTTCTTTCTCACAGCCTTCAATAACCTGGGTCATTTCGAAGAAACCGAAGGTTTCATGAAGTTTCTGATCAACGTGGCTGAAAAACATGATCATTCCCGCGAAAGACTACGCCCCGTTTATTGCATCGATCAATCGCTGCCACTTCCGGAGCTAGAGCATTCCAATTGGAGAGGCTTCCGCGGTTCATTACCAGTCCGCAGCGGAAACCAAGCTGCAGAACACGTACAGAATGATGTTTACGGAGAAATGATTCTGACCTTAGCTCCCGTATTTTTTGACGAACGCTTTCAGCACTTGCGCACCCCAGATCACGAGAAACTCTTAGAACACTTAGCCAGGCTCTGCTCTCGTAGCATTTGCCAACCCGACGCGGGTCTCTGGGAACTTCGAAATGGTTGGCAAGAACACACCTTTTCAAACTTAATGTGCTGGGCGGGGCTCGAGCGAATACACAGAATTCAAAAGGGGGGTTACCTTCAGGAATTAAATCTCGATTTGAAGAAAGAAACCTCCCGCGCCGAAGCTGCTGTTCGAGCAGCGGTAAAAGAGGGCTCCGTACGAAATGGTCCCAAAGACGAAACCTATGACGCCGCACTCCTTCAACTTTCGACACTGAGATTCCCAGACGAAAAACTCGTGGAACAAACGGTTCTAAGAATTGCTTCAGAACTTCGTTTCGGAGCTGACGCGGAAAATGCCAGCTTTTTGTACCGCTATTTGAGGAAGGATGATTTTGGAAATCCGAAATCAGCGTTTCTGATTTGCTCTTTCTGGTTGGTTCAGGCATTGGCAAAGATTGGGAAGGCAAGTGAAGCCAAAGACGTCATGCAACGCGTGATGGCCTCGGCAAATCCTTTGGGGCTTTTTGCAGAACACTATCTGCCAGTAGAAAAAATCCAGGCCGGAAACTTCCCCCAGGCCTATTCTCACGTCGGGCAGATTAACGCTGCCTTTGCAATCAGCCCGCCCTGGACGGAAATACTCTAAATTGCTGAATAATTTTATTTAATATTAGTTTAATTTATCTTGTGCTAAAAAGCGCCTCATGTTTAGTGTAAAAAAAGCGGCCGCAGCCCTTCTTTTTAGTTTAGTTCTCACTGCCTGTCCTACCGAGGACCAGGAGATAGCAAGCTGTCTGCAAACCTTCCAAAAGTTCGCTCAAACGGAAGGCGCCTGGGTGGTTGAAAACCCTCAGGAAGGATGTTCAGGGAAAATCGAACTCCAAGGTCCTGGCGAACTTCAATTTGCCGCGCTCCGGGCTTCAGTAAATAACGAGGGCCAGGCACTCATCTTACAAAAAGCATCGCCCGACCGAGACCGTTACGAGATGATCCAATGCTATGAAAAAGATGGCACCTTCAAAGCCGCATGGGCATTTCATCAGGGTTGGGGATTTCGAAATCTGACTATCCACCTGACGGCACAGAAAGATTCGAACGGGAAGCCAGAAGCCATTCGCATGCGCCTCACCCAACATATTGAAGAGTTTTCGGCAGATGGGGACATCGGGCCAACGAAGGTTTGCGTCGCCAGCAAATAGTTCTATAATGATACTTCCGATCTATTAGAACGTTTGAGGCAGATCATGCACCTCTTCAAGGAAAACTCGGGCCTTACTTTATTGGAGTTGCTCATTGTGGTGGGTACCGTTGGTATCCTGAGCGCAGTGGCCATTCCTCAGTACCAAAAATATCAAGCCTATGCTCGCCAGACGGAGGCAAAGATTAACAGGCTGCTTACACCGCCCTTCAATCTTATGTCGGGGCCAATGGGACCTACACCACTTGTCTGGGACAAATTGGTTTTCAACCCTCTGGCACTCGACCCTACTACTCCATCGGATTTGACGACTGGGTCGGAAGCACCAATACCTGCGGGGTAGGTGTTCCTCTGACCACCTGTAACACCTACAATTACGACGCCATTCCCAACATCACTTGCCCAGTCGGTGCAGGCAGCACCGTCTTCATCGCAACGAATTCTGTCAGAAAAGGGGTGATCCCGCCCGCTCTGCGATTCGTGAATTTGACGAATATGAACTCGAGTCAGTTCGTCTTGGCAGCGAGTGGAAGTGTTTACGATCCGTGTCCAGGAACCGACATTCCACAAAACTGTGCGGGCGGAGGTTTGGGGTTAGATTTTTGGACGATCAACGAAAATCGAACTGTCGTGCAGGCGTTTCAGGGGATTTACTAGCGGAGCTTATTCCATCCACCAATAGTCGATTCCCACAACGTATCGATAACTGGGCTTCTGGTAACGAATCCGCGGCGATATTGCTAGGTAAGTTGCTGGGTCACTGAATAGAAAAAGAAAGACCTGATCTTCAGCAATGAGTCGATAGGCTTTTCGAAGAAGTTGAATCCGTTTCTTTCGGTCAAACTCGGCCTCAGCCGTTTCAAGAATCCGATCCAACTTAGGATTACTGTAAGCGACGTCATTTGAATCCGTCTTATCAATCATTTCAGAATGCCAATCCAGCCTTGGATTGAAATCAATCAGGCCGGGGTTGCCTCTCCCCACCAAATAAGCCTCAAACTTCAGCTCTTGAAGTTTAGTGAGAAGAGTTGCCCACTCCATGCGCTGAAGACCGAGTTGAATTCCGGCCTTCTTAAGTTCGTATTGATACAAAGAAAGAATTTGATCGTGATCGCTCGTAGCAAAAGACAGGTTGATTCGAAAATCGACTCGCTTGCCATCAATTACCTTATCTAAAACGCCATCTCCATTCGTATCGGACCAACCGTCACTCTTTAAAAGTCGCTGTGCTTCTACGGGATCAAAGCCCACTTCTGGGAGGGACGGATCAGCATACTCACTCAAACGATGCCAAGGGCCAGTTGTGAACAAGGATGGCGAACCCATGGTCTTCTCATTCATCAATTTTCTATTGAGAAGCAACTGGAGAGCTCTTCGTACTTTCTTGCTCTTAAAAAGAGGAAGACGGAGGTTCCAATAAATATTCATCCCCGATGTATAGACGGAATAATTCTGAATCTTTACTATCTTGAGTTTCCCCTGGGGATCCTCCTTCAAATATTCGTTCGGAGTAAGAAAGGAAAGAGATCGATAGTCAAGTTCCCCTGCTTTAATCATCTGCAAAGAGGGAATCACCTCGTTCACAAAACGTACGGTGATCTGATCAAAGTTGAATTTGTATTTAAATCGCGGCAGATTCTTTCCCCACCAATTCGGATTTTTCTCGAGGATCAATCTCTGGCCAGGTGTGTATTCCTTGAACCGATAGGGGCCCGTTCCAACTACGGTGCGATTGAGCAGCGACGCCTTTTCCTTATCTGAATAAATCTTTTTTGGAACAATCGGCAGACTCGCAACTAACTGGAGGTTTGAGAAAAGAGCTTTCTTAAATCGAACGATGACACTCTGACTATCAGGGATTTCAACTGCCTCGACGTTCGAAAGAATTTGACTCTCAAGACCCGTTCCCGTGTCCCGACGGTAGATATCCAAACTAAATTTTACGTCGTCCGCAGTAAGGTCTGAGCCATCGTGAAATTTTACACCTTGGCGCAGTTCAAACCGGACACTCTTTTTATCCGGGGCAATCGTGTAACTTTTGGCAAGGAGGGGCAGCCATTCGTAAGTATCTACGTGATGTTCGAGGAGCGACTCGGACATCCAAGGTCTTACGCGTACGGCGTATCCGTCGTGAGCGGTGATCGGGTTCAGAGTTTGAGGGCTTACCAGGATGTTGTACCGAAAGTTGCCTCCCTTCTTTGCTTGGGGTGATCCGAGGATTGGGGGGGCTGCTTGGGTTAGAGTGGCGAAAAAAAACACAGCTAGCGCGCTTGGTACTTTGATTCCCATTATTGAAATTTAGCTTAATTCGTTGGTTAGGTCGAAGGTGCAGTGGAAGGGCTCGGCGCTGAAGCGCCTCGGCGAGACTCGCCGCCTACAGTCGCGCCCTTCCGGGGCGCTCCTTGCGTCGCCTCACCTCGTTCGCTCAGTCACGCTTCCTGCGTGACTGTCCGCGACGAACCCAAAGGGTTCGTCGCGGTCGCTCTCTCGCTTCGAGTCCTACCTGTCCAGCTTGCTTCGAACAAAATCTAATTGTGTCGAAGCAAAGGGCTTTGAATAATTTTATCTTTCTTTAAATGGCTGGACAGGTAGGACTCGAACCTACGACCGATCGGTTAACAGCCGATTGCTCTACCAACTGAGCTACTGTCCAACAAAGAATAGCAGTTGATCGAATCATTTATTCCAAACTCGATCTGTTGTCTAGTTCCGTCTAGCGTCGAAAGACGAAACCCGAGCCGTACTCACGGTGCCTCGCTCGGGGATCCAACCATTCGATAGAGCCAGCCAACCTGCAAAAAGTAGGATCGCAAAAAGGATCGCAGTAATCCAAATATAAATGACGTACGGGTGCTTCCAGAGCGGCCCTGAGAACTCTTTTTCGTGTCCAGAGGACTGTTGATCCTGCTGCATCTAGCCGTATCCTAATCCAAGATGATTGAGAATCCTAGTTGGTTACGCTATTTTGATCGCCAATGGTTCGCGTCCAACGCCCGCTCACTGAGAAAATCCCGGATCATCTGCTTCCTTATATAGCGAAGCAAGACGCAAGCCTTTATACGGCCATCGACCATGCCTCTTGGCGCTACATCCTTCGGGTGTCAAAAGCCTATTTTAAAGATCACGCTCATCAAAAGTATTTGGACGGATTAAAAGAAACGGGAATTTCGACCGAAAGAATTCCCCTGATTGAAGAGATGGATCAATGCCTGCGCCGCTTTGGATGGCGGGCCGTGGCCGTCAGTGGATTTATTCCGCCCGCCGTTTTCTTAGAGTTTCAGTCTTTGGGGATCATGCCGATTGCCTGTGAAATGCGAACGCTCGAACATTTGGCCTACACTCCGGCGCCCGATATTGTTCATGAAGCTGCAGGACACGCCCCCATCGTGGCCGATCCCGAATACGCCGAATATCTTCGCAGCTACGGTGAGGTTTCCAGAAAAGCGATCTTCTCGAAAGAGGACATGACCCTTTACGAAGCGATTCGAGATCTCTCGGACATCAAAGAAGACCCCCGATCAACCGAAGCGGAAATTCAGGCCTGTCAAAAGCGGCTGGACCAAGCAGTGGCCTCCATCACTTACGTCAGCGAAGCGGCCTGCCTCGCCCGAATGGGCTGGTGGACTATCGAGTACGGATTGGTTGGAAAAAAAGACAGCAAGATCTACGGAGCAGGCCTGCTTTCGTCAGTCGGCGAGAGCTACCATTGCCTGAGTGATGAAGTGAAAAAAATCCCGCTCAGCTTGGCATGCATCAATACTTCTTACGACATCACTCGTCCGCAACCACAACTTTTTGTGGCTGAAGATTTTCAATCGCTTGCAAATGTACTGAAGGAGTTTACTCCTTCCATGGCCTACAAGCAGGGCGGGGTCGTGGGACTTGCCAAAGCCCTGGCCGCAGAATACGTCGCCACAGTCGAACTCGATTCGGGCGTACAGATCAGCGGCGTTCTCACTCACTACAAATCGGGTGGAAAAAAAGACAAAGCCACATTTTTGAAATTCACGGGCCCAGTTCAACTCGCACTTCACGACGAAGAGTTGCCCAATCAAGGCCCGAGCTACCATCAGCACGGTTTCAGCGCCCCGATTGGAAAAGTAAGTGGCCTCAACAAATCTCCAGCAGATCTAACTCCGAAAGACCTGGAGTCTCTCGGATTTCAATCCGGTCAAAAAGGAAAGATGACGTTTGAATCTGGAATTGAGCTGGAAGGAAAACTGAAGGACGTTGTTCGTCGAAAAGATCAGAACCTCGTTCTGGTTTTTGATCCCTGTACGATTCGAAACGGAAACGAAACGCTTTACCAGCCGGACTGGGGTCCGTTTGACCTCGCTTGTGGCGTGGAAGTCGTTTCAGTTTTTGGCGGAGCTGCTGACCGCGCCGCTTATTTGAAAGCGACTGGTGGGTACGGTCAAAAACCCCGAGCTCCCAAAACGAACCTCACACAGACGAATCGTGAACTCACAGATCTTTACGCTCGTGTAAGAACTATTCGCGAAGCAAAAAAAGATGCGAAGACTACGCTTGACCAACTCGATCCCATCGTAAAAGAACTAGATCAGAAATTTCCACAGGATTGGCTGCTGCGATTAGAAATTGTCGAAATCAATCATACTCTCAAAATGAATGCGCCCTGGGATAAATCCCTTCGGGCTTCTCTCTCTGAAATCTCAAAAACTGCGAAAGATAAATCTGAAATGATTGCTCGCGGATTGGAGCTCTGCCGTGGCTAAAAGCATGAGTGGGTATGCGTTCGTTTTTGCAGGTGCAGTCTTAGGCTTCTTAAGTGTCGGCATGGGCGCCTTCGGCGCCCATGCTCTTTCAGAAAAACTTAAGCTTGCAGCTTTTGTGACCTATCAGACTGCAGTTCAGTACCAATTCTTTCATGCTCTAGCGTTGCTGGCTGTGGGGATACTTTCATTGAACCAAAACGACCCCCTCTTAAAATGGGCGGGTACCGCCATCTTAGCCGGCATTCTCATTTTCTCAGGCACCCTCTACCTCATCGCATTCACAGGAACCCGTTGGTACGGCGCCATTACCCCCGTCGGGGGAGTGTCTCTCTTAATAGGCTGGGCGCTGCTGTCCGCGTTTGCATGGAAGCGTTGGATGGGCTAGTAGTAGCCCGATGTCAGTTGAAGCACCTCTAGATCCCACCACTCCCTTAGCAGTCGTTGCACAAATCACCCGGGTAGTTTCACGCGTGGTCGATCGTGTGATGGGAGATCGATCAGACTACCCCCTCATGGTTGCAGCTGCCTGCGTGGAAGCGCTCAAGCTTTTCGAAATTGAATCGCGCGTGATGTACGGGCAACTCGCTTGGGTGGAAATCTTGGACGATCAAACGGCCATCTGGGCAGGGTGCTGGGGAGAAAACATTGGTTTCTGGGTCGCCACCCAATTCGGCGAAGTGGTGGATCTCAACTCTAGCGTCGTTCATCGTAAGCGCATTCACGACATGCCCGACGTTCGATCGATCTATTCCCCGCCCATTCTCTGGTCAGCCGAGATTCCGAGTTTCTATCGCTACCAAGCAGAAGGCGTGGCGGAATTGGAATTGCTCGACCCCGAAGACATTCGAAAGTACCAACTCGTGGTCGACGAAATCCGCGCCCACTGCGGTCCGGCCATTTTAGATGCAGACCAAGCAGCCGGTGCTGAAATGGAATTTCCGAATGAACCCATTCTCTGCCCTGGACGAAAAGTTTTAGATGATTCGAAACAAACCTTCCGTCACTTTGATCGGGCTTTGGCTGTGAATGGAGTTCCGGAAGCGCCCGTCTTTTCAGTGAGAGATCCAGACAGCTTGCACTAGAACTCCGGGGGCGAGTTTAATTACCCGGTTTGATTTGGAGCTGCCAATGCTTGAAACGAGAGAGCATGGCCAAACCCGGAATGGCGATCAACGTCGATATTAAGAAGAAAATTTCCCATCCCAAGTGCTGAGCGAGAAAACCCGTAGGTGCGCTCGTCGCCGCACGCGAAAGCGCCATCAAGCTGGTTAAGAGAGCAAATTGCGTAGCGGTGAATCGACGATCGCAAAGACTCATCATGAAAGCAGTGTAGGCCGCGGTTCCCATGCCCGAGCAAATATTCTCGATTGCCACCGACGCCATCATCACCGGATAGCTTTTCCCCATGTGAGCGAGCAAAAGAAAAGTCAGATTGCTCACGCCTTGCGCGATACCAAATACCCAGAGCGCGCGACGAAGCCCAAGGCTCGCCATCCAAGCCCCGCCAATGAGTACGCCCACAATGGTGGCGGCGATTCCAAACGTCTTCACGACGGCAGCGATGTCGGTTTTGCTAAACCCCAGCTCCAATAAGAAAGGCGTGGTCAATGCGTTCGCCATCACTGCGTCGATTTTGTAGAGAAACAAGAAGAGCAACACTTCACCAGCGCCTTTGCGCATCCAAAATTCTTTTAAGGGGAGTACAAATGCCTCTGCCAAAGATTTTGGAAGCCGCACTTCCTTGGGTTCGGAAGCAAAGAGGGTGGCCAAAATGCCAATCGACATGGCGCCGGCCATGACCAGGTAAACGACTTTCCAGGGCAGGTGATCGGCCATGGCCAGAGCTCCGGCTCCCGACACAATCATGGCAATGCGGTAGCCCAGGGTTTGAATGCCTGCGCCGGCTCCCAACTCTTCAGGCAGGAGGGTTTCGGTTCGAAAGGCGTCGATAGCCACGTCTTGGCTAGCGCTGAAAAATGCGACCGCAAAAGCCAGGAACGCAATGGTTCCCAAAGAATGTCCAGGATCACAGAAGGCGAACAGAGCAATCGTGATGGCCAGAGCTACCTGACAGATCAGCATCCAACCCCTTCGTCTTCCTAGGAATGGTGGGATGTAGTGGTCCATCAACGGGGCCCATAGAAACTTGAGACTATAAGGAGTCGTGGCCAGGGCAAAAACACCGATCACTGTGAGATTCACCTGGGCGTCGCTCATCCAAGCCTGGAGCGTTGCACCAGTTAAAGCGAGTGGAAGGCCCGAGGAAAAACCGGTCAGTAAGATGACCATCATTCTCCAGCTGCCAAAGACGCTTAGGGACGCTTTCAGGGATTGCACGTCTGAAAAAGGTATACTACAGCTGTGGCTATGTCATCTATTCAGCTAACCGCAACACCGCCCGGACAACGAGCCACTCTCGATCCTGAACTTCAAGCCCTTCGAAAACCCCTAGCAGAGCTGGTTCATACACTTGAAGCTCAAGAGGGCTGGTACGGATCTGTTTTTTTAGAACGCCGCGCGTCGACTAATTTTTCGGCGAACTTGAAGCAGACCAATGTCTCCGATCGCGTATCTCAGGGTGTCGTTCTTCGCATTTACGATGGCTACACTTTATTTGAACAAGCCACTGACGACCTGGAACTGGAAAGCTTAAAACAAACGGCGCTAAAGCTGGTGCAAAGAGTGCGCGGGAACAAACCTGGTAGCGGCGTACAGTTTCGGCCGTACCATCCGCCATCGTGGGAAGAACGCCGCGCTCAAAAGCTAGATCCAGAAATTACTTCTCAGATTCCTGCGAACGTGAACGCTCTCACTCCGGTTCATTTTGGAATTCGATTTCAAAAAACTCCCAAGGTCTCGGCGAGCGAAACCCTAGATCGTTTGAAGCATTTGGTATTGAAGTGCTTGGAGCTCGCTCCGAAGCACGGGCTGAAATCGGAGGACGTCACGTTTGCAATGGCGAGACAGGGCTTCTCGCAAGAAGAGTCGATCTTTATCGACCGCGAAGTGAATATTTCCCAATCGCTGTATCGGATTGCTCTCACCGTTATCACCATGTCGGGAGCAGAACGCACCGTGAGTCGAATCGGTGGCCTTGGCGGATTGGAAGCAGTGGAATTTTCGGACGCGGACATCGGAAAGCTTTTAGAAGATTTGAAATCCTTGAAAACTGCGGAGCGACTGAACCCAGGAAAATATCGCGTGCTGCTGAGCCCGGTGTTGACCGGAGTTTTAGCGCACGAAGCGTTCGGTCATTCCCAAGAAGGTGACACTTGCGCTCGTGGTCGCAGCCGCGCTTGGGAACTTCACAAGATCGAAGAGAAGGTCGGCAATCAACACGCCACCATCTTAAACAACCCCGCTATCTTCCAAAATGGCACCGAGGATTTCGCTGCCTGGGGTAGTTATTTCTTTGATGAAGAAGGTTGGTTCGCGCAGGAACAAGTTCTCTTAGACGAAGGCACGCTCAAGTCACCCATGACGAATTTAACCTCGGCCATTCGCCTGGGAGTTCCCCGGACTGCGAACGGAAAAAGAGAGAGCTGGGCGAGCGGAGTTTACACGCGCCAGACCAACACCTATTTCAGCCCCGGTCACAACACCTACGACGAACTTCTGGCTCAAATCGACGACGGCTTTATTGCTACAGAAGCTGCCGGCGGAATGGAAGACCCCAAGGGCATGGGAATCCAAGTGGGCATTCAATTTTTGAAGGAAGTGAAAAACGGAAAACTCACCGGCCGCACTTTCAAAGGACCAGCGGGTGGAGACATTCAAATGACCGGCTACGTTCCGGATGTTTTGAAATCAATTTTAGGAAAATCTAAAATTGAATCGACCTCAGAACGCCCCGACCGTGCCCGCCATCCTTTTAATGATGCTGGCGGCTGTGGCAAATATCACAAAGAGTTCGTTTACGCAGGCTGCGGCGGCACTTACGTTCTCTTAGACCAGGTAATTCTCGGATGAACCGTTGGAATTTAGATCAGCTCAAAGCGCGCCTTCAACAGCGCAAAGAAGTAAAAGGTTGGATTATTTCTCAAGAGCACACCCATCGTCGGGAACGCTACTTCTTAGGCGAAAGCAAAAATCTCGCCATCGATCAAGATCGAGACGTTCGATCCGAATCAATTACTGCCCGAATTTTTGTAAAGCTTCCCACCGTGGGAAGACAGGGCGAAATCAGCAAGAAACTTTTTTTGCGGCTTCCTTTGGATCCCCAACTGGACGCAGCCATTCAGTCAGCCCTCCAAACAGATCACCAAGCTTGGGAGCTTCCGGTAAAACTGGAAGCTGCTGTGCCGCAGCTCTCCACGACCGATCCGCGCATGGCGGAAGATTTGGAATCCGTGGTTCAAAAACTCACCCAGAGAATTTCTTTGGCGGTGAACAAGGCGCGTGAAACCACTTTTAATTCGGCCGAACTTTTTCTTTCGACTCACGACCGAGAATTGCATCTCAGCAATGGATTGGTTCATCGCACCTCGCAGAGCCGAATCTATTTAGAAACTGCATATTCTTACGCCCGCAAATCGGAAACATCGCCCATTGCGGATTCCGATGAATATTTGAAGACCATGTGGTCTGTCAGCTTGGACGACCTTCCGCTGGAGGAGTTTTTTGACGAAGCCTCCGATCGTGCGCGGCACTCCCTCGATGTCTTACGACCGGTGAGTGGAAATTTTGCCGTCATCGTCGATTCCGATGTGCTACTGAATCTTTTCCACGGCCAGATCAACCAACTTTCGGCCGTCAACGCTTACAATCAACTGCCTTTTGTGAAACCCGGAGACGCTTTAATTCCTGAAGCCCAGGGGGATTTACTCACCATCTCTCTAGATCCGTCTCTCTCTTTTGGCGCAGACACCTTGGCCATTTCCGATCAAGGCGTATTACAAGAACCCTTGCTCTTAGTGAAAGAAAACCAAGTCGTTTCTACTGCGACTGAAAAACAGTATGCGGACTATCTGAAAAAAGAAGTGACGACTTCTCGCGGAAATATTTTAGTGGCCCCGGGAAAGCTCAGTCACAAAGAATTAACTGAGCAAGCTCCCGCCGTTTTAGAAGTGCTGCAGTTTTCGGGATTGTTTTCTGATTCCAACACCGGAACCTTTAGCAGTGAAATTCGATTGGCAAAACTCTACGACAATAAAAAGAAAACCGTTACCTACATTAAGGGCGGTTCGCTTTCGGGTTCCATTCGGGAGAATTTTAAGAATCTGCGTCTCTCAAACCAGCTTGTGAAGCGCGCACACTTTGAAAACAGCGAAGCGATGGGCGGATCCAATTCAGGCACCGGCTACCACGGTCCGCAGTACGCATTACTGAGCGATGTTTCGATCGTTTCTTAGACTTTTCGTTTGTTCTTAAAAAAGTCGGACAGGATCTGCCCGCAGCGAGGATCCTCTTCATACTTCACCGAGAACCGATGATTGGTACGAACATCTTCATGCAAAGAATACCCTAAGCTGAGCGCCCCACCCTTGGGATCTTTTGCTCCGTAAACGACTTCAGTCACTCGCGCTTGTTGACAAGCAGCCAGGCACATCGGACACGGTTCCAACGAGACATAAAGCGTGCAGTCGACTAAGCGCCAGGAGTTCAAATTCTTTGCGGCATCTTGAATAGCTAAAATCTCAGCGTGTGCCACCGGATTGTGATCTTGCTCGCGACGATTCAAGCCGCGGCCCACGATTTTTCCTTGATGAACGACAACCGCTCCCACAGGAACTTCATCGAGCGCTGCCGCATTTTGCGCAAGCTCGAGCGCTGCCTCCATCGGCGAGCTCAAGCGGAACCTTCCGCTTCTTGAACTTCCGCCTCAGAGACCTTCAATTTGCCCTTCTTCATTTCTTCATAGCGGCGATTGAATTCTTCTTGGCTCAAGAGGTACCGATAAGACCGGTAAACGTCGCCCATCTTTTCAATTCTTTGAGTCATGGCGCGAAGGACTTGTCGCTGAGTTCGAGTGAGACGATCGAATTTGATTCCAATTCCTTTGGGATGGGTGACCGCGCTATCGGCGCGCCAAACGACAGTACCCTGACACTCGAGGTTCACACCGAACGCGCGCAGGTCCATCGAAATTCTTTCGTCCATTGTGAGATCTTGGCGCAACTTCACGAAGCAACCTTTGGCGGAAAGATCTAAAACTTCCCCTTGTAGGCGGTTGCCATTTTTTCTTTCCAACTCCACCGGAATGGAAAGTCGATACCGGGGATTGCTTTCCCACCATCGAATCTTAGGAAGAAAGTAGGGAACTCGGATTTCGCGCTCTGCGCGATTATAGAAGATCCAAACAATGACCAACGAAAACACAAAACTGAGAATTCGGTAACGACTTTCACCATAGTGAAAAGCCAGAAGAACGTTGGCGTAAATGACGATCAGCTGACTCGTACAGAAGGTGTACCAAGCCCATCGACGCATCTTCCAAAACCCAATGCCAGAGACGATTCCCAAGACATTCATCACCAAAAAAGCGGGGGAGAGGTAAAGCCCGAGACATTTTGTTGCCGAGACATTGAAAAGCGTGACGGCAAAGATCAGGTAGCTGATGGGAAAAACCACCATCACTAGGGCAATAATCTTGAGAATTCGACTCGCGTAATTTTTCACGAACCTACCCTTTACCATGAAACACTGCATATTTCGAGTTGGCCACTCCACCATTTTTCAGGTAATTTTCGGCCATGCCCTCTTCGATCCCGCAAAATGAACCCGTTCGAAACTACGCCCCTGGAGAATCCCCTCGTGAAAAGTTGAAGGCTCGACTGAAGTCGATGTCGGTCGAGAAAGTAGAGATTCCCTGTTTCATCGGTGGCAAGGAAGTACGAACCGGCCAAAAACGATCGGTGGTCATGCCTCATTCCCATAAGGAAGTGGTAGCGGAGGCACACTTCGCTGGTCCCGAAGAGATTCAAGCAGCAGCTGAGGCCGCCCTAAAAGGGAAGTCGGAATGGGAAGCCATGTCCCCAGCCGACCGGTCCTCCATCTTCTTGAAGGCGGCGGACCTCTTGGCAGGTCCTCACCGCGATCACTTGAACGCGGCTACCATGCTAGGACAATCGAAGAGCGCCTACCAGGCCGAGATTGATTCTGCCTGTGAACTCATCGACTTTCTCAGATTCAATGCTTACTTTTATCAGCAGATCCAGGAGATTCAGCCCCTCTCCGTTCCAGGAGTTCGCAACCAGCTCGACTATCGACCGCTCGAGGGGTTTGTCTTCGCCATCACGCCGTTTAATTTCACGGCCATTGCCGGAAATTTGCCTGCTGCACCGGCCATCATGGGAAACACGGTCGTTTGGAAACCTTCAGATACGCAGCTTCTTTCGGCCTATCACACGATGAGGCTTTTTAAAGAAGCCGGACTTCCCGATGGGGTCATCAACATGATTCCAGCCGAAGGTCCCATGTCGGGGCAAGTGCTACTCAATCACCCCGACCTCGCAGGAGTGCACTTCACGGGATCGACGGGTACCTTCAATCACATCTTTAAAACTATCGGCTCTCAAATTTCCCGCTACCGTTCCTACCCAAGAATTGTTGGGGAAACCGGGGGCAAGGGTTTTGTCTTTGCTCACCCCTCAGCTAATGTGGATGCGCTAGCTACTGCGCTGGTTCGTGGGGCATTTGAGTTTCAAGGCCAGAAATGTTCAGCTGCTTCTCGTGCCTACATTCCGCGAAGCCTGTGGCCCAAGGTGCAAGAAAAACTCATTGCTGAAATTCAAACCATCAAAGTGGGCGATGTGCGAGATTTCCGAAACTTCATGAACGCCGTGATTGATGAACGCGCGTTCAAAAAAATCACTGGCTACATCGACCTTGCCAAAGCTTCGACCGACGCAAAAATTTTAACCGGTGGTACTTCGGATTCTAAGAAGGGCTACTTCATCGACCCGACTGTGATTCTCGCAGCAGACCCCAGCTTCAAAACGATGGCAGAAGAAATCTTTGGACCCGTACTCAGCGTGTTCGTCTATCAAGACAACAAGCTCGAGGAAACTCTGACCATCTGCGATCAGACGTCGCCTTACGCCCTCACCGGCGCGATCTTTTCAGAAGATCGAACCGCAACCGTACACTTGAGCGCTCGGTTGCGAAACACCGCTGGAAATTTTTACATCAACGATAAGCCCACGGGGGCGGTCGTGGGTCAGCAACCTTTTGCCGGTAGCCGAGCTTCGGGGACCAACGATAAAGCAGGCAGCATGTTCAACTTGCTTCGTTGGACGTCGATACGAACTATTAAAGAAACGTCGATCCCGGCAAAAGACTACCGCTACCCGTTCTTAGGCGCGGAGTAATTTCGCCTTACCTTGGGAATAGAGCGTCCAAGCTGTCATCTTATAGAGCATGCGCGCGCCAACGTTCGCATCCCATTCATTTTCTTTCGGGCCAGGCGACACTTCGTTGAGATCGAAGCCGATGATTTTTTTCCCAGCCTTCGCTACTGCAGCGATGAGCTGCAACGCTTCGTGAAACTCTAAACCACCCGGGACCGGAGTACCCGTGTGTGGACAATAGCGGGGATCCAATCCGTCAATGTCGAAAGAAATCCAAACTTCATTCGGAAGTTCTGAAACAATGCTCTGAGTAATCTTGGACCAAGAAGTCCCTTCCGATTTTTTCTGAGCCGTTTCAAAGTCGTAGAAAGTCTTAACTCGTGATCCTTGTTCTCGGCAGTACGAAATCTCTTCTTCACAAACATCGCGAATGCCCACTTGAACCAGCTTCTTCACCTGGGGGACGTGATCTAAAACATTTCTCATGATCGAAGCGTGCGACCATTCAAACCCCTCGAAGGCATCGCGGGTATCGGAGTGCGCATCGAAGTGAAGGATTCCAAAATTAGAATAGACTTCGCCCGCGGCCTTAATTGCGCCAAAGGGAACGGAGTGATCGCCGCCGACAATGGCAGGAATTTTCTTGGCCTTAAATATTTTTCGGGTCTCGGCTTCTACAAAATCATTGAGGCGCGTGCCGAGCTCATTGACTCGCTCGAGATCTTTTTTCAAAGAAGGCTTGCCCGAAATGTCTCCGCCCACATCGATAATTTTTTGGGCAAAGCGTTTGGCTTCTTTATTCCAATCACGGACCTTCGACGCTTCTTCCAAAAAGAAAAGACCGGGCTCATAAGGCTTCTCCACTTCGAGATCGAAAAGATCGACTTGATGGCTCGCTTCAAAAATAGCGCCTGGACCATTAGAGGTACCGCCGCCGTAAGAAGTGGTCGCTTCCCAAGGAACGGGCAAATAAATCAGCGCGGATTCTTTTTCAGAATAGGGGAGACCAAAAACTCCCGAATCTTCGGAAGCGGCTGCATTTGGATCAAAACTTTTTGAGCTCATTTAAAATTCCTCACTCCCCACTCTTCCAAGATCGCTTGCTCATCTTCGGCCGAGAGCGTTTTTCGATACTTGGCTGCGGTCATTCCTTTTACTCTGTTTTCACATTCAGACCAAGTCGAATGGCGCATCGCTTTTCCATTCACAAGACTGAGGTAGGAATAGGCGGGTCCGTCCTTTTTCTTCTTTTTTACGGCCATCGGGGCGGACTTCGCCGTGTCCCGCAAATCGGAAAGAGAATAGTCCTTTAAAGTCCCGTCATAGAGGTACGGATCACGCCCCTTTGAAAATGCGACTGCGATTTCATCGACCCGTTCATTTCCAGCTACTCCGCTATGCCCAGGCACGTGGTTCCAACGAACGGGGGCACGTTTCTTTCGTCGAAAATGGACTTCATTGAGGCGAACCCAAATATCAGAGTTCGCAACCGGCTTTCCTTCTTTGGTCTTCCAGCCGTTTTTCTGCCAGCCGAAAATCCACTTGGTCACACCCTCAATTAAGTATTTGGAGTCTGTGTAAACATCGACGGCTCCGTTGGGAGCAATTTCTTCCAATCTTTCCAAAGCGCGGAGTGCAGCAAGCAGCTCCATCTGGTTGTTGGTAACCGGATTTGCACCGCCCCCCAATTCCACCACTCGGTCTTGGGCGGTTAAAATGAGAGCTCCCCAACCCCCGGGCCCCGGATTTCCTGAACTGGCGCCGTCTATAAAGATAATGCTGTCTTTGCCTTGAGAAGGGGTCATTACCCTCGAATCTGCCCCGAACCCCCATTAATTACAAGGAGTTATCTCAGCAATTCTTATGACAGAGCCGTGACACAAAAGAGAGTCAATTGAATAGACTAATCAGTATGGGGTTAGGTGAGTTAAGGGTCATCCATCTTCTTAAGACGGGCGAGAATGACGCGTTCCTAGAAGGAACACGGCAAGCTGTTGCGCCCTTTCAACCCCTTGAAATCAATACCTGTCAACGAGCGGTCTGGGTTTTCATGTCGCAGGAGGCGCCCGGCTTTCATGGCGAAGCCTTGAACTACTTCGAGGGTAGTGAAGCCTACAGCTTCTTGCTTCAAGTTTCGACCGGCCTCATGAGTGAGATGCGCGGCGAAGCCGATGTCTTTGGCCAAATGAAGACCGCTTGGAAGAACTTTACCGGTGATCGAATTGCTCTCGATCACTGCATGAACAAACTTTTTGAAGACACGAAAGAAATTCGAGCTCAGTACCTCCAAAACGTGGGCAGCGGTTCTTACGGCAGCATCGTTCGTCGATTGATTCGAAGCCATTCGGCTTCTGAAACAGAGCCCGTGCTTTTAGTGGGCGCTGGGCACTTGGCTCAGACCATTGCACCGTGGCTGATGGACCATCCGCTTTGGATTTCAAACCGTTCTTCTGAAAACCTTCACAAGCTGATTGAAGATCTGGTGATCAAGGCTCGTCCCGATGATACCGCTCGAATCAAGGCCATCACTTCTGAAAAAGTGGAGGCAGAGGCTTGGGCTCGTGCCGTTCACGTCGTGATTTGTATTCCGGTCGATTCCGAACGCGACGCTTGGAGAATTCAAAACTGGGAAGCGGGATCAAAATCTCGCGCCCGCACAGGCAGCATCATTCACCTAGGTGCTTTGAGAGCTCAGACCCAGCAATGGCGCCATCTCTCAGGCTTTCATCCGTTAGAAGATATTTTTGCACTTCAAAAACTTCAGAGCGAAGCTTGCGCTACCCAGTTCGAGCGCGCTCTCAAAGCGTGCCACGAAAAAGCTCGCTTAAGAATGCTCTCCGATTCTGCAGGCGCATCCATCTCGTTGGCACATGGATGGGAAGACCTTGCCGCATTCGCGTAAGACAGTTCTGAAACTCGGCACTCGCAGATCACTCTTGGCCATGGCACAGAGTCGATGGGTTGCCCTTCAAATTGAAAAAAATAATCCGGGTATCTCCGTTGAACTCGTTGGAATAGATACGCGCGGAGATCAGATTCAAGACGTTCCGCTGCAATCGGTGGAAGGGAAGGATTTCTTCGTCGCTGAAATCGACGCCGCTTTAAAATCTAAAGAAGTCGATCTCACTGTTCATTCTTTTAAAGACCTGAGTTTGGACAGACCCAAGGAATTGGTGTGTGCGGCCATTCCGAAGCGAGAAAATCCACGCGATGTGCTTTTATTTCACTCCCACTCGCTTAGAAAGTTAGAAACGGGAGAACCGGTTCGAATCGGAACCTCTTCTCCCCGCCGTTTAGAAAACATTCCTGCTTTTTTAGAGCAAGCGCTTCCTCGTTCCATGAGTGCGCCCGACCGCTTGCCTGCCTTAAAGTTTTTAGAAATTCGTGGGAACGTGAACACTCGAATTTCCCGACTGCATGAGCCCGCGTCGAGCGAACGGCATCTGGACGGGGTCATTCTCGCCTTTGCAGGATTGATTCGCCTTTGGGCAGATGAAGAGGCCCGAGCTGAGCTTTCAAAACTTTTAAGAAACTTGCGGTGGATGGTTTTACCTTTAAAGGAATGTCCTGCGGCTCCAGCACAGGGGGCTCTTGCGATTGAATGCCGCAAAGAGGACAAGGCCGCACTTACTGCCATTCAAAAACTTCACGACAAAGAAACCGAAGCCCAAGTTTATGCCGAGAGAAAAATTCTGGCCGCTTCCGGCGGGGGTTGCCATCAACGCTTTGGTGCTACTGCAATTTCTTTTTCTAATCTAAAGCAGATGCTTTTTATTCGAGGCACGAGCCACCAAGGAGATGAGATGAATTCCTTGGAATGGTCGGCTCCGGAAATTTCGGAGTCTCTGTCGGGAGAAATTTGGGATGGCACTCGCTTTCCGGGACGCTTTCACTCCCTAGAGCAGAAAATTGAGATCAACACTGAACAACCTGTTTTTGTAGCCCACTCTCGCGCAGTTCCCGACCTTTGGACAGTGCCTCTGCGACACATGCGCGTTTGGACTTCCGGATCGGCTAGCTGGTTCAAACTAGCTCACAAAGGAATCTGGGTCGAAGGTTGTGCGGAAGCCTTAGGGTTTGAATTCATTCTTCCTACCCTTCAAGAAAAGGTTCTGGCGCTTCCGAAACTTTATCAGTGGCAAGTGCTCACTCACGACGGAGCTCAAGACGGCTGGAGCGAAGAAAAAGTCATTCCGACTTATCAGATTTTTTACGATGAACTGGGAGAAAAAGTTCTGAACGAGCTTCAGCAAGCCTCATTTATTTACTGGAGCAGCGGTTCTCAGTTCGAAGCACTGAAAAAGAAGGCGCCGAAGAAAGCGATTCATGCTTGCGGGCCAGGAAAAACCGCAAAGCAACTCAGCGAAGGCGGGTTGAAGCCTGTTATTTTTCCGAATTCGGAGGAGTGGAAGAAATGGGTCAGCAAACACGAAAAGTAGCACCGCTTTCTCTCAGACGACTTCGTGACAATCGCTGGGTAAGAGAGCTCGTCCAAGAACATCGAATTTCACATCAGCAGATGATCCAGCCCCTCTTTGTCGTGGAGGGAATTTCCGCTCGCGAAAACATTCCTGGGTTAACGGGCGTTTATCGCGACACCCCCAAATCGTTGCTTCTGCAAATCGAAGCCGACATGAAAAACGGTGTTCACAAGTTTTTGCTCTTTGGAGTTCCTCAGAGCAAATCTCTCACTCAATTTGATCATAGTTTTACTTCGAACCAAATTCGCGCCATCAAGAAGGCCTTCGGAAAAGACCTCTTCTTGTCCGTGGACGTCTGCCTTTGCTCTTCAACCTCACACGGCCAGTGCGGAATTATTTCTCAAGAAGGCGACCATGTTGAAAACTCAGCCACTGTTGACGAATTGGCTCGAGCGGCACTTTCCTATGCACAAGCAGGAGCGGACTGCGTGGCTCCCAGCGATATGATGGACGGACGGGTCGGTGCCATTCGAAACGCTCTCCATGAAGCTGGACTCGACCGCACTTTGATTCTGAGCTATTCCGCAAAGTTCCATTCCAAATACTACGGCCCCTTTCGTGTTGCCGCGGACTCGGCTCCCAAAGGGGATGTCGCGCTGAAGGACCGCGCCACTTATCAAATTGACCCGGCACGTCCGGGAGATGCCTTAATCAGCTCACTGCGTGACGCAGAAGAAGGGGCTGACATGCTGATGGTGAAACCAGGGCTGCCCTACTTAGATATTTTATCGAAGCTGAAATCGGCAATTCCCACCAAGCCCTGGATCGTATACGAAGTCAGCGGAGAATACGCTTCCATCGAATTTTTGGCTGAAAAAGGGTTGGTAAATGGCCCGGCAGCTCACATCGAAGCCTGGACAGCTTTTGCCAGAGCAGGTGCGAGTTCCATCATTACCTATGGTGCAAGAAACGCAAAAAAATGGCTGAGCGGAGAAAGTGACTAGTTGATGATGAACACCGAAGGACCTCAAATTTCTAAATCCAAACTTCTCTTTGAAGAAAGTAAGCGAATCGTCCCAGGAGGCGTGCATTCTCCAGTACGAGGTTTTCGTGGAGTAGGCGGTACTCCAATTTTCATCGAGTCCGCGGAAGGAACGAAACTCGTCGACGTGGATGGAAATACTTATACCGACTACTGCATGTCCTGGGGACCTCTTATTTTTGGACATCAGGATGCTGATGTTGCAAACGCGGTTCGCGAAGCGATGGCACGGGGCTGGTCTTATGGAACTGCGGAACCCTATTCTCTCGAATTAGCTACCCTCATTACTTCTTGGATTCCCTGGGTAGAAAAGATTCGTTTCGTGAACTCTGGAACTGAAGCGGTGATGGCCGCACTCCGCTTGGCTCGCGCAGCTACGGAACGCGATAAAATTTTGAAGTTTGACGGGTGCTATCACGGACACGTCGATTCCATGTTAGTGCGTGCCGGCTCGGGCCTGGCCGAAATGGCTTCCCCCGACAGTGCCGGTATCACTACGGGAGTTGTCTCAGATACGATCGTTGCTCCCTTGAATGACCTCGAAGCGCTGGAAAGAATCTTTCAACTTCACGGCTCTGAAATCGCTGCCGTGATCATTGAACCCCTTCCCGCCAACAACGGATTACTGATCCAACAGGAATCCTTTCTAAAAAAACTTGCTGAGCTTGCCAAAAAAAGTGGCGCACTACTGATCTTCGACGAAGTGATCAGCGGATTCCGAACGGCTTTCGGGGGAATGGCTGAGATCACTCGCATCAAACCCGATCTCGTCACTTACGGCAAAGTGATTGGGGGAGGATTTCCTGTCGGCGCTTACGGCGGTCGCTCCGATTTGATGGACCTGATTGCGCCGACTGGGCCCGTTTATCAGGCGGGCACACTGAGCGCGAACCCGATTGCAATGACAGCGGGTCTAGCTACTCTGAAGAAAATTTTGAAAGATCCTCCATATAAGCGCCTGGCGAAGTATACGAAAAAAATTCAAGACGAACTCAAGGGCCTGGTTCACGTTCAAGCCAGCGGTTCCATGTTTTGGTCAATTTTTGGAACCGATGAACCGGTACGGTCGCTCACTGACATTCCGGCTCAACAGAAGCAGGTCTATCCAAAGGTATTTCATGAACTCTTGGGTCGCGGAATTTACTTGGCTCCGAGCGGTTACGAAGTTTCATTCTTGTCTACCGCTCATACCGAATCCGATGTTTCCTATTTGATTGAAGCCATGCACGATGCCGCAAAGCGAGGACGCCCCTAGATGCTCGAGAATCGGCGGCTCACCTGGATTTTATCTGCTCAGGTTGCTTGGCTGCTGATGGTGTCTCTTATTGGAGGCTGGTGGGTGAACATCGTTCTCACCCAGGCCGATCAGATCGCTGAACTTCGAGAAGCTGCTGGACTGGAATCTTCGGTGGCCGAAAGCGAAAGAAATAAAACCCATCGAATGATTAAGTGGGAATCGCTTTCCTTCTTAGCCCTTTTGATTTCTTCTTCCGGTGCACTTTTTGGTCTTTACTGGAGAGATGCTAAAAGAAACCGCTCGATTCAAGCGTTCTTTGCTTCCTTGACCCACGAACTGAGAACTCCGCTCACGAGCATTCGCCTTCAGGCCGAAACCATCGGGGAATCCTTTTCTAATGAGAACCTGATTCGTCGCTTAATGGAAGACGTTTCCCGCTTAGAAGCCCAGGTCGACCGAACCTTGGAACTAGCTCGCGTCGAAGGGGGCGGGCAGGTTTACGTTCAACCGGTTCCAATTAAGACTCTGGTCGAGCGCCTACTGAAAAGCTGGACCGAAGCTCACGGCCAACGTCTGAAAATCTCTCAGCAGATTGACGATCAATCTGTGCTGGCAGATCTGAGCGCGGTTCAAACGATCTTTAAAAATCTACTGGAGAACTCGCTCCGCCATTCCAATAAAGAGGTGGTGGAAGTTAGCTTAAAAACAGAATTGACCGACAAAGAAGTCGGTTTCTACTACCACGATCACTCCTCCACCTTTGAAGGGAATACGGCACGCCTTGGAAAGCTTTTCTACAAAGGCCCGAAGTCACAAGGAGCAGGTGTGGGACTTTATCTCATTTCTGTTTTAATGGACCGAATGAGCGGGCGCGTTCAATTCTCAAGTCCCAAAGAAGGCGGATTCCTTGCGGCACTTTGGTTTAAACGAGGAGGTTCTCTTGGTTGAGAAATCAAAACTCCTCGTTGTAGAAGATGAAAAAAACGTCGGCTCGACCCTGACTGAACGCCTTCGACAAGAAGGCTTCGACGTTACCTGGGTGGAAAGTTTTGAAGACGCTCAGCTTCAAATCAATTCCAGAAAGTTTGATCTGGCTCTGCTCGATGTCGGCCTGCCGGATGGATCAGGATTTGATTTAGCCAAATTACTTCAAAAATTGAACCGCGGCACGGCGGTCATCTTTTTAACGGCTTTTGGAAACCCCGAAGATCGCATCAAGGGTCTGGAGCTTGGGGCCGAAGACTATATCGTAAAACCCTTCTTCTTAAAGGAACTCCTGCTTCGAGTTCAAAATGGTTTGAAGAGACGACGCTACATCACCGACCACTCGGTCGCAGACGGAATTCAAATTGGAAAAGCCAAACTCTTTCTGTCTCGCTTCGAAGCCGAGAGCGACGGAGAAACCGCCAGCCTGAGCCACAAAGAGTGCGCCATGCTGAAGCTCTTGATCGAGAAAAAGGGCCAAGTGGTGAGCCGAGATGAAATCTTAAATGAAGTATGGAATGAAGACGAGTTTCCATCGTCTCGCACCATCGACAACTTCATCATGCGGCTGCGACGCCTCGTGGAAAAAGATTCTGAAGATCCTCAAATCATTAAAAGCGTTCGCGGCGTCGGCTACATGCTTAAATCGGACGGGGGTTCAGAATGAACCGATTTCAAAAAACTCTCGCCAAGAAAAACGACGGCCGCCCTCCGGTTTGGTTGATGCGCCAAGCGGGAAGGTACCACTCCCATTATCAAGCCCTTCGAAAACAGCATAGCTTCATGGATCTCTGTAAACTTCCGGAAGTAGCGGCTGAAGTCGCAATGGGTCCCATTCAAGATTTTGATTTCGATGCGGCGATTTTATTTTCAGATTTGCTCTTCCCCTTAGAAGTGATGGGAATGCCGCTGGAGTACTCACCCGGACCCAAACTGGGATGGCACCTCCGATCGAAAACGGATCTCTCAAAACTTTCTTCGAAACCTGGCTTGGCCCAACAACTCGACTTTCAGGCCAAGGCCATGCGGCTCACACGGTCCCGTCTTTCGCCGGAAAAAGGTTTACTTGGTTTCGTCGGTGGCCCTCTCACTTTATTTTTCTATGCAGTGGAAGGGAGCCATCAAAAGATGGGCGATCCGATTCCAGAAAGTCAGACAGCTGTCGCAGGACTGACCGACGGACGCTACGATGGATTTTGCGAAAAACTCCTTCCACTCCTCGCCGACAACATGGTTCTTCAAGCTCAGGCCGGAGCAGATACGGTTGCGATCTTAGACACGTGTGGGGGAGAAGTAAGCCCCGCACAGTTTCGCGATCACGTGGCCCCAGTATTGAAGGAACTTCTAAAGCTTTTTCACCAAAAGCTGCCAAACTATCCGGTGACCTACTATTCGAAGAAAACTGGCCCCGAATACTGGGAATTTCTAAGGCCTTTGCAGATCGAAGCGATGGGAATTGATTGGAACCACGACATTGCCCAGGTCCTAGAGCGTTGGTCAGATCGATTTGTTATTCAGGGGAATGTGGACCCGGACTGGATGCTCTTACCAAAGATGGAACTAGAACCGAAGCTTCGACACGTCTTTCAAAGCGTTCACAAGCTCCCGCAGAAATTTCGAAGAGGTTGGATCTGCGGCTTGGGGCATGGCGTTTTGCAAACCACTCCCGAAGAAAATGTTCGCCTCTTTGTTCAACTTGAAAGGGAGATTTTTGGAAAATGAGCTCGCTATCCTCCGATCTCTACAAAAAATATAACGTTCCAGGCCCACGATACACGAGCTACCCCACCGTTCCCTATTGGGAAGTTAATCCTACGGAAGCTCAATGGATTGCATCGATCCTCAGTGAATTGGAAAAAAGCTCCAAGGCTGGGGTAGGTGCCGCGGTTTATGTTCACATTCCTTTTTGTCAGAGTCTTTGCACCTACTGTGGGTGTAACACTCGAATTACCCGGAACCATGCAGTCGGAAATCCTTATATTGAAACTGTTCTGAACGAGTGGAAACTCTACCTCAAGCGCTTCAAAGAAGCGGGCGGACCGGACAGTTCGATTCCTTTGAGCGAACTCCACTTAGGAGGCGGCACACCTACTTTTTTAACCGCCGACGAACTCCAGCGATTGCTCAACCCACTCCTAGAAAGCTTTAAGAAAACACCCTCGGCCGAATTTTCGGTGGAAGCGGATCCAAGAGTAACAAAGAAGGACCATCTTGAAACCCTTGCTCATCTGGGCTTCAAGCGGTTGAGTTTGGGCATTCAAGATTTTGACCCAAAAGTTCAAGACACCGTGAACCGTGTTCAAACGGAAGAAGAAGTTCGCGTCGTCACAGAAACGGCCCGCGCTCTCGGTTACGAAAGTATTAATTACGACCTGATTTATGGCCTGCCATTTCAAACCCTGAAGAGTGTGGAACAAACCTTAGATGTCGTGAAGCGCCTTCGCCCCGATCGAATAGCGTTTTATGGATATGCGCACGTTCCCTGGATTAAGCCCGGCCAGAGAAAATTTACGGAAGCTGACCTGCCCAATGGCGACGAGAAGCGCGCGCTCTATGAACTGGGAAGAACGATGCTCGAAGCCGAGGGCTATCAAGAAATCGGCATGGATCACTTTGCTTTGAAATCAGATTCTCTCTCAAAAGCCGCAGCAAACGAAAGCTTGCACCGCAGCTTCATGGGCTACACTTCGCGACAGGTGGCCCCGCTGATTGGTTTAGGTGTATCAGCCATTGGGGATTCCTGGGGAGCCTTTGCTCAGAACGAAAAGCTTTTGGAGACCTACCAGACCCGAGTTCAAAACGGTGAAATTCCAATTGCCAGAGGCCACCTCTTGGACCGAGAGGACCAGATTCTTCGGAGACATATTCTGAATTTGATGACCCGCTTTGCTACCCGATGGGACACTGCCGAGCTGGACACACCTTACTTGAAAACCATTCCGGCTAAACTCGCAGAACTCGTGAAGGATGGATTTTTAAGACTCACTCCCAACTCTTGCGAAATCACCGCAGCCGGGAGGCCGTTTTTAAGAAATATTTGCATGGCGTTTGATGCGCGGCTGGAAAGGAAAGCACCGGCAACCCAACTCTTCAGCAAAACGATTTAACGATTTTAATGATAGGAACATTAGACACGCGCAAGAAGGAAGTGACCATTATCGGTGCCGGGGTTTCCGGTCTGGTAGCGGCTTATTTTCTCGATCAAAAAAGCTACGAAGTCACGTTAATTGAAGCCCTTCCTCAGGCTGGGGGAATGGTCCGCACAGTTCGCACTCCTTACGGAATTTCAGAAAGCGCCGCACATTCCATTCCAGGAACTACTCCCGTTATTGAGCTTTGTGACGATCTGAAAGTTCCGCTGGTCTCTTGCCTCCGCGATTCCCGTGCCCGCTATGTCTGGAGAAAGGGAATGCCAAAACAAATTCCACTTTCTCTTTTAGAAGTCACCTCCACACTTTGGCGTTTAGCCACGACGAAGAAGAGCGAAGAGCCGCCCTCCTCGTTGGCGGAGTGGGGAAAAAGACATATGGGGCAGAAAGCTCTCGACTATCTTTTGAATCCCATGGTGCGTGGAATTTACGGGTGTCGTCCGGAAGATCTTCTTCCGAAAAAGCCAGCTGCAAGCGCGAGGGGAGTGAAGATTGTTACCCCAGAAAAAGGGATGGGTGCTCTCACTTCCGCACTCGAAAGTCATCTTCATCAAAGACTAGGGGTACGCTTCCGAAGAGGTGAGCCCATCGAATCGCTTCCAAAAGTTCAGGGGAATCTGATTCTATGCACGCCTCCAGATATTTCTGCGCGCCTACTCTCTTCCAGTTCTTCTATTTTAGCCGGAAAACTTTCGAAGGTTCCGTTTTCACCGCTGATTTCTGTCACGGCATTTCTTCCCAAACAGAATGTCGGCTTTAAGAGCAAGGGCCTGGGCGTACTCATGCCGGAAGTGGAAAACCGAAAGTGCCTCGGTATTCTTTTTAACTCCCGATCCTTTGTGGGCAGAGTCACCGATCCTGATCGTTACGAATCGTTCACTCTGATGCTCGGTGGAACTTCGGATCCGGGAACTCTCGACCTGAGTCAAACCGAACTCGATAATCGTGTGACCTCGGAATTGCAAATCGTCTTAGGCCTTCAGGGCGACCCAGCACACCTAGAATACCATCGTTGGCGGCACGCCATTCCGATCTATGGCAGAGCCCTGCAAGAAGCCTCTGAGACCGCAAAAGAAACGTGGTGCAAGAGTCCGGGCCAGATTCTCTTCGGAAATTTTTCTGGAGAGGTCAGCATTCGAGGCATGATTGAAACATTCCAAAAGACAAAGGGCTACTCCCCGTAAAGGAAGTAGCCCCCATCTTTGCTAGAGTCTTAACTCTGGCTTATCTCAGGCCGGTCACTTGACCAACAACGCCACCGGTGTTGATCAAGAGCAACACACCGCCGTTCTTTTCGGTCGTGGACGAATCCTGACCAACCAGCGAGATGTTACCGATTTGAGCACCGTTGCTGCTGAAGAAGCGAGCAGTGATGATGCTGTCCTTCAAGCCAATGTTCACCGGTACGAAGATACCGATCAAGTTCGGACCAACGTAGAGCACCATATTATTTAACTTGGCAAGCTCTACTGCGAAGCCGGGCATGAAACCATCAGCCACACCCGGGAGCGGACGGCCGCCCGGAAGGGTTAACGGATCAAGCATCTTCACGTTGTCGCGAAGAAACTTGATGTCGGTCGTTGCCAAGCCAACGCTAATGAGCGTTCCATTGGTTTGGAAATCTGGACCGATTTCAAGATAACTGTCTTTCATGTTCGGAAGAGCGATACGAGCACCGGCATCGATGCTCACGTTCTTCAAAACCATGGTCATGGTAAGAGTGCCGTTCACGAACGCAACGTTCGGACCGTTCACACCATTAATTACGGGGTTCTTGTTCGAACCCCTACCGCAACCGGCAACGCTCACGGCTAGCACGGTGGCGAGAGCAACCGTCATTACCGCTTTCTTAGACTTACTATTGTTGAAAATACTCAACATACTGTCTCCTCTCTTAGCTAGTTCTTCCCAGCTTCTTTAGGGCTGAAGTAGGGAAGAAGAATTAACAACCCACTGCTACCGCTCACGTTCTCCGGAATTGCATACGCTTTACCGAGTTGATTTCCACGATCGTCTCTAATCACCGTAGAAACGATCCAAGGAAGAATGAAACCTTTGCTGTCCATAAACTTGAGTTGTATAAAAATCCCAAATACCTCATCGGACAAATAGAGGCTGATCGGGAGTTTTCCGAGCATGGTGTCCCAACGCGGCAATGCGCCGCCAACCACTTCTGGGAGTGCTCCGCCACCAGGAAGTCCCTGTGGCTCGTGATGCATTTCTCCGCCGCCTAAAGAATCGATGCCGACAGAGATTTGAAAGACGGTGCCAGCGGACGCGAGATCCGGCTGAACGCTCAGCATGGCATCCTTAAGACCTGGGATCGGGAACGATGCACCGACATCGGTCTTAAAAGTTTGGGATACAAATGAAGCAACGAGGTGACGATCGAACACACCAATATTCACCCCATCTAAACCGGGGATGTTTTTCTTCCCTTTTCCACATCCGGCGATGAAACCAGACGAAAGAAGGAGGGCGCCCAGAACCGCGAGGTTCGGAGAAAACCTTTTTGGCGTGTCAAAAAGCCATCGACTGTTCATTCATCCACCTATCGTCGATACGTTAATCAAACTTAATATTTTAAGTTTTAATTAACAAAGATTTAATTTACTAATTTAGTCCATTAAATGCAAGGGGGTGGGCTATTTAGATGGGGGACGGGGACAACTAGCTGATTTTTATGAACAAAGATCGCTATCGAAGTACCTTTGTAAAAGCTGGATTCGGCATTCCGATGCGGCGAGGACCTCTTTTACCCGTTTCAGCTCTCGCTCCCCACCCGGGGTGGAGGCCGCCCATTCAAGGAGTTTGAAGTCTTCGGAGTCCCAAAAAACGACTGCTTCGCCTGATCGGCCGTTGCGAGCCACCCGTCCCAGGGCCTGGGCCAAATTCAACAAACTGAGCGGCGCCTGCCAAAGGCAAACCCATTCTAAGGAAGGAAAATCCATTCCTAAACCGAAAGCCGTGGTGGCAATCACCACTCGACCGGGCTCCCTGCGCTTCGGATTTTCGATCCAGCTTTCAATAGCCACTCGTTCTTCGCGACTCATTCCTCCGTGATAGCAAACTGTTGGACGACCTACGGCTTCCACCACCCGAGCTAAACGGTGAGTATCTTCTCGTGTCGCTACGAAAAGAATTCCGCAGCTCGAATGCGCTTCCAACCACTGCACCAGTTTCTCTGTTCTCTTTGCAAAGGGAACTCGTTGAAAATCGACAGTGAGATTTTCTGGCAAATCAAATGCGCCCATTTCTTCCAGCTGATTCGAAAGAGAACCTTGAAGCTCTTTACGTGCCGCCGAAGGGAGAGTCGCCGTCAGCCAGAGACTCTTTGGAATAGAGAATTTTTGGATGTACTTCGGAAGTTCCAAAAAAGCAGGACGAAACTGGGTACCCCACTCCCAGTAGCAGTGACATTCATCCACCACTAGCAAGCTCGGCTTCCAATCTCGCGCCTTAGCCTGCACGCGAGGCAGACGCAGCGACTCCGGACTGAGAATCCAAACTCGGGTCTGAGCACTCGGAAAATTTCTATCACCTCCGGTGTAGAGCTCTGCAGAAATTCCCGATCGCGTGAGTTGTTCGTGATGCTGCCGGGCCAGTGCCACTAAAGGTGAAACAAGAATGGTTCGCTGGCGGGCTTGCTCGGCCAAGCGATGAAAAATCAAACTTTTGCCGGAACCCGTTGGGGAAACACAAATCAAGTGACCCGGAGTCGTCAGTCTTTGAATGGCCTTAGCCTGAAAAGGACGTAGCTCGACCGTAGGAGTGGGGGGAGTCATCCCAAAAACAAACTGCTACTTCTGTGCCTTAAATCTCAAATAAACGAAGCCGCCCAGCATTCCAATAAAGAGCTGCCCGAACGCAAACAGGCTATAAATGTCGGCCCCGCGAAGCGTTCCTAAAAATTGAAAGAGCCAGGTAAAAGCCACATGCCCCGTTCCCACTCCCGCGGGAGCCACAGGAACTGCCGTAACCAAGAGCCCAATCGGTACGATGACCATCACAGAAAGCGGGTCTAAACCCCGAGCACCTAACGAGTAAGCAAACCCCATAAACGCGATCGCAACCAGAACATGCACAACGATCGAAAGCAGCAGCGCCTTCGCTACAACTGCACGATGGGACTGAAAATGGCGAAGGCCCTGATAAATTCCAACTAAAGCTTCTGCGCGCTTGAATTTGTTTTGCAAAGAGACCAGCAGCTTTAAAAGCGGGTCCTTTTTTTCCTTCACCAAGAACAAGAAGGAGTAGAAAGCCAAGAAAAAGAGGCTCGCAGCAATCACGACAACTCGAATGGCTCGCAGCAACGGACCACCCGCCAAGGTTCGATAATCCAAAACCATTGCAAGCGCCGAAACCAGCATCAAAGCCGACAGTCCCAAAATGCGATCTAGGAGAATCGCTCCTAATGCCTGAGACGCGCCCTTTTTTATTTCCTTAGAAATATAGATGGCCTTTACAAAATCTCCGCTCACTGCGCCTGGCAGAGCGATATTAAAAAAGTTTCCAATATAGGCGAGCTGGAAAACACGAGTCCACTTCAGACGAATTCCCTGTGCCTGCAAAAGCCACTGCCAGCGAGTTGCTCCCAAGATAGACGTCACCACGAGCAACGAAATTGCGGCAAAAGTCTGCCAATGCCGAAACGCTTTTTTGGTTTCTGAAATGGATAAAAATCCCTTGGCTGCTAAAAAGTAGAGAAGGGCTGCGACGACAGAGATTTTTAAAACGATTTTAAAATAGGTTTTCACTCCCGCCCGGAGTGCTTTTGTCTGGTCGCTATCGCGTGGACTCATAGTGAGAAAAAATTCCCGTAAACAATCTCCCCGATCTTGGGATCGAAGAGTTTCTTTCCTTCCCCTGGGTGGAGAGAAGGTTCTCCTTTTTTCTTTCTTTCAGCAAGCGTCTTCTCACCCGCTTCCAAATCCCGTTCGGGATGAAACTGAATTCCGTAGGCAGGGTGTCCCTCCACCTCGAAAGCTTGGATGGCACAGACATCCGACTTTGCAAATGCTCTCAGCCCCTGTGGTAACACGCTCACTTCTTCACGATGCGCTGAAAAACTCCAGAAGCGGTCTGGCAAACCATTAAACAAGGGAGCATGGGCTGTGCGCTCAATCTGCGTCCAACCGTACTCGGGAGTGGATCCCACTCGAACCGATGAAATTCCCCCGATCGCCCGTGCGATAATTTGATGCCCGTAACAAACACCAAGCAACGGTTTTCTTAAACTCAGAACTTTTTTAACCAGACCTTCCAACTTTTGAGTCCATTCAGATGTATCTAAAATGGAGGTCTTTGAACCCGAAATCAAAATACGGTCGAAACCTTCCAGATTTTTTGGAAGATCGTTTTCAGGACCCCGTCGAACGACGACTGTTGCACCAGGAATCTTTAGCGCAAACTTTCTGAGGTCCGACGCTCCCCGATCTGCCGGGTTGATATTGTTATCGACGATCAGAATTTTCATTCGTAGATCTTTCAAAGAGAAATGCCTGCTTGAGAAACATGCTGTAAGCGGCATTCACGGCGATAACAAAACCGGGCAAGCCATCCAGTAGTCCGCGTTTTAAAAAATAAGTCTCAACGAATTTTCCGATGGGTTTAAAAATCAACCTGAAGAGGCTTGGTTTCTTTCCCCGTCGTAACTGATCTCGAGCTCCCAATTGCGAGAAGCGAAGGTTAGTCAGAACCTGTTCTTCGACGCCATTCAGCGTGTGGTGGTAAATAGGATGATTTAATTTTTTTACTAATCCCTTCACTGCGAGCTGCTCGTGAACAAAGGGCTCTGTCCACCCCGAAAATCTTCGGTCTGTCAGTCTCACAAGGTAGTTGGGATACCAACCTCCGTGACGAATCCACTTCCCCTGATAAAAAGATTTTCTTGGAAACGAAAACCCCTTCGTATCTGTTCCGACGCTCTCCAGCTCGGTCAAAATTTCTTGACGAGAATCGGATGTCAATTCTTCGTCGGCATCGAGGTTGAGTATCCAATCGTAGGTCGCATTTTTTTGTGCGAAGTTTTTTTGCTGACCGTATCCACTCCACACATTTTCTAGAACACGGGCTCCCAGCTTGCGTGCGAGAGCAACCGTTCCATCTGTACTACCGGAGTCCACTACCAAAATTTCATCTGCCCAATCGACACTTTTGATGACACGAGGAAGATTGCTTTCCTCGTTTCTAGTAATAATTGTGACGGAGACCTTTGGGCGATTCATAAAAAGCGATATGTCCTCATTTTGCACTAGCATAACCCAGGGTGTTTTTGGAAAAATCAATATTCTGGCAATAAATTACGTAAACAAACCGGGGGTCATTCCATGAAGATAGCAGTAATCGGTACAGGATATGTAGGACTGGTGGCGGGAGCTTGTTTCGCCGACACCGGAAATCAGGTCTACTGCGTAGACATTGATAAGAAGAAAACCGACGCGCTCCGCAACGGCGTCATTCCAATCTTCGAGCCCGGTCTCGACACCATTGTTAAACGAAGTGTTTCAAAAGAACGACTCTTCTTCACGACCTCCACCTCTGAAGCCGTTGCTAAATCTGAAATTATCTTCATGGCCGTCGGGACCCCACCGCTTCCAAACGGTGAACCCAATTTGGAATACTTGAAGGCAGCAGCCGAAGAAGTAGCGAAGTCGATGGACGGCTATCGCATCATCGTAAACAAGTCGACGGTTCCGATCGGTACTCACGAAACTGTTGCAAAATGGATGTCGGCTCATACCAAGCACCCCTTTGACGTTGTCAGCAACCCCGAGTTCTTGAAGGAAGGTACCGCTATCGACGACTTCTTGAAGCCAGACCGAGTCGTCATCGGCACCAAAAAGGAATCTGCCTATCGCGCGATGGCCACCCTGTACGGCCCGTTCGTTCGTCAAGGCAACCCGATTCTCTGGATGGATCCCGTCTCTGCAGAAATGACGAAGTATGCTTGTAACTCATTCTTGGCCACGCGTATTAGCTTCATGAACGAGCTCGCTGGTCTTTGCGAAAAACTCGGTGGTGACATCGAGCAAATTCGTAAGGGTATGGCCACCGATGTTCGCATCGGTCGCCACTTCTTGTATGCAGGCGCTGGCTACGGCGGCTCCTGCTTCCCGAAGGACGTTCAAGCCCTCATGGCTACTGCTAAGAAGCAGGGCCTGACCATGGGAATCGTCACTGCTGCTGAAGATGCAAACTACAGACAGAAGCGACACCTCGTGGATCACATCAAAAAACATTTCGGAGGCAGTGTTTCCGGAAAAACTTTTGCGATGTGGGGACTAGCATTCAAAGCGAACACGGACGATATGCGCGAAGCTCCTTCTCTGGTCATCATTGAAGAGCTGCTCTCCTTGGGTGCGAAGGTCAAGGCGTTCGATCCGGTGGCTATGGACAACACGAAAGAAATGCTCGGCAGCAAGATTGCATTCGGCAAGAACATGTTTGAAGTTCTGGAAGGCTCCGATGGATTGATCGTCATCACCGAGTGGAACGAATTCCGTCACCCGGACTTCAAGCGAATTAAATCGACTCTGAAGACTCCGGCTATTTTCGACGGCCGCAATCTCTATGATCCGGCCGAAGCCAAGAAAGAAGGCTTCTCGTATTACGGAATTGGTCGCGGTTTAGCCTGATTTAATTGGCGGGGCTGGGTTCGCCTGGTCCCGCCAATCCTCTTACGCATCTCACTCTGCGGGTGCGTTTCACTTCTTCCAACAAATCCTCATTCGCTGGCGTGAAATCTCGACGGGGATGCCACACGTGAAATTGCAACGCCAACCCCTTCAAAGATTTAATTTTCAAACCTAGATTTTGCAGACGAATTTCAACATCGGTATCTTCACGGCCATAGCCCTCGTAGGCCTCATCAAATCCATTGATCGCTTCAATGACTTCTTTCGGAACAGAATAGTTACAGCCTTTGAGATCGGCGACCCGATTCATCTTCAAAAGTTTTCGCATCCAATCCCACGGAACGCGTACGCTGCGCTGCAAGGCTTGGGTCTCACCCTGCCAAGCACTCTTAATCAACGCGAGTTTTGGGAAATCAAAGAATCCGTCCCGAACCTTCTCGGGTGTTAACAGCCTACTGATTTCCTCACCCAGCTCTACACGTCTTCCCGCGAGGTAATATCCGGGCTGTTGTTGAGCGAGATGATCGCGCACAAAATCTCGATGAGGAACACAATCTCCGTCCAGGAAGATCATCACTCGGCCCGATGCCTCGCGAACCGCTTGATTCAAGATTCTGCACTTTCGAAACCCTTGATGCTCTTGCCAAAAGTGGCGAATTGGAAATGGAATTTTCTGCTGAAACGCTTGAATCACGGCTTTAGTTTCAGACCCAGAGCCGTCGTCGCAAATCAGAACTTCAAAATTTGAAGCCGACTGCCTCCCAAGGCCCGCCAACACTAATGCCAAATGATGAGGCATATTGTAAGTCGCTACTACGACGGAAGCATCGAGCAGACTCATCGGGAACCTCTCACCAACTCGTAGCTTCGGTATTCAAAAAGTCGGTGCCCGGTGGTGCGCTCAAAAAGATCCAGCGCCACTTTCGTAAGATCTCCCACATGCCATTCCAACGGAGAGTTCTGCAAATCCCAGTGCCAGCCCTTGGATGAAATTCTCTGCCTCATTGTCTGAGGGTGTTGCCCCCGGAACGGACGAAGTCCCCAGAATTTTTTATAACGGTAGTTTTCACCCGTGTGGGGAATTCCATCCCGAGCTTGGTCGGCAGTCGGAGCACCATGGTAGAGCTGATCGAAAAAGAAAGTTTTCTGCTTCATGGCTTCAGGATCTCTCACCCAACCGTAATGAAACACTCTGGCTCCGGAACGAACCACTTTTAACTTCGACCCGTCCAGGCGCCGAAAACTCTGAGCATCTCCCACGCTCTTCACACCCGCAGACCTTTTGAAAGCGCGCACCTCTCGGCGATAGGCCCCGCGCGATTCCTGAACCACATCGTACGAACCATAGAGATGAACGTAATCAAAGAGCAACCCTTCTATGGTCGAATCCTGATGCGCGCTTTGAATGGCGTGACGAATTTTTTCTAAATCGTTTTCATGCAACACTTCGTCGGCCTGAAGATAGATGCACCAATCGCCTTTGCAATTTTCTAAGGCAATATTGGTTTGCTCAGAAAGAATGAGTCCGCCCCGTTTTTTTTCGGGGTCATCCAGGGGCCAAATCGATTCGACGATTCGAATTTTATTTCCGCCTGGCTCCGAAGTCAGGGCCTGAATTTTTGCGAGAGTAGAATCTTCACCTTTGCCCACGTTGATGACAAACTCATCTACGAGTGGCAGGAGCGAACGAATGGATTCCTGGAATGGGTAGTCGAATTTCACTCCATTCCGAACGAGAGAGAACCCGGATATTTTCAAACCTGTCGTTTGCATTCTTCAAAAACCTCGGCGGTTTCAATCCGCCTCATGCACTGATGGTTCTCTATAACGCAATCCTGCAGCCCACACCAGGGCGGCATTCCAGGAAGCGCGTCGCGTCGACAGGGCAGGTTTTCCACAAAAAAATAGGGATGCTTTTCCTTCGAATAGGGGTGCCATTCGAAAGGGTGCTCCGGTCCATAGAGGGTAATCGTCTTCAGCCCCACCGCGATCGAGAGATGCTTTAAACCGGAATCATTGCCTAGAAAGAGCTGACACTGGCTCAATAGAGCTGCCACCTGACGCAGCGGCAAACCCACCTGAACCACTACCCGTTCTTTTCGAACCTCAATGGATTTCAACAGGCTTTCGGCCAAGCCGCTTTCGTTTTCGGAAACGCAGATCAGGACAGAGCCATTGCGTTCACCCACCCAGTCTTGCGCTATTTGTGCAAACCGCCCCAAGGGCCAAATCTTCGTCGCTCGACTCGCGCCCAAACCAAGCGCCAACACCGGAGCACGAAGCTGCAAGTCTTCCATCTGATTTTTGGCAATTGAAACTTCTTGGGGGGTCAGCGTTATCGACGGAAGCGTTCCCGTCTTCGGAGAAATCCCAATCGCACGGAGCACTTCAAAATCTCGCTCAATGATCGGCTTTAAAAGACCCTTCCCCGGAATTTCTACCGTTGAGAAACGATTCACATCTTCGTGGCCATGAAAATGAATCGCGCGACGTTTTGCTCCCAGGAGGCGCGCTAGAAGTGCGGTGGTCGGGCTAGCGTGAAACGCCAGAACGGAACTGAATTTTTCGCGACGAAGTTTCAAAACAAGTTTTAAAAATCTCAATCCCTTGGGACGAGAGTCGGTCACCCAAATTCGATCGACGGCGGGATGTCCCTTGAGAAGATCAGCCCAAACTCTGGGAACCAAGACATGAATTTCAACAGAAGGATTCGCTCGTCGAAGCTCCGTAAGAGCGGCGGTGAGAATAATCGTATCTCCCATGGCTCTCAGTTTGATAGCGAGAACTTTGCGATCCGTCATAGGTTAACAATCTATTCGAAGGGCCAAAAAAACAAAACCCCCGAGTACCGTGAGGCACCCGAGGGTTTTGAAATAAAACTTGGAAAAAAGCCTTACTCAGCGTGATGCTTTTTCTTGCTCTTTTTCTTGTCTTTCTTGTGCTTCTTAGCTTTTTTAGGAGCCGGAGCAGGAGCTGCTTCAGCTGGAGCCGGAGCTGCGCCTGGGTCGCCAGCGGGCGGAGCTGCATCTTCAGCGAAAGAGAAAGTCGAGAAAGCAAAAACGGACATCATGACCACGATTAACTTCTTCATACGTCGATCTCCTTAAGGTTTTGGGCCAAATTCAACAGCCCTGGTTAGCCGGGCGTTGTTGTTTGCCCGCTCACCATTGTTCTGTAATGCGGCAGTCTGCGCAACAAAAAAATAGAGTTGGATCGCGGGTTTGTGCTAGAAGCAGGGCATAGAAAGTTCTACTGCCTTGCAACATGGAGACTGCTTTTATGAGACTCTTTTTTACTCTCGCACTTCTTACAATGACGCCATCTGCCTTTGCAGCGGGCGTTGACCTCGAACACAAATTTATTTCAGAAGCTTACCTGGGGGAAGAGATTCCCACGGTCACTGAAAAAGAAGAACTAGCAGCGGTCGAATTCCACTTTGATAATGATGAAATGAGTTTTCGAATTACCTCCGTAGCGATGACGTACAAAGAATTCATCGCGTTACCCGATTGCACTCAAGCTTCCTCCCGAATTGAAATGTCGATTGCCCTGAACCTCGACGGCAACCAGTCGACCTCTTTCCAAAAAGTTCTGGCCTTTGCAGACAAATTCCACAGAGAGACTGATAAGAACACCCTCCGCTTGCTCTATGCCCGAGACGGAAAGTTTCGATGGATCTATCAGTTTAATAAGAACGCAGATCCCAAGGCCAACGGCCTGGTTTGCCTCTGGCACTAGAATAATCGAATAAATTTGAAAAGATCCCTCAAGCTTGAGGGAAGTCTACCGATGTTATGTCTGTACAAGACTCAATAACAAAGGGAGACCCATGTCAAAAAATCGACGTTTCAAAGGCTTTTTCAATTGGATTGAATTCCTTTCGAAACCAAAACGCGCTCTGGTTGCGCTAATGGTTTGCAGCTTCGCCATCGGGGTGTTGACGATGCCGAAGGTCTCGTACATGGGCAATGTCCTGGGATCCCGAGTGCCGGCAAACGTCGCCACGAACTTGGATCAAACAGGTCCAAGCATGGTGGTCTCCGGCTTTGAAAAAGTCGTCACGGAAAAACTCAAAGTAACTAATGAGTCGACACGCTTCTTCCTTTTAAATCTTTTCTTAGTCGTGATTCACATGGTCTTGGCTTTCGTGCTTTTCAGAATCACTTCGTTCTACACGAACAGAACCTGGATGCGCATCGGTTTCGTCGCAGCATGCTTGTACGGAACCTATCTTTGGAATTATTTAAGAGCGCACAACGGAGAAGCCCTCCAAGTACTCTTGTTCAGCATGTCCTATCTGTTCTTCTTACAATTCAAAGCTGCATTCATGCCCAGCAAAAAGGGCGCTCCGCTCAAGAACAATGCGATGAAGCCACTTGCGTTGGCATGGCTCAGCATCTTGTGCTTAATTCTAACCAAGATTTCTTACGTTGTTTTAGCTCCGATTTTTGCATTCGCAGTTCTTTACTTGGGTCACTTCCATGGTGAGAACTTCAAGAAGAAAACCGGACAGAAGTTTGCTCTTCAAAGCGTGATTTTTCCGGCTATCGTGATGTTTGCAATCGCTTGCACTCTCAATTATTTCCAAACTGGCCACGCATTCAATACGGGCATGACTCAGATTCGTGAGGGTTTTCACGCCCTATCCAACAGCGTTTGGGTAGGACTCGGTGGATTCTTCTTTAGCCCGCAATGGAGTATCTTCGTTCACTTCCCCCTATTGATTCTTGCCATCTTCGGCGCACGTACTTTCTACAAGAAGTTTAAAGTGGAAGCGACCTACTTGGCCGCAACCTTTGTCATCTTCATGGTGATGATGGCAAAAATGCCAAACTGGAAAGGGGAATACGGTTACGGTCCGAGATACGTGATCTTCTTCTTGCCGATCTTGGCCCTTCCGGCTCTGTTTGTGATGGAAAAGCTAATCCAAAACCGCAGGGACAACTTGCACAAGGCTGCTCTCGGATTCTTTGCCTTGGTCATGGCGGCTTCTTTCTGGGCTCAGTTGCAAGTAAATCGCCTCGATTTCTTTGCCTACTATTCAATCCGACCGGATATGACCCAAACGAAGAATGCTGACGTTCGTAAGTATTTTACTGAAACGAACTTCGCAAAAATCAATTGGGACTACTTACAAGCCAAGAACAACCTCGACCAACTTCCAGTGATGCGTGCGCTAGCGTCGGAAATGAAGCCCTCTGCGTATCGTGCTTACAAGACTAAGGTCGAGACCGTTTTGGCTCGCGGCAACTACTACTGGTGTAACTAGAACTTCGAAACGAAAGTGTAGATGTGCTTGACGTCGATGTGCTGAAAGCGCATGTGCTTTAGCTTCATCGCGGAAAGCTGCAAGATGAGCTTGGTCTGACGACCCTTTTCTTGAAAGCGCACTTTCTTGATCTCGCCCATAATGAAGGAAACCATCTCGACGGGATGAAAGCAGAAACCTCGAGAGAGTTCGTTCGTTCCTTTGAAGGGGATCACGCGCGCTTCAAAGACATCTCCCTTGGCGAAGCCCTTGTTCATTTCAAGATCTGAAATCGTATAGGCCTTGCCGGAAAAAAGATCTTCGATGACGAAGGCTTTTGCCGTCCAAGTAAACCGCTTCAAGCGGAACACCGAATGGATCGTGGCGCAAAAGTCGCGGTAGATGTTCAACTCTTCATTGGAAAAACGGTCTTTGTTCTTTCGAAAATAATATTTGATGGGCGGAAGGTCCACTCCGGGCAAATCGCGATCGAACAGGTACCAATCCATGAAGATACACATGCGCTGTTCGAACTCGGGGTCGTCTTCGTACACGACTCCAGCCTTATCGAAGTATTCTTGCTTGGCGTTGTAAACTTCTCGGTAGTAATCGCCGGTGGTGAACTCTTCGACTACCGGTTCAAGATATTTTTGGTACATCCGATTTTCCGTCCCAGAATCGCTTCATAGACTCCACGAATCTATCAAACAATACTACGGAATCATGCGGCCCTGGACAAGCCTCAGGATGATATTGGACCGAAAAAGCGTCCTTCCCCTCTACAGCTAAGCCCTCGACGGTCTTATCGTTCAAATTGACGTGAGTCACTTTGACGGATTTGGGAAGCGACGCTTCATCAACGGAATAACCGTGGTTGTGAGAGCTGATTTCGACCCGTTCGCTGGTGCGATCAAACACGGGTTGGTTCCCACCGCGATGACCAAACTTTAACTTATAAGTACGGCCCCCCAGAGCAATCGAAAGAATCTGGTGGCCCATGCAAACTCCAAAGAGGGGAACCTTGCCTAAAACACCCTTCACCATTTCAGATGCATAGGGAGCAGCGGCTGGATCGCCAGGACCGTTGGAAAGAAAAATTCCATGAGGTTTTCGCGACAGAATTTCTTGAGCACTAGTCTTAGCCGGCACGACTTCGAGATCGCAACCATGTGCAGCGAGCGAGCGGAGCAGGTTCCACTTCACACCAAAATCGACAACCACCACTTTGAACTGAGGCTTCACTCCTTGCGAGCGCTCCCACGCATAAGACTTCGGAGTAGAAACTTCAGCGATCAAATCGCGGCCTTCAAAGGGCGGAAGTTCTTTCAAAAGTTTTGCGGCTTGGGCGATCTCGGACTCCGGTAAAATCACTCCACGGACCACACCGCGAGATCTTAAAAAGCGGGTGAGTGCACGCGTATCGACTCCAGAAATTCCGGGAATGCCGTGCTCCAATAAATAATCGTTCAGATTGCCATTCGATCGCCAATTCGAAGGCTCTTCACATTTTTGGTGAACCACAAAACCCGCGCACCAAGGATGCTTACTCTCGGGATCTTCGAGATTCACACCGGTGTTCCCGATGTGCGGAGTCGTCATCGTGACGATTTGGCCGTAGTAAGACGGGTCGGTCAGAATTTCTTGGTACCCCGTCAATGAAGTATTGAAAACGACTTCACCGTAGCCGCGGTCTTTGTTTTTTCTGAGATCAGCAGCCGAAACAGTCGCACCGAAAAGTGCGCCCCGAAAAATGGTTTCAGTGCCTTCGAGTATCAATGCGCCGGGCTTCATATGTGGAGCACCTCTCCGCCTTGGTAGGCCAGTCTGCCGCCCACCCACGTCGCCACTGTACTCCCTTTCAGCTTCCAACCCAAGAAAGGACTGTTGGCGCTCTTAGACAAAACTTGATCAGCCGTGAACGTCCACTCGTGATTGGGATCTAAAACCGTAATATCTGCGGGCGCGCCCACCTTCAAAGTACCATACGGTAAGTTCAGTAACTTTGCGGGACCCGTTGTCAAAGACTCGAGCCAGCGTGTGCGCGAAACAACTCCGTCGTGCACCAGCTTCAGCGAAAGCGGCACGGCCGTTTGCAATCCAATAATGCCGTTGATGGCCTGATCGAATTCTACAGCTTTATCGGTGATTCCATGAGGCGCGTGATCGGTCGCGATCACATCGACATACCCTTCCGCGAGCGCCTTCTTCAAGGCTTCGACGTCCCGTTCTTGTCGGAGGGGCGGAGCCATCTTGTAATTCGTGTCGTACCCTCGAACCGCTTCTTCGGTGAGAGTGAGGTGATGAGGCGAAACTTCTGCAGTGACAGGAAGCCCATCTTCTTTTGCACGCATCACATGTTGGAGAGCAACCATTGTGGAAATATGGGCAATGTGAATCGGCGTCTTCGTCAGGCGACAGAGCGCAATCTCACGGGCCACCATGATCTCTTCAGCAGCTGCAGGATTTCCACGCAGCCCGAGTTCATTGGAAAGAGCGCTTTCATTCATGGCGCCCTGGCCGACTAAGTTTGCATCTTCTGCATGGCTGATCACAGCGACACCAAAAGTTTTGGCATAGTCCATTGCCTTCCGCATGAGATAGGAGTTCATGACCGGCATGCCATCATCACTGATGGCAACGGCACCTTCAGCTACCATGCCGCCAATTTCCGCGAGCTCTTGTCCCTGTAACCCCTTACTGACCGCACCGATTGGGAACACTCGGCAAGAGGCTGTGGCCTTGGCTTTATCGCGAATCAGAGCGGTAATATAAGGAGTGTCGTTCACAGGCGAAGTATTGGCCATGCAAGCGACAGAAGTAAATCCGCCTGCAATCGCTGCGCGGGTTCCCGTTTGAATCGTTTCTTTGTACTCGAGGCCCGGCTCGCGCAGGTGAACGTGCACGTCGATCAAGCCAGGGAGAATCCAAGCCCCTTTAGCATCAAAAGTCTTTTCAGCCTTCGACGCTGGAATTTTTCCGGGCTTATCGATAGCAGAGATTTTTCCGTTCTCAATGAGGAGGTCGCCCTCCGAGTCCCATTTTTGGGAGGGATCGATGATGCGACCGCCGCGAATCAACCAGCTAGACATTCACACCTCGACTCTTCAGCCATTCCTGAGTTTTTTCTGGAGCACAGACGCTAGCCAAAACCGCCATCCGCACCAGCACCCCGTTGGAAACCTGATCCAAAATCACGGAATGTTTTCCGTCCGCAACTTCGGTGTCGATCTCGACACCTCGATTGATTGGCCCAGGATGTAAAATAATCGCGCCCGGCTTAAGCAGCTTCACACGTTCCTTATTGATTCCCCAAAACTTGGAGTATTCTGCGACCGAAGGAATCTGCATTTTATTCTGACGTTCGAGCTGAATTCGAAGGGCCATGACGACGTCTGCGTCTTTCAATAACTTCTCGGGCCTATAAGCGTAATCCACTCCCAGAACTTCAGGAGAAGGTGGCAACAACGTGGGGGGGCCACAAACTGCGACCGAAGCTCCCATCTTCCTCAACAAATAGATATTCGATCGAGCCACGCGGCTGTGAGCAATATCGCCCACAATCACCACTCGCTTCTTTTCTATGCTGCCCAATTTCTCTTCGATGGTCAGCGCATCAAGCAGAGCCTGCGTGGGATGCTCATGAAATCCATCTCCGGCGTTTACCACCGGAACACTGACAAACTTGGATAAGAAGAGCGGACTTCCCGCAGAAGCATGGCGAACCACCAAGCAATGCGGTTTCATCGCCTCAATATTTTTTGCGGTGTCGATGAGTGTCTCGCCCTTTTTCACACTGGAATCAGGAATCGACAAACTCATGGCGGATGCAGCAAGAGTGCGGGTAGCCAACTCGAACGAAGCCCGCGTCCGAGTGGAGGCTTCAAAAAAGAGGTTCACGATCGTGCGACCTTGAAGAAGGGGAATGTTTTCGCCCTTCTTCACCACCGGAGCAAAGGCCTTCGCAATCTGCAGAAGTTTTCGAATTTCTGCAGCATCCAGATCCGCGATTCCTAAGAAGTGCTTAAGTGGCTTTTGCACCGGATTCCTCTCGGGGTTGAATTCTCTTAAACATACGCTCAAAACGGATTCTTGAGAACCAGCTTCCTCCGGCTCCGGCCGGCTCAATGGAGAGCCAAATCCAAAGCGCTCGGGCTTTGACCGCTGAAGCTGGGACCAATCCCCAGCCTCGAAGACGTCGGAGATCTTTGCCCTGGGTTCTCAAATCTCCCAACACAAATACAAAACCTTCGGGAACCTTTTCGGGTCCGTAATCTTCCAAAGTCGGTGGTTCCCAACAAATATCGTAACTCGCTCGGGGCGGGTTTTCTTTACCGCAGTTAGCCCGAGTGTCGCCTGCCGATGTGATGTCTTTATTATTGATAGAGAGTCGCCCCGCCTTTAACTCAATGACATCACCGGGCCTTCCCACTACGCGTTTAATAAAATCGCGACCCGGATCTTCCGGGGAGGAAAAAACCACCACCTCGCCATAAGAGGGGAGGGACTTTCCGGATGCATAGGGCCACTTCGCTACGAAAATCGTATCGCCCGCCTCTAAAGTCGGGCGCATTGCGGGGCTTGGAATTCTGTACGCTTCAAAAAGATAGCTGCGAATGAAAATGGCGATGAGAATCGCAACAAAAAGGGCGATTCCGTATTCCACCGCCAAATGGGCCAATGAGTCGCGATCCTTCTGGAACCATCGCTTGAGCTCATTGAGTTTTTCAAACCGCATTTTTAATCCACTTTCAATACAGCCAAGAACGCCTCCTGTGGGATCTCGACTGTTCCGATTTGCTTCATGCGCTTCTTACCTTCTTTTTGTTTCTCAAGAAGCTTGCGCTTACGGGTGATGTCCCCGCCGTAACACTTCGCTGTGACATTTTTTCGAAGGGCAGAAATGCTTTCGCGCGCGACGATCTTAGAACCAATCGCAGCCTGAATCGCGATTTCGAACATCTGCCGATCAATGAGATCCTTCATTTTTTTTGCCAAATCTCTTCCGCGATAGGCCGCCTTGTCCCGATGAATGATTACCGAAAGCGCGTCCACCGCCTCCCCATTGATCAAGATATCCAGCTTCACCAGATCCGCGGGACGGTAATCGGTGAGCTCATAATCCATGGAAGCATAACCCTTAGTGATACTCTTCAGACGATCGTAGAAATCAAAGACCATTTCGTTCAGCGGCATCTGATAGACAAGCGTGACGCGATCGCTGGTATGGTAATCCAGTTTCTCTTGAGACCCGCGCCGTTCGTTCAGCAATGCCATCATGGCGCCCACATATTCAGCAGGCATGTGAATGGTAAGCTTGATGTAAGGCTCTTCAATCATTTCGATTCGTGTCTGATCCGGAAGCTTGGCAGGATTGTCGACCCAAAGCACTTCGCCGTCAGTTTTCTTCACTCGATAGATGACTGATGGAGCGGTGGTGATCAGGTTGAGATTGTACTCGCGCTCGAGACGCTCTTGCACAACGTCCATGTGCAGAAGCCCCAAGAATCCACAGCGAAAACCGAAACCCAGCGCGGTCGAAGTTTCAGGCTCGAAACTCACAGCAGCATCATTCAGGCGCAATTTCTCGAGCGCTTCTTTGAGATCATTATAGTCATCCGCATCGATGGGATAAACGCCGCAAAAAACCATGGGCTTCACTTCTTTAAAACCACCGAGTGGTTCTTTCGCGGGGTTGAGGGCGTCCATTACGGTATCGCCTACCTTCATATCGCGCACGTCTCGAATTCCGCAGACGATGGCTCCCACCTCGCCGCTGGCAATGACGTTCACGTCAGAAAACTTTGGAGTGAATACTCCAACTCGCTGAACTTCAAACTCCTTACCGACATGATAAAGGCGAATTTTGGTATTCTTTTTAATCGAGCCCTCGAAGACTCGGCAGAGTGCGATCACGCCCTGATAAGGGTCGTACCAACTGTCGAAGATCAGAGCTCGCAAAGGTTCCTGATCCGCATCTTTTGGAGACGGAAAATACTTAATCACCGCCTCTAAAATTTCATCCACGCCCTGGCCGGTTTTGGCACTGCAGTACACAGCGTGCGTGGTGTCGACCAACCCGATCATCTCGTCGACTTCTTTTAAAACCCGGTCGGGATCCGCAGAGGGCAAATCAATCTTGTTTACGGCCGGAAAAACTTCGAGGTTAATGTCGAGCGCCATGAATACGTTCGCAAGAGTTTGCGCCTCTACTCCCTGAGAAGCATCGACCACCAAAATGGCGCCCTCGCATGCGGCAAGAGATCGAGAAACTTCGTAAGTGAAATCGACGTGGCCTGGGGTATCGATCAAATTGAGAACGTAGGTCTCGCCATCTTTGGCTTTATAATTTAACCGCGCACTCTGAGCTTTGATGGTGATTCCACGCTCGCGCTCAATGTCCATGTTGTCGAGGTACTGCGCTTCCATTTCACGCTTCGTAACGGTTCCGGTCCGTTCCAATAGGCGATCCGCCAGGGTCGACTTCCCGTGATCGATGTGCGCGATGATGCAGAAGTTCCGGATCTTTTTAGCCATGTGCGCTGAGTGGCTGCAAGCTAACAGAATTACAGCGAAAAGGTCAAGTAAATCATCTTGCACCGCACAGTATAAACTGGTATTCCCCTACCTGTGCAAAATAGTCTGGAACTCAAAATCACCGATCTTTCCCGAGGCGGAGCCGGCGTTGCCCGTACCCCCGAGGGCGAAGTCATTTTCGTTCCCCTGACCCTTCCGGGAGATCGCGTCCGCGTTCAAATCGTCGACAAGCAGAAGCGCTACTCCCAGGCCGAACTCCTGGAAGTTATTGAAGCTTCTCCAGAACGAGTGGACCCTCGCTGCAGTGTTTTTGGGCGTTGCGGGGGTTGCCAATGGCAGCACATTCCCTATCCCCTCCAGTGGAAAACAAAGACTGCCGGGGTCGAGCACGCTCTGCGTCGAGTGAGCCTGACTTCTCCCAAGCGGCCCGAAGAATTTCCCGCTGACCTGACCTGGGGATACCGAAACCGCATTCAGCTTCGCGGTCTCAGAACGGATCTCGGATTTTACGCCCGCAGGAGCCACGATCTAGTTCCCATCGCTTCGTGTCCTGTCGCTCGGCCCGAAATCAACAAGGCGATCGATAGCGTTCGCACCGAAGGACAAGAACTCCCCCAGCAATACAAAGTGGAAGTAGAAGTCCTACCCGATGGCAGTGTCGCTAAATCTTGGAACTCGCGGCATGCGAATTTGGGATTTCGTCAGGTTCACGATCAACAGAATGGCAAACTCGTGAACTGGATTCGAGAGAATCTCACTGCTGGACGACCGCTTCTAGACCTCTTTGGCGGGAATGGAAACCTTTCCCTCGAGCTCGCATCTCAAATGACTCGCATCGATTGCGTAGACATGAGCACGCCGCCTGTTCGACCAGAATCCACGCCCGAGAATTTTCACTTTCATCGATCAGGTGTTCTTCCCTGGTTGAAAAAGAAACAGCGATCAACAGAGGCGGTAGAAATCTCTGCAATCGTCGACCCCCCGCGTGAAGGTTTGGCAGAAAACACGGGGGAGATCCTGGCAAGTTTGAAGCAATTGGGGGTAACGGAAGTGATCGCTGTCGGGTGCGATCCTGATTCTTGGGCTCGAGACCTTTCACACTGGACTAAAAAGGGTTGGAAGCTTCAGAAAATCGCTCTTTTCGACTTTTTTCCGCAGACTCCTCATATCGAGTCTGTGGCCCTTCTTCGCCTTTGACACTCGGTCAAATGCCTTTTACTTTTAAACAATGACTTTAAAGAATCAGATCCGGTTGGCAGGCCTGGGATTGAGTCTCGCTATGCTTCTTTTTGTTTCATGCGCGACCACCCAAACCAGTGAAGATGAGCCCAGAAAAAACCTTTCGAAACATGACAAGGCCATGCTCCACCTTCAAGTTGCGAACGCTGCCATCATGGAAGGTGACATTGCGGCTGCCTTTCAAAATTTAAAAGCTGCCGAAGAACTGGACTCCAACATTCCTGAAATTTTTCACTCACGCGCAGTAGCCTACAGTCTGAAGAAAGAACTTCCGGCAGCAATTGCTGCTGCGAGAAAAGCCCTGGAAATTCGCCCTTCCTTCACAAAAGCAGCAAATACTTTGGGCAAGCTTTTAATGGACAACGGCAGCCTCAACGAAGCAGAAAAATATTTACTGCAAGCTTCAGCGGACGAAACCAACAACGAAGCGTTCAAGGCAGACACAAATCTTGGAATTCTTTATTACAGAAAATCTGAATATAAAAAGGCGGAAAAGTTTTTAAATCGCGCCATCCTTCAAGGAAAATTAGGCTCCTGCGTTGCTCACTACTATCGCGGCCACCTTGCTCTGAAAGACGGAAAGTTTCAAAATGCGATCACCGACTACGAAAAGGCCACTCAGAAAGTTTGCGCCAATTTCGGTGAAGCACACCTCGCATTGGGGATTGCCTACGAACGCAATCACGAACTTGAAAAAGCGCGAAAAAAGTTTCTCTCGATCGACCAAACATTTCCTAAATCCAAAGTTGCAGAACAAGCTCTGATTCGACTAAAAGCCATACCGTGAACCTAGACACCACCCGACCCTCCGGAAGCAGCCTCGGCGAATTTCTCCGACAAGAGCGTGAACGCAGAAGTGTCACGATCGAACAAGTCGCGTCTGCCACGAAGATCAGCGTCCGCATTCTTTATTCGCTCGAGTCCGACCACTACGCGGAATTGCCAGCCGTTCCTTTTATTCGGGGTTTTGTTACGTCTTACTGCCGATTCGTAGGCCTAGATCCCAACGAAACGCTCACTCGTTACGACGACTTTATTCGGCAAAAAGCCAAAGAACGCCCCAGCAAAGAAACGGGCAAGGCGGGGTACGCTTTTGAAAGAAAAGAAGGCGAACAAAATCGCACCATGCTCTGGGTGGTGATGGGTGGGTTCGTAATCATTGGCGGCTTGATGATGGTAATTTTCAAACCCGCTCTTCGACACTCCCGCCCCTCTCACGTAGAAAGACTTCGCAACGCCCATGGAACCAAGGGAGCTCCCGCGGTTCCGACCGTAGGAGACGTACTGCCCAGCGGTGCACCTTCGGCCTCCGCATCTCCGTCGCCGTCTGCATCGGCATCACCGAGCGCGAGTGTTAAACCGAGTCCGTCACCCACACCGTCGAAACCGGCTCCATCGCCTTCGCCAAAACCGTCTCCTAAACCATCGCCCACTCCATCTCCGAGTGCGATCGCAGAAGCAGGGGCTGCGGCAGCACTTCCCACGAATGGCAAACCCGACACCATTAACTCGGGCGCCGATTTAAGAATGCAAGATGTGAAGTACAAGATCATCTTCAAGGCCATCGAAGACGTTTGGGTTCGTTACCGCGTGGACGACAAGAGTCAGATGATGTTTCCGCTTCGTAAAGGAAGAATTCTGGTCCTGAAATGCCGAAACATTATTCGTTTCCAAGTTTCAGATCCTGAAATGGTGACCTTCAATGTGAATGGTCGAGGTACGAATACGGTGGCCAGCAGTGAAACACTGAGTCAGCGCCAGCAGACTCCCACTTTGATCTTCCCGCCCGAGAAGGGGAACGAAGAACCTTTCCCAGGCCAGAAGCCACTTCCGAAGATTGTACCCGGTTCTTCACGCGCCGCACCAGCCTCAGAGACCCCGGAACAATAAGTTATCCACACACAAATGCCTACTTATCCACACGTCTTATGTCCTTGATACTTATTAATATTTCGTCTTATATTGCCTTTTTTTCGCCTCTCATCAGAAAGTTATCCCCAAAACCTTACGGGGAGCGGTTCTTCAAGGAAATGTCAGAACTCTGACAGCGAAACTTCAAGACTGTGTAGCTTTTTTGTAACGATACAAAAAAAGTTCTCTAATTACTGCCGCTAAAACTAGCTACTGAAGCCCGGACTCAGAGCATTTCCATTTGGAATATTTCTAAATTCCGAAGAGATCGCTTCAAAGCAGAGCGTACGAGTTAAGATGAGTCTCGACACAATCGACGACTAGTATGCGTTTTTATTGATGAATCCACGCCAAAGAGTCAGCACTAGAATCTTCAAATCTAAGAAATAAGACCAATTGCGAATGTAATACAGATCGCACTCAATTCGACGATCGAGGGCCGTGTTGCCTCTCCATCCATTGATTTGCGCCCAACCCGTGATGCCTGCCTTCACTTTATGTCTCAACATGTAGTGAGGAATTTCATTTCGAAACTGCTGAACAAATACCGGACGCTCGGGCCGTGGACCGACGAGAGACATTTCGCCTCTCAACACATTCCAAAATTGCGGAAGCTCATCCAAACTCGTGGCGCGTAAGAAACTGCCAAACCAAGTTCTCCGAACATCCCCCTTCTGAGCCCACACTGCTCCGGTTTCGTTTTCAGCACCCTCGCGCATCGAACGAAACTTCAACATCCAAAAGGTTCTGCCATCTAACCCCATGCGCTCTTGCTTGAAGAACACCGGCCCCGGTGAAGTGACGCGCACTAAAACCGCCAACAATAAAAGAACGGGAGAGAGAACAATCAAGGCCACGCCCGCAAGAATGAAATCGGTAAAGCGTTTCGCAATCGATCCCCAGCCATCTAAAGGAGAGTCGTTCAAATTCACCAACGGGAGGCCGTCAAAATCTTCAATCGCGCAGCCCAAGGTCACATACTCGTGAATGTCAGGGACCAACTGAATGTCGACGGTTTCGTCACGAAGAGCCCGCAAAATCTCATCTAAATCGGCGTAGTGCTGCCGAGAGAGAGCGATCAAAACTTGATCGACGTCCAGCTCTCTCACGAGTTCTCGAATGCGGGTGTAATCACTTCCGTAACGAGCCAAGACTTTCTTGCCCGAGACGAGTTCAGAAGGAGAACTCTGATGGGTCACGACTCCCAAAACGCGAAGACCGAGTTCTGGAAATTTATCGGTCTTATAAATGAGCGACTCCATCGAACCGCCTTCACCGATGGCTAGAACATGCCGCAGGTTGAAACCCCGACTGCGCAAACTTCTGAGAGCATTTCGAACAATCAATCGGCACGCCACTAAGAGGAAGGCCCCCGCCACAGCGAAGTAAATAATGACGCCTCGAGAATATTTGTACTCACTAAAGAGATAGGTAATCGCGATGAAGAAAAGAAGCGCAACCCCATGGGCCTTCAAAATCAGATGGGCCTCGTCCGTCCGGCGAAGAATGCGCCGGGATTGATAGAGTTTCAGAGACGAGAAGACAGAAATCCAAAGAACAACAATGAGCGGTGTCAGCGCGGCATAGGTCTGAAAGGCCGGAAAACCCTTGGTTGTCTCAAAAAACGGGAGGTTAAAACGCATCCAATAGGAGGCTAACCAGGTCAGGCCAATGACTACGGCGTCAAAGACCCGAAAAAGCCCCCCAACCATCTGGTGATACCGCTTCAACATAATTGAACCCTATGTTAAGAAAATCGCGCTAAAAAGAACACATCTAATGCCCCCAAAGCAAGAGGTATCCACCATGTCGAAAATTCCAGCTCTCGAAGCCAAGACAGCCGCTCCGGCCAGCCATGACACGGACGTGATCGGTATCTATCAAGACTCCAAAAACAAAGGGCCTTATGCAGCCGATGTGGAAAAACTTTTAAAACTGGGCGTGTTTAAATCCAAGGCGGGACAAGTTCAGTTTTTACGATTTGCGGGAAAAAGTGGCGCCGACAACGTTGCCATCGCAGGCTTGGGTGCGAAAGCAGATCTCACCGAAGAAAAACTTCGTTCCCTCGGCGGTTCTCTTTGGGCACGACTGAGCGCAGAAAAATCGAAGAACATTTGCGTCCACCTCGACACCTTTTTGGAAAAGAAGGGCAAGATGGGCTTCACCGACGAGGAGTATGTCCGCGCTCTCGCGGAAGGCCTGATTCTCAATTGCTATTCCTTCGACAAATACAAAGCCTCGGCAAAAGAAAAGAAGGATGAAACGGGTCCTGAAAAAATTACTTTCCTCACTTCGAGTGGCAGCTTAAAGCGCAAGCTCGAAACCGAGCTCGCCAAGATTGAAGTATCCGGCACCATCATTAACATTGCACGCGACTGGTCGAACGAGCCTTCGAACGTCGGCACCCCCGAATTTTACGCCAAAGAGGCGATGCGCCTGGCAAAGCAATACGGCCTAAAATGCAAAGTTCTTTCTGAAGCAGAAGCGCGCAAAGAAAAAATGAATCTCTTCTTAGGTGTGGGCCAAGGATCCGAGCGCGAAGGAAAAGTAGTGGTGGTGGATTACACTCCTAAGAAAACCAAGAACGCAAAAACGATTGCCCTGGTGGGAAAAGGAATTACTTTCGACACTGGAGGTATTTCCATTAAGCCGTCCATGCGCATGGAAGAAATGAAGCATGACATGACCGGAGCAGCGACCGTGATGGCGGCGACTCTGCTTGCAGCGGCGTGGGAAGTGCCAAATCGCGTTGTTGCTTTCATGGGTTTCACGGAAAACATGCCCGATGGCGATGCCATTACTCCGGGCAACGTGATTGAAACCCGCAACGGAAAAACTGTGGAAGTGATTAACACGGACGCGGAAGGCCGCCTCATTCTGGCCGATGTTTTAGATTATGCTCAAGACATTAAACCCGACGCGATGATCGACGTCGCAACACTGACCGGAGCTGTTGGAATTGCCTTAGGAAAATACTGCTGCGCGGTTCTTGGCAACGATGATTCCCTCGTGGAAACCGTCAAACAAGTGGGGGAGAATACCGGGGAGCGCATGTGGCAGCTTCCGCTCTACGATGATTACTTTGACGACATGAAGTCTGACACTGCCGACATGAGAAACTCTTGCAACGATTCACACGGCGGAACCATTCGCGGAGCGATTTTCTTAAAACAATTCATTCGCCCCAAAACTCGTTGGGCGCATATGGATATTGCTTCAACGGCGTACAATGTGTCGCACCTTTCTTACATGCCGAAGCGCGGTGCTAGCGGATTGCATGTTCGGACGCTGGCTCGATTCGCAGCGGAGTTTTAATCGATGACACCCAATCGCTTTTATATTGAAGACGCTGGCAAACACGACGGACAAGTCGTCACGGTTCGCGGTTGGGTTTACAATCTGCGCAGCTCCGGAAAAATTAAGTTTCTAGTCGCTCGCGATGGCACTGGCCTCATGCAATGTGTTTTCTTCAAAGGCGAATGCTCGGACGAAAGCTTCGAACTCTTCGGGAAACTCACTCAAGAAACTTCGATTGAACTCACCGGAAAGCTTCGGAAGGAGCCCCGATCTCCCGGCGGTTATGAAATGGGAGTGCAATCTCTGAAGATTGTCAGTGTAGCGGAACCCTACCCGATTTCTCCTAAAGACCACGGCGTCGAGTTTTTGATGGAGAATCGTCACCTCTGGATTCGAAGCTCGCGCCAGTGGGCTGCCCTCCGCGTGCGCGCTGAAATTATTCGCGCAGTAAGAGAATTTTTTGATCAGCGCGGATTCATTGGTTTCGATGCACCGGTACTCACCCCCAGTGCGTGTGAAGGAACTTCGACTCTATTTAAAACAGATTACTTTGAAGAAGAAGCGTACCTCACTCAGTCCGGCCAACTCTATGGCGAAACTGGTGCCATGGCCTTTGGGAAGTGCTATGTCTTTGGCCCCACCTTTCGTGCCGAAAAATCCAAAACCCGCAAACACCTCACCGAATTTTGGATGGTCGAACCCGAAGTGGCTTTTGCCGATCTTGAAGACAACATGCTCCTGGCGGAACAGTTCATTGAACACATTGTTCAAACTGTTCTGAATAAGCGCGCTGCAGAACTCAAAACTCTCGAGCGCGACTTGAGCAAGCTGGAAGTCATCCGAGCTCCCTTTCCGCGTCTAAGTTACGACGACGCGCTGAAAGTTCTAAAAAAACATAACGTGGAAATTCCCTGGGGCGAAGATTTTGGAGCGCCTCACGAAACCGCTTTGGGAGTGGAATTCGGAAAACCCGTTTTCGTTCACCACATGCCTGCACAGATCAAAGCCTTTTATTTTAAGCAATCAGACACAGTCGGGGGACCTGGAGTCGAAGGTACTGGAAAGTACGCTCTCGGCTGTGACCTGATCGCTCCAGATGGATACGGTGAAATCATTGGCGGCGGTCAACGAGAAGAAAACGCGGAAGTTCTTCGTCGCCGCATTCAAGAACACGGTCTGCCCGAGGCCGACTATAAATGGTATATGGACCTGCGCCGCTACGGCTCGGTTCCTCATTCTGGATTTGGTTTGGGAATCGAAAGAACTGTAGCCTGGATGACCGGAGTGGAACACGTTCGCGAAACCATTCCATATCCGCGAATGCTGAATACCTTGCGCCCGTAATATGCCTCATGAATTAAACGTAGTACTGGTCGAGCCCGAGATCCCGCAAAACACGGGCACGATTGGTCGGCTTTGTTTGGCTACAGGAGCGACTCTTCACCTGGTAGAGCCTCTCGGTTTTGATATCTCCGATGCCGCTGTGAAGAGGGCGGGACTGGATTACTGGCAATATCTGAAACTCATTCGCCACCCAAGCATTGAGGCTTTTTTAGAATCACTGCCTCCGGATGCTCCGCGGGTGTTTATTTCAAAAAAATCAGGGCCACTCCTTTACGACTATTCCTTTCAACCCGGGACTTATCTCATCTTCGGGAAAGAAACGGCTGGCCTGCCGGACTGGATCTTGAACGCCCATGCGGCCGACTCCATTCGCATTCCCATGTACGATGCCCGAGTCCGATCGTTGAATCTTTCTAACGCCGTTGGAATCTGCGTTTACGAAGCCATTCGGCAACTCGGTTACACATAATTTCTGGCTCGTCTTTACAAGGATGACGCCTGGTGCTAGTGCACCCCCAGCTTTTGGAGGTACGTTCATGATTCGAAATACTTGGATTTTATCGGTTGTTTTTGGATTCGGGCTCAGCTTGCAAGCATCGGCGGATGTTTGCGGAAGCTTCAGCAAAGGGAAGGAATACTCCGGCAACTCCCGCAGTGAGTTGCTTCAAACCTGTAAAGGAGATCCCCACAGCAGCAATAGTGATTGCGACAAATACGCTGTTTGCGACAGCGATCCGGGTCTTCGAAATCTAGCGTTTGGAATCAGCTTCACCTGCACCACCGGAAGTAACGGATTTACTTTTCCGATGACTCATCATTTTGAAATGATTGCTCGCGCGAAGGCGATTTACTCCTGCCAACAAAATCCGCGCATCAGCTACTTCGACTGCGAAAGTAACTTGGATCGTTGCGATGCGAATTATCCGAACTACGGCGGTGGCAGACCCGGATTCAATCCTCCGGCTCAACCGATCGTGGTGAACGTTCCGGCTGAAATCGGAATCGCTTCGGTTGCAGTCAATGGCTATCCTGTTACCAGTGATCAAAACGGCGGAGTGGTGAACGTTCGTCCCGGCGACGTCGTCAGCCTCACTGCCGAACTTTACAATCCCGCTGCGGGCTATGCCCCGATGGGTTTCGCACCAGAGGCATTCTTCTGGCAGAGCGATCTCGGACAGTACGACTTCTGCGACATGTCCAATTTTGATGACTGCTCAAATTCGAACTTTAGAAAAACCGCGACTGGTATTCTGTTCCGAGTCCCGTCGGGAATTGGTGCAAACTTTCGCATCAACGTTACTAGTCACTATCCCGGCGCGATCGATTCTGATGGTTACTCCGACGACGACGGAATTGAATTCAACAACATCGCCTTTACTCCGCCCTGGAATTACGTCGCTCCACCGCGAGTCGGCTGGCAGTTCTATCACTCCATTCCGGGTCGCAAGATTCGCCCGAACGGTGATCCAAACCAAGGTTGGGATCGTCCTCGCCAAGGTGGCGGCCCACGTTGGTGGAGAGGTCAAGGTCAGGGACAAGGCCGCTGGCAAGGCCAACAGTGGCAGGGTCCAGGACCCGGCCAAGGCCAACGAGACCGCGACCATGACGGCACTCCGGATTGGAGAGATCCGAATCCGAACACCCCGAACAATCCACAACGGGACCGAGACAATGATGGCACCCCAGATTGGAGAGATCGGAATCCGAACACCCCCAACTGGAATCGCGGCCGCGGTGGCGAAGGCCGAGATCAGGGACGAGGTCCCAATCCGGGTCGGGACAACAACTGGGGCCGCAATGATGGCCGAGGACAAAACCAGCCCAGTGGTCCGGCTCCGTCTCAGCAACAGCCGTCTCAGCAACAGCCGGCTCCGCAGCAGCCCACTCCCCAGCAACCGGCTCCGCAACAACCCGCTCCTGTAACTCCAACGCCGCAGGTTCCAAACGGCAACTCAGGACAGGGACAGGGCAGACCAGGCTGGCAAGGTGGCGATAGAAATAATCAGGGCCGAGAAGACCAAGGTAGAACGGATAATCGTGGACCCGGCTCGACTGGAGGAACTGATATCCGTGGCCGAGGCCCCGGCAGTCAATCCAAGCCCAGCGATCCAGCTCCCACTCAGCCAGCTCCGCAACCGGCGCAGCAACCCGTTCCCCAACAAGCTCCGGTCCAGAAACCTGCTGATAAGCCCGCGCCTCAGTCGGCTCCTCAACAGCCGGCTCCAGTACAAAAGCCTGCGGATCCAAAACCCGCCGATAAACCTGTCGACAAACCGGTGGAAAAGCCAGCTACAACGCCAGCTCCAGCAACCGCCCCTCAGCAGCCCGCTCCGACTACGGCACCAGCTCCGCAACAGCCGGCTCCAGCACCAGCCAGCGGCGGTAGTACTGCTGCAAAACCAGGCTCCAATGCCGGTGCTCAACCGTCTCAGGGAGCAGGAACTCCGACGCCGACTTCTCCGATGCCGAGTCGCACACGCGACAGCGCTCCGCCTGAGAGAAGAAAGTAGTTTTTGGGGTTAGATCGAGCCGCCGTCTCCACTTGATCCACCATCAAACTTGGTGGGATCCGAGGGAATGGCTTTTTGAATTCTGCGAATGGTATCTGTGGCCTTGCGAAGACGCTCGGCCACGGACGAAATGATGGTCTTCAGATAATCCGGCACGTCTTGGTAAATTTTATCAAGTGCGTCAAACGGAATTTCGAGAGCCTCGACTTCCGAAAGAGCGGTTGCAGAAGCGCTTCGTGGCTTGCGATCGAAGAAGGAGAGCTCTCCCAACACTTCGTTCGAATACACCCGTGCGATTTCCACCTGCGCACTCATTCGCGATTTGCGAATGGCCACCGTCCCTTTTTTGATGAGGAAAATACTCTGCGAGGGCTCGCCTTCTTTGAAAAGCACTTGCCCGGGTTTGAAGAATCTTTGGACGGCTGTCATGGGTCTTTTTCTATCGTGCCAGGGAGTCTGGATTCTCTCAAGCGAGCATTGAAAACTTCTGAGAAACTGGGCAAAATACACCTCCATGGAAACGACGTCGCTTGCGCGGCCCCAGCTTAAAAAATATTTCAAAGATTACGACACCTATCACAAGAATCCTAGCAACCGCCTCTGCCATTACATTGGCATTCCATTGATCGCCGTCACGCTTTTGGGATTGCTGGCCCTGGTCGGGGGTGATGCCTCCTTGATTCGCCTCGACGCAGGCCTGCTGCTTTGGTTGGTTTCTTTGGCTTGGTATCTTTACTTGGATTGGAAAATCGCAGTACCTTTCGGATTTTTCACTCTTGGAATGTATTTCTTGGGAAGAGCGATGCCGGTCCCCATGCTCTGGATTTTATTTTTCGGAGGGTGGTCTCTGCAGTTCTTCGGACACTATCGTTACGAAAAAAAATCGCCCGCATTTCTGAAAAATGTTGCTCACGTCTTCGTAGGTCCGTTGTGGATTTTTGCCAAGTTTTTGGACTACAAATAACTCCACCTGAGTTTACTCAGAAGAAACCCTCTGATAGCGGAGGCTAATGAAAAATCTATTCGCCCTAGGACTTGTAACTCTTTTAATTTCGTCTTCATGGACCTATGCAAAAGATCTGGAATGTGTGGATCGAACGGTTCAGGATGCCACTTTTTCTGCGACCTTTACTAACCTGGACAGCAGCAATCCAAAGGTAAGTCTATTTGTACCTCTAGAGGAAGCGACGGGAATGCGCTTTTCAGCCACGTGTATGCCAATCAGGGGAACTGACGAACCCGCTTATACCTGTAGTGTATTGACCGGGCCGAACAGTGGATATGATGTTGAACTCTACTCAAGTTCAAGCTCGGATTGGGTTTCCTTTGTTACGCCATGGCCGCCGTCTAACAAGGGAGCTCGGATTACTATACCTTGTGACAAACCGTAGAAGACTAGTTCGAACGACGAACTCCGCGCCACTTTCGTTTTCTGAAGAAGTTTCTCTTCAAACGAAAGTTTTGAAGAATATTGAAGGTGTGGTGTTCTTTCCAATAGTCCCATATCAAAAGCGCCACGCCGATCCCTTCCGCAACCACGATCTGGATCTTTCTTAAGCTCAAAAAGTGTTCCCGAAGCGAAGTGTGTTCCGAAACTGGGAAACGCCAACCCTTGAGCGGAAAGAGATAAGCAATCGACCCCGCTGCTTCCGGTTTATGAATTCCAATCTGGTCCATCACGCTATCCAGTAAGATGTGTGTGGCAACACCCAGGCAAACGGAAGAAAGTTTTCGAGATTTAGAAAAAGCGGCAACGCTCGCCATAGTCAGCAAAAAAACAAAAGTGTGACCAACGGTGCGCGTTCCGCTGATGAGTCCCAGATCTAAACCTGAAAGTCCCGTCACCGAAGCCAAACCGTAATAAAGCGGCTTGTCGATCAAATCAGGTAGAAGGGCTCCGAAAAAGAACCAGGGCAGAGAAGCTCCCCGAATCCAGGGATTTGCTATTTTTTTTCCAATCCCAAGATGCCCAAGAATAAACATAGTTTGTTCCTATTGAGTGACAACGAGCTTTCCAAAAGCGGCACGCGATTCTAACCTTTCGTGCGCCTGAGGAAGCTGATCCATCGGATAAACGTGATCAATCACGGGTTTCAATTTCCCCTGAGCTGCGAGATTCAAAATCTCATGCAGGTCACCCTTGCTTCCCATTGTAGTCCCTAAAATTGAAATGTTTTTAAAAAAGATGTGGCGGAGGTCAATCTCCACCATGGGGCCACTGGTAGCGCCACAAGTCACTAGACGCCCACCCCAGGTTAAGGACTTGATGCTCTCCGCAAAGGTTTCTGACCCCACATGATCCACAACGATGGAAACTTTCTTTCCAATCTTCTTGAGCTCATCGCGAAAACGGGTCTGCTTGTAATTGATGACATGGTCCGCACCTAGCTGCTTTGCTTTGGCAATCTTGTCATCCGTGCCCACGGTGGTGATCACTGTCGCGCCCAACATTTTTGCAATTTCAATACAAGCAATAGAAACACCGCTTCCGCCCGCGTGAACGAGAACGTTCTCACCGGGTTTGAGTTGCGCTTTTCTCACCAACATGGTCCAGGCCGTCAAATAGGGAATTAATAAAGCCGCTGCCTGCGTTACCGACAACGAAGCCGGCTTTAAAATTAAATTCGCTACAGAAACGTTGATGAAATCTGCACAACCGCCATCCATCGTTTCACCGATAATTCCGTATGAAGGACAGAGAGGGTCAAATCCGGAAAGGCAGGCTTCACAGTGGCCACAAGAAACTCCAGGAGAAACGACCACTTCTGATCCCACCTGAATTCCATCTTTTGCAAGACTTTCTGCGGATCCAGGACCTAAGGCAGCAACTTTTCCTACAACGTCGCAGCCCGGAGTCATCGGCAATGGAAATTTATGACCGGGAACGCCTTTGCGAACCCAAAGATCGAGATGGTTGAGAGCGACCGCCTGAACCTTCACCCGAACTTGCATGGGTCCTGGATCGGGAAGATCCAAATCTTTTCGCTGAAGAACTTCAACACCCCCGTGTTTTTCAATTCTCCAAGCTTTGATTTTCAATTCTTGCCCTCGGACCGAAGGAGTTGATTCACTTTCTTCGCAATCTCAGCCGCGGAAATTCCGTGTTTTTCGTAGAGCTCAAAGCCCTCGCCACTCTCTCCGAAAGTGTCTTGCACGCCGAGCTTTACCAGCTGAGTTTTCTGGCCAGCTTCAGCCAATGTTTCAGCAACACAAGTTCCCAAACCACCAATCACCGTGTGATCTTCGACAGTCAAAATCAGATTTGCATCCGCAGCGATTTTCAATGTGGTTTCAGAATCAAACGGTTTCAGACTGTGAGCATTCCAAACCGAAAGAGCGACCCCCTGAGAAGCCAACTGATCGCTAGCCTGAACCGCTTCTGCAGTGGTGGCACCCGTAGCGATACACGCAATCTTGAAGCCGCCTTTGTGAGCGGGCTTCCTCAAGTTCATGAGCTTCAACGGTTCAAACTTGGCACCGGCCGGAAAAAGATCAGGAACATTCTGACGGGTGAGGCGGAGATAGGCGGGCCCTTTCCATTCCTTCACCAAATAATTCATGATGTGTTCGGTTTCTAAGGCGTCCATGGGCTGAAACACGCCCATCGTTGGAAGTGCGCGCATGAGCGCAATGTCTTCCAATCCCATTTGACTGTGACCATCGTCACCGATTCCAACGCCCGCATGAGTTCCTACTAAGCGAACATTGGCCTGAGCATAAGCCACGCTCAATCGAATAGTGTCGTAACGGCCAGTTAGGAAACAACCGAAGCTGCACAAGAAGGGGAGCTTGCCCGTAAATGCCAAGCCAGCTGCCGTTCCAATCATATTGGCTTCAGCAATTCCCATTTCAAAAAAGCGATTCGGAAATTTCTTAGCAAAAATTTCAGACTTCGTGGATTTTGCTAAATCAGCATCAAGCACCACAATCTCCGGATGCTTTTCACCGAGCTTTGCGAGAGCTTCACCAAATGCTTGTCGAGTTGCTTTTGCCGCTACGCTTGCCATAATCAGCCTCGGCTCGCTTTCCGAATTTCATCGATCGCACGCGCGCACTCATCTGCTTTCGGTGCGACTCCGTGCCAACCAATATTATTTTCCATGAATGAAACGCCTTTGCCCTTCACCGTTCGAGCCAAAATCAAAGTCGGCTTTTTTGAACTGTTTTGAGCCGCGCGCGATTTCTCAAACGCACTCTTGATCTCGCTGATCTTGTGACCGTTGATATCGATGACATTCCAACCAAACGCTTCCCATTTATTCGCAATGGGTTCGATCGGCATGACTTCGTTCACGTGTCCATCGATCTGACCGTTGTTCTGATCCAGAATCACACAAAGGTTACTGAGTTGAAACTTGGGGGCGGACATTGCAGCCTCCCAAATCTGTCCCTCTTGAACTTCCCCATCACCTACCAAACAGTAAACACGCGAAGACTTGCCTTCCATCTTCAAACCCATGGCCATACCCTGGGCAACAGAAAGACCTTGTCCTAAGGAACCGGTCGAAGCCTCAACAATTGGGAGGCGCACGCGGTCGGGATGACCTTGAAGACGGCTGCCGATTTTGCGGAGCGTTTTAAGTTCCTCAGGTCGAATAAAACCTAGTTTAGCCAAAACCGCATAGAGTGCTGGCACCCCATGTCCCTTAGAAAGGACGAAATGATCTCGATCCGAAGCGAGCTTTCCACCGCTCACGCCCTTCATTTCAGCGAACCAAAGCACCGTCAAAATATCAATTGCTGACAGGCTGCCGCCGGGGTGTCCGGACTTCGCTTCTGTGAGCATTTCAATGATCCAAATTCTCAATTCAGCGGCTACTGAAGCCAATTCCTGATCGGTCATAATTGGGACGCACTCTACCATTAGATCTCATTGACGTCATAATCATTCTTGCTAGAGTTAGGGCATGGCTCAAAAATGGTGGGTACTTGCCGCGGTCGCCTGCGGAACTTTCATGGCGACCCTGGACTCCAGTATCGTCAACATCGCGCTCCCCACCCTCACCAAAGAACTCAACACGAGTCTCTATGAAGTGAAGTGGGTCATTATCATTTACCTGCTGGTGATCACCTGCCTGCTCCTGCCCTTCGGGAGAATTTCGGACCAATACGGCCGGAAGCGTATCTTCCAAGCGGCCTTTATTATCTTCACCCTGGGTTCGGCCATGTGCGGATTGGCCGAACAGATGACCTGGCTCCTGGTTTTTCGAGCGATTCAAGGAATTGGAGCCGCCATGCTCATGGCCAATGGCCCCGCCGTGATCACGGCTGCCTTCCCGGCAGGGGAACGGGGGAAGGCGCTTGGCACCCTTGCCATGGTCGTTAGCTCCGGCCTCATCTTAGGACCGAGCATCGGGGGAATCCTGATCAGCCGCCTGGGGTGGGAGAGCATTTTCTTAGTGAACATTCCCGTCGGCATCGTCGGATCTTTCCTCGTGCACCGATTTGTGGAGGGCGAGAAAGACCCTCGACCACTCGCGTCCTTCGACTGGGCGGGAACAATTACACAAGTCATTTTTATTCTTTCACTGATTCTCCTGATGGAGCCGCCGCTGATTGCCATCGCCGGCAGTGGGTTCTTTCCGATTCCCAGATGGGTGCTAGCGCTCTTCACGGCCATCTTTGGAGCGCTCTTTATTAAGATTGAATCCCAAACCAAGTACCCGGTCTTTGATCTGAGCCTTCTGAAGAACCGCACCTTTTGGACCGCAATCCTTGCCAGCTTTCTGATTTTTATCTCTTACTCTTCGCTGGCCGTCTTGATGCCGTTTTTCTTAGAGGAAGTCCTTCACTATTCGCCCGAGAAGGCGGGGCTGTTCATGACGGCAATTCCCTTCACGATTTTCGTCATTGCTCCGATCAGCGGAATTCTTTCGGATCGTTTTGGAAGTATGGAACTCAGCATCGCAGGTGCGGCAGTGGGTGCCATCGGACTTTTCATCATGGCCGGAATTTTTGGAATGGGGATGCACGAAGAAATCAGCCGCGTGGGAATTATCCTCGCGCTTTGCTCCATCGGCTTGGCCACCGGCCTGTTTCAGTCCCCCAATAACAACGCCATCATGGGCGCTGTTCCGGCAAATAAACTGGGCGTTGCCTCTGCCTTGATTGCAACCGTTCGCAACCTGGGAATGGTCACCGGGACGGGCCTTGCAACGGCCATCTTTGCTTGGAGAATTCGCCTGAAGTACAGTTTTGTGGATTCGCTTCATTTTACTTTTTATGTGGCAGGGATTATTTCTGTGGGTGCCACGATTGCTTCGTTCGGAAAAAAACGCGGCCCCATGAAATCTTAAAGCGAGAGTAAATGGCCTGGAAACCAAAAGATAAACAGCTCACCGAAGAAGAGGCCATCAACCTCGCCAAGGTCGAGCTTTCGAAGTATTGGCATGGAACCTCTCCGTTGCTTTCAGCCGTACCCGATGAGTTCGGATCCGCATCGATCTTTCCTCTCGATAAAACCTTCTTCGATCACACTTGGATTATTTTCTTTATCAATCCGACAGACTTCAGCGGCGAAACAACTTTGCACTACGCTCGCGAAATCTACCGCCGGTATCAAAGCAAAAAAGTGAACCTGCTTCTCGTGATTCGACCGCAATATCCGTTCTATCTCGAGCGGCCCATCGTCGAAAACTTTCTAAGAAAAATGCAGATTCCTTTTTATGCCGTAGTGGATGTCGACAACCTCCTCGCGAAATCTTTTAAGATCAGCGAGTACCCCACGGTGATTTACCACGACGGAAAGCAAATCGTTTACCGGGGGGATGGAATTACTTGGATTGAAAACGGCGAATTGATTTTACAAAAATATCTGCGCCAAACAGACCCCGGACTTCCTCTTTTAAATCCCTTCAGCCCCGGCTCGGTTTGCCATAAAGACGTTTACACCATGGAGTTCGGCTATGGAAAAGGGGTGACCTTCCCCAGTCCCGGATTTCATGAGGAAGGGGGATTCCTCAAGGCTGATTTTCCTGCCTTCACTCGCCAAGACATGATGGCGGTAGGCGCACTTCAAATTTCTGGAAAATGGATTCAGGACGAACACAAAATCATCACGCACGATCCGAACGCGGTCATGGCCTTTCGAACGCCGACGTCGTATTTTTCGGTGGTCGCTCAATGCCCCATCATCGTGACAGACCCGATGAAAATTTCAATTGAGAGCAATAACAAGCCCGTCCCAGATCTCTTCGGCGGTGAAGACTTTCGTTACGACGACAATGGCCTTTCCTATATTTCAATCTTCGGGCCGCGTCTTTACTATGGCTTAATAAAACTCCCCGGAAAAGAACGCCAGCTTACTCTCCGGTTTCCTTCAGCCGACACTGCACCTGTTTGTCTCTACGGTTTTCGATTCAGCGAAATTTTCAGCTAAAAGCTCGAAAGGTTTCTAAGCACCTTCGCCACTCCGTGCGTGCAACTAAGTCTGCATCCACCTCTGCTGCAGATTCCACCTGAGAGCGAAGACTTTGAATCAACTCCTGTCTTGCCTCGGGTTCTGATTCCCGAACTGCGTTCGCCAGTGCGATGGCCAGATTTCGCCGAAACTGTGCTGGCTTGACTCGATCAAGAGCGGAATTCTTTGTGCGCAATCGGTAGTCGGATTCGGGCTCCGAAAGAAGTGCCGCCCAATCGATCACTAATCCCGGTGAGGAATTTAAGGGGTGCTCGCGCGAGGGTTTCATATTGAAGGGACAAACTTCTTGGCAGATATCGCAGCCGGCGACCCATGTTCCCATCTTGCGGCGATCTTCTTCGCCCAGGAGAGAATCCAGCTCTCCGCGCTTTTCCAAAGTCCAATAGCTGATGCAACGCTTAGAATTCAAACGGCCGGGCTCGACAAAAGCTTCTGTCGGACAAGCACTGAGACAACGCGAACAGTTGCCACAGAAATTCGGAAGAGGGGTGGGACCTCGTCCCGTTTTTTCACTGATCAAAACCTCTCCCAAGAAAAGGTAACTGCCGTGCTTGGGGTGAATGAGAAGCGTATTCTTTCCAATCCAACCCAACCCAGCAAGCGCGGCCCAGCTTCTTTCTAGAACGGCACTCGTGTCGACACAGACCTTCCAGCTCAAGGGTGTCGACCAATTTTCCTGAACCCGGTTCATGACCTTTTCTAGTCGCTCTTGAATATCGAGGTGGTAGTCCTTCCCGGACAGGTAGCGCGCGTAGCGCGGTTGCAACCTCCCTTCGGAAACATCGGAGAGGCGCGTGCCGTAGGGTTGGGCAACACAGAGCATACTCTGCGCCTCGGGAAACACTAACCTGGGATTGAGTCGGCGATCTTTACCCCGCTCGAGGTAACCCATCTCTCCATGAAAGCCGGAGTCGATCCAACTTGCATAGCGCTGGGAGTGTTCGTGAAAAGTTTCTAAAGAAAGGTCGAGATCCAAAGCCCCCGAAAGTGGGAATCCGAATTCTTGGGCGGCACCGTTTAAGAGGCTGTAGAAATCGCCGGCTGCTGCCATGGCAACACCACTCGAAGCGCGCGACCCACCACATCGTGAGCAAGCGCTTCCGTAATTTCTACTTCGACCATGTCACCCGGCTTCAACGCCTGCATCATTTCGGGGTCCACCATGTCGTTGATCAAGACGTGACCGTCAATCTCTTGCGCCTGGGTTGAGAGGCGTCCTTGAAGGAGAAGTTCGGTCTCATCACTCGCGCCCTCCACCAATACCTGAACGGTCTGGCCTAAATACTTCTGGTGATTAGAAATGGAATTCTTCTGCAAAATACCAATGAGTTTTTTCGCTCGAGCGCGCTTCGTCGCAGCGTGAATCTGATTAGGCATTTCGGCAGCCTTGGTGCCTTCTTCTTTGGAGTAACGAAACACTCCAACATGGTCGAGCTTCAGCGCTTCGAGATCATTGCAGAGTTCTTCAAACTCAGCGTCGGTTTCTCCCGGGAAACCCACAATGATGGACGTTCTAAAAGCAATGCCAGGAATCTGAGCCCGGAGCTTTCCGACGAGGTCAAAAAGTTTTTCTTTCGTGAGACGACGATTCATGCTCCTTAGCACGCGGTCGTTGGTGTGCTGAATGGGCATGTCGAGATACTTCACGATCTTCGGCTCGGTCGCTACAATGCGAACGAGTTCGTCGGAAAACTGATCCGGATAGACATAGTGAAGGCGAATCCACTCAATGCCTTCCACCTTGCAAAGTTCGGGAAGAAGCATTTCGAGATTCTCAGAATATTTCTTTTCCATCCCGTATTCGGTGAGGTCTTGCGCTACCAGATTCAACTCACGTACCCCTCGAGCGGCAAGCTGCTTGGCTTCTTGAACCAAGGACTCCACGCTTCTGGAGCGAACATTGCCGCGAAGTTTTGGGATAATGCAAAACGCACAACGGCGATTGCAGCCTTCAGAGAGTTTTAAATACGCCGTGTACAACGGCCCGGTTTGAACCCGCGGATCTGTTTCAGAATGGATGAACGCGGGTTGATCAATATAAGAGCGCTTCGGCATCGGAGCGCCGATCTCAACCGCTTTTCCATGAGCATCTAAAAGTTCCGTAATGCGATGGTATTGACCGGTACCTACAAAGAGATCCACTTCCGGCATCTCTTTTTCCAATTCCTTGTGGTAGCGCTGAGGCAAGCAGCCCGTCGCCACCAGCACTTTGCAGCTCCCAGATTCCTTGAGCTGCGCCATTTCTAAAATGGTTTCGACGGATTCTTCTTTAGACGCTTCAATGAAAGAGCAGGTGTTGACGATAATCACTTCCGCTTCGTCGGGCTGACGCGTGATGGTGTAGCGATCCTTCTCAAGCTTCCCGATCATGACCTGAGAATCGACCAGATTCTTAGGACATCCCAAGCTCACGAAATAGACGGGGGACTTTTGATTGGGTACTGCTTCCATTTTTAATCCCGGAAATTTCCGAATTGCATCGGCACTTTGAGCGTGTCTTGCTTCTCGCGAAGCAACGAAATCGTCGACTGGAGATCATCGCGATTTTTACCAGTGACTCGAACCTTCTCGTCTTGAATCTGGCTTTGCACTTTTAACTTAGAATCTTTGATAGCGGCAATGATGTCCTTGGCTTTCTCTTTCGAGATCCCCGCCTGAACAATCACCACCTGGCGAACACTGCCGCCAAAAGCCGGCTCCGGGTCCTTATACTCCAAAGCAAGCAGGGAAATCCCCCGCTTAATGAGCTTGCTCTGCATGATGTCATTTAAGGCCTCAAGCTTGCCCTCTTCACTCACCCAAAGGATGACGGTCTTTTCCTTCTTTTCAACCTTTAGTTCCGCTTTAATTCCTTTAAAATCATAGCGTTGACCAATTTCTTTGGTGGCCTGATTGATGGCATTGTCGAGCTCTTGCCAGTCGATTTCCGAGGATATGTCAAATGAAGGCATAGGCCCGGTTGTATACAAAATTAGTCGAGTAAAATCAAGCGGAAGAAATCGGGGGGTTTTGCCGATAAGTAGGCGTGAACATTCTCTTAGTTCAGGATCAAGAAAAGGTCCGAGATCGCATGAGTTTTTGGATTCAAAAGGCCTATTCCTGCACGGTCATTGAGGCCGAATCGATTGAGAAGGCTCGAGAGATTCTGACCAATCGAGACCCCCTCATCGACCTGATCATCTACGACTTCCAAAAAGATCCGATTAAAAACTTCCGCAGGCTTCGCTCCTCAAGCGGGGTCATTCCCTGCATCGTCTGCCTCAGCGGTATCTCTACTGAGATGAAGGCCGAGGAGAAGAGCTTCATCCGTTTAATCGACCGAGCCAAGCTCACTGAAGAAATCCAAAACACGATGAAGGACTTTCTGTCCAAAGGAGCTATTCCTGGCGAAAGTGCTGATGAAAGAGAATACTTCGCCATTCGGACACGAATCCTGCTTTCTGTCTGTCCGTTAAAAGGGGACATCTACATTCGCCTCTCGGCGCAGAAATTTGTAAAGCTCTTCCGCGAGGGCGATGATTTTAACGAAGCAGACTTGGTGAAATACACTCTCAAAAAAGGGGTGAACTACCTCTTCATCAAGCGAAATCAAACCGACGAGTTTATTTCGAAATACCTGGCAGATCTGCAGGCACTCACCAGCAAAGAAAACCTGTCGACAGAGGAAGTCTCTCGCAGCGCTGAATCTGTTCACGAAACCGTTCAAGAACTCGGCAAGCGCCTCGGATTCAATGAAGGAGTTCAACAACTCGCTCGAACCCAAATCGCTATGACGATGAAAGCGATGGGCAAGAGTCCCGCTTTAGGCGATGTTCTGAAAAAGCTCGAACAGTCCCGAGGCGAATATGTCGCCTCTCATAGTTTGATGACAGGTTTCCTGGCCTGCGCCATCGCGAGCTATATGGATTGGAAATCTGAAGCGACCTTCTTCAAGTTAAATTTGGCGGCATTCTTACACGACATCACTCTCGACAATCAGAAGCTAGCTGCGTGCGAGACGATACAAGATCTTTCCAAAGAACCGTTCAAGGAAGAAGAGATGGAAGCATTTCGCAACCATCCCCAAAATGCTGCGGATATCGCCCGTCGATTCAGCGAAGTTCCGCCCGACGTGGACACCATTATTGCTCAGCACCATGAAAGACCGGATGGGACGGGGTTTCCGCGCCGCCTCAGTGGAAACTACATTGCACCTCTCGCTTCCATTTTCATCGTTGCCCACGACTTAGCGAGGTATTCCAGATTGCGCCCCAATGAAAAAATCGACGTCAAAGAATTCATTAAGCAGGGTGCTTTGAAATATAAATCCAGCCAATTCAAAAAGGTTTTAGCGGTGCTGGAAGCCAATATGTCCGACATGGGAATGCCCGAACCGGGGCAGCCCGCCGCCTAATTATTCCTTCACGCGATCAGTATTCGCGGGGGGAGTGAAGTGAAACAAATCATCCTCTAACGATTTGCCCAGCTGAATCTCTTGCAGAGAAATTTCGGATTTATTCCCGCCCTTGTGAACCAGAACAACTTTCTCGATAGTCTGCGTGCGTGCATTGACTCGAATCAAGGCTTGCTTCACGCCAGCAGCCGTTCCAGGTTTTGGAACAATGAGAAACTCGAGCGCGGACTTCTGGGTGATTTTTAAATTCTTGGACATCGAAAAATTTCCGGAGAGCAATGCATTAGCTAGCTGCGATTGTACCTGCGATGTTTTTCTTTCAATCAACTGACCCGGCTCAGTTTCATCGAAGGGTGGCGTGTAATTCCAAAAAGTTTTTCCGTCGCTCACCAAAAGATTGGGGTCGGGGGTTTTCGTTTCCCACCTGACTTTATTGGGGCGCTTGATCATGATCGTTCCGGAACTGACTTTTTTCGTTTTCGTGGTCAGTGATTCCACCGATTCTGAAAACTTCGCCACCAAAGTGCCTGCCTTAGCGTACTTGGCTTCGACGAGCTTCAAAACCTCAGGAATGTTTTGGACCGGGGTTGCAGATTTTACCGGCTTTGGAACCTCAGCAAAGGCCCCACTGATGAAAAAAGAAGTCAGAATCGCTGCAATCATTATTGCATTTCGATGGAGACCATCTTCGACACGCCCGGCTCTTCCATCGTGACGCCGTAGAGGGTGTCGTTGAGTTCCATCGTCTTCTTATTGTGGGTAATAAGAATGAACTGGCTCTTCGAAGACATTTCGCGCAAAAGAGCATTGAATTTGCCAATGTTCGCGTCGTCGAGCGGAGCATCCACCTCATCCAACAAGCAGAACGGCGCCGGCTTCACCATGAAGATCGCAAAAATCAGCGACACCGCGGTGAGGGCTTTTTCTCCCCCGGAGAGCAGGGAAATGTTGACGATCTTTTTGCCCGGCGGCTGAGCCAGAATATCTACGCCCGCTTCTAAGATATCGGTGTTGGGAGCGCCTTCTGGGAAAACCAGAGATAGGCGAGCCTGACCGCCACCAAAGATGATCGGAAAGAGTTTTGCAAAGCGCTCAGCAATAGCTTCAAAAGCCTTCTGGAAGCGTTCCTCGGAAGTCTTATTGATGTGGTCGATCGCCTCTTGCAAATTATCGATGGATTGCAACAGGTCGCTGCGTTCGTTCACCAAGCGATCAAAACGCTCCTTGGTTTCTTCGTACTCTTCCACAGCCATGGGGTTCACTTCACCCAAACGACGAATTCGTTCGCGCATGCGCTCGACTTCTTCACCGAGCTGGCGTTCTTCTTCTTCGGTCATGGGCTGAGTGACGACTGGATCGCTCATCTCTTCTTGAATCGGAGAGGCCTGCGGGTTGGTCAAACTACCCGCGCCGTACTTCTCTTCGATGTTCTGAATCATGTGGTTGAGGTCCGCGCCGAGACGTTCCATCTCTAATGCAAACTGATTCACCTTCGTGCTCTTCTCGTCAGTCAAGGCGTGGAGCTCCTTGATTCGAGACATGGCCGCATTGACCTTAGCACTAGATTGCTCCAAGCGGTCTTTCACCGCATTGAGCTCGTCCTGCGTAGCACCCGAAAGCTTCAGTAACTCTTGAATGCGCCCCTCAGTCGAAGCATCCCCACCGGTGTGAGTTTCACGCTCAGTCGAAACACGGCTCAAGGTTTGCTGAATCTCGGCGAGGCGCTTTTCGCGATCTTTAATCAACTCGCGTGCACTTTGAATCTGGTTTTTCAGAGAGGTCGCGCGCTCACGGAGCGTCGCTTCTTCTACACGTAGACCTTGCAACTCCGCGTCTTGCTCGCGAAGCACACTGTCCTTGCCACCCCCACCATTCAAAGACGCGTCGATTTCCTGAACTTCCGCCTCCAGTTGAACTTTGCGTTCGCTCTTTTGAGCGAGTTCATCTTGAGAGCGTTTTAAATCTGCTTGATCGCGAGAAGACTGAGACTGAACCTGATCCAACTCTTTACGAGTATGATTCGCTAAGCCTTCTGCTTCTTTGAAAATTCTTTCGCTCTGATGAACATCCCGATCCATCGCTGCTTGCTGAATCTCGATGGTTTGATAATCCGCCTGAAGGGCTTGCAGTTTTGCGCGTGCAAGCTCCACCGACTTTTTCAAATCGGCGAGACGCTCTTCATTGGCCGCAAAATCATTTTCAGCGGCGAAAACCTGAAGGCGCGTGTCTTCAATCGCACGACGACGACCCAGCACGCTTGCGGCTGCAGAGGCTTCAGCGTTTGCGCTGCTCCCTCCGCGTACCAAAGTGCCATTCTCAATCACTTCACCCGAAAGCGTGACGGCAGAAGCCCCGGCCGGAGCCAATACTTTTGAGAGTTTCTGTAAACCGCCGGCCTCGAGTTCGCCCAAAACCCAAACACCCGCAATCAAAGATTCGAGCAATTTCTGAGTCGATGCGCCCGCGCCTGAAGAAATCTTTACGAAGTCTTTCAAAAGTCCGACGACTTCAAATCCCTGAGATTCAATCGCTTTACGAATACTGGAATCTTCCGTGCGACCAGCAGGAGAATCGACGGCAATGTAAACCGATGCACGCCCTTGTTTGCGATCGCGAATTTCCGTCAAAGCGGCCGTGGCGACATCTGGATTTTCACAGACTAGATTTTGAATACGACCTTCCAACCAAGCTTCCGTAACCTTTTCGTAACCCGAAGAGACGTCTAAGAAGTCTGCAAGCGGCGCCAGTTTTCCGGTGTGACCCGATTTCTTTGCCCAATCCAAAACAGCCTTGGGACCGTCGCCAAAACCTTCGTAAGCGGCAGCCAATTCTTCCAAGCTCTGAAGGCGCGACTTCATTTGCGTCACGGCCTTCATGTCTTTTTCACGGTTCGCCTCGGTTTGGCGAATCTGCGTATCTAATTCTGAAACCTTTTCTGCCTGAGATTTTTTCTCAACCTGGGTGGCGGCAAGCTTCTGCTGAAGTTCGGTCAACTGTGCACGAGCCTTGCTAGCCTCTTCGCGCGCAACAGTGACTTTTACTTCCTGCGTTTCTAAAAGTTCCTTCAATCGCTGGGCTTGATCTTCAGCAGATTGAATTCGTCCCTGTAACGAAGCAGCCTTCGAGCCCAACTCCGCCACGCCATTCACGATGGCCATGATTTCTTTTTTTGAACGATCCGACGTCGAACGCATTTGCTCGACCTCGGATCTCAACGTACGAACCTGAGAATCTAAAGCCTGCGCTTTTTCAGCCGCGGCTTTAAAAGTGACATCGGCATCTTGCCCGACAGATTCAATGCTCTGAACTTTTTCGCGTTCGGCAGCGACCGATGATTCTAAATCTTGTCGTTCATTTAAGAGCGACTCGAGCTGCTTACCTAAATCCTCTTGTCGGCGCTGAGAGAGGTCCAAAGCGCTTCGACGCTGAGTGAGCTCGTTCGTCTGGGTCAAAACCTTTGCCTGCAAGTCTTCGGCAAGTTTAGTGTCCGTGAGTTGTGCCACGCGATCAGTTTCGATCGAGTTTTCAGCGGTCTGCAGTTCTGCCTTTAATCCCACCAACTCTTGTTCAAAAGCTTCGCGTTGAGATTTCAAAGTTTCTAACTGCTGACGAAGCACACTGGTGCGACGACGGCCCCAGCCGATTTCTTTCACCTGGAGTTCGTCTTTATATTTTCGGTAGAGGCGAGCCTTCTGCGCCTGGCGCTCTAACGAATTCAAGCTGCGTTCGATTTCCGCAATCACGTCATTGAGACGAGAAAGATTTCCCTGAGTCGCTTCCATTTTGCGGAGCGATTCTTTTTTTCGCGCCTTGTACTTTGCGATACCGGCAGCTTCTTCGATCAGGACTCGGCGCTCTTCGGGTTTTGCTCCGACGATCTTCCCGATCTGGCCTTGTTCGATGATGGAATACCCCTTCGTGCCGACCCCGGTGTCCATGAAAAGTTCATGCACATCCTTGAGTCGTGAAGGAGCGCCGTTGATGAAATATTCGCCCTCGCCGGAACGGTACACGCGGCGGGTGACAGAAATTTCTTTCGTTTTGAGGTGTAGAGGCACTTCTTGGTAGCTCGCACCGGCAGGAGCAGTCGCGGTGTCCACGTAGTCGGTTTCCATGACCAGGGTAGCTTCGGCCATGCCGAGAGGGGAGTACTTGGAGCTGCCATTGAAAATCAGGTCGTCGCTGCTACTACCGCGCATGTGCTTGTAGGCCTGTTCTCCCATGACCCAAAAGAACGCGTCGACGATGTTGGATTTACCGCAGCCGTTGGGACCGACAATCCCCGTAATCGAATGATCGAAGTGGATTACCGTCTTGTCTTTGAATGACTTAAAACCCTGAATTTCTAAACGCTTAACGCGCATCTTCCTTAACGCTCCCGTGCGTACCTTAGCAAACGATACCGGTAAAATCTAACAAGCCCCGGTTAAAAGGCAAGCCCTGGTTTTGTGTTTCTTTTGGCCCTCTATGTACTCAAAAGAACAACACAAAATGGCGGGAAGATTTACTTTGTGACGCACGGTGATAAGTCCCATTACACAATCTGGAGGTATTTAATGAGAGTTCTGATTTTGAGTGTCCTAGCCCTGGTTTCAACCCTAGCCCAAGCGGCGGCTGCCGAACGGTGCCAAGAGTTGCACCCAGAATGGGCCGTGGTCTACGACTCGGAAGAGAACACTCTCTGGGTGGACCCGGACCTCATTAAAAACCATCGCTACTCTCAGTCCAAAGCTTGGACCTTTGATTCGGGACTCTTGTTCTGGGATTCAGCGTCCTTCACTTTATATGCTAGAGGGAACGAAGGAGAATCTTCCTCCCCAGTCCTCCAACTCTTGGGCGAGGCAACAGCAGCACAGGGCTCTTGCTTCCGCATCAAATTGAACCAGGACCTTGTCGTCACCGAAAAAACCAAATGGGCAACGGATAAGTGCCTCATTCTCTCCTGCAGCGAAGAAAATAAAATGTACTTCCTAGAGTTCACCCTACCGTTAGCCAACGATTGGTGGGTTCAAACGCTGCGTTTAAAAGTGGTGCAGTGATTCGAGAGCGTTAGTCTTTTTCAGCGCCCGAAGCAGCAGGAGTGTCGTGCTCCCAAACCGGCATTTTCGGAGCGAGGGGATCGCGCGGCTTTTTTCCGACAGATTTTTTCTGGTTGTCTGGCAACATAATCGGTGGGCTTGCAATGGGCTTGCGCAGCTGTCCGCTAGCTAGAAACTCTTTCAAGCAATTGTCCATTTCTTCCTGAACAACAACTCCCGTGCACATATTCGGATTCGCGCCATAAACCTTTATGGGACAAGCCTTCTTTGTCAACTCGGGTCCGTGAGATAAGTTTTTGGGTTCGCCACGATTATCTTGAACTGAACACATCGCCTCGCCGTAAAAATATTTTTGTTTGGCTGATTTACAATCAAAAACTTGAGCGTAAATCCAGGTGGCGTCGCACTTCTCGACGATGTAATTTGCAAATCCGGAAACAGGTGACAAAAGAACTGCGACTAAAAAAAGTCTTGCGAAAACCATTCCGAACTTCCTCTCCTTCAAGTTTTAGTCAATACATTCAGCCCATTGAAAATTATGAGCCTTTTGCTCAAACTTGTCCAAGTCTGTTTTTCTTCAAAATTTCCCCAAACTTGAAGCGCTTCAAAGCACTCGAAGACCCATGATATATCCCAAGCCATCGAGGTAAATTTTATGAAGCACTTTCAGATTTTCTGTTTTTCTGCCCTTACGTCTTTTCTTGGAATCTCTTTCGCACATGCAGCGACGGATCATTGCCGGGTTCTCCATCCTGAGTGGGGCGTGGTTTATGATTCTCAACGCGACACGATTTGGATGAATCCCGATTTGATTAAAAATAAAAAATATACGCAGTCGTCATTTTGGAAATTCGAGGCCACTGCACCGCTGATTGAAAATGGAACACTATCCATCGCTGGAAATGACAGTGACGCCTACGGCTACTTCTCAACAAGAAGACCCGTTGGCGAAATCTTTGCGAGCGATGGCTATTGTTACGGAATCAATCTGGATCCGAATGTCACCGTGAGCGAAAAATCCAAGTGGGTGAAGGAGAGATGTTATTCCACCACCTGCTCTGAAGACAAACAGATCTACTTCTTGGAATTCACCACGAAGTCAGAAAAGGACTGGTGGGCCCAAACTCAGAAGGTCTATGTGAGCAACTACTAGCGCTTCTTCTTTTTGCCGGCTGACTTTTTAGAACCGCCGGATTTGCCGGGTGTTTGAATCGCCGCTTGGGCAGCTGCCAAGCGAGCAATCGGCACTCGGAACGGAGAGCAACTCACGTAGTTCAATCCTGCGCGATGGCAGAATTCTACCGAAGACGGATCTCCGCCGTGTTCACCGCAAATCCCGACCTTCAGCCCGGGTCGGGTTGCACGGCCTTCTTGGATGGCGATCTCAATAAGACGGCCTACGCCAACTTGATCGAGCGACGCAAACGGATCGCGTTCGTAGATCTTGGCGTCGATATAATCTTTCAAGAACATGCCGGAATCGTCGCGAGACAATCCGTAAGTCGTTTGCGTGAGATCGTTGGTTCCGAAGCTGAAGAATTCGCCATGTTCCGCAATTTCCCCCGCCGTAAGAGCAGCGCGTGGAAGCTCAATCATGGTTCCAATCGTGTAATGGACCTTGAACTTCTTACCGGTCGATTCAGTAAAGCGCTTAATGACGCTTTCACATTCCTCCACACAGTATTCGCGGACGAAACGAAGTTCGCGCCAATCGCCGACGAGCGGAATCATGATCTCGGGCACGATGGCAAAGTTCTGTTCGGTGATCAACTCACAAGCCGCTTCCATGATGGCGCGCACTTGAGTTCTGTAAATCTCAGGATAGCTAATTCCCAAACGACAGCCGCGATGACCCAACATGGGATTGAACTCGTGAAGGGTGTCGGCCTTGCGCTTCAAGCGATCGTAAGAAACATCGACCTTCTTAGCCAAAGCATGCAGTTCTTCATCTTTATGAGGAATGAATTCGTGCAGCGGAGGATCCAACAAACGAATAGTGACCGGAAGGTCCTTCATTTCTTGGAAGATCTTTTTGAAATCGCCTTTTTGCATCGGAAGAATTTTTTCCAACGCTCTTTCACGGCCTTCGAGCGTGTCGGCCAAAATCATTTCGCGAACAGCATCGATGCGGTCGGACTCAAAGAACATGTGCTCTGTTCGGCAGAGACCAATTCCTTCAGCGCCGAAACTGCGAGCCACCTTTGCATCGGTGGGAGTATCCGCATTCGTGCGAACGCCCAAGGTGCGGATTTCATCCACCCAACCCATGAGCTCGGTGAAGTCTTGGTTCAAAGCCGGAGCGATGGTCGGGACTTGGCCTTTAATCACTTCGCCGGTGCTGCCATCGAGAGTGATGAAGTCGCCTTCCTGAATATTGATGTTTCCCACCATGAAAGTTTTTTGATCGTAGCTCACCTTGACAGCGGCGCAGCCTGAAACGCAGGGCTTGCCCATTCCGCGAGCCACAACGGCTGCGTGAGAAGTCATCCCGCCACGAGCGGTCAGAATTCCCTGAGCTACCGACATGCCGTGAATATCTTCTGGTGAAGTTTCTACGCGAACCAGAACCACTTTACGATTGTTCTCGGTGACCCACTTTTCAGCGGTGTCGGGGTCAAAAACCACCTGGCCGGTCGCTGCGCCCGGAGAGGCGGGCAAACCTTTGCAAAGAACTTCCTTCTTCGCCTTCGGATCTAACCCCGGATGTAAGAGCTGGTCGAGCTGCTCGGGCTTAATACGAAGAATGGCTTCCTTCTTCGTGATCAACTTTTCGCGAACCATATCGACGGCAATTTTCAATGCCGCAGCCGCAGTACGTTTTCCGCTTCGAGTTTGCAGCATGTAGAGCTTGCCGCGCTCGATGGTGAACTCGATGTCTTGCATGTCGCGGTAATGTTTCTCGAGCCTTAAGTAAGTTTTTACGAGTTGATCGTAAGCCTTCGGCATCACCGACTGAAGCGTCGCTAACCCTTCGGTCGAAGATTGTCGGGAAGCTTCGTTGATCGGTTGAGGAGTGCGAATGCCGGCAACGACATCTTCACCCTGTGCGTTCACCAAGAACTCACCGAAAAACTTCTTCGCGCCAGTGGAAGGGTCGCGAGTAAAGGCGACACCGGTGGCGCAATCATCGCCCATGTTTCCAAACACCATGGACTGAATGTTGACAGCCGTACCCCATTCCGCCGGAATATCGTTGAGCTTGCGGTAAGTGATTGCGCGCGGATTCATCCACGAACCAAACACGGCACCCACAGCGCCCCAGAGCTGCTCCCACGGATCTTCGGGGAATTGCTTGCCGGCCATTTTCACGATGTGCTTGTACTTTCCTACAAGCGCCTTCAGGTCTTCCGCTTTGAGATCGGTATCGTTCTCAACACCCTTCTGGTGCTTCAGGTCTTCGAGAGCCGATTCAAATTGATTCGAGTGAATGCCGAGCACGACGTCCGAATACATCGTGATGAAACGACGATAGCTATCGTAGCTGAATCGCGGATCATTAGACTCTTCAACCAAACCCTGAACGGTGTCGTCGTTCAAACCCAGGTTCAAAATCGTGTCCATCATTCCTGGCATCGAAGCGCGTGCGCCAGAGCGAACCGAAACGAGGAGAGGTTTTTTTCTGCCGCCAAATTTGCGGCCCATGATTTTTTCAACTTTAACGAGAGCGTCTTTGACCTGCTTTTCGAGCACTTTCGGATACGACTTGTTGTTGTCGTAGAAATAAGTACAAACCTCGGTTGAGATGGAGAAACCGGGAGGCACCGGCAATCCAAGACGAGTCATCTCATGAAGATTTGCGCCTTTACCGCCGAGGAGATTTTTCATCCCTTCGTTGCCGTCTGCTTTACCTGCACCGAAAAAATAAACTGCTTTTTTAATGGTCATTTTAGAAGCGATCTTCCGTTTCTCAGCTCTTGCCCCAGAGACGGAACTTTTCTTCAATCGCTGCTGCGAGGTTTTGAGCAGGGATCCTTTCTTGGACCATGCTGTCCCGGTGCCTGAGCGTGACTGTGTGTTGGGTGAGTGTGTCGTAGTCAATGGTTACTCCAAACGGTGTTCCGATTTCATCTTGGCGGCGATAACGCTTACCAATCGATCCCGCATCATCGGTAGTGACACGGAAGCGCTTCTTGAGATCTTCAAAAACGTTCTTTGAATATTCCAATAGGTCTGGCTTCTTCATCAAGGGAAAAACGGCAACCTTGTAAGGAGCAATAGCAGGATGGAACTCGAGCCATGTGCGCTCCCCGTCAAAACGATACGCGTCGACAAGTGTTACTAACAGTGACCGATCGCAACCAGCCGAAGTCTCGACGATGTAAGGAACGAATTTTTCTTTCTTCTCTTCGTTGAAGTATTCGAGTTTCTTTCCGCTGAACTCCTGGTGTCGCCCCAAGTCAAAATCGCCTCGATTATGAATTCCCTCCAACTCCTGCCAACCAAACGGGAATTCATACTCAATGTCGAAAGCAGCTCGCGCGTAATGAGCCAACTCTCCCTTGCCATGTTCGTGAAAGCGCAGCTTATTCTTTCGAATTCCGTTGTCGAGGTGCCACTGAATGCGAATGGCCTTCCATTTCTCAAACCATTCCATGTCTTCGCCCGGACGAACGAAGAACTGCATTTCCATCTGTTCAAATTCGCGCGTACGGAAAATAAAATTTCCGGGCGTAATTTCATTTCGAAAGGCTTTCCCAATCTGCGCAATGCCGAATGGAATTTTTTGTCGAGACGCCTGCTGGACGTTTAAAAAATTCACGTAAATGCCCTGAGCCGTTTCGGGCCGTAAATAAACTACGGAAGCCGAGTCTTCCAGTGGGCCCATAAATGTTTTGAACATCAGGTTGAACTGACGTGGCTCCGTGAGCTCCCCACCGCAGTTCGGACATTTCTTAGACTGAACGGCAGCTGCATCGATTTTGTCGGCGCGAAAGCGGGACTTACATTTTTTACAGTCTACTAAAGGATCCACGAAACCCGCGACGTGCCCGGAAGCCTCCCAAACACGAGGATGCATTAAAATCGCCGCATCGATTCCTTCGACGTCTTCACGATCCGTCATTGCGCGCCACCAGCGCTCTTTAATATTGCGCTTGAGCTCAATACCGAGGGGACCGTAGTCCCAACACGCATTAATACCGCCGTAGACTTCGCTGGAAGGAAACACAAACCCGCGTCGCTTGGAAAGCGAAACGAGATCGTTCATGTCTTTCAGATCCTGAGGAGGACCGGCCGGTTTTTTCTGTTCTTTTTCTTCAGACATTAATTCATTCCTCCCACCGCAGAAAGCTGGTGGAACTTCGCGTACTCACCGTTGCGGATCAACAATTCATCGTGTCGACCTGACTCGACAATAGCTCCGTCCTTCATCACAAAAATTTGATCAGCATCTTTCACCGTCGACAAGCGATGCGCAATCATCAACGTCGTACGGTTTTGCATCAACTCATCGAGCGCCTCTTGAACCACGCGCTCGGAAGCCGTGTCCAAACTCGAAGTCGCTTCGTCTAAAATCAAAATCGGCGCGCCTCGCAAGAAAGCGCGAGCAATCGAAAGTCTTTGGCGCTCGCCGCCCGAAAGCTTTTGTCCGCGATCGCCAATGACGGTTTGGAAACCATCCGGGAGATCTTCGATAAAATCTAAAGCGTGCGCACGCTGAGCTGCTTGCCGAATCTCTTCTGGCGAAGCATCCAGCCGACCGCAACGAATATTTTCTTCGATCGTGTCGTTAAAAAGAAAAACGTCCTGGCTCACTACGGCCAACATTTTACGAAGATCACTCAGACTGAGCTCCCGTAAATCGTATCCATCCACCCGAATGGATCCTGCCGTCACATCGTAAACACGCGACAACAGGCTCGCAACGGAACTCTTTCCTGCGCCGCTCGCTCCTACCAGCGCCACGGTCGAGCCCTTAGGAATAGCGAAGCTCAAACCACCCAAAACCTCCCGCTGAGGCGCATCGGGATAAGCAAAATGAACATTCTCAAAACGAATTTCTTTTTGAATCGCTTCAATGTTCACAGGATTTTCAGCCTCTACTAAACGGCTCTTCCACTCGAATAAATCGAAAACACGATTTGCTGCCGCTGTCGCGGAATTGAGCTTGATGTTCACGTCGTTCATCAGACGCAATGGATTCATCATCATCATGAACGCAGCGAAGAAAGCGAGCAGATCACCGGGGGTCATTTTTCCAGCGATGACCAGCGTGCCGCCGTAATAAATCACGACTGCCAATGCAATTCCGGATAGTAGTTCCACCAAAGGGTGGGAAGCTTCTTCTAGCGCGGACGTTTTTAGCAACAAACCGGTGAAGCGATCGTTGCTCTCGCGAAACTTCTTTCGAACGTATCGCTCGAGTCGAAAAGACTTGATGGTTCGAATGCCCGTGAAGCTTTCCTGAAGAGAAGAATAGACGGTCTCACTCTCTTGAGTGAGTCGGCTAATATAACGCTTCAGATTTCTGCCCGTCGCGCGGAAAACCCAAATGATGGCCGGAAAAACCAAGAAAGCCACGGCGGTCAGGCGCCAGTTCAAATGCAACGAGTAGCCCAACAAGAACAAGAAAGTGATGGGTTCGCGAATCAAAATATTAATCGACCCCAAGCCCGCATCGATGTAGGCCGGGTCGGCAGCCACTCGGGACATCAAAGTTCCTGTGCTCTGAGTGGTGAAGTAGTCCGCTGAGAGCCCCATCAAATGTCCGTGCAAATCATTCTTCAAACGCTGGTTCACTCGGGCGACGACAATTCGAAGCAAGTAGTAGTGAAAAAAACGAACTACAAAGTTGATGATGTAAATTCCGACAAATGCCGCCGGAAAGATCATGAGCTTGTGGACGTCTTTGTTCACGAGAAGGTCGTCGACGACGTACTTGACCAAAGGCGCCGGGGCCACTCGAAGAGCCGCGAGGGGAATGGCCAAAAAAGCGCTGAGAAAGATCAAGCCCCAGTAGGGCTTCAAATACGATCGTAACTTAAGAAGAGATTTCATCTTTTTCTAAATCTCTTTATCCTATAATATGCACCACGGAAAGGCGGGATTATGGCCAGAGTACTGGTCGTGGGAGGTGCAGGCTACGTCGGAAGTTCCGCCTGCGCCTGGCTAATTGACCACGGACATCGGGTTTGGGTTCTCGACGATCTGTCGACAGGGCACCGCTCCTTTCTCATGGGTGACGGCTTTACCCTCGCACGCGCGGGAGACAAGAAAGCGGTCAAAAAACTTCTGGAAAATCAGACTTTCGACTGTGTCATGCACTTTGGCGCCTTCTGCCTTGTGGAGGAGAGCGTTAAAAACCCCGCAAAATATTTCGAGAATAACGTCGAACAGACTCGCGCCCTCATCGAAACCCTTTTAGAAAATGGGGTTTCTAAATTCATTTTTTCATCGACTTGCGCCGTATTTGGGGACCCGGGCGATCAACCGATTGATGAAAGCCTTGCTAAAAATCCCATCAATCCCTACGGCGAAACCAAGCTGAAGGTCGAGCAAATGCTGGCCGATTTTGCTCGAGACCGTCGACTCCAGGCTATTGCGCTCAGGTACTTTAACGCATGCGGCACCGAGTCTAAGCTTCGGGTTGGGGAACTCCACAATCCTGAAACCCATCTCATTCCGAACGTGCTTCAGGCTGCTCTGGAAAACAAACCCGTCTCGGTTTTTGGGAATGACTATCCCACTCCGGACGGAACCTGCGTTCGAGATTATATTCACGTTTCCGACCTGGCCCAAGCCCATGAGGCGGCCATGAGTCGCTTGCTGAACCTCCAGGATGCCAATCAAGGTCACTTTGAAGCTTTCAACCTCGGCACTGAGAAGGGGTTTTCAGTTCTGGAAATATTAGACGCCTGCGAAAAAGCCGTGGGTAAACCCATTCAACACCTCTACAGGCCCCGACGACCCGGCGACCCACCCCGATTGGTGGCCTCTTCAAAACTGGCTCGAAGTGAATTGGGCTTTACTTGTCCTGAAAGCACGATTGAAAAAGTGGTGGGATCGGCCTGGGCCTGGAAGAAAAAATTGGCAGCCCCGAAGAAAGCGGTTTTTTTAGATCGAGACGGCACCATCAATGAAGATCCTGGCTATTTGAATAACCCGGATCAGTTGAAACTTTTGCCCGGAGTGGGGGAGGCCCTCGCTGCCTTTAAATCCGCGGGTTACCTGCTCATTGTTGTTTCCAATCAATCTGGTGTGGGCCGGGGATTGATTGAAGCGGATGAGCTTCCACGAATTCACAAGCGCTTGGATGAAATGCTTTCCCGCTGGGGCGTTCAAATCGATGACTACGAACTTTGCTTACACAAACCCGATGAGGGTTGCGCCTGTCGCAAACCGAGTCCGAAGTTGATTTTGGATGCTGCAAAAAAATGGAACATCGATCTCAGCAAGTCTTACATGATTGGAGACAAAGCGACCGACATGGCCGCTGGGCGCGCTGCAGGCGTTCGCGTTGCACTGGTGAGGACTGGTGACGGACGCGGCTTTGAAAATTTAATGAAATCGACGGGTGCTGTAGGGGCTGACGTCGCCGACTTTACAGCGGACTTGCTGCCGCCGATTGCGGATTGGATTCTAAACCAAGAAAACGCAGGCTCTTGAGCTGGGTCTTATCGAAACCCGGTACATGATACGCAAAAAGATTTTCTAAATAATTAAAAATATTTTTCTGATCCGCAGGTGTCGTGAGCGCAAACGAAAGTGCGTGCTTAATTGGAATGCGATGCAGATTTTGAAGATCTTGAATTCCAGCCATGGACACACGGCCCCGATGAGCGGTCGTCGGTCGGCAAGTTGAGCAGATCCAGGCGGCCTCTTCCACTAGAAGAGTTGCGCCCATTTCTAATTCCAAATCTTCTAACGGGTGGTGGCACTGACTACAGTTGGTGAGCTGGGGTTGATGACCATTCCATCTCAAAAGCTTGATGAGAAAAGAATTCAAAAGAGGAAGAGTGAAGTCTTGCGTCCAAGTTTTTGCTCGTTCGTCTAAAACTGCGAGCGCATTACTATGAAGAGCAAAAAGCTCCGGAGCAGGTTCTCCTTCAGGCGCCAAGCGAATCATTAACTCGGTAAACACGCTGGCCAAGGTGAGGGTTTCAAAATTTTTTCGAATATTTTCAAACGATCTACGAATCTTGGCTTCATCGAGCCGGAAAAGATTTTGCCCAGCTCGTTCCACCAAGTGCCAATCTCCCGCCGAAAACATTTCCAGCGCAGAACCAAAGCGTTTGGATTGAACAGCGTTCATAGCCAATGCCGAAATTTTGCCGGAATTTTGAGAAAGCGCAGTCACAATGCGGTGACGTTCCTCGTAAGGAACCACGCGCAAGACAATCGCTAGATCGGTCAAAAGCTTCATCAGCCGACCTTATCTTTTTTAATCTGTTCCTTCAACTCTAGCGCTGCTAGCGCGTAGCCGCCGCCCGCGCCATCAATGAAATGAATGTGTTGGTTATCCGATGGGGCAAAAACCAAGCAGGTCATGAGCGCCTGATCTGAGATATGCAGACCATAGTAGAGCAGGCCCGCCTTTCGTTGTTTTTCTAGGTAGGCTCGAATGCGATCGATGTTTCCTGGCGAACTATCTAGGACCATTCGCAACATATCGTCGAACTTGCGATAATCTGCGTTATTAATCATCTCGCTGATATAGGTTTCGGGTGAAAATCCACCCATGGGCTTTCTCAACGTAAAAAGAATCTTAGCGATGATGACGTCGCGAAGCTTTTCAAAGAAGACCTTGAAAAAAGAGCCTCCCGACTGTCCGGCGAGACGGGCTTCTCTCCAAGTATTTTTTAAAACGCTTCCATAAAATAAATTCCGCCGCGAAACAGGGCGACTCACTTCCGGCACGGCACCTGTAAAAATCCGATCCAGCTCTGAAATAAACTCTTTGTAGGTTTGATTCTTGGCCATCTCACTTCCCTTGGCCAGAATCAGGGTCGAGAGAATTTTTCCATTTCCGCTTTTTAAAGGCTTCCACCGACAGGAAAGGCCCTTCAGGGTCGAATCCGATGCGTTCTCTGTTGACTCCAATAAAAAGTTGGACCCATCGGGACCACCCGACTTGACCCACTTTTCAGCGAGTGAAAGTCCACCGCCTCGAAACATCGCCAAAAAATTATTGTGAGTCAGAGCGTACTTGGCGACTTGAACTTTGGATTGATGTTTCACAATCAAGCGAAGAGGAACTAACCCCACTCGCAATTCCAACCCCATCGCCTGCTTCGCGATCTTCTGAGTTTCGCCGAGGGCCTTCCTGACTGGTTCCACCAGCTCTTCAGGAATTAGAATCGTCGCACCATCCCCACCAAATACGAACGGAACAGCGGTACGACCAGTGACGTTCAATACTGCGGTGATTCCGGCTGCTCCGGTGAGGTTGACGTCTTTATATCGCCCCAGCTTGATCGCATTCGTGGAACCTTTGACGTCAGTAATGACCACCCACCAAGACTCGGGCACGTCATGATAATGATCATCTGAAGTGATCTGCGAGAACTGATCAAAAGAGGGAAGCTTTTCGTAAAACGTGCTCTGAGAGTTCTGAGCCGAGGTCATTCTTTCTTAGCTTGAAGTTCTTTTACTTTTGCCGAGAACTTTGCAGCATCCATCACTGGATCCACGTTGTGATCGACAGAGCGAATCGTTAGTTCCGGCCCAATCAAAAACGTCCAGCGCTTTGAAATTCCAATGATCGGCATTTTCGTGCCGTATTTATCAATGACCTCATGATTTGGATCTGCCAGAAGTGGGAAGTTCAGCTGGTGCTTTTCCTTAAATTTCACGAGCGCCGAAACATCATCGGAACTCACCCCGTAAACTTCTGCCCCCAGATCGCGAAACTTTTTTACACTGTCGCGATAAGCGCAGGCCTGCTTCGTACAGCCCGGAGTATCTGCCTTCGGATAAAAATAGAGGATTGTCCACTTCCCCTTGCGCGATTCGAGATTAAAATCTGAACCATTATCAGCTTTCAGCTGAAAGAGCGGTGCGGGATCTCCCGCCTTGAGCTCTGCAAAAGCAGGCACCGCTAAAAAGGAAGCAACTGACAGAACCAACACCGACAGCGTCAATAATTTTTTCATGGACCGAGTTTATCAAATTTCCCGACCGTTGGATACGCGATTAAGGCGTTGCTTCAACATCATAGTAGTTGATGTTGGTGTCGACCATGAATTTGAAATCAGCTTTCATACGCGCATCATCTTGCACAGTATTATAAAGACGAATTTCGTCCATGGTTCCCGCGAAGTCTTCGTCGGTTCCGCCCGTATCTGCAATCATGCCGAAGCGGCTGAACGCTGCGGTTTTATAACCCGCTGAAGAAGCTCCCGTGCCGTTGAGCACACCGTTGATGTAGAACTTAATCGCGCCCGAGGTCATGTCACGAGTGATCGAAACATGTCTCCAAGCATTGTCGTTTACAACGAAGCCGCTCTTCGCATTAGCACCGTCACCCGCCGTAACGCCGATTCTGCCGCTGGCATCGATCCAGCCAAAGAAGATGTCGTTCCCATCGCCGTTACTTTCCACACCGGTGAGGCCCGGAGCTTGCCACATCGTATCGTTACCGACTTGAGTGGTTTTCATCCAAGCCGAGAAGCTGCTGGACTGACCAATGATGGGGGCCAGGTTAACACCCACATCGATCGCATCGAAATTGTGACCACCGCGAGTAGCAACACCCTTGCCTATTGCGCCAGCAACGGAGGTCGGGCTGTTGATAGCCGTTCCATCATGGCGATTGGCAGTGCTATCTTTGAACTGCGGAGCGGTACCCGACTGACTTTCACCCAAGTGCCAAACACCCCAGTAAGAACTCCAGGTGTTGTTAATGTCTTGAGCATCGAGCGCCGAAGCATTGTTGTAATAAATGTAGAAGTAACCAGCATCCGAAGAAGCGGCCACAGACGGTACTTTCACCCAGATCACTGAATCACCGCTGGTATTCCAAGATTCGATTTCGAAAGGAAGCGCGGTCGAGTTGTCTGAAGCAATCACGCGGATGTCCGCACCCTTAGCTGCCGTATTCGCGTAATCGATACGTGAAGCATTGAGCTTCACCATCACAGGCATGTTGGTGAATGCATTGTTTTGATCCAGGTTGTTCACGCCAATGCGAATTCTTTTCTTATACATATTGTTCCACCACGGAAGCACGCTCACCACGGAAGTGGATTTCGTGTCGGGTGAAAGACCGTTCGCAGGATCCGTTCCGGTCGCTGCAACCGTTTCAATCGTATTGTCGATGAAGTAGAAATCAGCACCTTGGGCAAAGGCGGCGATCGAAACGCTGGCAACCTGAGCGGAACAAGCACTGTCAGAGTAGAATTTTGCTACTTTATCTTGGGTCAAATTCACGGTTACTGCACCCGCAGCAGCCACGCGATTTCCAAGATTGTCTAAGCGGCTCACGGTGAGCTTCTTACAGTTTGCCACTAAGACGTGTGGAGGAAGTGAGAGTGACAACTTGCTTGGAGCATTTCCGATCGTGTAATACATGGTGCTCGCCAAAAGGCTTGCGGAAGTCGCCACCAAGGTCAGAGATTGCGGAGCAGTCGTTGCTTTAATGTAGATGTTCGAAGCGGACTGATTGGCTGCAATCGCAGTCGAGGTGATTGCGGTGGTGCAACCCGAGTTCGAATAGAAAGTTGCGGTACCGTTATTCACTTTCAGGGTCACGGTGGTACTAGCCGAAACTGCTGAGTCTACCCCTGCAGCGGTTTGCGAACGGACCGACATCGGAATACAAACGTTGAGCGCAGCACCCGACGGGCCTACGAAAGCCAATTGAACCGGAGGTACGATCGTTCCCGTACCGGTCATAGCACGAGCCACCGAACCACCCGTATAGGTGAGTGAAAGATTCGCATTCGAAACCCCAGCCGCACTGGGAGCATAGCTCACTGCGATCGTGCAATTTGCACCGGCAGCGATAGCAACGCCGCAAGTTCCGCCTACGCCGGGGTAGTTACCACCGACGAAACTAAAGGGAGCAGAAAGTGCCGCTGCCACTAAACTCGAAGCCATGCCCGTTCCACTGTTGGAAACGGTGAAAGATTTGTTAGCGCTGGATCCGACAGCCACCGAACCGAAGTTATAAGTAGCGCCATCGGAAATCGCCAATGACGGCGACGTTCCCGTACCAGCCAGATTGATCTCAGCACTGCCCGCATTATAGTTGATGGTGATTTTGCCGCTTGCTGCACCATTTGCTGTCGGAGCAAAAGCCACAACCACTGTACAATTTTCACCCGCAGCGAGAGTCACGCCGCAGTTTCCACCCGTTCCAGGATAGCTGCCGCCAACGAAGCTAAAAGGAGCCGAGAGTGCCACAGCGCTCACTGCACTCGCACCACCAGAACCGGAGTTGGAAATGGTAAAAGATTTTGAGCCGCTTTGACCCAGATTCACTCCACCGAAGTCATAGGAAGGCGCTCCCGAAATGGCGAGAGTCGCCGTAGCACCAGTACCTGAAAGGCTAATGCTAGCCGAGCCACCCGTGTAGCTCACAGCCAAAGCACTACTCGCAGGACCCGCGCTGCCTGGAGCAAAAAGTACGGCCACCGTGCAGTTCGCACCGGCTGCCAGAGAATTTCCGCAGTTTCCACCGCTGCCGGGATAGCTACCGCCTACAAAATTAAACGGTGAAGACGGAGCGGCTGCCGAAAGATTGAGAGCAGCGCCAGAACCGGAGTTGGAAATCGTGAAAAGCTTGATGCTGTCCGTACCGACGTTGACCAATCCAAAGTTAAAACCAGGAGCATCAGAAATCGCGACCGAAGGAGATGTTCCCATCCCGGCGAGAGCGACGCTTTTGGACCCGCCATCAAAATTCATCACCAACGAACCACTTGCAGCGCCGTTGGAAACAGGAGCAAAAGAAACTCCCACCAAGCAGCTAGCGCCCGCATTCAATTGATTGCCGCAGTCCCCACCCGTTCCAGGGTAGCTGCCGCCAGCAAAACTAAAAGGCGCGGACAATGCTGCTGCCGACAAACCGGTTGCGTGACCAGTGCCGGAGTTTGAGAGTGTGAAAAGTTTTATGCCACTTGCACCCAGGTTCACTGAACCGAAGTCATAGGCGGGGCTATTTGAAATCGAAACATTGGGAGACGTGCCGGTCCCTTGAAGAGCAACGGAAGTGCTGCCACCGGTGAAATTAATTTGAAGCGAGCCACTTGCAGCGCCATCGGCTGATGGAGTGAAATCCACAACCACTGTACAGCTTTGACCTAAGTCGAGCAGAGTTGCGCAATCTCCACCTGTGCCGGGGAAGTTGCCGCCCTTAAAAGAAAATGGAGCAGAGAGTGCAGCTGCTGCCAAATTGGAAGCCGCTGCAGTGCCATTGCTAGAAAGAGTAAAAGTTTTTGAGCCAGCTAAGCCGACGTTTAAGAAACCGAAATCAAAAGTAGGGGCATCCGAAATAGAAATGTTTGCAACAGTGAGGGGAGTACCAGATCCGCTTGAACCACCAGCACCAGGAGTTCCGCCGCCAGCACCAGCATTGCTGCCACCTGCACCGCCCTTGCCCTTGGCGCTGCATGCAGCAGAAGTCACTGCCATGAGCAGGACTGCGAAGTATTGAATATGAGTGTGCTTCGAAAACCCCATAAAACCCCCAGACGTACTACCTAGCTAACTCTTATATTTTACTAATATAGTCGGATATTGTCTAACTCTGGTCGGGATTTTATGAAAAATATTATATAATAATATTAAATAGATATAAGTTTTATAAACTAAATAAGTAGATAATTGTTAGGATGTCTTTACTAGTTAGTTCCCGCTGAAGAATGCGGCTTTTGTGCGAGGCCAGACCTAGAGCAGAGGGTTTAACCGGTGTTCTACCTGCTGTTTCCGAGTGCTCGGGCTGCCGATGCAGTCTTGGTCAGATT
>JAIEMT010000045.1 GCA_019751945.1 bacterium
AGTCAAGAAAACCCTCTTTCACCCTTATTCTCGTTCAAACCACTGTGAAAAACTTGTTTCTTAACCGGACACGCCTGGAACGATTTTACTTTTTTGAAACCTCAAAATTTGAGTTTTTCATCAGCCTGCTAATCAGAAGGTATCTCAATAAGCTGGTGACGCTCCCGGAGTCTCGTCTTCAGAATCATAGGGGCTATAGCTGTAAGGGCTGTAGGGTGTGCGGGGGCTATAGCTGTAAGGGCTGTAGGGTGTGCGGGGGCTGTAGCTGTAAGGGCTGTAGGGTGTACGGGGGCTGTAGCTGTACCTCGGTTGGTCCGGCTTTTTTGCCGCGCGCGCGAAGTCTTGACCGAGCGACGAAAGAGTAAAGATTGCTCCAAAAACAATAACGAGAAAACCGATTTTATACTTTTTCAAGAAACACCCCTATTTAACTTTAGTTGATGCGTTTAAGTTGTCAAGCAAATCCCGGGCTTCAGCGTAGTTTTTGTCGTACAGAAGAGCTCGTCGAAGCGAAGCCTTCGCGTTGCTGAGCTCATTTTTTTCCAAATGATTTATGGCTCTTTCAAAAATGACGACTGGTACCTCTGAGTACTTTTGAAAAAGCTTCAGTTGCGAGCCCGTATCTACCTGATGATTCCGTAGCTCAAGCGTTGAAACAATGTAGAGAGCCTCAAAGGACTCGGGAGCAAGTAGGAGTCCTTTTTTTGCAAAAGACCACTTCTGCTCGTACTCGCTTGAGCGCTCGGAGAGAGTGATCAGCGAAAGGCTAGCGTAGTGGGAAACGAGAAAGAGTAGGGACCCGGCCGCAATCGAGTTCTGAAGCGAGAGTCGATCGTGAAAGATCGGACTATTTTGGCCGAGATGTTCGCGATTGGATAACGCCATGGCGGCACCTATTGAAAGGGCTAGTCTCGAAATAGCGTGAATAAAATTCGTACTGAGCTGCCAGCTAACAAGCGTGATTGCAATCACTACTGACAATCCACAGAGTGTAATTAGCTGAGAATCAGATGGGGGGAGTTTTAGATTTATCCTAGCATGCAGGGCAATCGCCAATACAACGCTGATAAATAGAAATAATCCGACGACTCCTAATTCAGCAGACTGATGTAGAATCTCGCTGTGCGGATGATCCAACCACTGGTTGGATGTGAACATGTCGTCCAGCTCGGGCCGAATTTCTTTTTTAAACTTGGGATAGAAGTATTGAAAGGTGCCTAGGCCCCAGCCCCAGAGGGGTTTTTCCAAAGACATTTTTAAGCTTCTTTCATATAAAATGCTTCGACCAGTGGTGCCATTAAAACTGTACCCCCTCTCAGTCGCTTTTTTTTGAAGTCTTACTTCCCCAATGCGGGTTAACGTCGTTTCAGGTCGAATACTTGCTTTGAATATTACAGAAAATAAAATGATCAGTAAGACACCGAGGCCGTACTTTGCCATCGTTATTAGGCTGAGTAGTTTTTTGGTGTGAGCAAAGAAAAAGAAAATAGTTAGTGCGACAAAGTAGGTGAGTAGACTGGCCCTCCCTCCACTAGTCCAAAGAGCAAAAAAGATTAGTAAGGAGCCGAAGCGGAAAATATGAACTTTAAATTGGTTGCCGGATCTCACCCCCAAGAAGAGGGCAAAAATAGAAGCGACCGCCATGACGTCAGAAAAGAAGGTGATATGTCCAATGGGAGCAACGAAGAGTTCTCCCATTTGGGGAAAGACGTGAATATGGGCCAGTCTTAGTGAGGTGATTACTGCTACTCCAATAGCATTTGCGACGAAGAGTTCTATTAGGAAGATGAGTTTATTTTGCGGAAGGTGAATAAGAATGCGCGTAAAGATGGTCCATAAAGCGAGCTTTGCAAACCACAGAAACCCTTCGAAGTAGAAGTCTCTATAGATCAGCACTCGGATAAGGGCGTAGAGCAAATAAGAAGCGACAGAAATGAAGACCCAATTGTAGTGGTCCTTGGATAAACGGGGTGGATTAGCAAATAGCGCTAGAGTTGCACAACCAGCGTAGAATAAAAGGCTCTTCCAATCGTCAAATGCCTGAGGAAGAGAAAACGAGTAGGTCCAAAAAAGAAGGCCGAACCATAGAGCGAAGGATGCATCGAAGAAAGAGAGCTTCTCTGGTTTACTTATCTTCAGATATCGCATCCAACCTCAGCCTTTTGTTACATTAGCCAGGTTGAGGAAGGGCGCAAGGATGGATTTTTTTGAGCATTGGATCTTGGCCCCCCGAAAGCGATCAAAATGGATGGGGAGCGATGTAATTGATTCGTCCAGGGGGCCAAGAACTTGCTAGAACTCCTTTGCGGGTGCATACCTTTTATGAATAAATCTATATATAATTAAATAATCTAAACTATTGAATGCGATGAGTCAATTGCAAAGAATGCCTGGGAATTCAAGGCATTGGCGGTTAGGCTCGGGGTACTTATGAAGAAAAAAGTCGCTCCCGCAGCTAAAACCCCGTCTCGAGATTCACGAGATTCTATCGATGTCACGCTCGTCGAATCTCGAAAGTTTGCTCCCTCGAAGGAATTTGCCAAAGAGGCGGTCGTTCAATCCCGCCAGTACTCGTCACTCAAATCGGCCTCGAAAAAAAATCCGACGGCTTACTGGGTGGGGGCTGCCAAAGATTTGGATTGGTTTAAGCCTTGGAAGAAACCATTGGTTTGGAAAGCTCCTCATGCCGAATGGTTCGTGGGTGGAAAGCTCAACGCCTCTTACAATTGCCTCGATCGGCACACGAAAAAAAATCCGCAAAAGGCTGCACTCGTTTGGGAAGGTGAGCCCGGAGATACCGCCACGTGGACGTATGCGCTTCTTCAGAGTGAAGTTGAAAAACTCACGGCAGCGCTTCGCAAGATGGGAATGAAGCCGGGCGATTGTGTAGCGATCTACATGCCGCTCGTTCCCGAAGCTGTCGTAGCCATGTTGGCTTGTGCTCGCGGAGGCTTCACCCACACGGTGGTGTTTGGCGGATTCAGTTCGGAAGCGTTGAAAGATCGCATTCAAGATGCGGAAGTAAAACTTGTTCTGACTGGGGATGGCGGCTATCGCAAAGGCGCTTGGCTGGGATTGAAAGAGCAAACCGATGCAGCTATCGCGCAATGTCCAACGGTGAAGTATCGGGTGATCTTGAAGCGTGCTTCGAGCGGAAAAACTACTTCGTATAAAAATACTCCCGCGCTCTCGGTGCTCACGGGTGCTGTGAAGGACTACGATTGGACTTCGTTACTGGAAAGCGTGAGTCTAGAGGAGCAGCGTAAAAATGGCGGAGCAGAATCGCTCGATGCTGAACATCCGCTCTTCATTCTTTACACCAGTGGAACGACCGGAAAGCCGAAGGGGATTGTGCATTCGACTGGGGGGTACCTCACGGGTGCGCTGCGTACGACGCAAACTGTTTTCGATTTGAAGCCGAATGATATGTACTGGTGCACGGCCGATATTGGCTGGGTCACGGGCCATAGTTATGTGGTGTACGGACCACTTGCCACGGGCGCGACTGTTTTTCTTTACGAAGGTGCGCCCACGCATCCGAAGCCCGATCGGATTTGGGAGCTGATTGAGAAATATCACATCACCATTCTTTACACGGCTCCGACAGCCATTCGTGCGTTCATGCGCTTGGGCGATCAGCATCCTCAATCGCGCGATCTCACTTCGTTGAGATTGCTTGGCACCGTGGGGGAGCCCATCAATCCCGAAGCGTGGATGTGGTACCGCGATGTGATTGGCGGAAAGAAATGTCCGATCGTCGATACGTATTGGCAGACCGAGACGGGTGCGATTGTGATTTCTCCGCTTCCGGGTGTGACCACGACGAAGCCGGGTTCCGCAACGTTGCCTTTGCCGGGTTACGATGTGGAAGTCGTCGACAAAAAAGGAAAACCCGTACCGCTGGGATCGGGCGGGTATCTTGTCATTCGAAAACCCTGGCCGTCGATGGCTCGAACCATTCACAAAGATCCGGAGCGGTTTAAGAAGCAGTACTTCTCTGAGTTTCCAGGCGGTATTTATTTCACGGGCGATGGCGCCCGCAAAGACAAGGACGGGTACATTTGGTGCCTGGGTCGAGTCGACGATGTGTTGAATGTCAGTGGGCATCGGTTAGGAACCATGGAAATCGAAAGCGTGTTGGTGGCGCATCCTTCGGTTGCAGAAGCAGCTGTGGTCGGCCGTCCTGATGATTTGAAGGGTCAGGCGGTGGTCGCATTTGTCACGCTCAAAGCCGAGATTTCGAAGCGTTTAGGCCAGGATGCCACGGGGCTCAATGAGATGGGCACTCAGTTGAAATCCTTTGTTGCGAAGGAAATCGGCGGATTGGCCCGACCCGATGATATTCGATTCACAGATTCGCTTCCGAAGACTCGTTCCGGAAAAATCATGCGCCGATTATTGCGAGAACTCGCTAGCACTGGAAAAGTGCAAGGAGACACGACGACGTTAGAAGACTTTAACGTTCTCGCCTCGTTGCAAATGGATCAGGAGTGAGCGACCGGACTCGCCGACGGTGCCGTCTGAGGTTTTAAGAAACCCGGAGGCATCGGTGGAACGGCTTCTTCTTTCGAAGAAATGTCCTGAGGCAGATTGGCTTCGGCCATCGGATTGAGAAGCATCTCTCTCGGTGGACGAGTCACTCGGCTGTACAGACTCATCTTGGGATCTGTCAGGAAACGAATCAGTAATCCCGTCCAAGAATAATGCGCATAGAGGGGTTCGTAAAATTCCGGAGCCATCGCTTTTAATTTCGGAAGATTCGACCAAGCTACCATCGTCAAATCATGGTGTTCGTTGTGATAACCTACGTTGAATGCGAGGTTGTTCAGCGGACCGTAATACGAATAGGTTTCTTGCGGATGTTTCACGACATAGTGTTCTTGAATCCAGCGGCCCCCCACAGGGTGCAAGCCGACGCTGAATAAGCTCGAAGCGGCAAGATAACCCAAAGCACCCCAGCCTAAGAAATGAACGACGGCTACTACGAATGCGACTTCTGCAACCGCGTTGAAAACCACCCAGCCATCCCAGAGCTGAACTTTGCCCATCTTCGCGACGCGAGCGGGACGAACCAGTCCTTCAAAGAAAACAAAGCCCAGCATCCATAGCGTTTTTCCTAAAGTGGAATTGCCAATGAGTTTGGCTTCTTTTTCGCCGGCCAGGTCTGCATCCAGATTGAGATCGCCCTGATTGCGGTGGTGGACGAGGTGGTATTTTCTAAAACCAATCGCTGCCGGAAAAACAAACGGCAAGTTTGCGATGATCGCGGCAATCTTGTTGGCCGTGGGCGAACGGAAAATTAAATTGTGAGTAGCTTCGTGGATAATCACGAAGAGCGAGTGCGTAGCGAACGCGCCCACAAAGAACGAAACTGCCAAGATCCACCAAGCCGAAGAATGAGCAATGGCTGCCGCAATAAGAATCTGCATGCCGACAATGAGCGCGAGCCAGGCTGCTGTAATGGGGTCATGCCCGAAGAGTTTTTTTACTTCCGGATGGGCCTTGAGAATATCGCGGCCACGTTGAGCATGGGGTTCTGGATAATTCACATGGATGTATTGATTGGCTGACGTAGTCATAGAGATTTGATAACACCATTCCAAACGCTTATGCGACTAAAAATAAAGAAAGCAGTGCCCTATTCTTTTGTATTGGAGGAGATGGAAAGTCTGGGCGTTACGAGTATCATGACGCGCCCAATGTTTGGGTGCCTTGCTGTTTACACAGGGGAAAAAATAGTCCTAATTCTTCGTGAAAAAGAGGACTACCAGCAAGATAATGGGGTGTGGTTGGCAACCATTCAAGATCATCACGCGTCGCTTAAAAAAGATTTCCCTTCGATGCGATCGATTTCAGTTTTTGGGCCCGGCGTCACGGGTTGGCAGGTGCTGCCGGCGGATTCGCCAGACTTTGAAGAGGCTGTTCTGAAGGCCTGTTCTTTCATTCGACGAGAAGACCCCCGGATCGGAAAGGTACCGAAACCGAAACGGAAACCGAAGCTGAAACGAAAGCCCAAGCGTAAGTAGTCGATTCGATTTATCAATTAATAGCTGTTATTTAATAAATACGTCTGATATAAAAAATCCGGCTATGCGTCCGTTTTTTAGGAATATTTTAGGTTGGACTATCTTGGTTTTGGACCTCGTTTTAGTGGGAGCCATTGGCTTCGCTATGATGGAGCGTCCTCCTATTTCTTCTAAGGTTGTCATCAACGCTTCAGACGTCAAAGACCGCCAAGACCTCCATCGTATTTTGAAAGAAAAGATGGGTTTTCCCGCAGATTATGCAGGAAATTTGGATGCCCTTTGGACCGAGCTGACCAGCGCTCAATACTGCGGCAAGGTTGACATTGAAATTGAGAATGAAGACGACCTCGTTCACAACCCTGGAATTGGCGAAGAATACGCGCGCGAATTGATAGGACTGTTGAGCGAGGCTCCGGTCGAATGCGGCAAGGCCGAACCCACCGTTTTTCGCTCCAAAAAGAGCTCTGTTTAAGCCCTAGACATCCCTCTAAAATCTAAAATCCTTCGTGCGGGAGCGCCTCTCTAAGTTGTTGAAATCATAGGGTTGGCAATTGCCCTATTTTTTGCAATCATTACACTCTGAGAGAGAGTGTTCGTGAATAAGCTAGTCATCCTCAGATTTTTCATCTCCCTGAGCCTTGTTCCCCTGTTGGGAACGAGTGCTTTCGCCACGGGCTCGAAATCAAAACCCCCGGCAAAAGATGTCGCTATTTGCGATCCAAAGAAGCCCCTCGTTTTGGCTCAAGCCGAAAACACTGGCGACATTGAAGACGTGGTCAAGATGTTCACTTGCACCACAAGCCCTGTAGAAAAAGATCAGAAGAGAACTCAGAAAGAGTATCAGGACACTTTTCCTGGCCAGCGATCTCGTCAGCAAATTTGGCCAGGTGTGAATGTTGCTGCGACTGCCGAGGAGGTTACTTTTTCCAAAAGTCTTTTAGGTGAATTGCCGCCAGCGGGTTGGGTCAAGGCGGCCTCTGAGTGTGCAGATGTCCTCTGCGCTTTAGCAAAAGGTTACGGTAGCGAGACCGCCGCTCAGAAGGCTTTGTTGATCGCGAAAAAATATAGATACGCTCTGACTCTTTCCCAAGAGAAGGCTGCTCCGTTGGAGACAGATCCCCTGAAGCGCGAGCAAAGAATTTGGAATGATGCTCGAATCACCCGAGCGAAGCGGGTTTTTGATTTAGTAGGAACCACGGTTGCTCCCAGATCCGTTACTCCGATTTATCTCGTTTCCGGTCGATCGCTTACAGCAATTGACAAAGACCATTCGACAACCATTTCAGGAATTACGATTCCTAGTAGTAACCCGGCTACGAAAGCATACGGCGTCGATTGGATTGCTCTCAAGGATAACGACGACATGGTGGATGCTCGGGATGAGGACGCTGCCTCCCTCTGGTTTGATAAAACCCTGGTGCACGAACTTGTTCATGCTACTGATTTTGAGCGGTCCACTTTCGATGGAAAGAAGATTCGCCTTTATGCTGAAACTTCGGGCTATGTGAATCAGAGTTGGACTTCTACAGCCGACGGCTATGTTCGCAAACCCGATGCAAAGTTCGTGACCCAATACTCGTCGAAGGACTTTCAAGAGGACCTAGCAGATACCGCAGCGTTTGGCTTGCTAAATCCCATGCAGGCTTATTCGACCGATCCGGGTAAAACTCGGGAGGCTCTCAAAATCTTTGGTGGGACAACTTATAAAAGTCTTTCTGATGTCCGATGGAAAGCCTTGGATCAGCTCTTAGACAATCCTCAGACCTGTACTGCTGCTGTTCAACAGTGTTTGTTTCAGGTGAAGTCCGTAGCTCGAAGCTTTCTAAATGACCATGAACCTGTTTTCCATTTCGATGACGATGTTGAAACTATTTCGCGGATGGCGACTGTATCGACCTGTTTTGATGCTTACACTGCAAAACTGTTGAAGCACTTGGAGAATGATTCCGAGTACTGCTCCAATAACGATCCTCGAGCCATTAGCCAGCATCTTCGAATACGTTGTGCTGAAACTTACTTCGGCGCACTGACAAAGGTGGGGAAGTTGATTGAATCTCCCGACAACGATCCCAACAAGAGTCTCTTAGGTTCTCAATGCTGGTCGAAGAATGATTTTAGTGAGGCGTGTTTTGGCAGGGTACTATCCGGAACAAAAACTCAGTGGGATTCTGCTTCAGATCCCGTTTTTAATTCGGAGGATCTCCGAGATCATCTTTTCAAGGTGACTCGCTCCCGAGAATTAGGGAAACAGCTCCTGACATCGGTGTCACCTAAAGCACTGGTTGTTTCCTGTCTTTCTAAACTGCACTACATTACCAAAGAATTCGACAAGCAGGGAAAACCTGTCTACTTCTATTTTGGAACCGATAACGGAAATACGGTTGCTGGTAACGTTCGCGAATGCCAGCAGGGTTTAGAAGAAGCGCTTTCGAAGCGCGGAAAAAAAGTAGGGGTATCTGAGCAAGAAGGATCTGGGATTGCTCGGACGGAAGAGTTCAAAGAATCTCTGCAGTCTTTCGTTACGGAAATTTACTCGAAGGTCAGCACCATTATTCAGAACTGTAAGGGGGATCAGGCCTGTATCGATAGATCTACTCTCATTCATGCGAAAAGATGGTTGGGAGAGGATAGCGGTCTAAGTGATTCCGAGATTCAGGCTTTCATTACAAAAGTTTCTTCACTTTCTGATCCGAAGCGAGTTCTGAGCGTGGGAAGTCCCGCAGACATTGTGGCCAGTTGTTTAGATGGCATCAAATCGATTCAACGACTCACTGGAAAAGACGGCAAGGTGGGTTGGTATTTCTTTCAGAACCGTGAGGATCAAACCGGATATGAGGGTACGTTGAACTCTCCCAACTGCGAGAAGAAGGCGAAGGACCTGTTAGTGACCAGAAAACTGATCGCTCCGAACGACGACCAGAAAGTGAAGACGGTGCTTCGAAACAAGCTCTCGGGTAAAGCTCAAGATGAGTTTAAGTCGGATGTTTTGGAGAACGCCCCGAAAATAATCCTAGAATGTGGAGCTTCTGAAGACTGTGCCGTCGAGAAAATCAAGCCATTGCTTTCGCAGTGGGCTCGAAAAAACGGGAGTCAATTGCAGAATTTGCCAGAAGGCATGACCAAGCGTTTAATTGCGGCCATCGACCTTCCTCTGGAAGAGGTCGTTTCAAAAGTGCCACTCCGAAAGGTGGCAAATACCTGTTTAGCCAAAGTCACGATTGTAAAAATGGCCCAAGGGAAGAATTACTTTTTCTTAGACAGTGAACAAATGGGATACGAAAATCCTGCTGTATTTGCTTCGTGCAGTAGCGTGATGAAAGAGGAAGTGAGCAAAGCTCCTGTCCCTCCTTCCTTCCTAAATAATTCAGTAGCGATGCAACGGCTGATCCAGTCTCCGCAGATGAAAGATGCTTTCGATCAATACGTGAAAGACGTTGTGGAGCCTTATGTGAAAAAGGCTTGTCCGGATCCGAAAAAATGCGACGTCAAAGCGTTGAAAGACGACAACTCTCCACTCAGAATTCTCGTTCAATAAATTAGAGAGTCGCCGAATCCGTTGGCGCTGGCTTCGGCTTTTGCTGAATCAACCCGATTTCCCGCAAGCGTTCTTCGAGATAGCTTTTAGCCGTGTACTGCGGCGAGAGGCGAACATCCGCGCGCGGATGCAAGAAGAGCGGCATGGAGTAACGGGGCTTGCCCGCATTTTCAGAATCGGCTGGGTTGATCACGCGATGAGTGGTCGAACGATAGTAGCCTTCGGTCGCCATCTGGAGCATGTCGCCCGCATTGATGGCAATCGTGCCCGGATCGCAACTCACGTTGTGCCAGGTTCCAGCGTTGTCTAAAACTTGAAGCCCCGGTGCGGTGGCAGCCGGAAGCAGCGTGATCAGATTGATGTCTTCGTGTGCAGCAGCGCGAATCGCGCCCACTTCTTCATTTCCCACGATCGGGGGATAGTGAATCGGACGCAGTAACGTCTCGCGGCTGCCTTCCGTCATCTGAGTCAGTGGCATGGAGAGACGACTTCGGATATCCGCCGGCGTTTCTTCCTGCACCCAACCCAAGAGTTCATTAGAAAGAGCGCTCATGCGCTTGAAAAATTCCCAAGTCTTGTCGGTCAACCCCTTCGGGAGTTTGGACCACTCGTAGAGGTGATAAAATTCTTTCAGGTCTTTGATGTTGTAGTTTTTTGCGTTCTCACTCTTGAAGGGAAAATACCCTTCCTGGGTTTTTACGTCGAAAAGGTATTCGTGCTTCACTGTCGTAGTAAAAAAAGCAGCCCAATCTTCAAAAACAGCTTTGATTAATTCTTGCGGAATGGGGTGATTACTCAGGACAGCGAATCCCGTGTCGCGAAGCGATTCAGTAAAGCGTTTCTTGGAGTCCCCCCGGCCGTATTCAACAGTCAATACGTTCATATGCTGAGCTGTACTACAGCTCCTGCAACGGGCCTAGAAAAATATGCGCGTCCCCAAGAGTGCACCGCTTCTATTTAAAAAATTATCTGCTTCCGTGAAGTAAGAACCGTAGACGCGGAAGAAACTGAGATCGATGAATGCACCGCCTTCAAAACGATTTCCATTCACCTGAATTCCAGAAGCAGTGGGTGCGGAGTGAAAGTAGTGACGGAACAGCGTATCAATTCCAAAATATTTTAAAATGTAGATGCTCATACCCACTCCAGCAAATCCGTTTCGAACGACCTCAGGTTGATTCATGACGCGCACTCCCGCTTCGAGCGTGATGTTCGTGGACTGAGCATGAAAACCAAAAATGCGGAGATGAAAAATTCCTAAGTTTTCTTCGTACGGTGAAAATGAGTGCTGATATTCCAGACCAAAGATCGAAGCGTACGCTCCCGCATTCATTCGCCACATCGAGTATTGAGGCTGTCCGTTGGGAGTGCCCCACTGAACATCTCCCCCGATATAAAACTCGTAGGGACTCGGGGAGTGAAGTGCTAGCCACAAATCCATCATGCGCATGCGATCGCGCGTGTCTAACCACTCTTGAAGAGACCAGCGGGACTTGGCCTTTTCTTCCTGTTTTTTCACGACGAAGGTGTAAACTTCGTCCGCAGCACGAGCAGTAGGGGGAATTACAAGTATTCCAATCGATAGAATGCCTAAAGCCGCCAGCCATCTTTTTTTGTTCGGGTTATTCATAGGATCTTTCCATTTTGGCACTCCTCATTATAATGTCCTAGCATGAAATTCATCATTCCCTTTTTGCTCGGAATTTGCGCAGGTTACGGAATTAGCCAGTGGCAAGGAGGTAAAGCTCCTCACGGAAGTTCACAAGCCAGCACTCCTCGCGACGTGATTAGTTTTACAAAATCCAGTTTAGGCGATTTGCTTCAGGGAATTGGCACCGTTGTCAGCAATGGTCAGACCAAATTCGTTTCTCCAGGAGGAATGGCGTTGGAGTGTCCGGAAGCAGATGGCGTTTGTAATTTGGAAGTGCCGTCCCACCCAGCCAATTCCAATTCAGCAAATTCTCCGGCGCATCCTGCTTATTCCGCTCCTCCTGCTCCGATTGCTGTGAACGATTCCCCGCAGGTGATTCGCTTGAAATCACCGGGCGCGATGCGCCAGCAAACGGAACCCGATGCGATGGAAACTCTGCAGAACAAAATGGGTTTGAGATCGGGTGACGTGATTATGAGTATCAACGGATCTCCGGTGGAATCTCCGTCTCAGGCGCTCACTGAAATTTCGGCGTTGGTTCGTCGCAAGGAATCGTTGCGTGAAGTGACAGTGATGCGGGACAAGGTTCCGGTCCGTCTGACTGCGCGCTAAGCGAGATCGAAAACGAGAACTTCGGTTTCTTCCACGCCTTTCAGCGTGAATTTGCTCAGCCCAGTGGCAGAGGCACCGTCCCCTTTTTTCAAAACTTCGCCGTCTAAATTCACGGAGCCCCTCGCGACCTGCACCCAGCTGTAACGTTGGGGGTTGATTTCGACACTCAAGGATTGCCCGGGTTTTAAGATCGTGGCGTAAACGCGTGCATCTTGAATGACTTGGATGCTGTCCTCACTTCCGTCGGGAGAAGCAATCAAACGTAAGCGCCCGGTGCGTTCTTCGACGCTGTAGTTTTTTTGATCGTAAGTAGGTTTTATTCCATGTTCGCTGGGCATGATCCAAATTTGTAGGAGTTCCACGAGTTCGTTTTTAGAGTGATTGAACTCGCTATGGGTAATGCCGGAACCCGCACTCATCTTTTGAACGTCGCCGACTCGAATCACTGAGCCGTTGCCCATGCTGTCCTTATGTTCGAGCGCACCTCGAAGGACATAGGTGATAATTTCCATGTCTCGGTGGGGGTGAGTTCCGAAGCCTTCACCGGGTTGAACGACGTCTTGATTAATGACTCGGAGCGCCCTATAGTGCATCCAATCTTTGTTACGGTAATCACCGAACGAAAAGGTGTGAAACGTATCTAACCAGCCAAAATCAAAGTGGCCGCGGTTCTCCGAGCGAAGGATATTAAATTGACTCATGTCGGCACTTTAGCCCAGCTGCACGGGTTTGACAAATCACCCTCCCCTGAATATAAGGCCCCGGTCAAAACACGGGGGCGAGTTTTGAGGGGGAGAAAGATGAAATTCAAATTTCTATGCGTTTTAGTCGCAGTAGCCGCGAGCGTGACCCATGCTCGGGCAGATGCCGATGAAGATTACTTAAAAAAAGCTCGGGAATTTTTAGAACAGCAAAAAAAGCTGAATCGTTGGGATTGTCCCGAATCTCAAGACACTTGGACTCATGAACCAGAGGGGAGTGGGAGCGAAGCAGATCGCACCGGTTCTCGAATTGGGAAATGCACCGTTCAAGCTCAGCCAGGATCCGATGTGGGACGCGCGCTACTCAGCGTACAAAAGGGACTTCTGGACGCGGCCATTTTGAATGTTGAACAAGTGGTACGACCAAGTATTCCGTCGATCGTTGACGAAATTCAGGGAGTGGGTCAGCAGTTCATTGTGAAGTATACGCGTACTCCCAATGACTACGTTGTCTTTGACACCTTGCTTGAAATTGCAACGAACGAAAAAGACCGACTGGTTTATCGTCGTATGGGCTTGAAGACCAATGGCAAAGGCATGTCCGATTACATCGAAAGAATCATTGGATACATGGACCTGAAGCAGACGGCTAAACCCGGAGTGTTTGAGGCCACCTTTAAAAATTCTGTAGTCTTAGAAAGCATTCCATGGATTGTTCCCGATCGTGTTGTGAAAAATGCGACGATCGAAACCATCAGGAAAGGTCGAGATAAGATCCTTTACATGGTTTTGAAGAACATGTAGTTTTTTGGGAATGCAAAAAACCTGGGTGCATCAGTCTAAAGAAGTGCTGACGTGGGCGGTTTTAGTTTCGGCGAGTATCTTCGTCGGCGTTGTGGGATGCAATAAAGTTTCAAGCAAGGTGAGACCGGTCACGGCTCAAGAAGCCTACGGAATGTTGCGTAACGATTTTGCCGTTTTAGTCGACGTGCGCGAAGAAGAGGAAGTCCGGGATTCTGGCGTCGCTGCTCCCGCAAAATGGATTCCGATGTCGAAGATCAGTTCCGACTCGGCGGATTGGAAATCTTTCGTTCAAACTCTTTCTAAAGATAAAGAAGTGATCTTCTACTGCGCGGGTGGTCTGCGCGCGGGTGAGGCTGCTTCGAATCTGGCCGCCAAAGGCTACAAAACTGCGAATATGGGCGGATTTTACGAGTGGTCGAAAGCAGGTCTGCCTGTGAAGAGCATGGGCGGTGCTCCGGCTGCTGCTACTTCTCAAGTCAATCGTTAGCTTCCCGTTACTCGAGGGAGCTTCGCAATTTCAGCGAGCAATCCATTCCAGACTTTTTCTGGGAGATCTTCTTGACCAATCAACAATACGGGCTGAATGGAGGCGGGATCTGATGCAGGTCTTAAACGTAAGACTTCCGAGGGTAGGGTTCCCATCCCCCCGTAACTTTGAATCCACTCTCTTCGAACTTGGAGGGAGTTGCTGACTAGAATTTTGGAGGGGGCTTTGTTTTTTCCTCGAGTGGTTTCAAATCGGGTGCCGTATTCAAAGGAGCTCACCACGGGAACCCCTTTTTTATTACCCTCGTTTTTTACTACTTGAAACCCGAGCTCCTTCACGTAGCGAAACTTTTTTCGGCCAGGTTCACGAAAGCTCAAAAGTAAATCGATTCCTTTTTTTGAAAAGGTCTCTTCTAAAATATTCAAATCTTCGACGAGGATTTCAAAAACCTCGACCGAGTTTTTCTTAAACGTCATATCTGCAAATCTTAAAACGTGTGAAACCAAACCTTCTAAGCATCCGATGCGCAAGCGGCTCATCTGTGTCTCTTGAGTGAGGTCTTGAAGCCTGCCGCGGAAACTTCGCAGGGTTTCCGAGTAGAGTTCGGACAGCTTGATTGCAGCTGGAGTCCAGGCTGAGTTTCGTTTTGATTTTCTCTCGAGCAGATTGATTTCTAAATCCGCTTCAATCTTTGCGACAATTCGAGAAAGCTGCGGCTGGCTCATTCCTACGTGAAGGGCAGCTGCTGAAAGATTGTCGTATCGAAGGGCCCGGCTCAGAACTGAAAGTTCCCAATTGAGGTATTCCATGGGGGGGCTTTTATCATGCATTTTAAGAATAATAAAAAACTTATTATGTATTGTTAAAATAAAAGGCCGAACGTTATTTCTCCACATGCACCATGGAGCTGTGCAGGGAATCGCTGGAAGCGGAACTTAAAACTAAGCAGTAATTTCGATGGAGAAATGAAAAAATGAAAACTCAATTAATCGCAGTAGCTATGGTTCTGGTTGGTGCAAACGTTGCAAAAGCTGATGGTTTCGTATGCGAAACTCTCCGCGGCGACTTGAATGTAAAAGTCTTCAATCACACCAATCCAAACAAGGGCACCCGGAACGCAGCTGTGATGGTCCTTTCGGATCCCAGCATCCAATTCGGCAATAAGACCATCGCTAGCTTCAGCGATGTGAAGTCGACTCTCGGCAACAGCGGCGCAACCTATGTTGCTGATGTGGATCTGCGCGTCTCTGAAAGCAATCGCGGTGGCGAATTGATCTCGGGCACGAAGCTCATGTACTTGGATCAAATCGTTCTCGACATCGACTTCGCATACAACCAACCGGTGGAAGCTGGCGAAGAAATTGATGCAAAAATGACCCTCATTAAGCGCGATGGTCAGCACATTGTTCGCCACTTGACCTGCAGCCGCTATCTCAAGAATTAATTCGAGATGTTAGGGGGCTTTCATAGGCTGAACAAGTAAGTATGGCTTTTGAAAGTAGGGGGACGGGTGAAGAAGAAATTCTTCACCCGTCTTTTTTTTGCGTTGGGGGGCTCGGTTTGCTGTTTGCAGTTTGCTGAAGCAGGCATCTGACTGCTGAAGCTGTTTCAGCAAACTGTTGCCAACAGTCCCTGCTACTGCAGGCCGATGCCCGTATCTGCAAACCGCAAGCAGCAAACAGAGTCACCGATTCCCCAGATTTTAATCTTATGGTATTAATGCCGCATGAAAAAAGTCGCATTGATTACTGGAGCAAACCGGGGCATCGGCCTCGAAACCACGAAGCAGCTGGGTAAGAAGGGTTATCACGTCATTCTGACTTCTCGCGATGAGGCAAAGGGCCAGGCTGCTGTAGCCGCCTTTCAAAAAGAAGGTCTCGATGTCTCCTTCTGTCCTCTCGACGTCGCTGATCAAAAGAGTGTCGACGCGGCGTTGGCTTGGGTGAAGAAAAATGTAGGGCGTCTGGATGTTTTGGTGAATAACGCCGGTGTGTTTCTGGAGAGTCGTGATGGCGGATCGACTGTTGAAACGGGCGACATCCAAGTCATTCGCGATACGTTGGAAATTAATACTTACGGAGTTTTTAGAATGTGCCAGGCTTTCATTCCGATGATGGTGGCGCAGAAGTATGGCCGCATTGTGAATCTTTCGAGCGGAATGGGGCAATTGACCGATATGAACGGGGGCTATCCCGCTTACCGGATTTCAAAAACGGCGGTGAATGCCATTACTCGAATTTTTGCGAATGAAACTCAGGGTACTGGAGTTTTGATCAACTCCGTTTGCCCGGGTTGGGTGAAGACCGATATGGGGGGGGCCGCAAGCAGAGCGGAGCTTGGAAGATGGAGCGGACACCGTGGTTTGGTGTTCGACGCTGCCTTCGGACGGACCGACTGGAAAGTTCTTCAGGGACCACGAGCAGATAGACTGGTAAGCGCGCGCATTCTTTCGACGACCGGTGGATGCGTGTAATCCAACATCACTTTCAGCCAATGCGGACTGAGATGAGACAGGTGATCAACGCTGAGCTTTCGAAGCGCGGTGGAGAGCGCCTGTGGTTTTCCGTAAGTGGCGGTGGAATATTCATCCGCTTCAAATTCAAACTTTCGAGACAGGGCCTGGTTGGGAATTGACATCAATCCCATGAGTGGTGAAAGAACGAACATCGTTGCGACGATGCTGGCATAGGTCGACGCATACTTGATTTGAAACGCATCGATCAAAATGGGTTGGTTCAAAAGCAGGTGAAAAAAGTAAAACATCACTCCGCTCGCTCCGATTGAAAGAGCTGTGAATTGAATAATGTGATTCTTTTTGAAGTGTCCGACCTCATGGGCCAAGACGGCCATCAATTCTTCGAGATCTAATTTCGCAACGAGCGTGTCGAAAAGGACGAGCTTTCTAAAGCTACCGAACCCCGTGAAAAAAGCATTCGCCTTGGTAGAGCGCTTGGATCCGTCCATCGTAAAGATTCCCTGGAGTTGGAAGGAGTTCTTCTTCGCGTACGCGTCAATGGCAGCACGAATTTCTCCATCTGGGACGGGAGTAAATTTATTAAACAACGGTAATAAAAAGACCGGTGCTAAAAAGGAAAGAATGAGCTGAAAGGCACTGAAGGCTCCCCAGGCCCAAAGCCAAGCGGTGTCGCCTTGCTTTTGGAAGAAGTAGAGGATTCCGGCGAAGGCAGCTCCTCCTAAGACGGCCCCCAGAATCATTCCTTGCATCAGGTCTTTTACGAAAATCAGCGGAGTGGTGCGATTAAATCCAAACCGTTCTTCGATGACGAACGTGTGATAAAAACGAAATGGCAGGCCCAAGAGAACTCTCAGAAAGCTCAAGATTCCCACGAAAATCAGGCCGGTCCAGATTTCTCCCAGGTTCCAGCTTCGAGCCAAAACATCGGCAAAGTGAAATCCACCGACCCAGAAAAATCCCATCACCGCTAGAAATGACACGGTTTTTTGAATGAGTGCAAAGCGAGTATTGACGCGGAGATAGTCCTGGGACTGGCGGTATTTTCCGGCGTCATAAAACTCTCGAAATTCGGGGGGAAGGTCACCCGCCGTTTTTAGCGTTTGCAGATTCAAGAAATCGGCCAGCGCATCTAAGGTGAAAACGAAGGTATAAACTGCCAAGACAAGTGCTATTAAGAGGGTTGGCGACATTTCTTAACCATACTATAGGTAAGGAATCATGAAAACTCCCGCGCCCTCTGTTTCTATTGACCCCGTCTGCGGAATGGAGGTCGACACTACGGATCCTGCAACCGTTCACACCGAGCACCACGGCAAGACTTATTACTTTTGTTGGGAAGGTTGCAAAACCAAGTTTGAAAAAAATCCGGGACTCTATTTAAACCCGAATGCTGCAGCCGCATCTCTACCCGTTGATTCTGAGGCCGAGTACACGTGCCCGATGCACCCCGAAGTTCGAAAAAAAGGACCGGGAAGCTGTCCCATTTGTGGAATGGCACTGGAGCCCATGGAAGCGAGTTTGGCCCCTGCTGAAAACCACGAGTTGAAAGACATGACTCGAAGGCTTTGGGTCAGCGCTGTACTTTTTGTTCCACTTTTTTCCATGACCATGTTGAACCATCACGCCACCGGAATTCAGCGTTGGATTCAGTTGGTCTTGGCAAGTCCCGTGGTTCTCTGGGGCGGATGGCCGTTTTTTCAAAGAGGTTGGACTTCGGTTCTCACGCGCCAGTTGAACATGTTCACCTTGATTGCCATGGGGACGGGGGTTTCTTACCTCTACAGTGTTTGGGCGCTGTTCAGTTCGCCTCATGCGGACCTCTATTTTGAACCAGCAGCAGGAATCACTGCATTGGTTTTGCTAGGACAAGTTTTGGAGCTTCGAGCGCGCGATCAAACGGCGGGTGCGATTCGAGCTCTTTTGGAACTCTCTCCTAAGGGGACTGAAAATATTCAGGTGGGGGATCTGATTCGCGTCAAACCCGGGGAGAAAGTTCCGGTAGATGGAGTTCTCACGGAAGGATCGAGCTCGCTCGATGAGTCTTTGGTCACCGGGGAATCTTTGCCTGTACTGAAAGAAGTCGGATCTCGCGTCATTGGGGGAACTTTGAACGGCGCAGGGAGTTTCGTTTTCCGCGCGGAGCGAGTAGGGAAGGATACCTTGCTTTCTCAGATCATCCGCCTGGTGAATCAAGCGCAGAGAAGTCGTGCGCCCATTCAGCGCTTGGCGGACCAGGTCTCTTCCTATTTCATTCCAGCTGTTCTGGTCGTTGCTCTCGGGGGATTTCTTTTCTGGTATCGGTCGGGGTTGGATCACTCGTTAATGAGTGCCGTGGCTGTGCTGATGATTGCCTGCCCTTGTGCTCTGGGGTTGGCGACTCCCATGTCTATCTTGGTTGCGACGGGACGTGCAGCGCAGCTCGGAATTCTCTTCAAAGATGCGCAGGCTCTGGAGCTCTTTGCCCGGGTCGATACGTTGATTGTCGATAAGACGGGAACTTTGACGTTAGGGAAGCCTCAGGTGGTTTCCATCCATCCGGAAAAAGGTGTGAATGAAAATGAGGTTCTTGTTTCAGCGGCGGCACTGGAGGCTTTGAGCGAGCATCCGCTAGCGGCGGCTATTTTGGATACTGCCAGAAAACGCTCCTTAGAAATTCCCAAGGTCGAGGGTTTTGAGTCTAAAACGGGCTTGGGCGTCAGCGGACAGCTGGGTTCGAAGCGGATTCGGGTAGGCAGCCCTAAGTATCTGGGAGTTCAAACCGCTCTGGAGAGCCAAGGTCGAACTGTCATCGGGGTGAGTGAAGAAGGACGACTTTTGGGTTTCTTACAAATTTCGGATGCCCTGAAGCCCAGTACCCCGCAAGCGTTGAAGGAGTTGCGGGCTGACGGAGTTCGAATCGTGATGATGACGGGCGACCATCAGCAAGCGGCTCTCTCCGTGGCGCGAGAGTTAGGGATGGACGAAACAGACGTTCATGCGCAGGTTTCACCCGCACAGAAGCAGGATTTGATTCGGCGGCTGCAGACCGAAGGGCACCGGGTGGCTATGGCGGGGGATGGGGTGAACGACAGCCCAGCCTTGGCTCAGGCCGATGTGGGAATTGCCATGGGAACTGGGACGGACGTCGCCATCGAGTCGGCAGGGGTTACTTTGGTACGCGGGGATCTTCTAGCTCTGTCCCGGGCGCGGAGTCTGAGCCGTGCGACTTTGAAAAACATCCGCCAGAACCTGTTTTTCGCCTTCATTTATAACGGGGTGGGGGTGCCGGTTGCGGCGGCGCTGCTTCTCAGTCCCATGATGGCCAGTGCGGCCATGAGTCTGAGCTCGGTTTCAGTGATTGGGAATGCCCTGAGATTACGATCGGCAAAAATCTAGGGAGTAGCTAGATTTTCGGCCGGTACGCGAATCGCTTGTGCGAAAGATGGCTTGGGAAGCGTGAAGCGATTGACCTGGTAATGGTAAATAACCATCAGGGTTAGGAAAATCACGACTGAATAGAGTCCTTTAGCGAACCTCATCGACTTTCTATTCTCGGCATAAATTTTATAAAACTCAATCCCTCGGATCACTTTTTTTTAAAGTTTTTTTAAATAAAGTGGGCTTGTGTAGTTTCGACTCGAGCGATAGGTAAGGATCGTGGCAGAAAATACTTCCATCTCTGTTCTGATGATTGGTCATGTCTGGCCCGAAGTGACTTCTTCGGCGGCTGGAGTGCGAGAACTGGGGCTCGTTCGCGGGTTTTTGAAAAAAGGATGGAGAGTTTTTTATGTCTCACCGTCGAAGAACAACGATCACCGGGTCCGTTTAGACCTCCTCGGGGTCGAGACCGCGCAGTTTGAGCCGAACGATTCGGGTTTCGACACCTGGTTAAGCCAGATTCAGCCCGATTTTGTGATTTTTGACCGGTTCATGATCGAAGAACAGTTCAGTTTTCGGGTTCGTGAGGTCTGTCCCGATGCGGTTCGTGTGCTCGACACCATTGATTTGCACCTGCTCAGGCGCTTTCGGCAGCAGAATCCCGATCCCAAGGCCGTTCAAACGCCGCTTTGGGACAGCGAAGACGCCTCTCGGGAGTTGGCTTCGATTTTTCGCTCGGACTTGAGTCTGATTCTCTCGGACTCGGAGGTCCAGCTTCTTCGTTCCAGCCTGGGATTGCCGGAGTCTCTCCTTCAGGAATCCCTGGAGCTTTGTCGCATTTTTTACAATTCGCCGCCTGCTCAACCCCCAGGCTTCTCTGAGCGACAGCATTTTTCTATGATTGGGAACTTTCGTCATGCTCCGAATGCGGATGCGGTCCTTTGGCTGAAGAAGGAGATCTGGCCTGCGATTCGGGGCTTGCTCCCGAATGCGGAAGTCCATGTTTACGGGGCCTATCCTCCGAAGGAAATGATGGACCTGACGGATGCAAAGGCTGGTTTTTATGTCAAAGGTTGGACGCCAGATGCCTGTGGCACCTTGGCCCAGTACCGGGTGAACTTGGCGCCGCTTCGATTCGGAGCGGGAATTAAGGGCAAGATTCTAGATGGCTGGTGGGCGGGAACCCCTCCTGTAACCACTTCGATTGGTGCGGAGGGGATGGCGGGACTGCTTCCCTGGGGCGGCCTCGTGGCCGATACTGCCGAAGCTTTTGCGAAGGGGGCTGTTCAGCTCTATCAGAGCCCCGATCTTTGGGCGGATGCTGTTCGGAAGGGACGGGACATTCTGAACCAGGAATATGATTTCGATTCTCAGTCTACACGCTTAGTTGAAAAACTCTTAGAGGTCCGATCGGAGCTTCAGGGGCGCCGCGCCAGAAATTGGGCTGGGGCGATGCTTTGGCATCATCTGCACAAGAGCACGACCTACTTTTCCCGTTGGATTGAAGCAAAGAACCGGCCCGCTTCGTCCCAAATTCAGTGACTCCGTGACTCAGTGGTAGTTGTATTGAAACTTGGCAGTCTTTTGAGAGTTGCCGTAAGCCAGAACATACCCACCGACATTGTAACCCGTCAGTTTGAAGAGGAGCTCGGTTTTGCCATCGTGATCAAAGTCTGCAGCTTCGATCAGCTTCAGCTCGCCCGGAATGAATGTAGGAGCTGAGGTTGGACTCATTAAACAAGTGGCACTGAAGAACTCTTTCGCGTCTTCCTTTGTAGAGGTGGGGAATGCCATAGGGAGAACCCATCCGCCAATTTTTGACTTATAACTCTTCGAAGCGAGGGTAATTTTCTTTTCTATTTCTTGGCACTTTTCCGGGCATCCCAGTTCTTTGGCAAACTGAGTTTTAAATGCTAGCTTGGCTTTTTCTAAAAGAGAAGCAGGGGGATTTCCTGGCTTCCACTCTTCCGGGTCTTGATAATTGGGCTGCGAGATTGCAGCGAGGGGGCGATAGATTCGCTCTCCATTGAAACCAGCGAATTCCGAGCTTCTCTTTCCCACTTTTTGCCCCAGTTTCTCTGCGGCTTCTTGATTTTCAATCAAGTGTTGGCCGACGTCTGAGTAAAATTCAAACTTGACCGGGCGCTTGGTTTTTTCTTCAGAAAGTTTTTTTCCGTTTAAGGCAATTGTCCAATTGACCTCAAGGGGGTAGTCCACCGCGCTGAGCGTATGGCTTGGAAAAGCTTTCCATTCCAAATCCTCTTTTTTGAAAAGGACGCGAATCTGAAATTTATGTTTCTCGCCGGCAAAGACACCAGGCCGATCTTCTTGAACGCCTACAATGAGCGCTTCTCCCGAAGCAGAGACATTGCTGACCAAGAACAAGCCCAGAACGGGGATCCAGTTTTTCATGAAATCAGTGTAGCTGCTTCCACTTGATGCTGCAACCCATGGCAGGTTTTTGATCGGTGTTGACGGGTTTTCCTTGGATCAAGGATTCGATGGCATCGTTGAGGTCTCGAGTGGTGACAGCCGATTCATCTTTCCAGTTGTCGTCAATTCTTCCGCGGTATTCCAGAATGAAACTGTTTCCTTTTTTTGCAAACACGAACGGGTCGGGAGTGCAGGCCGCGTCGAAGCTGCGTGCAACGATTTGGCTTTCGTCATGGAGGTAGGGAAAAATATAACCCACTTCTTCCGCGCGCTCTTTCATGGCCTCAAAGCTGTCATCGGGATAGCGAGTGGCGTCGTTCGAATTGATACCGACAAACTGCACCCCTTTCGGGGCAAACTTCTTGGCTAAAAGATTGATTCTCTCCTGCGTCGCAACGACGTAGGGGCAGTGATTGCAGATGAAGACGACCACCAAAACCTTTGCGTCAGAAAAATCTGCCAAGCTATAGGTCTTGCCGTCGGTTGCTGGAAGCTCGAAGTCAGGAGCCGTTCTACCAAGTTCTGGGATGGGTGAGTAAGTGGGTGCCATGGCCAAGCTCTACCATAATTTAAAGACCTATGCCATGATCCGGCCCCATATGAAGCTCTACTCCTGGAACATTAATGGGATTCGCGCCTGTCACAAAGGTGGTTTTTTAGACTGGTTTAAGAAATCGGAAGCCGAAGTGGTTTGCGTTCAAGAAATCAAAGCCACGCTCGAGCAGCTCGGCCCTGAGTTGCATCATCCGAATAGCTATCACTCGTTTTGGCATTCGGCAAAAAAGCCAGGTTATAGTGGGGTTGCCACTTATTCAAAGACCGAACCATTAAACATTAGTTATGGAATCGGTGTTCCGGAGATTGACGACGAAGGGCGCATCCTGACCACCGAGTTCAAAAATTTCACGCTCATCAATGCCTATTTCCCAAACAGCCAACGGGACCATAAACGCCTCAAGTACAAGTTGAAGTTTTGTGACGAAATGTTGAAGTACACTCAGTCTCTTCGAAAGAAGGGAAAGTTTGTGGTGCTCTGTGGGGATTACAATATTGCTCACAAGCCGATTGATTTGAAAAATCCTAAGTCGAACGAAACGAATGCCGGGTTTCTGCCCGAAGAGCGCGCGTGGATGGATAAATTCCTGGCGGCGGGCTACGTCGATACGTTTAGAAATTTTACGCCAGATCCCGATCATTATACTTGGTGGAGTTATCGTCCCGGCGTTCGCGAACGAAACGTGGGGTGGCGCATCGATTATTTCTGCACTAATGAAGAATTCAAAGATCGGCTGAAGGCGAGTACGATTCTTCCGCAAGTGCGGGGGTCGGATCATTGCCCAGTCAGCTTAGAGCTTCGGGCTTAGTCGATCTTTATAAAGCGGGTAGTAGAGATCCTGTTCCATCGGAATCTGAATCTCTTTCGGATCAATCTCGGAACTAAAATCCACCGGTGCATTTTCAATCAGCGCTAACGGGCAAGTCTCGGTGGCTTCACCCATCATCATCACCGCTGCAGCAGCGAGTCCATCAGCCAAATCCACTTGAGTCATACGGAGAGTGCGCCCAAACAGGTCAGTCTGGCCCACCAGATTTCTGACACCATGAAAACCCCAGTAAGCCAACGCAATCCCGGTAACCCCCTGGCGAAGGGGGAGCGTGTGCGAGTCCGTCATCAACACCCCAAAAGTCCGAAGCTTGAAAGTTTCAGCCAAGAAGTCATAGAGCCTCTGAGCACTTCCAAACGGATCCTTCGGGTAAAGGATGAACTCGTCTCTCTCCGAGTTCGACTCATCAATTCCCGACGAAGGAATAAACAGCCCATGTTTAATGGTGAGGCGGCATTCAAACGCCACTTCGCCTAAGTCGTGATCAGCTTCAGCAATCACCAGTTCTCTCTTAGAAGCTTCCGAGCGAGCCACAACCCGAGATTCCGCCAAACTCACGATCTTCGATGTAATGGCGAGGATCGCGCCTTCGCGGAGCCCGTCAGGCAAGCTTTGCAGCACAAACCGATTTAGATCCTGCCCCAGATGAAAAACAGAAGTTCGAAGAGGAGTAACCTGAAGTGGAAGCATGCAGAAGGTTCTTATCGAGCCTAAGCCAGAGAGTCAAAGGCTCGATTCCCCCGAAATAAAAGCTAAACAAAACCATTCCCCATTCCTAGAAGGCCTCGGCGCCCGGAAAAGCGAGCTGGAGGCGAGCGAGGGCGCCGAGGGTCCATATATGGGCGGCAGGCAGAAAGGTGAACGTAAAAATGAGCACTCATCCAGAAACAAGCAGGGACGATCGGAGATGTGACTCTAAATTAAGCAGGGTTCATCTCAGCGTTGCAAATGTGAGCTAAATTAGATCTAAGCAATACTCATAAAAACCCATTGCCCCAAAATAAATCTATGCTAGAAACCTCCCATGCCAAGACAGCTCTCATTCCTTCCAACTCCACTAAAAGAACACGGCGGAAGTATACGAAAGGGAAAGAGAAAAACCCAACGTCCATTCGATCCCAAGAGACCTCTCCACCTCACCCTGCGTTCAACTAAAGCGCGTGGCCACCGATCGCTTCTTCAACACAAGTGGCGGGTGTGGGGATTGTTACAGAAGGTTTCCGAGAGATATCAGATCCGTGTCTATCGATTCGCCAATGTCGGCAATCACTTGCACTTGCTTGTTCAGGCGAGGAAGCGGGCGCAGATCCAGGCGTTTTTGCGCGAATTTGCGGGTGGCGTAGCGAACTTGGTGACGGGCGCAATCAAAGGAAGGCCCGAGAAGTTCTGGGACGGTTTAGTTTGGTCGAAGATCGTAGATTGGGGACGGCAGTTTCGCGCTACTGCGAAGTACGTGATGCTGAATGTGCTGGAATCGATCGGGCATAGAAATCCCGAGCTCTTGCTGAAACTGGAGCGGCAGGGGATTGCCTTTGCAAAAGATCCTTAAAAGATAAAGCAATCAGACCCGCCCCAAGCGTTTCACCTGGGGCAGGGTCCGAGTGATTTTTGAAATTAAGGCTTGTTGTCGCAAGGCAAGTTCTCGCGAGGACCTTCTCCCTTCATGTTCCAATGGGTAGCATAGGCACTCCAGCTGCTGAGAGATCCATTGGATTGGAGCTCGACTTTGTAGCCTGAATCCGTCGAGGTCATGACGTTGCACTCGTAAGCGGGTTCTTCAGCACCAGGAATCCCCTGACAAGTGGCAGGGTAGGGTTTGGAAGAAGTTTCGCCTTCCGGAACATTCAAAGTAACGCTAACCGGAGTTCCAAAAGTAAAGTCCGCAGAAAGAACCGCGTCTTGCATCGTTTTATCTCCACAGTGGAGATCAGCCGAATAAGCCGTCGATCCTGCCAACAAAACAACAACAGAGAACAAAGTGTTTAGGTTTTTCATGACCGCCCACTAACAGCAAACGCTGAGGGTGCCAAGGGCCGCTGAGCGAGAATCCGTACAAAACCGGCTAGGAGGCCTGCTCGATAGCCCAGGCCGCTTCTTCAGCGGTGAGGTTGTTGTCCTCAATGTAGATCTGAAGGAGTTTCAGGCAATCGATGTGATCTTGGCCCAGTTTTTTAGCGCAGTGTTTGTAAGCGTCCCAGTCTGATGTGACATAGGGAATCGGAAACCCCAAGCGCTTTCGGAGCCTGAGACACTCGGGGTCACTATACCCTTTGCGATGGGTGCACTGCTTGTACTCGCGAATAAAGCCGTCTCGCTCGTCTGCCTGTACGGGTGTCGCGGGTGCAATGAAGAGATTTTGAAAAAGAAATAATCCTACAACAAGTGGAATGGTCTTCGATATGACGCGAGGCAATGCCATGGCGAATTTCGGCGATCAAGAGGACGCTAGCAGAACTCCCTAATTATTCTGCCGAATCTTAATACAGCGCTGGTCTTCCTCAATTGAATCCCGCAACAGTCGACCGACCGAAACTTGTAGGTCGGAATGACTGCTCAAGAAGGATTTCGCGCGATCAATGACCGCCGAATCACAAGCAGCTGGGAAGAGAGCTCCGGCTAAGCTGGTCAGATAAGATCCCGCTTCTTCCTCTTTGGACTTCGCCAGAACTTCAAAGTAGGCGTCGGCCGTTTTCTTAATATAGTCTTCCTGCCCCAGGACCTGGAGAGTTTCCATGGCCTCCGTGAGCTGAGCCACACTCAGCATCGCCTTCGGAACATACTTGGCGATCGGATTGGAAACATCCAACGCCGATTTTTTCTGAACCACCAGATCCAGCCACTGAGCTTTGCTATCCGCATCGGGTAGCATGGCCGATGCGCGGATGGCCTGCTTAATTCCGACATCGCTCGAATCGCGCTTGAGTTCGGCAGCGATTAAGTCTTTGAGCGGTTGCATCTCGGTGCCACCGATTCGGGCGAGAGTTTGTAAAATCTCCCAACGCTTGGGTTGATCGATTCGGAAGGAGTTGATGCTGGCTTTTTTAGCGAGCAACCCCTTCAAGAAATCCGAAGAAGCCGGAGTTTTTGCGAGCTGCAAGAACGACTCAAACCAAACCAGCTGCTGATTGCTCCAAGCGGGTGCTGTCTGTAAACCCTTCAACGCCAGAGCTTCAATTTTCTTCCAATACTTTTCCCGTTGATCGCCATTTAAGTAGCGAAGCACCGTGGGTTCGCCCGCGTGCTGACTGCCGAGCTGGGTGAGGACCTGATTTAAAATAATTCCGTCTTTTTCTTTTTCGAGATGCTGAATGGCGAGATCGGCAAACTGCTGCGGCGGCATGGTGCCATCTAAGACTTGATCCCAAATCGTGCTCCAGATCATGAGCCGGTCTAAAGAGTCGTTCAATTTGGCGAGATGAGTTTTCGCCGCTTCAAAACTCTTCGGGTCGAGCTTCACTTTCACGTAGTCCATGTCGTGATGGTTCGGAAATACCAGCGAAGGACAGGGCTCACCCACGAGATCTGGAACCGGAGTTTCAGCGCCCGAGTAAGTCACCTTCGTGACGTGCTTCGGTTTGAAGTCGGGCTCATAGTAAAAGGCCACTTGAGTCCGATGCGTGCGAAGGACCGTGTTTAAAGGAGAGGGCGATTGCTTGAGTTTGAACTCCGAAACAACCATCTCGCCATTATCTTCTTCGTCTTTTTTACAGGTCCACTCGGCTTCCACCGTGTTGGTGCCCGTGGTTTTCAACCACTGGTTCTGCCATTCGGCCAAATCTTGGCCCGAGGCTTCGCCGAGTTTTTTCATGAAATCGGCAAGGGTGGTGTTGTGATACGCGTAAGTTTGGAAGTAGCGTTGCAAGCCTTCGAAGAAATCGTCTTCATCCACCACGAACATGAGTTGCTTCAAAAGCGCAGCGCCTTTTCCGTAGGTGATCCCATCAAAGTTAGCGAAAGCGTAATCGGTGTCCGGAACCGGAACGTCGACGGAATGAGCGGTGGACCACCCATCTTCTTGGTATGCCCAACGTTTCATCGAGAGGTAGAAGCTCTCCCAGACTTGAAGTCCTTTCGTTCCCTTCTGGGTTTTTTCCGCTGCCCACGCAGCCATCAACGTGGCGAAGCTTTCATTTAACCAAAGCCCATTCCACCAGCGCATGGTGACCAGATTTCCAAACCACATATGCGCCAGCTCATGCAGAATCGTGTCGCGACGGTTGGACTTTGTCTCGTCTGAAACGCGGGTGCGATAGACGTAACCTTCGGTGAAGCTCGACGCCGCCACGTTTTCCATCGCAATCGACGCTAAGTCGGGAAGGATGACGTGATCGTATTTTGAAAACGGGAAGGGGTACGCAAACTCCGCACTGAACAGATCCATCCCTGCTTTGGAAATTTTGAACCACTCTTGATAATCCACGTACTTCGCAATCGACTTGCGGGCAAAGAGCCGCATCGGAATGGAAATGCCCGTTCCTTCGCCTGCAGTTGCTCCTTTATATGTCCAAGAATGGAAGGGGCCCGCATTGAGGCCAAAGACATAGGTGCTGAACGCCGGTGTCGGTGGGAACTGCCAGCTTTTCCGGCCCTCAAGCTTGGGGGTGTCGCGCTCGAGCGTGTTCGAAATCACCGTCCAATCTGGCGGCACTTCAACGGTCAGCTCGTAAGTCGCTTTCAGATCGGGCTGGTCAAAACACGGAAACACTTCGTGTGCATTGAACGGTTCGAGGTCCGAGTAAACATAGACCTTTCCGTCGAGAGGATCCTTGTAGCGCATCAGGCCCGTTTGCCCGGTGCTGTAATGACGAGAATAAGAAATCTCGACTCGGTTCTGCCCGGTTTTCAATTCACTCACGGCAAGCTTCAGTCGATTGCCGTCGTACGAATCCAGAATCACTTCCTTCGGAACAATCTTGTCGTTCACGGTGAGGTTCATGATTCGAGCGGAGTCGAGGTCGATGAAAAGGTCTTTCGAAGCCTTGGCGGCTCCTTGCTTCAAAGTAAAATTGATTTTGGTTCGGCCGTTGAAGGTGAGCTTGTCTTCATCCAAGCCAAACCAAAGGCCGTACGAAACTTTCTCGACTTGCTTGGCTCGAGTGGCTGCCGCTCCACGCGTGAGCGGAACATTCGGAGGAGGATTTTTTGCATAATCGGGCTCTTCTTCGGCCCAGGCTCCTCCCGAAAAAATACTGATCAGTAGCAACGCCCCCGCGTAAGATCCCAGCTGCTTGATTTTCATTCGGTGATTTGCTCCGCCTCAATCCCTACGGATTTGAGAAGATCGATCGAATCTCGAATTCGATATTCCTGTGCATAGAAAACTTTTTTCACATTTCCCAAATTAATGAGGCGTTTAGCGCAAGCCACGCAAGGGAGGTGCGTGACAAAAACGTACTTCTCGACATTTCTAGGTGCATCGCAATTGATGACGGCATTTTCTTCAGAGTGCAAGCATCCGCAGTTGCCGGGCTCTTCGCGATCACATTTGTTGGGAAGACCGGTGGCGTTCCCGTTGTATCCCACGGCCAGAACTTTCCTGAAGTCGGTGGATGTAATGACGGTTCCTACTTGGAGGCGCACGCAAGTCGAGCGTTCAGCGAGAACCTTGGCCAGATCCAGGTAAATTTTATGAAAGCTGGGGCGTTTCTTCATTTCTGCGGTTGTCCTGCCTTCTTCTTGACCTCATCCAAGTTCATGAACGAGAGGTAGAACTCGAGTTCGCGAATGGATTCGGCAATGTCGTCGATGGCTCGATGGGCGTTTTTCTTCTCAAAGGTAATAGAATATTTATCCCGAAAAATTTCTTTGTACGAACTGACGTCAATTAAGCGGTAATGCAACTTCTTAGCAAAGGTGGGCATGTAGCGATCGATGAAGCGCTTGTCATTCCCGACCGAATTACCACAGAGGACGATTTTGTCTTTTTCGCCCCCAAAATTCTTAGCCGCTAGCTTCACCAATTCGGCCTCGACTTGAGCTAAGGGGGTCCCCGAGGGGATCAGGGCTGTCAGCCCGCTCTCACCGTGGGTTTTCTTGCACCAGTCATTCATGGAATCGATCACTTCTTGGGGCTGAAAAACGACCCGGTGATACTGGTCCACCACCTTGAAGTTCAAATCTGTGATCATTACGGCTACTTCAAGGATCTGATCGGTCATTTCATCCAAACCGGTCATCTCCAGGTCGATCCAAAAGAGGTGTTTCATAGGTGCCTTTCGCCGACTATTTTGCTTGATTCCTAAGGGAAATTCTAGTTAGTAATAGGGCCTTCAAAAAAATTGAACAAGTGTGTTCAGGAGAATTGGTGCATGGCACAAGTAGACATGAGCAAAGTTAGAAACATCGGGATTTCAGCCCACATCGACTCGGGTAAAACCACCTTGTCTGAGCGAATTCTCTTCTACACCTCAAAAATTCACAAGATTGAAGAAGTAAAAGGGAAGTCCGGCGTCGGCGCCACCATGGACTTCATGGATCTCGAACGAGAAAAAGGGATCACCATTCAATCTGCTGCGACTTACTGTATTTGGAAGGGCTACAACGTCAACTTGATCGACACTCCCGGCCACGTGGACTTCACGATTGAGGTGGAACGTTCCCTCCGTGTCTTGGACGGAGCCATCTTGGTTCTCGACTCGGTCGCTGGCGTGCAATCGCAATCGATTACCGTCGACCGTCAAATGAAGCGCTACAAAGTTCCGCGCATCTGTTTCATCAACAAGATGGACCGTGCGGGTGCAAACCCGTTCCGCGGTGTGAAGATGCTTCATGAGAAGTTGGGCCACAATGCTCACTTCATTACTTATCCCATCGGCGCTGAAGATCAGTTCAAAGGCGTAGTCGATCTCGTCCAGATGAAAGCTTTCTACTACGACGGCGATAACGGCGAAAAGATCCGCGAAGAAGCGATTCCAGCCGAAATTCTCGATGAGTGTAAGAAACATCGCGAAGAACTCATTGCTGCAGTCGGCGAGTTTGATGACAACGTCGGCACGAAGTACCTCGAAGGCCAAGATGTGACCGTCGATGAATTCCGCGCGGCCATCCGTAAGGCGACCCTGAGCTTGAACTTCACTCCAGTGATGATGGGTTCGGCTTATAAGAACAAGGGCGTTCAGACCTTGCTCGATGCTGTAACGTACTATCTGCCCAATCCGACCGAGCGCACGAACATTGCTCTCGATCAAAACAATAACGAAGCCGAAGTCATTTTGAAGTCGGATCCGAAGCTCCCGTTCGTCGGCCTCGCGTTCAAACTCGACGAAGGTCGCTACGGTCAGTTGACTTACATGCGTATTTATCAGGGCACTTTCCAAAAGGGTGGCACCATCTTCAACGCCACCAACGACAAGAAGATTCGCGTTCCGCGTCTGGTGCAAATGCACGCCGATGAAATGAACGATATTGAAGAAGCACGAGCAGGTGACATCGTCGCGATGTTCGGTGTGGATTGCGCGTCGGGGGATACGTTTACCGATGGCACCGTGAAATACACGATGACCTCGATGTTCGTTCCGAACCCGGTGATCTCGTTGGCCATTGCTCCGAAGGACAAGGCCAGTGCAAGCAACTTCTCCAAGGCGCTCAATAAGTTCACGAAGGAAGACCCGACCTTCCGCGTCCATCGCGATGAAGAATCGGCTCAAACCATCATCAGCGGGATGGGTGAGTTGCACTTAGAAATTTACTGCGAACGCATTAAGCGTGAGTACAACTGCGAAGTGATCGTGGGTAAACCCCAAGTCGCTTTCCGCGAGACCATCACGAAGCGCGGCGATTACAACTACACCCACAAGAAGCAATCCGGCGGTTCCGGTCAATTCGGTAAGGTTTGCGGCTACATTGAGCCACTACCGGCCGATGCAGTGGGCACGTACGAGTTTGTCGATGACATCACCGGCGGTGCAATTCCCCGTGAATTCATCGGAGCCTGCGATAAGGGCTTCCAAGAAGCGGTTAAAGAAGGTCGCCTGATCGGGTTCCCGATCGTCGGTGTCCGCGTCGTGTTGAACGACGGCGGCTACCATGATGTCGACTCGTCAGAAATGGCGTTCAAAACCGCGTCGCTCATGGCGTTCCGTGAAGCTTATGAAAAAGCTGGCGCTGCCGTACTTGAGCCGATCATGAAGCTTGAAACCTCGGCTCCTGAAGAGTTCCAAGGAACGGTCATGGGTCAGATCAACCAACGTCGTGGCATGATTTTGAACAGCCAAACGAACGAAGGCTACGCCGTCATTGAAGCGGAAGTACCGCTCACTGAAATGTTCGGCTATTCGACCGACTTGCGCTCCGCCACCCAAGGTAAGGGCGAGTTCACGATGGAATTCTTGAAGTACTCCGTCGTTCCGCGCAACGTTCAGGAAGAAATGATCAAGAAGCATCAAGAGAAGAAAGCTAAGGAAGCGAAGTAATTTGCAGGATGCAAATTGCTCGGGAGCGCAGCGTGGGTGCTAAATGCACCCAAAACTGACAGGAGGTCAGTTTTAGCGAGCACGGGATTGTGCGGATATCGCGGTTTTCAGCACAGAAATCTCTGTTGCTGCATCTCGCTAGGTGTTGCTGATCTTTTTTTCGAGACTATAGAGGCCCGTTGGGGGCTCTATGAAACCTTTTGCTTTTGTTCTGTGTTTTTTTCTTTCCCAAAATCTCTGGCCGCTCCGGAGACCATTCAGTGCCAGGAGCGGAATCCCGTGTCCGGACAGGGCTCGACGCTGGAGGTTCGGATTCCTACTGAGAGTTCTGGATCAGCTACGGCCACTCTCTCTCATTCGGGTCAGACGATCTTAAAAGGTACCTCGCTGAAAAAAGGAACGGTCGATCAAGACAACACCGCGTGGTTTGGTAAGACCGCCAAAGGCACTCTGGTCGAAATCAGTTTACCCCATCAGCGCCGACTGCCTTTTGAAATCGTCTACCGATTTCCTGAGGTCAACACAGCGTCGAACGGCTGGTACACCCTTTCGGTTTGCGAATCATCCAAGAAGAGCCAAGGGCTTTCGAGTCGAATTGAAAAGCCATTTTGCACGGACGGTTGTACGCGGACTCCTGAGTTTTTAGCGGAAAGATACTTTCCTTGTTGCGTAGTTCACGATGCAAAATACTGGCGAGGGGGATCGGATAACGAAAGACGTGAGGCCGACGCTGGATTTCGTTTCTGTATTCAGAAACGCTACGCTGCCGACGGAAAGCAATTCGATATTGATTGGTCCACTGGCTTCAATTTGGCAGTGACCACTTTTGGGGATGAGTACTGGGGTGCCGCTTGGAACGGCACTCGTGAAAATGCTTTCGTGGAGTTGACGCCCGCAGAGCGTGCATTGATTGATCCGCAAATGCCCCAGGTTTCGGACAACATGCCGCTGGAGGAGTTAAAGAAATTCTCCTGCAAGGCCAAATAAGTTCGATCTAGGGATTGCGCGTAGCGGCATATTCAGATAGAGAGCCCTTCATTGTGTGGGGCACTCGGATGGTTTTGATTTTCTTGGTTCTGCTTTTGAATCGGGCATTCGCCGATACGAACGACTCGTTCGGGGATTATCCTTTTGATACGGGTCGATCGAATCGTATTACCAATCAAAACATCGAGACATGGGTGCAAGCGCACTATGAAAGCTTCAAGCAAGGGAAAACCCAGCAGTCCCCGAATCAGCAGCTACTGCAGTGGCTTATTCCGAGTTTTATCCATTTTAACATTCGCGCAGAAATTCCAGAGATGGTTTACCAGCCCTCTGGGGTGGCAACACGTTGGGAAGAGGGAAGTGATGTTTGGGGTTCGCTCGTACTATCGGGGCCGTTAAGTTACGAGGACGCTGCCTATATAAGTCCCAGCAAATGGGGCCCTCCTCGGAAAGGCGCCCGCACTTGGAGAAAAATTCAACCGAACTTCGCCGAAGAGGTCTCATTTTCTCCTCATTCTCCAGGGAGGTACGAGGTCGTTTTTGCACAGAGAAGTGACTCCGCAATTCGATTTTTTTGGCTCAAAACTTCTTCTGAAGTGAATCCGGAGTTTTTTCTAAGTTGTTCGGGTTTTCCCGGAAATTGTCTTTGGTTCAACGCTTTAGTTTGCCGGGATATCGTCGAGTCTCTTGAAAATCAGACATTTGACGACATTCCATTTCATAAACGAATTGCAAGAAACTACGGCAACATTCGCGCGGAGTTGCGGAACTTCCAATTATCGAGATTTGCGAAACTTTTATATGAGAGGGAGCGGATTGTCTTGAGGGTAGAAGATTTGATGAACAGCGTGGATCAAATGATTGCAATTACTCCAGCGGTTCAAATTCTAGAGACTTGTATTCGCTGGACAGCCATTTGAGAGAAAAACAGTTAGGGCGCAGAGAATAATCTCCGCGCCCTTTCGAGAAAACTAACGCAAATCTACTTCGACGGATTCGCCGAGGTAGCTGATTTCTAAAATCTGTGCTTCATGAGCGACTTTAGATTTTTTCAAACTCAAAGTGACGGTAGCTGGAACCAGCGGCTCGTGATGTGGACAGGCCAGTTCAGTCGCAGAAACGATGAGCTCGGCCGAACAGAATGGAGCTAGGTTTTTGAAAGGACGACCTTCCTTACACGTGGGAGCGACCTCCAACTGAGCAGTGATCGTGTTGCAATCTTTCAAAACAGTGATGTGCAGATCGTCGCCATCAGCAAATGCGCTGAACTTCGGAGCAGCGTGAGCTGCAGAAACAAAAAACAAACCTAAAACAACAGATAGTGTGATCGATTTCATCTAGATATCCCCCTTTGGATGGAGGAACGGTAGAGTAGGGTACAAGCGCCGGCAATTTTTTTGTGATGATGCGCTGAGTGCTGCTTAGGGAGTTATCTTTTTCATAAAGAGGCTTTTCGAAGCGTCAATCCGGAACCATCACGCTGATGAATCGGAAGCTGTCTCGAAACTCGCGAAAACTCTTACAAATCGGAAACAACATGTGCACTTCTGTTTTAGCGTGGTGCTTAGAAATGAAGATTAAACTCATCCCCGAAATCATACTCTGATAGAGCCCCACGCCAGCGCTATGCGCTGGACGCGAGTCGAAATAATCGGCTTCGTCGTAGTCGCGTTCAAAAGCATCGATGAAATCTTTCATTCGTAGCGCTCCGAAATTATCGGTCACACAAATGCCGCGGTAGCGATCGCAGGTACTCAACTCAATCGTCACGATTTCTTTTTGATTCAAATCGAGCTCCTGCGTGCGATCCATCGTTGCACGATAGCGAGTGTCATCGGGAAGAACCGGTGCTGAGAAGAGCGCGTTCAGTAAGATTTCATCCGCTACGCGAGCAACGGTGGTTGCCAAACGGATCGGCGTATTTTTTCCGCAGAGATGGTTTTGGATAGCTTGCACGAGCGGACGACGTTGCGCCATCTTCGTCATCTGCATTTTTTTCTTCGGCGGGCTGTCCGTAGGAAAGTAGCGTTCAATTCCAAACGGCGACGGAGTCATTGCAGCCGTGACGAGCCGGGGATAGAGTTCCAGAACGGCTTGGCCTTGATAGCGACGACGAATGAAGTGAGCGAACGCCTTCAATTTAAAAACAGGATGTTTGGCATCGAGCGGATTTTTTCCAACCGCGAAAACACGGGTCTTTGGGAACTTGATTTCGTTCAAAGTATTCCCAATTTCGATCGCTTCTTTTGCGTCGTCGATGTTCCACCAGACTACTGTCTGCGGATTTTGTGTCAGGACGTTGCGAATTTCTTCGAGCGTCTTTGCCGAATAGAATTCCAGACCGCAGGCGTCTCCTAGGTATTTTCCTTGTGCTGTGTCGTCGGATCGTTGCGAGATAACCAGGATTTTTCCAGGCATCTTCCTAGTTTAACGGCAGTACAAAGAGGGGTCAAAGAAGCTAGAAACTAAATCCCAATTTACTGCCTAGATAGTTGGCGCCACCGGTACTGTAGCCGCCTTCTAGAGTGATCTGGAATCCCATTGGCGCGATGCGAAAGCGGGTTCCTAGAAAGGCAGTTAGGGCGCTTCCGGACCCGTCGCCGGTGAGGTGTACGGTCTCAGTTCCTACGACAACAGGGATATCGAAGCTTCCCGTCACGAATTGGTAGCCAAGTCCGATGTAAGGGTCGGCAAAATCCATCTGACGGGAAACCAGGAGGGCTGGGGTGATGGTGCGGCTGTAAACAAAGCCTACCTTGGCCCAACCCATCGAACCGCGGAGGGCCCAGGTCAAGCCTTCCTCGGGTTTAATGAGGATGTACTTGATGTGAAATCCATAGAGGAGAGTGCCTGCGTATCCGATAAACGAAAGACCGAAGCTGGTGTTGTCGCTGAGCCCCTTGTCGAGCCGGAGTCGTGCCACTGGGGCAGTGCGGCTGCTGGTGGGAACCGGAGAGCCGCCTGCTAGCTCGAGGGCTGTGAAAACGGGATCTGGGATCCTTACCAGCTCCAATTCCACCCCGATGTCGATTCCGGGGTTTGTTCCGAGAGAGGTCGCTGGTTCAAAAGCTCGGTGGTCGATGGCGATTCCCATCCCGGTGATCACCGGGTTGATGATGGACGGGGAAAGGAGCTGCGCGGGGTTTGAGAACTGACTGGGGTCAAAGCCGCTGAAGTCGGCTTGAGTCAGATGAGATGTCAAGCCAACGGAGAGCACCAACGCATATTGCAGATACGGAATGAAACGAAAGATCCCCACTCTTTGAGTTTACAGGGGAGCGGGACTGAGGACTAGTTTTTAGCGGGAGTCTTTACAGGAGAGGCAGGGGTAGCAGGAGCTGCAGGCGCCGCTTGTACTGGAGCTGCCTTACCCGCTGGAACTGGAACGGCAGGAGCCGTCGCTGGTGCTGCGGGCTTCGCTGGAGCACTGCCAGGTACAGCCACATCCATGACGCTGGAACGACTGCGTGCGCTGTTAGCGTGGGTCAGGTAGATGGCCGAAACGAAGAAGATTGCAGCCAAAACTGCTGTCAGACGGGTGAAGAAGTTGGCTCCACCAGCGCTGCCAAAGACGGTTTGGCTCGAGCCACCCAAGGTCGCGCTGATGTCGGCGCCTTTGCCCGATTGGACGAGGACGACAAGCACTAACAAGACACAAGCTACGATTTGGATGACGCTGACGACTGTAATCATTTGGGGTTGTATATCGGAACCGTCGGACTCAGACAAGTAGAAGTTTGCTCGCCGCCAGCACCAGTTTCCAGTAGCTTTCCGGCTTCAAACTCGCCCCGCCCACCAGCACTCCATCGACGTTTGGACAGGCCAAGAGGGAGGCGACATTGGCATCGTTCACGCTACCGCCATAGAGAATGGGGGTATCTTTGGGAAGTACCCCTCGAATGTATTGATGCACCTCTTCTGCCTGCTCGGCCGTGGCATTCAGGCCCGTTCCAATGGCCCACACCGGTTCGTAGGCCACAATCAGGTTTCCTCGCGGGGCTGGCAACCCTTCTCGAAGCTGTTTGGCAATGACGTCTTGGGTGTCGCCGGCTTCTCTTTCGGCACGGGTTTCCCCCACGCAGAAGATGACCGAAAAGCCTTGATCGAGCAGGCTATCCGCTCGCTTCTTGGCCGTCTCATTGGTTTCTCCGTAAAACTGCCGTCTTTCCGAGTGACCGACCAGGGAATGGGCAATTCCCAACTCTTTGAGGATGGGACCGCTCACTTCCCCGGTAAACGCGCCCGCTTTTTCCCAATGGGTGTTTTGAGAACCAATCTGGAGGTGAAGGGCTTCTACCTTGTCGAGGTTGCGCGTCCCTTCCTGTCCCGCTTCAAAACTGACCGCTGGAGGGAACACACTCAATTGCAATCGCTTGGAAGCAATCTGTTCTCGAATCTGTTTTCTCTGTGCTGGATTTTCTTTTTCAACAAGGGAAGTCAGCGACTCGAAGAATTTCCGAGTCTCGACCGGAGCATGGTTCATCTTCCAATTTCCGGCGATCGTGAGTCCGTGCTTCTTCATTCGGGCAAGTTCTGGTTGCGAACTGGAATCTTCAGAATGTCGATTCCGGGCAAGCCATGTCCTTCCAGGTATTCCAATGCAGCCCCGCCGCCCGTCGAGAGGTGATCAAAACTTTCAGCGACGCCTGAAGATTTCACAGCAGAAACGGTGTCGCCTCCACCAATGATTTTCAAAGCGGGAAGCGTTGCAATGGCCTTCGCCATTTCAAAGGTGCCTGAAGAATATTCTGGTTTTTCAAACCACCCGAGGGGCCCGTTCCAGAAAATCGTTTTAGCCCCCTGAAGCATGTGTGCAAATTCTTGCACCGTCTTCGGACCGATGTCGAAGCTGTCGATCGTATCTACGGGAAGGAGCACAGGAATATCGCGCTTCTTCGTGTCGCGAAGAATATGTTGAGCCGCCTCAATATCCTTTGGCGAGGGTTGCTTGGCATTGGCTGGGATTTTCTTTCCTTCGGCCGCGAAAAAGGCGTTCGCCATCGCGCCACCGATCAATAGTCCACTCACTTTGCGCATCAGCGATTCGACGGTTTTAATCTTGTCTGAAACTTTTGCGCCACCCAAAATAAAATAAAACGGCGGTTCCGGATGGTGAAGAATGCGATCAAAGAATTTCAATTCTTTTTCAATCAGTAGTCCCATTCCCTTGGTGTGCATCAAGGTGGGGACGCCATAGGTCGAAGCGTGTTTGCGATGAGCGGTCCCAAACGCGTCGTTAATGTAAACTTCGCAGAGATGGGAAAGCTTGTGAGCAAATTCAGAATCGTTTTCTTCTTCACCTTTGTGGAAGCGAAGATTTTCTAAGAGCAGAACCTGTCCACCCTTCAGGCCTCGAGCCATGAGCTCGATGCCTTCTCCCACGCAGTCGTCAGTGAGAGTGACATCCATGTTCAACAAACCGGAGAGGTGTGCTGCTACTGGCTCAAGAGAAAACTCCGGAGACGGTTTTCCATCCGGGCGGCCCAGATGCGAAGCCATCACCACTTTTGCTCCGCGCTCAATGGCATGCTTGATTGTGGGAAGTGCTTCTTGAATTCGCGTGTCGTCTTCGACTTTGCCGTCTTTTGAAATCGGGACGTTGAAGTCCAAGCGCATGAAGACGGATTTCCCCTCGATCGGGATATCGCGAATGTGTTTAATTTCTTCTAGCGGCATGATCAGTTCCCTTTTCGGGCCATATATAAAGTCAGATCGATCATTCGTGCTGAGAAGCCAGATTCGTTGTCGTACCAGGAAATGACTTTTACGAAGTTGCCGTCAATGACGGTAGTGAGGTCCGCATCAATTGTCGAGCTCAAGAGGCTCCCGTTGAAATCAATCGAGACCAACGGAGCGGTCGAGAAACCCATCACACCCTTCATTGAAGTTTCGGAGGCTTTCTTGAATGCGGTGTTGATTTCGTCTTTGCTAGTCGCCTTCTTCAATTCGCCGGTGAAATCCACCATCGACACATTCGGTGTGGGAACGCGAATCGACAAGCCATCGAGCTTGCCCTTCAAATGGGGTAAAACCAAGCCCACCGCTTTCGCTGCGCCAGTGGTGGTGGGAATTTGCGAAAGAGCCGCAGCACGCGCACGGCGCGGGTCTTTGTGTGAAAGATCTAAGAGCTGTTGGTCGTTCGTGTAACTGTGAACGGTCAGCATGGTTCCGCGAATGACACCGTAGTTGTCATCCAAAACCTTCACCAGGGGAGCTAAGCAGTTCGTGGTGCAAGAAGCATTCGACACAATCGTGTGCTTCGAAGGGTCGTAAGCATTTTCATTCACACCCATGCAAAGTGTGACATCCGGATCTTTCGAAGGAGCCGAGATGATCACGCGCTTCGCGCCGCCTTTTAAATGAAGCGCTGCTTTTTCCTTATCGGTGAAAACGCCCGTGCACTCGTGCACGAATTCAGCACCGAGCTTTGCCCAAGGAAGCTGAGTCGGATCTTTTTCCGAGGTGAGTTGAATCTTTTTTTTGCCAACCACTAAGGTCGAGCCATCCAGGCGAACATCTTCCTGAAGAGTTCCATGAACGGAGTCATACTTCAGCAAGTGAGCCATCTGATCTGGTTTGGACAGATCGTTGATGGCGACGACTTCGATGTTTTCATTCTGAAGGGCTAATCGAAGAACCTTGCGGCCGATACGCCCAAACCCATTGATCGCTACTTTGGTGACATGTGGCATGTCGCCAGTAATACTCTCAACTTAGCTCGCTTTCAACCGCCGTGTTGGGGTCTTACCGTTGGAAGCGAGTAGCGATCCCGCTCGACTTTGAGCGTAGTTTGCTGGAACCCATTCAACCATGTACCCATGCGCAAAGTGGGTCTGTAGACGCCCAGCGCAGTGTTCTTGAAAAGAATGGAAGCAGGGGAATTCAAGAAGCCCGTTTCGGGATCCACACAAGTGAGATCCAGGGAAATGGGAGTGAATACCCCTCGGCGTCTGGCTTCAAGATCGGTTTGTAGACCTTTGACCTGACAGATGGCGACACATTGAGACCTGTCGGAGGAAATGCGCGCTAGAAGCTTCGCTTTGCCTCGCTTCTTGCTCGCTGTTTTGCCGACCTGAATTTTCAATCCGTGTTTATTTTGCGGAGCTTGGAAGCTAGCCTGGTAGTAGACCTCGGACAGCGCTTCTTGAAAGTCCTGGCAGGCTTGGCTGACCTTCGGAATCCCCAATAAAACAACTAAACTGACTACGATTTTGAGTCTCATAAGAGCACCCCCGCCCCTAAAAGAGTACAATCGGCATGCCAGAGAGAGGGGTGTGAATTCGTTGGAAAATGGCTTCTGGAGCCGATCGGAAACCTTGTAAAAAAGAAACTGGTGCCAGTTCGACGCGTCAAGCCATTGGCGATTAGGGTTGCTTGAGTAGGGGGCGGTAGCGCTTCAACTCGTTCTTAAACTGCTTTCGAGTGGCATCAAACGGGGCCTTCCAAGCCAGCTTGGGTTGAAGCAAACCTTCACAAAGAGTGAGTAAGCCCGCGATATCTTTTTCATGCACGAACTCGGGGGCAGGTCCTAAGGACACCTTAGCATCGGGACCCCCTTCGAAGTTTTGGTTGTGGTAGTTGCCAAGCGGAACGGAGATTCCTACGGTGGGGATGCCGTAAGCCGTGGCTGCCGAACCTTCACACGCGCCCCCATCCATCACTCGTTTTTGATGTTGCCCGGGGAGAACTTTCTGAGCCAGATCACCAAAAACTTTCAGCGCACCGGTGTTGAAAACTGTCATCCGATCACCCAGGCGAACGACCGGGCCCTTGCCGATGTCTGCACCTGGGAGGGTTCTTGAGGTTTCTAAACTCACACAGAGGAGGGGGCGCTTGGCTTGCGCCAACCAACCCAATTCCAGGTGTCCGATGGTTCCAATGAAGCCGACCTCTTCCGCGCGGGAGAGCAAGCCCAAGAACGGGGGCTTGGCCTTGCCTCTCTTCTTTTTCGCCTTCGCAAAAAAATCGATGGCGATGGAGGCGATACAGAAGGCGCCCACCAAATCGTCGGCCGCCTTGGTGTAAACCAGCTCGCCCTCTTTCCAGACGGGCGCACGAAATTGAAATCCTCCAAAGAGTTTTGGAGCTGCGATATCGATCGGACGTTTGACTCGAACCACGCCTTTGGAAATTCCGCGCCCTGAAGGAATCAGTTCAGCGCTGATGAACTCTCCACTTTCTTTCAGTCCGTTTGCATCGGCCAGCCAAACAGAGGATCCTTCAATTCCTGCTGTCGGCGATCCTCCGTGCCATTGAATTTCCAGTTCGGTCGGAGATTTCCAATTCACTCCGTGAAAACCCGGGTGATCGGTGTGAGCGATGAAGAACCTTAGCGGCTCAGCCTCTTTTGCTCGAACGAGTTTCAAATACTCTGCCTTCGATTTCACGCCGACGACGATGTTTCCAATCGGATCTAAAAAATACGGCACCTTTTCAGCGTCGAAAAGTTTTTGAAACGTCGAGATTACATAGGATTCTCGAAACGGAGCAGTGGGTTGAGAAAGAATGTCGAACAACGTGGATTCGCGTGAAAGCATGACGCTTTCTATCGCTCGGCTAGAGAATTTGGAAGCGCGTCTTCGATTTTTTTCAGGGTTTCCTGCGCGTCTTTGAGAAGCGCCTTAGGATCCGTGTACCAGTTTGCAGGGAGATCTGCCTGAGACAGTTGAGAAGGAAGTCCGGGTTGGAATTGGTCTAGAAGGTGTTGAATTTCCTTTGCCAGGGAGCCGTCCATCTTGCCATGGGTGAGCGCACCCTTCAAAAATTCGAGAGGCGATTTGCTCGATCCAAACACCTCCCCTAGAAGGTCCGCGCCAGCATAGGGGTTCGTGGGGTCGGCGAGCATCGGAGCAAGGTTCCCCGCGCGGTCGAACTGGTCGGTGACTCTGCTGAATGTCGCTCGGTCCATGTGTCTTAAGACATCACGGGCTTGGGGGCGAGTCGCCGCGACTTTTGTGACGTATTCATAGAATTTCTGAACGAGGTCGGCTCGAACCTGAATGCCCTCCCGAAAGGGCTTGGGCATCGCTACTACTGAAAGGAAGTGATAGTTCAAATCGTGTTCGTAAAGGCCGCGCTTTGGGGCAATGGGAAAGCTCACGTCTTCGGCCATTCGTCGAACATACTCTTTCGGATTGGCCTTTCCTTCTTGAAGGTACATTTTTGCAATTTTGAAATTGGGATCTTTTTTTTGAACGGCTTTTTCAAGTGCGGCGAGACCTCGGACAGCTTCTTCTCCATCGGGTACTGTGACAAAGTAAGCATTTTCGATATCCGTGGGTCGCAGTCTTCTGTCCAAGACTCTCACGGAAAAGAAGGTCTTCACCTTCGGTGGAAGAACTTTTGCACACCAGCGAATATCGCCTTTAATATCCGTGAACTCATTGAAGTCTTCCCAGGCGGTGAGCCGGCTCGTTCGATGAATTTGAAACCATCCTGCTTCGGTTTTATTTTTTCGGCGAAGGTAAATCACCGTGCCGCCATGCTGTCCCGAGGCCCAGGTCTCTTCAGCGAGATGATTACTCGCCAATGGGCTGTGAAAGGGATGCACGACGTGGGCGAAGGACTCGAAACACTCCTCGTCATCGGCGAGGGTGCTGGTCGATAAAATCAGGCACAAGATGCTGAATCCCCAGGTGCAGCGGGTCACTCCCCGATTGTCCTTAGCTTTTCATGAAATGGCAATGAGTGTGTGATAAGTCCGAGGAAATGAAAGATTCTACTGCGGAATCCGCTGCTGCACTGCTCGAAGAAATTGCCCATCTAATGAAATTGAAAGGGGAGAATCCCTTCAAAGTGCGAGCCTTTGAAAAAGCAATGGACGCGATTCGAGAGAAGGAGAATCTCGTCGAACTGGCCAAGGGCGGATCGTTGACTCAGATTAGTGGCGTGGGCAGCAGTATTGCCGAAATTCTGACTGAGTTTTTGCTCCAGGGTAAGTCCAGTGTGCGCGAAGAACTCCAGGCGAGCCTGCCTCCTGGATTAGAAGAACTTACTCAAGTGCCGGGGTTGGGTCCCAAAAAAGCCATGACGCTGATTCAAGAATTAGAGATTCGATCGCTGAGTGAGTTGGAATACGCGTGCCGCGAAAATCGGCTCTTAAAGCTGAAGGGCTTTGGCGAAAAAGCTCAGAACCAGATTTTGCAGGGAATTCAGTTTCTCAATTCTCACGCCGGGCAGCAGCGCATTTCCGACGCGTTGGAGAGTGCAGATACTTTTGTTGAAAGTCTGAAGCTTCCGAAAGAGGTTTCGATTTTTGAAACTGGAGCGCTCAGACGGCGTTTAGAAATTTTAAGCAGTCTCGATTTTTTGGTAAAAGCTGAAACAGCAGCAGCAGAAAAGTCCGCGCGTGGTACAGTCGAAAAATCTCTCGCCCAGTTTCAAAAACAGAATCCCTCTGCGCTCCCGGTTCGGATTTCTTATTGCCAGACCCCGCAGTTTGGCTACGAATGGGCTCGGCATACAAGCACCCCCGAGCATTGGAAAGCCTTGGGAAGTCCCAAAGAGGTCGATACCGAAAGTGAAGAAAAGTTTTACGAAAAAATCGGTCTGACTTGGATTCCGCCCGAAGCGCGTGAAACCGGAGAAGAAGTGGCTTTGGCAAAAAAAGGGCCATTGAAACTCCTTCCCGAAAAAGGAGTGCGTGGGATTTTTCACAATCACACGACGCGTTCTGATGGGGCCGCGACTTTAGAAGAAATGGTTCGTGCTGCTGAGAAGGCGGGATATTCTTACATTGGCATTTCTGATCACAGCCAATCGGCTGTCTACGCCCAGGGTTTAAAAACTCCAGATCTGATGGATCAGCGAGCTGAGGTTAAAAAAATTCAGGAAAAATTTCCGAACATTCGCATTTTTTGGGGAATTGAGAGCGATATTTTGCAAGATGGCTCGCTCGACTATGACGACAAGATTCTTTCCCAGTTTGATTTCGTCATCGCTTCGATTCACTCGCGTTTTAAAATGGATCGTGAGGCGATGACCGATCGCATTTTGAAAGCGATTCGCAATCCCCGCACTCGTTTCTTAGGCCATGCCACAGGCAGATTGCTTCTGGGCCGCAAAGCTTACGACATGGATATGGAGCGTGTGATTCAAGAAGCTGCCGACCACGACGTAGCCATCGAAATCAACGCGAACCCCGCGCGACTGGACATCGATTGGCGCTGGGGTTCCGCGCTTCGCCGATCGAAGACTCTGGTCTCCGTGAACCCCGACGCTCATGAAACTGCCGGCATCGATCATGTGAAATTCGGCGTGACCGTCGCTCGAAAGGCATTGATACCTGTCGATCAAGTCGTGAATGCTCGAAGCGTTGCTGAGGTTGAAAAATGGCTCAGGCGCGCGTGAGTTTTAAGAAGCAGGACGCGGAACGGCGTCGGCTCGAAGAAATTTTCAAAATTTTAAAACGCGAATATCCCGATGCGAAATGTAGTTTGGATTTTGAGAATCCCTTTCAGCTTCTGATCGCCACGATTTTATCGGCTCAGTGTACGGACGAGCGGGTGAATAAGACTACACCTGCCCTGTTTAAGAAATACCCGACTCCAGCTGCCATGGCGAAAGCTCCACTCAAAGACATTGAGAAGCTCGTGCAGTCGACAGGTTTCTATAAGAACAAAGCCAAGTCGGTCGTTGAAACTTCGAAGGCCTTAACTGAGAAGTACGCCGAAGTGGTTCCAAAGAACCTGGATCAGTTGGTTGAGCTCCGCGGGGTGGGACGAAAAACCGCCAATGTCATCTTGGGTAACGCCTATGGGATTCCAGGTTTTCCTGTCGACACCCACGTGGGGCGCCTGGTGCGGCGCATGGGTTTTAGTAAGTCGGAAGACCCGGTCAAAATCGAGTTTGAAATCCATGATCTGGCGCCTCAGGAGAACTGGACTCTGCTCAGTAACCTCTTGATTTGGCACGGGAGAAAGATCTGCTCCGCCCGCAAACCCCTCTGCGAAGAGTGCCCCGTGGCGCGGTTCTGCCCAAAGATCGGCATCCTAAAGTAGGGGGGGACCCCAACGATTAGTGCTTGGTCAATGTGGCTTTAATCTTGTTATCAAATTGTTCGTGAGAAGAAGACCAGCTCATCCGTCCACCCTCAAGAGAAACCGAAATATCCCCGAATCGAGTGTTCGAAATATAAAGATTCTCTGCCTTCACCACACCTACCTGGACCTTTCCAGCTTGATCTAAAATTCTGCTGTCTGAGATGAGGTATTTCAGCGATCCTGTATCAGTGAGATTGCCTTTGTCTAAAGCATATTCGATGTTCAATTCAGATGCGCTCACCCCGATAGTCAGGTGCAATTCAATGCGTTGAACTCCTCCGAGTAATTCCTGAGTTCCCGACCCTGACCAGCGTCCAGCCAAACCGGCTCCCTCGCTCGCCTGAGTTTGAGTCGCTGTATTTGATGAGCCGCACCCAGAGAGCAGGCCATGAAGAAGGACCCCGACCACCCCAACGACCAGACAAAATTTTTCATGAAACGCAGCTATACCAAAGGTGCACTGGGAGCAAGTGGGATTACGAGTGAAACCCAGCGGTTAAGCCCGACTGCGACAGAGCTCCCTTTCATCCATAGATTCAGTTTATCGATTGAGATGTCTTCCACGAGAGCTTTGTTTCCCTATCCCTATTCGTAGGGGTGCAGATCACTCAGACTTATGCTAGTACTAAGAACCTGTGACACCCGCTCAATTGAAAGCTCGAATTGAAACTTTGGCTCCTGGAACTCGTGCTGAGGTCACCGACCTCACCGGTACGGAAGATCACTACCAGGCCACCATTGTTTCTCCTGCCTTTGAAGGCAAGATGATGATCGAGCAGCACCGCATGATTTTTGGGTTGTTGAAGGTGGAAGTGGATTCCGGCGAGGTCCACGCCCTCACTTTAAAAACTTTTACGCCAGAACAATACCGCTCAAAGTAAGGAGATCCTCATGAGCCATCCACTTCGTTCGAAGGTTGAAGAAATTTCTAAATCCAAGCCCGTGGCTATTTTTATGAAGGGCACCCCGGATTTTCCGGCCTGTGGATTTTCATCGCGCGCCGTTCAAGTCTTGAAGGCTGCTGGAGCGAAGGACATTGCTTCTGTCGATGTTCTTTCGGATGATCCGCTTTGGGACGCACTGGAAGATTTCACCCAGTGGCCGACGGTTCCTCAGATTTTCATTGGCGGACAATTCATCGGTGGCTGCGATATTGTCACCGAGATGTTTGAGCGCGGCGAACTTCAGAAGATGCTCGCCGGCTCCAAGTAATCTCAAAAGTTAGGTCATCGGATAGGCTTTTTTCTTCAAAGCCTTCTTGCTGCGTTCGACGGCGACTTTATGTTTCGCCGGCTTGGTGCCTTCTTTATAGGCGCGAGCCAGGTCCATGCGGCGTTTGCGGTTCTTATTGCTCAATCGTTTTGCCATGTTGATCTCCTGATCACCTGTATTAAATGAACCGAACCTGTAACACGCCCCTCATTCCTGAGCAATTGCGTTCTTTTAAGCTTCAGATAGACTTAAAAGAGCTGTGAAAAAGACCAGGTCAGGGACGGCCTTCACAACCCGCATCATTCTAGTGCTTCTCCTCTCCGCACCTTTGGCGGGGTGTACGCCCATTGCTGCGTCGAGCACTATTCCTCCAGCTGACTTAGCCACCGTGATTGAAAAAAACCTCACGGGTTTAGAGATTGAAGAGGCTGCGCAGGGGAAGTGGACCCTGCTTCGGGACCAGGCCCAGCGTTTTGTGGATTTCAAACGGGGCAAGCTCGTAGGCAAAGCCAAGATGAACTGGTTAGCCAGCTGCCGTGAGAAAACCGGTCAGGACATGTTTTGTGATTACATCGTTTCCGACCGATCGAAAGCAGCTGAAACAGCGGTAGCTCCAGATGCCATCGGGGCCCACGCGGAAGAAGATGACGATCGTCCCGTTCCAGCCAAGTGGCAGGTGGTGAAGCTTCTCACTGCAGGGGATTTGAAAGAGCTCAAGCGCGTTCCTGAAAATCGCTTGATGTGGGGTATGCGTCGAATTCCGAAATGGGAAACCCTTCAGCCTTTAAGTGATGCTGCGGGCAGCGCACTCTTTTGTCCGCCCCCCGCCGTCTCCTATGCGTTGGCACAAAAGTCAGAAGAATTTTTGCCGGATGAAAAGTTTAGGCAGCAGGCCATCAAACACTACAAGCGCACAGTGAGTTGTTCGTCTTCGGTGGAGCTTGCGGATCGAGCTCGCTTCCGTCTCAGTTTGCTTCTCCTGTGGGAAGGCAATTGCAAAGATGCGGAAGAGCATCTTCAAACCTTGAGCGAACGCAAAGGCGGGGACTTTGTTTCTCGCAGTCTCTACTGGCGCAATCACTGCGCTCGAAAAAATAATGACACCGTATTTGCCACAGCTATGCGCTTGAGGTTGATCAACGAGTATCCGTTGAGTTCGCACGGGCTTTTGCTCCGTCAGCGCGGGCCTCAGGAAGTGAATGACCTCGCCGTGATTTTAGAAAAGAAGTCGGACGTGCTTCGCTACCGTTCAGAAACTAAGCCAGAATTGAATATTTTGGTTCGTGCAGTAGAAGTGTTGTTGGAATTAAAAGCCAATCGCCCGACGATTGAGTTGCTCGAAGCCCTCGCAGATCGAGTGGATGGTTCCGAAAGTAGCTTCCGTCTTTACGTGGCTGTACTGATGAAGCGGGCGCATCACTTAGTCGGGCAGTTCCGAGTTCTCTCGCAGCTTTTCCGAGAAGATCCGAAATCCATTTCGCGGGCGACTTTGGAAATTTTCTATCCGCTGGATTACTCCGATCAGCTTCAACTTTATAAAGCCACGATCGATCCGTACTTGATAGCAGCGCTGATTCGGCAAGAGAGTGGTTTCAATACCAAGGCGCGGTCTCCCGCTGGGGCCGTGGGTTTGATGCAGCTCTTGCCATCTACAGCACGTCTTTGGTCCCGTTCGAGTGCGCGGCAACTCACGGATCCGGCTGTGAACATCAAGGTGGGTGTGAAGTATTTCAAACACCTTTTGGATCGCTACCAGGGGGATGCCGAGTTGGCGTTGGCGGCCTACAATGCCGGACCTGAGAGAATCGACGAATGGTTGAAACGCTACCCGCTGAGTCAGCGTATTCTGTTCTTCGACATGATTCCCTTTAAAGAAACTCGCGATTATGTGGCGCTGATTTCTCGAAATTACTATTGGTATCTCAGCCTGTATTCCGATTTCGGACAGAATCAGTCCAATCGCAATCCGGCTTTCCAAAATAAAATGACGTTCAGCATTTTTGCGAATTAGTTCAGATAAGAGTACTCGCGATAGCAGCGAGAAGACGGCTCTGCAAATTGCTTTTTAATCAGAGCTAAAAGCTCTTCGGGAGTTTCTTTTCCAGAGGTGTGCGGAGAGTGATTTCCGGAAATTACTTCGAAACCACACGTATGCCCGTTTGCTTGGGCTTGGCAGCGATAGTTGTAAATCGCATCGAGGCTCACTACGTTTTCATCTCTTCCCACAACGATGAGGCCAGCTCGTCCGTTCTTGGCGAGGTCTTTTAAAATTGTTTCACTAGCTTCTTCAGCGGCATGAACCCAGTCAGCTGTGACATAGCGAGTGGAAATCTGCGCTTGCTCTTCTAAGTTTCTGGCGATTTCTAAAACAGAACCCCGAGGAGCTTCCGATCGAGTATCAACAACCATTTCTTCTAAAAATGATTTTGAAAGAACATGGAGAATCAGTTTGCGGGTCTTCTCACCCATTCTTCCATTCCGAATTCCGTAGAGTGGACCAATAGACACATAGCCTCGGTTGAAGAGATCCGGTCTGAGATCGAAGGCGAGTTCGGCAACAGCTGCACCCGCAGAATGAGCGATCATATCTGGCAGAGTTCTAATTCCCCTGGCAGCGAGGTCGCGTTTCACCGGTCCATCGATAAACTCAATGGTGTCTTTGGCGTAGGTTTTGAAATCCTCAATGTGAATGACATTGGGGCGGCTTGGAAGAGCGCGGTCTGAAACACCCTGACTTCGGGGTTCCATCATGTAGATCGGTCCGAAGCCATCTCGCATCAGTTTCGAAATCATGTCGCCATAGGTAAATAGGGTTTCTCCTTTTCCCGGGACAATCACGAGTGGTTTGGGCGGAGTTTGGGGCCCACCAAAAATTCCGTAGTTTAAATGGGTTTTATCTTCCGTCGTAATAAAGCCCTTGCGCGCATCAGCGACGACTTTTTTAATGTGGAGAGTCATCTTGGACGCGTCTTCAGTGAAAGCGTCGCCTGGGTTGGGGTCCTCTGCCTGAACTGAGGCGGATATCATGAGAAGAATAAGGAAAAGGAGGCGAGAACCCATCTCCCACTTATCGGAAAAACGGAGTGCTCTCTGAAAAAAGGCCCTCATTGACTCGGCGAGCAAGCTTAGCGTTTGTTAAGGCCTTTTTTAAATACCTATAGAAATTCCTTCTGACATACCTTAAGAAGCCAATATGTCTTCCATTCTTCACCGATTAGCGAAATGGGCCAGTGCACAGCCGAATGATCCGGCACAGATCTATAAGCACGACGGCAAGTGGGTCACCATCACGGCCAAGGAGTATTGCGATCGTGTTTACCACCTGGCGGTTTTCCTCGATTCTCATGGAATCGGGAAGGGGACAGCTGGAGCCATTCTTTCTTACAATTGTCCGCAGTGGCTCCACATGGAGTTAGCGCTGATGCTGAGCGGTTCGCTGTCGGCGGGAATTTATCCCAACTCTACGTCGCATGATATTCAGTATGTTTTGAATCACGCAGGCGCTTCGATCTTAGCGGTGCAGAACCGTGAGTATTATGAAAAAGTTGTCGGCCCGAAGAAGGAATTTTCTCTCCCGTCTTTCGTAAAACTGATTTTGGTTTTTGATGACGACAAGGGTTGCGCACCCAATGCGGTCGCCTACAGCGATGCCATTCGGGAGGGTGCCAAGCTGGTTCAAGCTGGAAAAGCTAAATCTTTGCAGCAGTATCTCGATCAAGTCGACATGCATGGCGGAGCATTCTTAATTTACACCTCGGGCACGACGGGTAACCCGAAGGGAGCATTGCTCAGTCACGACAACCTGACCTACACGTCGGACATTGTCATTCGCTATTGGAAGCTGCCGCCGAGCCCCGGAACTATTTTTTCATTCCTGCCGATTTCTCACATTGCTGAAAAACTTCAGAGTATCGGCGTAGGCATCACTCAGCGTTACACGATTTACTATTGTACCAAGTTCGAAAACGTCGCCAAGGAAGTGGTCGAAGTGCAACCCACCTTGCTTCTCTGCGTTCCCCGTGTTTGGGAAAAGATGATGGAAGGCGTGTTAAGTAAAATCAAAACCGGAAAGGGCTTAAAGAAAGCCATGGCCAACTGGGCGCTTGACACTGGCGACCGAGTTGCAAACGCCAAGTTTGGAAAGAAGTTTCCGAATCCGTTGGATCTGATTCAGTACAAAGTTGCCGAGCCCATCATCATTAATAAGGTGAAGGAAGCTTTGGGATTGAAGAATGCTATGGTGTTGGCTTCTGGAGCGGCCATGTTGCCTGCGCACGTTTCTCGCTGGTTTAGACGTTTGGGCTTAGAAATTTTGGAAGACTACGGTCAAACTGAAACCACTGGTGTGGTTTGCATGACTCAGCCGGGTGTGGAATCGGCGGGGACCGTGGGTCGTCCGCTTCCGGGAATTGAATTCAAACTTGCCGAAGACGGAGAGATTCTCAGCAAGGGGCGCCACATTTTCGTGGGCTACTATAAAGATCAAAAAGCGACCGACGCCACTTTGATTGATGGCTGGGTTCACACCGGGGACCTTGGCGAAACTACGGATACGGGTTTGATTCGCATTCGGGGTCGTAAGAAGGAAATTTTGAAGACTTCTGGTGGCAAGATGATTGCCCCGCTTCCCATCGAAGAAAAATTAAAAGCAAAAGGCATGATCAGCCAAGCCTGCATGGTGGGCGACAATCGCAAGTACCTTTCCATTCTTTTGACCTTAGATGAAGCCACCACAGCTGAAATGCAGAAGAAGTCGGGCGCCATTACAGGTGATGGTCTGCAGATTTGTGATGCTGAGGTTGTAAAGACCGTTCAGTCCTATATCGATAGTGTAAATTCTGAATTGGCGAGCTACGAGCAGATCAAACGCTTCGTAATTCTTGCCAAAGAGTTTTCTATCGCTGGTGGGGAAATGACCCCTACGCTCAAGATGAAGCGCAACGTAGTTGAAAAGAATTACAACGCCCTCATCGAGAGCATGTACGCGTGAGTGCGTCCGGAAACGCTTACGAACAAGCCCTTCGAAAAGTGATCCCAGCCGTTTTGATCTATGCCCGCCTGGGCGAGCGCGTTTTGATGATTCATCGAAACGATCCGGGCCGGGCCTCAACCGATTTTCATTCTGGAAAGTGGAACGGCTTAGGAGGTAAGCTTGAAGCCGATGAATCTCCACTTGAATGCGCGCGGCGAGAATTTTTTGAAGAAGCCGGCTTGCAATTGCCTCTCGAGGATTTCAAACCGCTCGGCGTGATTCAATTTCCTCTATTTAAACCAAAGAAAAATGAAGACTGGGTTGTTTTTCTATTTTCAGTCGAGTTGAAGAATCTCGATCCGCCTTTCAAAAACAATCCCTGGAAAAATTCGGATGAAGGCGAGCTTTCTTGGATTCCGTACAAAGAAGTACTTTCTTTGAACCTCTGGGAAGGGGATGCGCTGTTTCTGCCCGACGTGCTAGCACGTCGTTCAGTGATGGGATCCATCTGGTATGACAAAGGACGCGTCGCTCGCCACTGGATTCAACCGCTTTCTGGTTGAACAAATGCGCAACCGCAGTTAGAAGCCCGCAGTTTCGGGGTTTATTTTTTTACGATCGGCGCTGTCTTTAGGAATTTCAGAGATTTGTAATTTTCTTCGGCCCAACGCAAGCTCCAGTCCGTCTTAAAAAGAAGGACTGGTAAGCCGTCTCGATCTTCGAGGCAACGACTGTCTTCTCGGCGCTCAAAGAAGTCCGGATCAAAGCCGGTGCCTTCGATCCAACGAGCGTGAACAAACGGCATTTTCTCAATTTTCACATCGACGGAGTACTCGCTCTTGAGACGAGCTTGCAACACTTCAAATTGCAATGCACCGACAGCACCTAGCACAGGGTCCTTGTCGCCAAATCCGCGCTGCCGATAGACCTGAACCACACCCTCTTCAGAAAGCTGATCAAGGCCTTTCTTGAGCTGTTTGCGCTTCATGGGGTCTCGGATTGAAACTCCAGCAAAATGTTCGGGTGAGAATCGAGGCACCCCTTCGTATTCAAAGGCTGGGCCTTCGCAGAGCGTGTCTCCGATTCGAAGCTCGCCTGACGTATCGAGTAGGCCCACGATGTCTCCTGGCCAGGCTTCTTCGATGATCACGCGTTCTTGTGCAAAGAAGTTGAGGGGTTTAGACAAGCGCACTGTTTTTTCTAAGCGGGCGTGTTTCACATCCATGCCGCGAGTAAACTTCCCAGAACAGACGCGCATGAACGCAACCCGGTCGCGATGCGAAGGGTCCATATTGGCTTGAATCTTAAAGATGAAACCCGAAAACTTTTCTTCCTTCGGTTCCACGACCCGAATGGTGCTCATTCGGGGTTGCGGGCACGGAGCGAGGTCAATGAAGCGTTCCAAGAACCGCTGCACTCCGAAGTTATTCATCGCACTTCCAAAGAAGACAGGAGTGAGCTGGCCGGCTAGAACTTTGGCATGGTCAAAGGGATCGCCCGCCATTTCTAAGAGATCAAGATCATTCTTCAGCTTCTCGTGTAACTCTTTGGCTTGGTCGTCCCCTTCGGAAGAAGAGATCAAAGACAAGAAGACGGGATCGTCGACACCCGTCACTTTGCGAGGTGCTAATCGATCTTTCACATTGGCTTCACCACTGGTTTGGAAAAATAAGACTTCTTGAGACTGGCGATCGTAAACGCCTTTGAAGAATTCTCCCTGACCAATGGGCCAACTCATCGGGCAAGAGCGAATGCCCAGGACTTTTTCGAGTTCATCCAATAAGTCCAGCGGCTCTTGAGAGGGCCGATCGAGTTTATTGATGAACGTAACGATAGGGAGTCCGCGCATCCGACAAACTTCAAAGAGTTTACGAGTCTGCGGTTCAACGCCCTTTGCAGCGTCAATGAGCATCACTGCGGCATCAGCAGCTGTCAGAGTGCGATAGGTATCTTCGGAGAAGTCCTTGTGGCCCGGAGTATCCAGCAGGTTGATTTGATTCCCCTGATATTCAAACTGCAGGACGCTGGTGCTGATCGAAATTCCGCGCTGCCTCTCGATTTCCATCCAATCGGAAGTGGTATTGCGTTGATTGGCTTTTGCTCGCACGGCTCCGGCAAGGTGAATGGCACCGCCGTAGAGCAAAAGTTTCTCAGTGAGAGTGGTCTTGCCGGCGTCAGGATGCGAAATAATTGCGAACGTACGTCGGCGGGCAACCTCTTTATTGAGCTGATTGGATAAAACACTCATAAGAAGTGACGACGACTTAAATCGTGTCTTTAACGGTCGACGCGAGAGGATCCGTCAGCAGATTCAGGACGGCGCCCATCACCGCCAGGTCATCCATGTAACCGATGAGCGGAACAGCATCCGGAATGACGTCGAACGGATTGATAAAATAAGCTAAAGCTCCAGCGCAGAGAGCGCGGGACTTTGACGGAATCTTCGACGAGTTCATGTTCGAGATAAGCTTGCCGCAGTAATTTTTGAAGAACGGATCAATGCCCTTTTCAGTGAGCTTTTCGTTCACGCCGGATTCTAGGCGCACGGATTCATGAACCTGTGCAGCGCCTGTTTCTTCGAGCTGATGAATTAAGTCAGCGAAGTTCTTAGGAGTGCCCAACGGATTTTTTCCAGCCAAGGAACCACTGGGGCTATTGATGTGTTCGTTCATGAGGAGCAAGTACTTGGTCGGAAGTTTGTGCTCCGGACCTTTCTTGAGCCAACGACGAATGGTCATGTGCGAAAGATGTACACGTTTAGCGAACTGCTCAGGTGACAAGCCATGGTTGTCTAAATGAGTTCGCAAATCCCCGACAGTCTGAATGGTCATAGTTAGTTTAGCCTCTTCTCTCCACCCATTCATGCTTTTAACGTGGGGGAAAGTCAAGGCTAACAGGTACACGACTGTACAGGGTTCGCCTAGCTCGTGCTAATTCTTTGAAGCATCTTTTGTTATGCTTCTTACGCTGCTTTTTGCTCTTCGTGTCGACGAATTCCGTGTCGGCGGAGAAGTCTCAAGAAGTTGCTGCGATCGATCTTAGCTTCGCGCGCAGAGGCAGAAACGTTGCCAGAGTGCCGAGTGAGCAGCGAGGTTAAATACTCTCGCTCAAACGCGTCGCACCATTTTTTCTTAAGAACCATGTAGCCCGCGCCTTCGGTGTCCACCGCAGGAGCACTGCCGACAAGCTTTAAGCCTGCGCCATTGCCACTGGTGTGAGTCGTTGAACCGTTGGCCTTTGTGCCGCCAGACGAAGCCGAAATCGAAAGTTCGCGAGCAGCGATGGGCAGATTGCCTTCGTGAATGATCGCAACGCGCTCAACCACGTTGAGAAGTTCACGAACGTTACCCGGCCAATCGTAACTGGAAAGAGCATCCGTCGCTTCGGGGCTAAAACCCGAAAAGGTCTTGCCGCGATTTTTGAATGCGCGTTCACAGAATTGCTTCGCCATTTCGACGACGTCATTGCCACGGCTTCGAAGTGAGGGCACTTCCACAACCACACGGCTCAGACGGTGATAGAGATCTTCGCGGAATTTTCCAGACTTCATTTTTTCCTGAAGGTCATTGTTCGTCGCTGCTACGACACGAACATCTGCGTCCATGTCTTGTGTGCCACCGACGCGACGATACATCTTTTCTTGCAGGACACGAAGAAGCTTGGCTTGGAGTTTTACGTCCATTTCGCCGACTTCGTCTAAGAAGAGAGTGCCGCCTCGGGCGATCTCAAACAGACCTCGTTTCATCGAATTTGCCCCGGTAAATGAGCCTTTTTCGTGTCCGAAGAGTTCGGACTCGAGGAGCTGTTCGTTGAAGTTTGCACAGTTTACTGCAACCCAGGGACCGCGACCACGGCGGGAGCCTGCGTGGATCATTCGTGCGATACCTTCTTTACCGGTTCCGCTTTCGCCCAAGATCAGAGCTGTGGGTTCTTCAGCCTCACCGCGCATGGCTTCGCGGCGGAGAACTTGTAACCACTCATTGACCTTGTTCATGGAAGAAGCTTTGGAAACAAACCAGAACTGATCTTCCGATTTGCCTTCAACTCGTTCAACACGGGCTTCGAGTCGATCGACTAAATCAGCATTCTGGCGTTCGAGTTCACATTCGTGGAGGCAGCGTTTTACGGCGTGGGTGAGCTCTTCGAGATCGAAGGGCTTTTCTAAGTAATCCGCAGCGCCTTGTTTCAGCGCTTTGATGGCCACTTCTTTCTCACCGTGACCGGTAATGACGATCACTCGGACGTGTTTGGATTGAGACTTTGCCCATTCCATCAACGCGAAGCCATCTTTGCCTGGCATTCTCAAATCGGTGACGATCACCCCGATGGTGGGATCCTGTTTGAAAGCGGCTTGTGCCTCTTCGGCATTGCCTGCTACTTTCACTTCCAGCTCCTCACGTGTCAGTCTTGACTTGAGTAGCTTTCGGATTGTTTCTTCATCATCTACCACTAGTACGCTTGGTTTTATTGCCATGTTCCCTCCCGTGTATCAAAAGACCTACTATATTATACCACTATCCTATCTCTCTGAAATCTTTAGGTAATCTAACTAAAAAGGCGGCTCCCTTTCCCAATTCGCTCTCGACAACGATGGAGCCCTGAATCTTGGAAATGACCCCGTAACTCAGGCTCAAGCCCAGGCCCATTCCCTTGCCCACCTCTTTGGTGGTGAAAAAGGGATTGAAGGCTTTGGCCTTGGTTCGTTCGGACATGCCGACGCCGTCGTCTTGAAAAAGCACTTCGATGAATTGCCCACTGCTGCGGGTTCGAATTCGAATATTTCCGCCGCCACGACCCGTGGTTTCAATCGCGTCGCGCGCGTTCGTGGCCAGGTTGATGAAGACCTGCTCGAGTTGAAGGGGGTTTGCGTAAATGTTGGGAACGTCTTTGCCGTAACTTTTGTCGACCTTGATTCCGCGCGAAGCAAATTGGCGGGAAAGCATTTTCAGGGCCTCGTCAATCGCCGTGTGAACGTCCGTCATTTCGTGTTTTTCAACGGACTTGCGAGTAAAGGTTCGGAGGTAGTCGATGATGGAATGCATTTTATCGACGTTCGAAATGATTTCTTTCATGCTGGAGTCGACTTCTGAAGACGGGTTTGTCACCAGCGTTTGCAGTTCTTGCGCGTAACCGCGAATTCCTTGGAGGGGTTGGTTCAATTCATGGGCGATTCCTGCGGCGAGTTCCCCGAGCGCCGCCATCTTACCCGCCTGAACGAGAGTGTCCTGCATGGCGTGGAGTTCCGCGTTCTTCTTTTCAAGTTGGAAATAGGCTTCGCGAAGCTCGGCGTGCTTGGTAATGAGTTCGCGCTCCATCCGCTTCTTTTCCGTAACGTCGCGGAAGAGAGCGAGTGCGAAGTCTCCATCTGCTTTTTTGATCACGCGAACGCTGACTTCGACCATGTGGATGTAACCGTCTTTGCCGACGATGACGATGTCTTCGTAGGTACCGGCGGTTTTAAAAAGTTCTTTGCTCAGCGGCCGCGAACGCTCTGGAATCCGATGAATTTTTGGATCTGGGCTCAATACCGAAATATTTTGACCGACGAGTTCGTTCTTTAAAAAGCTGGTCAATTCTTCGCAAGCTTGGTTCGCTTCTTCGATTCTTCCTTCTGAAGCAACGGTGATGATTGCGTCCGAAGCCTGGTCAAAAAGAATCTGATAGCGTGATTCGGATTCTCTTGCAGCCTCGATTCGGCCGCCTTCAATCACCGCGAGCTTTTGACCAGTTTTCTGGCGAGGTTTAGCGATAGACACTGAGGAACGCTCCCGCCCTTTCCATATCTTTTTCCAGAGTTGCTACGATCTGGGGAATGTCGCGCTCACTCAGGTCGAGTGGCGAGAGCATGCTCGATGAAATTTCAAAATCCGAATTGTCGCCGGATTTTCCGATTTTATTTTTCACGCAGATCGCATTTGCTAAGCGCACCATTTGGATGACTGGTTTTGCAGAGCTGAGAATGCTTGCCATGGTGCTGACATCATGGTGGTGATAGCGGATCGCCAGGCGAATGACTTGAGGAAGGCCCCATTTCGTAGCGATTACCTCACCCAAGTAAGAATGACCTGGGAGGTCCCATTCTTTTTCCACTTCGGTGAAACTGCACTCGCGGCGAGTAGTTTCGCGGACGATGTTTTTCAAGCGATCCGGGTCGATTTCATGAAGCACGAGTTTACCGATGTCGTGAAGGAGGCCGCAGGTAAAGGCTTCTTCCGGTTTCGGGTAATCCATATGTTTAGCTAAAATTTCTGAGCAGACGGCGGTGCCGAGAGCATGTCTCCAAAAATCCGGCATCGAGAAAACGTCGTCGTCCCCATTTTGATTGAAGACAGAGAAAACCGAGATTCCCAGTACGAGTTGCGCAACGGTGTTGAATCCTAAGAAGGCCAGTGCGCGCTGGACATCAGCTACGCCGCCGGGAATGGCATAGTAAGAAGAATTTACGAGTCGTAGAATTTTTGCGGTGAGGACCTGATCTTTTTTTAGAACTTCGGCGATCTGAGAGCTCGAAGAAGTCGGGTCATTCAAAAGTTGATTGACCTTCATCGCTACGACAGGAAGTGTGGGGATGTCTTGGAGTTTCCCCAGCAGATCCGAGTATTCGGAGTTCGATTTTGACTTCTGTGCCTTCACACGTGATCCCTCGTAGGTCTTTTCGGACATACGGGGGTTTTTACTTAGGTGGTCACCACCTTTTGGTAGCGGGGGTGCGTCATTGGATTGGCGCTTTTGGTTATTGGTAGAGACTGTCGATGAACTCGAGCTTCAGGAGGCCCGATTTGGGTCCGTCGCCTTCCCGAATCACCTTCACGAGCTTGCCGTTGTAGTGCATCTCCACTCGATGCTTGGCTAGTTTGCCGTACATGCTCGGAAGATTTCGACTCAGGTACTCAATCAGCTTGGCTTCGTCATTAATCAGAAGCTTCGACTGGTAGAGGTTGATGCGAATGTCGTTGCGCTGACTGGGGTACTGCAAGATGCGTTTGAACTCTTGGAAAGCGTTGTAATAGGAGTCAAATGAAGTGACGTAGGATGAATAAGCGTAAATTCCATCCAACACTTCGGTGACGGTCAGGTCTTCGCCTTCGCGATCTGCCCAAGCAGTCATGAGGTCGTCCAGGGTGGTGCGCTGACACGCTTCCCAGTGACCACCGACGGAGTAGACATGTTTCGCCGGAACTTTGAAGGAAAACTCACCACCGCTGGATTTTACGAAATAGTCGGGGCGACAATCATTCCAGAAGTATTTATTGGAGTTCCCATCGTAAGAATCTTGCAAATAGATCACCGGAATATTCTTCTTCCGAGCAAATTCGACGGCGTTGTCGACTCCGTTCTTAGCCGAGAATTGCCAATCCCAAATCGTTGCCGGATGGGTGACGATCAAGACGTCATCGCCCGTGATGCTTACATCCTTGTCGGCAGTAAACGTGGGATAGGGGCATGGAGCTGCAAAACTGGTTTGAGAAAAGGCGCCTGCAACTAAAAGGAAGCTTAGGAGTTTCATTCTTGGTCTCCTCGAAAGATCGTTTTGTAATGGTGAGCTGCGGGGATGACTCCACCGTCATAGAGAGTGTCGACAAACTCCAGAGTCAAAACCGGAGAAGTCGCTCCTGTTCCGGCTTGCAGGTCTTCTATTTTCTTTCCGTTTAAAATCAGTTCCACACGATACTCTGCATGCAGTCGTTGATAGGGCGGAAGGTTTCGTTTCAGCAATTCGATAAACTTAGCTTCGTCATTCACCAGTCTTTGAACTTGGAACATATTGGCTCGAGCGTTCACTCCCGGAGCATCGAACATTTTAATGAACTGGGTGAGGGCATCGTAGTACGAGTCGGATCGGCGAACGGTGTCTCCCATCGTGTAAAGACCATCTAAAACCTGGGTCACTTTTAAATCGCCACGAGTGGGACCGCTCCACTGTTCCATTAAATCGGCCATGGTTGTTTTCTGACAATATTCCCAGTGACCGCCCACCGAGTAGACGTGCTTCACCGGTACTTTAAAGGAGAACTCGCCACCGCTGGAAGAGACCCAGTACTTCGGGTTGCAATCTGAAAAGAAGTAGCTCTCGGGTTCGCTATTGCCTGCCAGATAAACCACAGGAATGTTTTGGGCCTTGGCGATTCTCACTGCCGCATCCATTCCCAGTTTGGAAGTATAATGACCATCCCAAATGGTAGAGGGGTGGGTGACGATCAATGCCGATTCCCCGGTGAGGAATACGTTGTCGGCTTCCGTGAATTTCGGTGTCGGACAGGAAGCGGCTAAGGCTCCCGTATTCCATAATGTGAGTAGAAAAAATCCCCCTGCAATGCTTCGTGCAAACTGCATCCTCTATCCCCCTCGAAGTGCAACATCTCAGCACTGCTCAGGATTTCAGTCAAATGATAATCAGTCCGAGTGCGGCGCGCTGGCCTAATGTGTCTTGAATGACACATCGTCGCAGCCGACTTTCAAAATCGTAAAATACTGATTTTTCACGGGGAATTCGTTGGCACTCCGCATGCTCTCTTAGTGGGTGTGCAGGCCAACATAAGCTGGTCGGCAAACTAACGGAGGCAGAACGTATGAAGAACCAGGAGCGTTTAGAAGCTAGTCTTGAGGGAATTCGTCACCTCCTCTCACACCTCCATGGTGAAATCACCACTCTTGAGGATAGCTATTCTCAAGTGCTCCTGGTCCTCCGGAAGTTGGAGGGTGTCGCCAATGTCGATGACTTGAGCGGCCTTTTACGAAGAAAGCCCTTCTTCACAAAATGGGAAGCCCTTCTCAAAGAATGCGAAAAGTTGAATGAAAATTGTGGAATGTTGCTGATCGACATCGATCACTTCAAGAAGATCAACGACACCCACGGGCATCCGACAGGAGACGAGGTGATCAAGCGAATCTCCTCGTTGTTAAAACAGTATGAATCCCCCGCATGCGTTGTAGGTCGATATGGGGGAGAAGAATTCGCAATTGCGGTTCGTGGTACCGACGCGGAAATTCTCGGCTTAGCCGAGTTCATTCGCCGCGGAGCTGAAAGGCTTCATGGACCCGTTGTCGACTCGCAAGGCAATTCTTCAGCGGTTGTAGAGTGGAAGTGCACGTTGAGCGTGGGCATGGCGTCTGCCCGCAAAGAAGGTTTCGACGCTTCTCGTCTCCTCGAGGCTGCAGATAAAGCTCTCTATCAAGCGAAAGAGAAAGGTCGCAACCGCGTGGTCGCATAGCATAGGTGGTCACCACCTTTTGGTAGCGGTGGTGCGTCAAATTTACAAAGGCTTAGGGGCCTTGCTCTCTCCTCTTCTCATAACTCCTCTCACCCCAACCACACACAGAGAGGGTGAGGCCCCTAGGAAAAATCAGGCAGCAGTGATCCGACATCAGTAAGCAGGCTCTGGAATCGGGAACGGTTCCAGAGCCTGTTTCAGTTTCTTTTAAAACAAAGAAGCCCCGAACGCTGGGCGCTCGGGGCTTCTTCGATTTTTTAACCAATCTCTAAAGATTAGTAGCGATCGCAATATCCCGGAGGAATGTAGCAGTCGCTGTCATCTTCGAACCAATCGTTCTTGCGCATACATTCGTTTTTGGCTTCGTATGCGGCATCTTCGACGTCATTCCAGTCGGTTCCGAAGTAACGGTCACCGGATTCATCGAAAGCAATGCATTGCCATTGGCCGCGGTAAACGCTCGGGCCCCAATAGAATGCTGGCGGCGCCCAGCTGCGGCGTCCCCACCAACCAGGAGCATTGTAATTGCGCCAGCTCCAGTTATGTGGGCGATCCCAACGGCGGTTGAAGCCCGGGTTGCCGGGGTGTCCCCAGCCTGGGCCTTGGCGACCAGGGGTGCCCCAGTTACGCGGACCACCGGGTCCAGGACCGTTACGCCAATTCGGATTGACAGGTTGTGCCGGAGCATGAGGGCCCGGGCCTTGATTCCAATTCCCACGTCCAGAACCGGGACCGCGTCCACCGCCGCCACGATCACCCCAATCAGCTTGCGCAGCAACGCTGATGAAGAGGGCGACGACGGATGTCATTACAACTTTATTCATCTGAGTCTCCTTCAATAAATTTTTCAGACACACACAGCCAATCCCCTTCAGATCAGCTTCGACGCGCGGATTAATCTCAGGGGTATTTCTTGTCAATGGGGGGACGCAAAGAATTTAGTCCTCTTTTCTCCAGTTCTTTTAACAGAGTGAGTTCGTCCGAATCGTGAGGTGGTTTACAAAAACGCGCCGAGTCAATATTTGCAGAGACGAGCTTTGGGAGGTCATATCGCGGATTTTTGAAATCAAACAAATCCAGCATGGCATCGGCGTTAGCGTCTCGAAATGTCAGGGCAGGCAGGTTGTGAGTCGTCTGAATAAATCTCAAAATCGAGGTGTGATCGTACGTCACGTGTGAAACGAAGTGCCGTTTCACGTAAGGCGACACTGCAATAAAGGGAACTCGAAATCCCAGTCGGTCGAAAACTCCCGGCTCCGAATTCGATTTCAACATTGGAGGAATCGCGTCCGGCACACAAGCTTCGGGAGGAGGAACGTGGTCCGCAAATCCTCCGTTCTCGTCATAAGTAAAAAACAGTACCGAGTTTTTCCAATACGAACTATTTAAGAGCGCAAGCACTCGGTCTGCTACCCACTTCTGTCCCACTTGAATGTTGGCGTTCGGGTGTTCATCTTCATTTTCCATCAGTGAATCGATGAAGACGACCTGAGGCAAGGTTCCATTCGCGAGATCTTTTTCGAAGTCCGAAATTTTTTGCATCTTCTGGATGTTGGCGTGAAGCATGGGTTGAAATAGCGCCGTGTAGCCGATGAGCTTGTTGTCGGAATAATATTTCCAACTCACACCGTGCTTGGTCATCAAATCAAAAATCGTGGGCTGCGCAAACTCGGAGGTGTTTTTCGGAATGTCATTCGCGATGTGACCAAAAGAAGTGCCTGCAAAAAGATACATGCGATTGGGAATGGTTTGAGTGAGCGACGAACAGAAGTACCGATCCGCTGTCGCGAATTCATTAGCGAGGGAGTAGTAAAAAGGAAGATCGGTGTGATCGAAGTAGCCAATTGCGCGCTTTCCATTTTCTAGCAAGAATCGATCGTTCTTACCCTGGTTCCACATGCGGTGCTGCGGGTCCCACTCGTGGCCGACGTCATCGATGCAGAGCTCTGTCTCATGGTAGGGAGCGGCCGGTTTATCGTGTTCATCGGGATAGGTGAGAGCGTCGGTGATTCCATCAATCGCGCTCCCATAAAACTGCGGGAGCGTCAGTTTGCCGAGATACTGATCGAAGCTGTGGTTCTCTTGCATGATGACCACAATGTGTTCGATGGGAATATTCGGATTCTTCGTGCCGGGCGTGGTGGCTGGATTGGGAAGCGCTCCGGGCTGCGCTGTGCAAACCGGTGCCGCTTGCGCAGCTCGTGCAAAAAATAAAATGCTAACGAGCGCAATGCTGGTGATTCGGATTCTATTCATGATGCCCCCTCGACTGGGGGCCTATTACATGGAGGGGGTGCTAGAAACAATAAAGGACTTGAAGGAGAACCCTTCAAGTCCTTTACCGCCACGAAACCCCATGAGTGTGTGGGGGGGGGAAGTATGGAGCCCCGTGGATGAAAAATTAATTTTCAAAGCTTGGGTAAGAAATAGACCAGAAAATGGCCAAGAGCAACAAGAAAATCGGAAAAAAACCGACAATAATGCATCTTGATAGTTTCTTGAAGAAGGGCTCCTGGGGCCGGTTTGTGGTGATTTTTTGCATGAGAAAACAGGGACTTAGGAATTCAGGAAACTAAAGCGAAATGCATGGTCATCGGTCATTTGAATCTCAGCTTCTGACATTCCCATACGCGTTCGACAGAGATTCTTTTCATGAGGAAGGGTGACTCCGAAGACCCCCGGATCATCCGTGTTGATGCAAACCGGAATTCCCGCGCGCAATACTTTTGGCAATGGATGTTCTTCGATTTGCTTAACGGCCTGCGTGATCCAATTGCTGGTGGGGCACATTTCCAAACAGATCTGTCGTCGTTGAAGCTCCTGCAAAAGTTTCGGATCTTGAACGCAGGAAATTCCGTGGCCAATTCTTCGAGCGCCTAAGTATTCAATCGCTGCCCAAATATTCTCTGGCCCCGCACCTTCTCCTGCATGCACCGTGATGGGAGCTCCCGCTTTAACCGCAGGACGAAAGGCTTCTTCAAAAAGTTTGCAAGGAAATCCCGCTTCATTGCCAGCTAGGTCTAAAGCGACAAAGCGATTTCTATTTTTCAAAAAGAAGTCGACGGTTTCAGCGACGGGTTCGGGTCCGTAGTCTCTTGAAGCAATGCAGATCAAGCCGACTTCGATGTCTGGGAATTTTTTTCGAGCGCGGGCAATTCCGTTTTCAAAAGAAGCGAGGGCCGCTTCCCAGGGCATGCCACTCGTTTCGCAAGCGAAAGACGGAGAGAAGCGAAGCTCCACTCGGCGGGTGCCTTCGTTGTAGCAGTCCTCTACGACTTCATAGGCCACTCGTTCGAGGGTCTCCGGTTTGTCTAAAACTTTTTGGAAGAGAGTGAAGGTGTCTAAGACTTCGGCCAGCGTGCGCATCGGGTCGCGCAGATAGACTTTTCGACCAAATTCTTCGAGCGAAGTACTGCTCCCCGTTTTGCCCTGCTTTTTTGCTAGCTCGAGCAAAGTGGTTAATCGAACCGAAACGTCGAGGTGACGGTGCAGCTCAGTTTGAGGCATTGACGTCGATATTACCCATGATGTGAGCACCACTGTCTACGTACATGGTCGAGCCAGTGATGTGTTTGCCTCCGGGTCCGCAAAGGAATGCTGCAAGCGCGCCAACGTCGTCGCCCGTGATGTTCTCACGGAGCGGCGTTTTTTCAGCAGCTTGCGAGAGCATGTCGCGGAAATTTCGAATTCCAGCGGCTGATAGAGTTTTGATCGGGCCTGCCGAGATGGCGTTCACGCGAATTTTCTTCGGGCCTAGATCGTGCGCCAGGTAGCGAACAGAAGCCTCAAGCGCGGCTTTTGCAACTCCCATCACGTTATAGTTCTGCACGACTTTCTCGGCTCCATAATAAGAGAGCGTGATAATCGATCCATCGCGGCCTTCCATCAGCGCTTCCGCTTTTCCAGCGAGCGAGATGAGCGAGTAGCAGCTGACGTCGAGAGCGACGCGGAAACCTTCGCGGGTGGTGCGAACGAAGCGGCCATCGAGGTCTTCTTTGTTTGCAAAAGCCACGGAGTGAATCAAGTAGTCGATGTGTCCCCACTTGTTCTTCACTTTTTCAAAGAGAGCGTCGACTTGAGCATCGTCGGTGACGTTGCAGGGTTCGATCAAACTGGCGCCAACGCTTTCGGCTAACGGGCGTACTCGTCGTTCCAGATTTTCACCCAGATAATTAAACCCAAGTTCGCAGCCGCCTTGAGCAAGATGTTGAGCGATGAACCAACCGAGACTGCGCTCGTTGGCAACGCCGAAGATGAGACCCTTTTTCCCTTGAAATGGCTTGTAGTTTGAATCTGTCATGCTCTTTCTATAATCTTAAAGAGCCAGGCCCGCAAATGTGAAAAAGACCAGGTATTGATACTGCCCGCCAAAGTCCTGATTCAACCCGTCATGAAATTCGAGAGAGATATCCCCGTCGAAGTAACCGAAGGCTCGGAGGGAGAGTTTCACCCCGGCGCCGACTGCCGGAAGAGTGAGGTGCGTGCTGGGAAAGTGGGTGACTTCACCAAAGGTAAAGCCGGTGAGGGTTTTTAAGTAGAGCGGGAAGGTGCCGGGTCCTGTGTAAAATCGAGCTAACGGAAAGCGGAAGTCGGCCGAAGCCTGACCCACATACCGGGAAACGGTAGCAAGGCCGGGATAGCCGCGAGTATTGATTTCATCGAGCGGGCTATTGACCCCAAACAAACCCGGATTCAACGGATCAAAAGACTGATACTGGCGATTCTTCACCACCATGGCCGAATCCAAATAGGAAAAATCCAGGACCGAAGCAAATCCTGCTTTGATGTTGGGTGTGAGCACCGCATGGTCTACCACGCGAATGTATTGGGAGTAGGAGAGAGCGGCTTTCCAAATCTGGGTGTCCCCATCTTGGTAAACGCGGCCTCCGACCTCCGTGGTAAAACCGCGTTCAGAACCGATGGCGAGCGGGGAGTTTTTGGCCGTCGAGAGAATCAAGCGGAGATCAAAATTGGGAACCTGTTTTGTCGTCGGGTACAAACTGATTCGAGTGGGATCGGTTCCAAAATACTGCACCTGTTCCACCCGGGCAGTAAGGATGGGGGTGAGGGAAGATCGTGTCCAGGTAATGGGGAGAGACGCACTGAACGCTGCCTGCCATTTTCTGAAATAAGATTGGTCGTCTGGAAGGTAACCTGAAGTCGATTCGGCTGCTAAAAATGAAAAGGTCGGACCCCAGGAGCGGTTGTAATAAATCCCAGTGAAGTCGGGTTTTTTTACATCGAACCGATAGAAACCAGAAAAGAAGTACCGGTGGCGATCGATGGTATCAAAACCCGAGAGCTGACCCCCGGCTCCTAAAGGATTGATCGTGCCCAAAGGCATCCAATAGCGCGGCCAGAAGTTAGGAAAAATATTGTAGCCATCTACTGGTAGAGCTGCGGAGCTGGTTCCGGCGGGGGTGGTGAGCTTCTCGGCCGATTCTGGCGCAGGCGGAGGATCGATCGACGCAGGTTGCGAACTCATCAACTCTACTTTTTCCCAGTTCCAACCATAGCCCGTGAGTCGGTTGGCGTAAGTTCCGCTCGGAGCAGAGACTGGTGTCAGTAAAGAGGTAGTGACGTTGGAGAGGGCATCGGGCAGCTGGCCTTCTTTAAATTTGTAAATATTGTTTGTGCCCGATTTGTCGGAGACGAAGAGCAGTTCTCCTTGAGGGGTGACTGTCGGGAATCGATTCAACCGGCCGTCGCTGATCAACGTTCGGGGTTTGAGCGTGGAGAGATCCAGCTCCATCAAGTCCTCGCCGACCTTTCCGTTGCGGTGGATGCTGTAAAAAACTTTTCGACCGTCGAGGCTGAATTTGGGAAGGAAGACGGCGTCGAAGAGCGGAACGTCGAGAACCTTTTGAACTTTTCCTAGAGAGTAGCGTTCGTCCGAATAAAGAATGGGAGCGATGGCCAGGCTGGTTTTTCCAGCTTCGGTGATCGTAAAGACCAGGCGCTTTCCGTCTCGAGAAACGTCAGGATCTTTGGCGCGATAGGTGCCATCCAGCCACCGCAGACTGTCGCGAGCGATGTCGTAAACGCCGATCTCACTGAAGTGGTAGTACATTCCCTGCTTGCGAATATTGCTGAAAAAGATGGCCTTGGAATCGGGAGTGAAGGCCATCGACATGCCGCCGGAAGTCTCTTCCGTTCGGCGAATAGCGCCTGTCTTCAAATCTTTCAAATAGAGGTATTCGTCTTCATCCAGCGTGCCGTAGCGATAGGCCATCCACCTGCCGTCTGGAGAATAGGCGACGCTGATCGGTCGGAGAGAGTTTTTCAAAACCGCTTCAGTCTGCGTCAGAGGAGCCGATTTGATTTTCTTCAAATCCGCTTCCACTCGAACCTGACTTTCGTTCAGCCACTCGTCCCAGTATTGGAACCAGTTCTTCCCCGAAATATTTTCGAGGTTGCCGTTCACGAAGAGGGGAATGCGTCGGCCCGATCGGTAGGACAGGATGCCCAAGGCATCTTCACCCGAGGCGACTTGTTCTTCATTGTCGGCACTGCGTTTGGGTTTGTTTCGAAAGTCTTTCGAAATCTGATTCATGAGCTGATAACCCATGAAGTAGTCCAGGTTCCCTTGTGGGAAGTAAGGGAAGTTGCCGCCCATCCGGTCGATGGAAATTTTTTGAGGGGAAGGGCGATCAAAGCGTCCCGATTCGATGAAGGCTCGGAGCATGCCCTCGTATTCGGAACTTCGTCCGCGGCCGCTCTTCGTGTAGCGAGTTTCCATGTAGACGGCCATGCCTTCGGTCATCCAGCGATTCCAAAGAATGTTGGGCAACATGGCATCACCAAAGATCGTTCGGACTGTTCCAGTGATCCAACCATGGGTGGTGTCTAAGTTTAAAAGGTGCGTGTACTCGTGGCGAATTAAAAGTCTCAGCCAGTCATCATAATCCGAGAGGCCTGACCAATTGTCCGGTGGAGTAACGAAGAGAGTAATCCCCATTCGGAGGGTCGGTGTGGTCAAACCATTCGCGCTGTCGACATTGTCGATCACCACCATGTCGGTTTTGGTTCGTGGCGTCCAACGGAACACCGGGGAGAGCAGTTCGTGGGCTTCTTCCGAGTAGCGTGCAACTTTCTGTGCGATGGGTTCGAGCTCTATCGGAAATACGATTCGAAAGTGCGAGGTCTCAATGAGCTTCCAATTCCAGTAGGGCGAGTAGCCCATGGCATCGCCTAAGATGGCTGGAGCGGGCGGCGAATAAATCAATAGCCCCGATATCACGAGCAGGAAGACTTTAAGATTTCGCATAGGGCGCTACTTTGAGAACGGTACCCGAAGTCGTCGTTCCCAAGATCTGAAGCTGCTTTCCTTCCTGAGCCTGAGTTTTTCGAACCAGTGCCAATGCCAAACCCGTCTTTAAACTCACCGACGTGAGTTTTCCAGCCCCATCGGCTAGTTCTGTTCCTGCTTGGGCGGGACCGGAGAGCTGGAGTTGCACCAGTCGGCGTGCCGGGGCGCCAATGGCCACGATCTTTTCGATAATTTCTTGGCCGGGGTAACAGCCCTTTTGATCCGCGACGGCGTCGATTAATCCCAATTCGAGAGGGTTCGACTGGGCATCGATTTCAAACCCGGGACGGGGCCGGAGGGCAGCAATGCGCCAGCTTTCCAAAAGGTCGAGGTCGGCACGAACCCAGTCTGATGCCGGAGCAGGAGCATCCCACAGAGTCGTCCAGGGACGGCCGTAATCGCGCGACCCATGGTTCAATGGCTCTGCTGGGGATCCAAACACCCAAAGGCCCCGAGGAGTGGGGGTGGTGAGTTTCATCTTCTCAGCAAAGGTAAACTGATCAATCACACCCAAGAACTCTTTAAAGAGGCGATCTTCGGGTCCCCCTTCCATTTCGAAGAGGAATTCGTTTTGTCCCAGGCACCAGAGCCAGAAATAAGCTCGAAAACGTCCCTGAGCATCCAAAATACAGGCGGGAGTCCCCTGGGCGACGGCCAGATTTTTTACATCAACAGAGGTGATTCGGTTCAGGAAATCGCGGGCGTCGGGCCCCTCTAAACGAGCTTGCCGCCAGCTGAGGGCCTGATTGGGCTCGAAATAATGAATGGGGTCCTGCATGGGACCGGAGTATGACTTGAATCGTGTTGTCAGGCAAGTTAGTTAGACAGCATGAAAAAGGAAGTTTTCGCCAAAGATTTAAAAGAAAAGGCGCCCGTTTCGACCGCATTTTTAATCAAACAAGCCACTGTCGGAGTCGATAAAAACGGCAAGCCCTATATGAACCTCACCCTGATGGACAAGACCGGGGAAGTCGATGGTCGTATCTGGGAAGAAGTGCAGCAATACGCCGGCCAAGCTGTGCGCGATGCTTTTGTTTGGGTGGAGGGGCGCTGCCAAGTTTACCAAGGTCGCAGGCAAGTGGTGATCGGCAAGCTTCAGGTGTTGCGCGAAGACGAAATCGACCCCAAAGATTTTATTTTAGAAAGTACCGTGGATCCCGAAGCTCTCTACGCGCAGCTCAAGGGCTACATTCAATCCATGTCCGATCCCTATTATAAGGCGTTGGCAGAATCGATTTTGGTTGAAGACACGGAAGTGGTGAGTCTCTATAAGCGCGCTCCGGCTGCGAAGAGCGTGCATCACGCTTACAAAACAGGATTGTTGGAGCACGTGGTTTCGATCACGGGAATCTTGGACGCTCTTTCAAAACACTACGGGAAAATCTTAGATCGCGACCTTCTTTTCTTGGGTGGATTTCTGCACGACATCGGCAAGCTTTGGGAATTGAGTTACGAGCGAGTCACCGACTACACGACGGAAGGTCGGCTGATCGGCCATCTGGTGATGGGTTCCGAGCTCGTGGAAAAGAAAGTTCAGTGGTTGGAATCTCAGCCAGGTCGTTTGCCGGGAAAATTTCCGGATGAGAAGCGCCTGCTCGTGAAGCACGTCATTCTCTCTCATCATGGCCAATTGGAATACGGCTCGCCGAAGCGTCCCAAGTGTCTTGAGGCGTTGATTGTTCATTATATTGATGATCTCGATTCCAAGATCAATGCGATTAAAGTTTTCACCGAGCAGGATCAAACTCCTGGGGAGTGGACGGGACTGAATCGGATGTACGAGAGATTTTTCTTTAAGCCTGAATGGGCTCGGAAATCTAACTCGGAAGCGGGAGCTTAAACGCCTTCCGCGTATTTTCTCGGGTGGCGTCAGCGATTTCTTCGAAGCTCACACCCTTGAGTTCTGCGAGCTTTAACGCCGTCATCTTCACCATGCTGGGTTCACATTTTTTTCCGCGATAGGGAACGGGAGCTAAGAACGGTGAATCGGTTTCGACTAAAATTTTATCCATTCCAAAGGCTTTTGCCGAAGCTTGAAGATCCGTCGCATTCTTGAAAGTCAAAATTCCTGAAAATGAAATATAAAATCCGGCGTCGATGCAAGCTTGTCCAAACTGCTGCGTGCCTGTGAAGCAATGAATGATGCCGGGCGTGCTCTTCGCTTTTTTTGCATAGGACTGGAGAGCGGGAAGTAAATCTGCTTCTGCATCGCGACTGTGAATGACTACTGGAAGCTCTAAATCCAGCGCGAGGTCCAGCTGCTGCTGAAGCGCGTGGATCTGTTCGTCCTTGGTGGAGTGGTTGTAATAATAGTCGAGACCGATCTCGCCGATGGCCACGCACTTCGGGTGCTCGGCTTTGGTTTTAAGTAAGGCCAAATGCTCGGGCTTCAGGGTGCTGGATTCGTGGGGGTGCAATCCAATCGTGTGAAAGATATTCGGGTGATGTTCGGAAAAGAGGGGCACTTGATCTAGGCGCTCGAGGTCGGTGGAGACATTGATCATCTGCACCACCCCATTGGCAGCTGCTTCGCGAATCAGATCGTCAGCCGTTTTGGGAGAGTAGTCGAAGTTCAAATGGCAATGGCTGTCGATCAGCTCACCCGCCATTGAGCAACCTCTGAATCACTTTGGTCCAAACGGGAACAGGGTAAGCGCCTTCGACCTTGTGGCCGTTGATGAAGAACGTCGGGGTGGACTGAACACCCAAGGTGTTTCCATCTTCGATTCCCGCCGACAACATCATTTCAGTTTCCGGAGCGGTGATGCAGGATTTTACCTTCGCTTCATCCATTCCGTTTTTCACCGCGATTTCTGTCGGGAGGCCTGGCTTTAAGAACTGCTGTTGGTCAAAGAGGTCTTCAAATACAGGAATAAACTTCCCTTCTTTATGTGCGCAGATGCTGACCTTTGCTGCTTCACATGCTGCCAGATGGCCACCGCCCTGAGCAGACGATTGTTTGATCAAACGATTGCATTGACCATCGAGCGGGAAGTTCTTCAGAACGACTTTCACTTTACCTGGGAATTTTCCCATCAAGGCCTTCATGATGGAAGCGCCGTTGCGGCAATGCGGGCATTGAAAGTCGATGAATTCCACAATGGTGATCGGTGCAGCGTCTGCTCCTTGGGTGGGCAGATTCGCAGCCACTGGCACCGGAACAGGAGGCGTTGAGAGAATGCGATCCGCGAGTTGGCTGACCTGAATTTCATCTGGGCCTTGCATGTCGAGTGTGACTTTGAATCCGATAATTCCCACAACGAGAGAACCCAAGATCACTCCCGCAAAAGTTTTCCACTTCGAGCGGTCACTGAACAACTCCGACTTTTCTGGCTTCAGGGTCCAAAGAATCGCGAGCGAAAGAACGTTCACCACGTCGATGCCTAAGCAGTAGAGACAGTAAGTTTTTAAGACGGTCATCATGATGACCAGGTAGATGATCGACATCACCACCGAGAAAAGCGACATCAGGAAACTGAGCTTCAGGGTGTCCCGACGCCAATTGGGGTCCGCGGTCCAGAGACTCATGAATCCCAAGAAAATCAGAGCCAGGTACCAGCCGCCTGCAAAACTGGAGAGCGGAAATCCCGGAAGGAGCTGAGCAAACGAGCTGCTCGCTACGGCCCCGCAGCTCATGGTGTCGCTCATGTCACAGAAGGATTTGAATCCCTGTGTGCCATGCTGAAGTTCGTAAAAGGTTTTGCTCAGTATAAAGGAGAGGATGAACCCCACTCCCGAGAGAGCCAAGAAGGCATAAAGCCGTTTGTTTACTGACGAAGTGTTTTGGCCATTCATGCGGTGCCCCTAAGTATAGTGCAGGAATAAGTAGCACGACAACCGGGGGTTTGCTAGTTTTACACTATGGGCGTCATGAAGATTCGGGGGCTTTCGGGCTGGGGGAGCTTGGGGATTCTATGCTCCGTGGTCGGCTTCTGCGGAGCGCTGTCGGCCTGCCAAAAAACTTCTTCCTCAAATGTGATTCGCATTCAACTCAGTGCCGAGCCGGTCTCTTTGGATCCTGCGTTGGCCGAAGACGCCCTCGCGTTTCGAATCCTCAACAATATAATGGAAGGCCTGTTTCGAAATGATTCCGAAGGGCGGCTTGAGGGACGTCTAGCCACTTCCTTTGAAGTTTCTCCCAATGGTTTGGAATACAAGATCAGTTTGCGCGATGGGGTGCGCTGGTCGGATGGGCTCCCTCTTCAGGCGAAGGATGTCGTTGCCGGCATTCAACGGAGTATCGACCCGAAACTTTCTTCCAAGCTTTCACTTTTTCTGTCCAAGATTGCTTCCGTGAAGGGCGTTGAGAAGTCGGGGGATTCACCAGCTCTGGTCACCATTCATCTGAAAGAACCTGTGCCTTATTTGCCCAAGCTTCTGACGTTGCCTCAAACTTTTCCGTATCGAGGGCATGATTGGACGGGCGGTTCGCCGGTGCTCGGTGCCTATCGCATGCGTGCGCATCAGTTGGAGCAGGGATACGACCTCGAGCCCAACCAATATTACTGGGAAACGATGGAGGGCACTCGCCCCGTTCGTTTGGAAATTGTTCGAGACGAGAGCACTGCCTCCAGTCTCTTTGATCGAGGGAAGTTAGATCTTCTGACAAAGGTTCCCGCGTACGATTTCAAAAGATATTCTGAAAAAGGGTTGATTCGCGTGGCTCCGATGTTGGCCACGAATTATCTGGCGTTCAATACTCGAAAACCTCCTTTTAATAACCGCGAATACCGAAAGATTTTTTCGCGCTCCATTCAGCGCGGCGAAATTACACGGATGCTCGATACTCGCGAAGTGCCGAGCTTTGGTTGGATTCCGCCTGAGCTGAAGAACTATAAAGACCCGATTTTTGTGGAGTGGGGAAGGGAAGCTTCCGACCTTTCGGTGAAGGATGCGCTCTTAGCGAAGTTGAAAGGTGCTCCAGTCATTACCGGTTTTGATTCGAGCGGCCGCAATACGTCGATCATGGAAGTCATCCAAAACCAGGTGAAGCGTTCGATTGGGGTGGAGCTAAAGCTCGAGCCGATGGATTGGAAGAGCTACATCCAGCAGCTGAGTGTGGATCCCCCGCAAGTGTATCGCCTAGGATGGGTTGCCCCGTTTGGAGATGGCCTCACTCATTTAGAAATTCTGACTTCTAAGAATCCCAATAACTACACCGGCTGGAAAAACGCCCGCTACGATTCTTTGGTCGATCAGATTGCCCACCTGCCCGTCGGCGTACAGCGCGAAGGAAAAATGCGCGAAGCCGAAAAGATCCTGATCCAAGAAGAGGCCGTCGTCGTCCCCATCTACTACTTCGTTCAATCCTACGCCGTAGCCCCGCGTCTCAAAAACTTCAGAGTGAACCCTAATTCGATTCTGTACTTTAGCGAGTTGCGGCTGAAGCTGCCGAAGTAGCCAGAATTCTCTCGCCGGCCAAAATCTTAATTGAGGTGGTGCGAATCCTGCCTTTCTGCCTGACGCCCATATATGGACCCTCGGCGGCTGGTTCGCTTCCAGCTCACCTGAACGCCGCCAAGGCCTTCCAGAAAAAGAGAATTAAAAATTTAAACTTCTCTTCCCTAGTAGGCCATCGAGGCGGTCCTGCGTAGCAGGCGAGCGCTGGATGCGCGAGAGCCTCGAGGGGACAATATATGGGCGTCAGGCAGAAAGGAAGACTTGAAAGGAACTATCCACAGGCGACAAAGCAACGATCACCAGCAAATATCTCGAAGAATCAAGCACAGGATCGCACTTCGTGAATTAGTTTATATTCCATAAAAACCCATTGCCCCATATAAAAAATGTGTTATAAGTCTTTCATGCCAAAGCAATTATCTTTCCTCCCCACACCTCTCAAAGAACACGGCGGCAGCTTTAGAAAAGGGAAGAGAAAGGCCCAGCGCCCATTCGACCCCAAACGTCCTTTGCACCTCACGATGCGTTCGAGTAAAGCGCGTGGTAGTAGGTCGCTCCTTCAACACAAGTGGCGAGTGTGGGGATTGTTGCAGAAGGTTTCTGACAAGCATCAGGTCCGTGTTTATCGGTTTGCCAATGTTGGCAATCATTTGCACATGCTCGTACAGGTGAGGAAACGAGAACAGCTTCAACGTTTTCTTCGCGAGTTTACAGGCGGAGTGGCGAATTTGGTGACGGGTTCTATTAAAGGCCGGCCGGGGAAGTTTTGGGATGGTTTGGCTTGGTCTAAGATTGTGGATTGGGGCAGGCAGTTTCAAGCGGCTGCGAGGTATGTCCTGTTGAATGTGTTGGAGGGGGTGGGAGCGAGGGATTCTCAGCTTCTCGCTCGGCTTGAAAGAAACGGAATTGCATTCGTCGGGCCTGACCCGTAAAAGCAAGCCATGCAGTGGGAAAAACAACCATTCACGATTAGCACCGATCCGCAGAAACTAGAACTCGATCGCATTCACGTATTCCTAAAGACCACGTACTGGGCCACCGACATCCCTAAAGACATCGTCAAAAAATCTCTCCAGCATTCGCTGAACTTTGGCCTTTATCACGAAACGGAAGGCCAAATCGGACTCGCTCGTGTGGTGACCGACTATGCCACCTTTGCTTATCTCGGAGATGTCTACGTCGAGGAGAGCTGGCGTGGCCAGGGACTTTCGAAGTGGCTGATGGCGTGTGTGATGGAACATCCCGAATTACAGCGCCTTCGCAGGTTTTGTCTCGGCACCAAAGACGCGCACGAACTTTATAAAAAGTATGGATTTGAGCTGATAAAGAATCCGGAGAACTGGTTGGAAATTAAAGTTCAGGACATTTACAAAACTAAAGCGTTTGTAAAAACAGAATCAGATCTTTCTTCTCCGAAGGCGTGAGCAACTCTTTGCCGCCGCGTAAGAAAATCCCTTCATCATGGCCGCGGTTACTCATGCCGGTGCGTTTCGTGTCGTACCAGAAATTTCCGCGATTCTTCCAGCTCGCTGGAATCTTCGCTTCTTCGGGATAACCGTTGCAATCTCGATCAAAGTCGGTGGAAGGATTTACTGCTTCACCGGCCATATAACCTGGGGGGCGCTGATTTCCGGCAGTGAGAACCGCGCACAACGTCGGCGCAGAATTATTGTGGAAATAAGGCCAGCGCGCCCAGATTCCCACGAGCGGTGGCGGTACGTACCCGCTCTGCGCTCGAACAATCGTTCCAGTGTTCTGCGAAATCGCGAGAGGGTTCAGCAGACGCTCCAAAGACTTCATTCCAGCTGCGCGATAGGGATCGGTGCCCACATTCACAACGGGAGTTGCTTCGTGGTAGCGCACTTCGGTCGTAGCCAGCTGGTCGATCAACCGAATCTGGTCGCCTCCTGGAAGACTCCATCCCTTTTCATAGTTTCCGTGGCAACCCGAGCAGTAGGTTTTAAAGGTTTTCTCACCCTGCTTAGCTCGAACCACATCGATCGATGAAGCCGGAAAAAAATCCGTAAATCGCGGAGCTTCCGAAGAAAACACCGCCGTCGTAATTTCTTCAATCACTTTTGGGTTCTGATCGAGCCAGTCCTGTAAGTCGCGCAGATCAGTTCCGCGGCCGAGTTCATTCCAAATAAAGTTGGTGTAAATAGGATTGCCCGAAACAATCGAACCATCCGACAGCCAGCGATTCTTGTACTTCACGTTCCACCACACGGCAGGCTTGCTGTCGGCCGGTGTTTTTATCAGAGGATCCCAGGCCGGGTGCTTTTGATAATAAGGATCAATCGTCGCCCACGCGTCGGGCTTGCGCCGATTCAATGAAAGCGCTACCTGAGCGAGTGAAGTGTCGAGGCCTTTGGTGAGAGGATCTTTCGATCCAACCGAGTCGAGAGCTTTTCGAGTGTGGTCGTACATCGCGACCTCACCGGGTGTCGCTCCGCTCGTTGCGCGGTAAAGTCCTGCGTCGACGAAACCCATCGCTTCTTTCACTCGGCTAAATGCGGAGTTTGCATTGGGAAAGCGATTGGCCATCCCCAGAACTGTTTTTCCGAAAAGGTTTGCCGAGTGACAATCCGAACAGCCAAACGTGATGCCCATGCCCTGGCCGGGTCGGTTCATTAAAGTGAAACCGACTCGGTAGTCGGGGTTTGCGGTGGGGTAGGGAATGGCGTACACGCCCTGCGCATTTGGATCGGAGTACGGATGAAGTCCCAGCCACTGTTGAAGATCATCGAGACTGCGAATGTGACTCGCCCGTTTGAATAAAAACTGGAAGATTCGACGAAGGGGGTCGTCATCGGAAGCGTCGAGGAAGCGCTTCGTCGGTTCATAGGGAACCAGGGGTGCGGTGACGGTGACTGGGTACCAAATCGTATGAATTTTTCCGGCCTGAATGGTCGCTGGAAGTGCAGAGGGCGCAACGCTGTAGGGATTGGGGCGACCGGTGATGGGTACTTTCGCTCCTTCGGACCAATCGGGTGTCGCAGCAAAAGAAGAAAATGCAAAGAGAAGGAGAGGAATGACTTTCAGCAGAGCAGACCACTGGCCCGTTCCTTTTCCCTCGCGACGGTAGCTGTGAAACGTATACTCGCCATCGGCTTGCGTACAGCGCGTGCAATTCCCCAGGACGTCGACTTCCGAAATGCCTAAGCCCCGAAGCATGTCGGCATTGGAAAGTTGAAGGTCCAGGTGACGAAAAGTCGGAACTACTTTTGCACCAAACTCTTTCTTAAAATCAGTCGCCAGTTCTTCGCTGACTTCATAACAACAAGGTCCAATCGATGGACCGATTGCAGCCACCCAGTCCTTTTCCTCCTCGCCCCGCTTTCTCAAATTTTTCCACAGTTCTACTAGAATGCGCGCTTTGGTTCCGCGCCAGCCGGAGTGAATAGCAGCAACCGCCCCCCCGTCTTTTCTGGCGAGTAAAATTGGAACACAGTCTGCGGTAGTGACTGCGATGGGGATGTCGGCTTTAGTGGTCCAGAGGGCATCACACTCGCCACAGTCTTGGGAAGGCTTTAGAACTTCACACGAAGTCGTGCCGTGCACTTGCTTCCACTGCGCGCGGCTCTCATTCCATTGTTTCTCCATGGCTATTGGAAAGCGCTCGGCGCGTGTTCCAAAGCCGTGAATGATTTGAGGAATGCGCGCCAGCACTTCGCTTGTGAAGACTTGGCTACGGCGAACAGGCATGGGGTAAGTGTATCAAGCGCGTTTCAGCGCTTCAAGTACGCCCCGAAATTCTGCTGGCGGCTCTGCCTCAAAGCGGAGCCGCTTTTTCGTTATAGGGTGTTCAAATCCGAGCACGCGCGCGTGCAGCGCTTGCCCTGGAAGCTGAGCAACTGCTTCGCGCACCTCCGAAGGAAGCGCCAACCACTTGGCGCTCTTGCTATTCGGTGTTCCATAAACAGGATCGCCGAGAACAGAGTGTCCTGCGCCGGTGAGGTGCACGCGCACTTGGTGAGTGCGACCGGTTTCAAGCTGGGCTTGGACCCAGCACGCATAAGATCCGAAGTTTTCCAGGCGTTTCAGGTGGGTGATTGCTTTACGTCCCGTCTTCACATCACTCGACATCCTTTTACGGTCCTTGGGATTGCGGCCAATCAGTGTTTCTATTTTCAATGAGGGCTGTTTAAAACTGCCGTAACAAAGCGCCCAATAGACGCGCTCCATGTCATGCTTCGAAAATTTTTCTACCAGAGCGACATGGGCTCGGTCAGACTTGGAAATTACCAACGCTCCGCTCGTGTCTTTGTCCAGTCGATGGACGATCCCGGGCCGCAAAACACCGCCGATGCCACTCAGGTCCTTAATATGGTGCAGAAGCGCGTGGACGAGCGTTCCTTCTTTTTGAGTCGAAGAAGGATGGACGGTCAAACCTGGGGGTTTGTTCACCACGAGCAGGTCCGAGTCTTCAAATAAAATTTCTAGCGGACGATCTTCGGGGACAAGAGCCAGTGGTTCTGGTTTGGGGAGTTCAATTCGAATTTTGGAGCCCGTTTGAATTTTGGAATTGGCCTTCGCAGGGGCGCCATCTAAAGAAACTCGACCGTCCTCGATCCATTTTTTAATCTGGCTTCGAGAGATTGAAGAAAACTCTTCCGCTGTTTCAGAGGGTGTCCAAGATCCCAGTCCTGCTTCGAGGGCTTCTAGAATCGCGAGATCGGCACGGGTGGCTTTGACGTTACCGGTTTCCCAAATCCAATGGCGCACCGTTAGCGTCCTTTGTTCCGACCTTTGTCAGACCAGTTTTGATTGTAGCGAGTGAGGTACGCTGAAGTGAGTCGTTCCGCCGGGAGTTTCAGAAAGCGCGCAATCTGTATCAGGAAACCTCTCAAATAAACCGGCGCTGGAAGTTTTGTATAATCTTCTTCTTCGATAGCATTTAAATAGGTCTTAGAAATTTTGGTGTGTTCGGAAAGTTCTTCCAGAGAAATGTTTCGAGCATCTCTCAATTTACGAACGAAAGTACCGGTCCACTCGACTTCATCCTCAATTTCCTTACTCAGTTCTTTGCTTAAAGAGCGTCCATTTCCAATCGAATGAGGAGTTCGATTGATTGGCGGCGGTGCCCAGCTGGGAGAGTTCGAAGGTGTCGATGCAGCCGGTGTTCCATTCGCCTGAGCAGGCGGAGGCGGCGGCACTGGGGTCTTCGGTTTTGTATGATCAATGATGATGTCCGAATCGTCAGGCTCGACGAGCGGGCTCATTCCTGACGATGCAAATCGCTCTGAGGAGTTTTTTTGAGCAGAATCGAAATCAGTAGTGGGGGGCACTAAAATATCGGCCTCTCCATCCATGGATTCCATGGGAGGCACTCGATCAATCGAAACAACTTTGCTGGAATCATAATTCTTCGAGCGCTGAACGGCACGATCGGATTCCTCCGAAATTTCCAAGAACCCATGATTCATGTCGTACTGGCGACGACGTTCGGGATGCGAAAGAATGGTGTAGGCCTCTTCAATTCGAGTCAGCAGAGATTCGGTTTCATCATGCGACATCAAACTGTAAAGCGCGACGCTGTCTTTTTTGTAAGCCCCCTTCGCGCGCAAATACGCATCGCGGATCTCTTGAGGAGAAGCATCTGAACCGATTTCGAGAATGTCGTAGTAATTCGGCTCTTCGTTAAAGATCATAGTTTGAGTTCATAGTTGAGATCTGAGGTTCGTAGTAGCTTATGCTACCAAAACTTCCGGAATCTCAAAAGAAGTCATTACGAGCTTGGCCGTGACGCTTGAGGAGGTACTGGGTCATCCGTTCAATGCTGGAGACCAGACGGGAGTTCGGGAACTCGAACATGAGCGGGCGTTTCTTGCGGACAGCCTGCCAGACGGAGCTGTCGTAGTCCAAATAACCCACGTAATCCATGTCGATGCCGAAGTACTTTTTACAAACTGTTTTCACAGAAAACCCGATGTCCACATCGGTCTGAGTGCGAGCTTGGTTCACAATCAGCTTCGGACGGAAGCGCTCGATCTCTTCCTTGAGGCGAGTAGCGCCTTCAGGATTGACCTTGCTCACTTCACGGAAAAGATCCGACGGGCTTTTAATGTTGAGAGGATTTTTAGAATCCATGGCCATCTCAATCGTCGGACGAATCGCGGCTAAGCGCTTCGAGAGGCGGAGTCGGCGGTAGTAACAGCTCTTGATAAAGCGGTAAGCGTTTTCAATCGAGGTGGGTTCCGGAAGAACCGTGATCAGCCCAACGTCGCTGAATAAGAAGAAATCCAAAGTGTTGTAGGTCGTGCCAGCGCCCAGGTCGATGATCAGATAGTCTGCGTCGACTGTTTTTAAATTTTGTAAGAGGTGAACTTTGCGGTCGTAGCCTAGGTTCGCAATGCCCACGGAGTCTTGAGCGCCGCTGATGATCTCGAGGTTGTTGATCCCCGTACTGACCACGCAGTCGTTGATGTTCTTGATTCGGTCCGAAACGAAATCGCTCAGCGTTTGCTTGGGGAGATCCACTCCCAACGTGGTGTGAAGGTTTGCTCCACCCAAGTCGAGGTCGACTGCGATTACTTTATTGCCTAAACGCGATAGAGAAATGGCCAGGCTAGAAGCAATTAAGCTTTTACCGACGCCACCTTTTCCTCCGCCGATCGCCCAAATCTGCTTGAGTCGCTGACCCATTGCTGGAGTGAGCGAATCGAATGGACTGAGGTCCTGAGATTCTGCTTCGGAAATTTCTTTCGAAGATTTTTTGGATTCTTCAGACTCGTTCGAGTCGTCGTCATCCGCGTTTGTAAACACCGAGTCAATCTCCTTAAATGGTAGGTAGACTGAAACCAACCACTATTTAATAGGATTCCGTGGATAGCGAGTCCTGTCAAGCGATTCCTCGGACTCGGTGGGCGAGCTAGGAAAGTTCGACCAAAAGATGTTGGAATTTGTTTCTGGAATGCTTAAAGTTCATTCAGATGAGGAAACCGACGAGTTCCCTGAGTAATTCTATGAAGAGATTTGCTGCTGTTTTGAAAGCCAATTATCCCGATCAGATCCTCTCTCATCTTCGTTCCACCCGGCTGGCTCCTCGAAGCAACGTTCATCTAGCGCGAAAAATTTGGCACATGTCGATGGGTTTGATGATGGCCGCCATTTATATGTCGGGGATGTCGCGCGGAGCGGCAATTCTCACGCTCGGTGCAGCCCTCGCTTTGGTCATTGGCTTCGAGATGATTCGCCTTCGCATTCCCAGTTTGAATGAAAAGGTGACCCGCGTTCTCGGACCGATCATGAGAAGCAGTGAAATCAATCAGGTGAGTGGCATTGCCTACTATATTTCTGCGGTGATACTTTCGATCGCGATTTTTCCAAAGACGATCGCGATTCTGAGTGTGCTGTATCTCGCAGTTGGCGATCCAGTAGCTTCATTTGTGGGGATCACCTACGGAAGCAAAACTCCCAGGCTCGCCGATGGGAAATCTTTGGCAGGAACTGCCGCAGGCATTTTGGCTTGTTTCTTAGTCGGAGTGATTTTTCTCAGCAGCATTGGTCTTTCGATTCCGATGACTTTACTTCTGGCTGTGATTGGCGGAGTTTCAGGCGGAGTTGCAGAACTTCTCCCGTTAGAAATTGACGATAATTTTTCGATTCCGATCGTTTCAGGTTTCGCGCTTTGGCTCACTTTCATCGTGGCTGGTATTTAGGCTTTCCTGTTTCCTGTCTAAACTTTAGACACCTGACAAATTACTGCACGATTTCGGTGCTTTTTTAGAATGTCATAGTACCTAACTACCCGCCATCAGAGCGGGTCTTCGGACGACATGTCCGTGGTGATTTATGGTATATTGATTGCTGTATTAGGGCATTAGGTATGCGGCACCAGAGTTTTAAAATCATTAGAAAAATTCTGAAAAGTGGGGACTTCCGCCTCATTTCGGGAATCGCATTAGTCGCAAGTTTCACTCAGTGGATCGTTTGGAGTTCTACGCTCAATCGAATGGAGCAAGTGATTCGTCCTCCCGCCTACGTTCACAAGACGGGTATTTTGAATCGGATGTTTGCCTCAACCAAATCTGATGACAGCCGACAACAGACCGCGGACATGTTGGAAGATGTTCAAGTGGGTTTGAGAAACGGTATTTATCCAGACGCTGAAGAGCTCTTCGATCCCGTTGTTTCAAAAGAGATGCATTATAAATTCGATCGTATGAGCCGCGACTATGAGTCGCGTCGGTATCAAAATCTTTTAACGCCTCAGCAAGAGCGAGCCTACAACGATCAAATCAATTCTCTAAAGTCCGAGATCTATGGTCACGTTAGAAATCGACAGACTGAAAAAATCAGAAGGTCTGCAGCAGACGGAGGAGATTTGAACGACGACGATCACAAGCCGGTTGCCATTGCGGTGGCTGCTGCCGCTGTTTACGCAGGGCAACCTGTTACTTTAAATATTGATGGAGATTCCAGAATCAGTGCCCGCACCGACGTTCAAAACCGTCGTGGAGAATTCAAGCTTTGGACTTCCTGGGTGGATTGGTCCTTAATTTACACCGGAGACGCCCCAGACCGTCGTTACACCATCAGCCCGGACCCCACTCAAGGCGACGAGCGCTATCGGTTTTCGGTTTCTAAACAAATTCCAGTTGTGAACCTGGGAAGCTCCTTGACCTATGGTTCAACTAGCGGTGGGGTCACCGCTTCAGTCAGCCATCAGCTCTTCATTCCTCGTTTAAACGTTATGTATGATTCGACCTATTACTTGAATCCGAGCATTGACGATCGACTTGCCGAGCAAGCCCTAAAATTTTTCTACAACGTCAACTTTTGACGCACCACTGTTACCAAAAGGTGGTGACCACCTATTGGTCAAACTCGACAATGGTCGCACCCTGACCGCCTTCGCCAGCATTCCCATCTCGAAACGACTTGATATAAGGAAGGGTTGCTAAAAGTTTTCGCGTGCCTTCTCGAATGGCGCCTGTCCCAAATCCATGCACGATCGTGACCGCATAAAGAGAGCCACTTCTGAAAGCGACGTCTAAATATCTTTCTAAAGAAGACATCGCTTCATCAAAGCGAACGCCACGGAGGTCGAGCCGGTCGGATGGGGCAGCCGGCCGATCTGAAAGGTGGGAGATCGGAGTACGTCCCGTTTTTTTGGAAGAGGCTGCCTTTTCTTCAATCTTCCTTTCAGCATCACTGAGAGCAACGACATCCGAAAGCGTGAGCGACATCTGCATTTTTCCCATCGAAACTTTTACTTTGCTCCCACTCATTTCCAATACAGTGCCGATGCTTTTCCATTTCGGAATGCGAACTTGGGAGCCGACTTGAATTTCTCCAGGCTGTTCGGAAGGTTCCACCGGACGGTTGTGGATGGCATCGGCGAGTTCGGGCGCTTCTTCCAAGACAGAGGCTTCAATCTGGGCGTTGGTATCGGATAAGAGTTGGTTGAGAGATTTCCTGGTCTCATCCAATCCCTTCCGGGAGCCCGCTTCATCCATTTTCTGAACAGCTTCTCGAACTTTATCTTGAGCTTGCTCGAGGATTTTTCGAATGCGTTGGCGAGATTTACTGAGCACTTCGTCCACCAGCTCGCGGGCCTTGTTGGTCCACTCGGCTTTGAGTTTCTCTGCTTCCTCGCGCATCACGGTGGCTTGCTTTTTTTCTTCCGTCGCCTTTTCCAAATCGGCTTGAAGTTTGCTGATGACGTTCTCAAATTCATTGTGCTGCTGGCTCAAATACTGACGTGCCAAAGTCAATACAGCCTTTGGAATTCCCAGACGCTCTGCCGTTTCTAAGGCTCGAGATCTGCCTGGAACGCCGATGATCATGCGATAGGTGGGCGTGCGCTTGGATTCATCGAAGGCCATACTGGCGTTGACGATTCGCGCATCTTGGATGGCCAATGCTTTCAAATTCGGATCGTGAGTTGTTGCCACCACCATGGCATTTTTGGACATCAGAGTTTCTAGAAAAGCTCGACCCAGGGCAGCGCCTTCTTCAGGGTCGGTAGCGGAATTCAATTCGTCGAGAAGTACCAGGGTCTTCTCTGTCACTCGATCTAGAATTTCCTTAAACTTTAGAACGTGGCCAGAGAAGCTCGAAATATTTTCTTCAATGGATTGGGCATCCCCCAAGTCTGCAAAAATCTGATCGAAGAAAGGCACCGTGGGGCGGTCACTCCCTGGGAGTAGAAATCCGGTTCGAGCAAAGATGGCCGCTAAGCCCAGGGTTTTGAGTAAAACCGTTTTCCCACCGGTATTGGGTCCTGTCAAAAGCAGCGTCAGCGCAGGTTCTTCAAACACGAGGTCATTTCGAATGATTTCGTTCTCGGCCAAACTCCACCACAGCGCGGGATGCGCAGTTCGTCCGAGTTGAAAACTTCTTTCCTCGACTACGGTGATGGACTTGCCTCCATACTTTCGCCCAATACGGGCTTTGGCTTGGGCCATGTCCCAGTGAACCAGAATTTCAACCGAGGCTTGAATCTCCTTCACAAACGGTTTGAGCTTGGCCGACGTGTCTTGCAATACGACGTAGATTTCTTGCAGTAGTTCATTTTGCTTCTGAGTCAGAGCATTGTTGAGGGGAGTAATTTCCTTAGGCTCAATAAACACCGTCTGTTTACTGGCCGAGGCTCCAAATATAATCCCATCCATCTCGCCTTGGTGAGAGGACTTGACTGGCAACACGTAGCGGCCGTCGCGGATATCGCTGTAGGTTTCTTGTAAGACCCCTTTTTTGGCGTAGTTGCCTAAAACCGAATCGAGCTTTTCTCCGATCTCTTTTTTGAGGCGACGAATCTCTGCATTGAGGCCGCTCATTTTAGGAGAAGCGTTCTCTGAAAGCTCGCCCTCCGGAGTTAGTACCCGTGCCAACACTCGTAACGGCTCGAACGGGTCAAAGACTCCCGCAATTGCTTTCTTAAAGAGTTCTCCTGAAATTTCTTCTCGGGGAGTTTGAACCCACGAATCCATCGAAAACATCCAGCGCTGAAGTGTCGTGAGGTCCGTTACTTCTAAAACAGCCCCTCGGGCCAAAAGGGCGAGGGGAGATTCGGGGTCTCGGAGATCTTGCAGCGGGTCCCAAAGTGCGCCGCGATCCAGGAGGGGAATCATTTCCTGGGTTTCTTGCTGTAAATGCTGGGAAGTGGCGAGATCGGGTGCCCAGAATTCGGGGTCGTAGAGCTGGAGGAGGCGGTTGCAGGCCGGCTCGGTCAGAGCAGTATCCGAAGAGTACTCAAGAATTTGATCCCATTCGAGATTTTCCACGCCGAGCATAGGTTTAGACCTAATTGACATTGGAGAACTCTTCAACGAGAATCCCCAGTTCATGTTTTCTTTCCGTAAAAAACAGCTTGGAGACCAGCCACAGAAGCCTAGAGATAGGATTCAGCCCCTCGAGCAGGACCCCCTGCTGTTGGAATACTTCGAGCGCATCAATCGGCAGCATTTTGATGGCTTCTTAGAAGCTCCCGTATTGAAGTGGAACTCCCGCCTGCGTTCCAGTGGCGGACGTTTTACCCCGGGAAGTCGGATGTTTCCGACGGAGCGACGCCCGACCATTGAGGTCGCCTCCTATCTTCAAGAGGAAAAGAACGGGTTATTCCTGGTTGCCGACACTCTGGCGCATGAAATGATTCACTACTGGCTTTGGGAAAGAAGACGCCCCTACGGTCACACCGATGAATTTTGGGCCAAGATGACTCAGATGGGAGTGAGTCGCTACAACACCGTTCCGAAACTTCCGCCCTTCAAGTATCTGTTTCGATGTCCGGGCTGTGGAGAGGGCTTTGTTCTTCGTAAAAAGTTTCGGGGCCCTCGCGCATGCGCTACCTGTTGTAAGAAGCACAATCGCGGTCGCTACGATTCCCGCTTCCGATTAGTTCTGGAACGAGAATATTCACCCGCTGAAGGAAGCCAGACTCGAGCGGAGCTTCTCAAATCCTCCGTCTGATTTCAGCAAGAGATAAAAAAAGGTATTTAACATCAGCGAGTGGGTGATTTCCCCTTGAACGATTCGTTGTGGAATTTCTTCCAAAGGAACTTCCACGACCTCGATCATTTCTCCCGGATCCAGATTCTGAGCCTGCTTCTTCTTCACCGGTCCAACGATGAACGAATGCACTCGGTTGTTTTGAATGGCAGGGTTGGGGTGAGAAAAACCGAGAGACAGACATTCCGCTCCTGGCTCTGGGGCGTAGCCCGTCTCTTCGATGAGCTCGCGGATAGCCGCAGTCTGGTGGTCTGAATCTTCGGAGTCACAAACTCCGCCCGGAATTTCTAAAGTGTCTGCATCTACGCCGAGACGATGTTGCTTGACCATCACCACTTTTCCTTCAGCTGTGATGGGAATGATGTTGCACCAGTCGCGGGATCGGAGCAGGTAGAAACGATACTGGCGCTCACTATCCTCGCTGGATTGGCAAGTGCGTTCCACGATTTGCATCGACGGGGATTCGTGCAGGAATCGTTCCTTGATCGGGATCCATTGGTTTTTCATCGGTATGGACAATAGCATACCCGGGGAGTAATTTGAGGGGATGAAAAACTTCGCTTCCGTTTTGGTGATGGGATGCCTTCTCTCCGGAATGGCTTTTGCTTCAGGTGCTGCTCCAGCCTCGGACGAGACGGTTTGGATTGGGCGCGCCGATGGAAGTCGTCAGTGCGAGCAATCGGGGGGGCTTGTACGCGTGCATCCTTTGGAGGAAGGTCAGAAACAGCTGGAGGCGCTCTCAGTAACCGTGCTGGAGTCTCGCAAGGCTCGAGAAAAAGGAGTTCAAACCACTAAATGCGGTGCGCCGACGGGAAAGCAGAACCAGTATCGCATTCGAAAATCTGACCTCGACAAAGTTTTACAAAATAAAGATCTGGGATTCGTAGAATTGAAAGACAGCTAGTAGTATTCTTAAGACTCCATGCTCTACGGCAACGAGTCGATTTCTCAATACAGTAAGACGAATTTCACCATTTGGATGGTGATGGCATTTCAAGCCGGGGTGATCAACATCGGCGGTTTCATGGCCTGTCATCGCTTCGTTTCTCACGTCACTGGTTTTTCTACCTTCTTTGGAATGGAAGTCGTCGAGCGCCGATACGCGCACGCCATGGGGATGTTGCTTGTGCCTCTGTTTTTTCTCGGGGGCACCATGCTGAGTGGTCAATTGGTCGACATTCGACTGAAGCTGCGGTTGAAACCCAAATACTACATTTCCTTCGGCGTGATTTTCTTTTTTATCTTTAGCGTGTGGATTGCAGGCGTTTCCGGGTTTTGGGGACAGTTTGATCAAGCCCTTTCTCACACGAAGGGCTATTTGCTTTTGGCCACTCTTTGTTTGGTTTGTGGAATTCAAAATGGAACCATCACAGCTGCTTCTCGTGCCGCTGCCGTTCGAACAACACATCTTACCGGTGTGACGACCGACTTGGGGCTGGGCATTGTGCGCTTGTTGAATCGCCGTGCGCTTAAAGGTCAGGTTCGAAAAGACGAAGCTCGCCGAAGTTTGCTCCTTCTAGGAATTATTTTATCTTTCGGAAGCGGTTCCGTGGTGGGCGGCTATGTTTTTAGTCTCTACGGATATTGGGGATTCGCTGTCCCTGCTCTTACGTCAGGGGTTTTGTTTGCGGCGATGATTGCATTTCATCAGCGGAGTGCAAAGGCTTAGCTTCCGGCTTGTAGTCGTTTCTCGACAGCCACTTTTCAATAAAACAGTACAGAACGATGAAGAGATAGCGCGATCCCATCTCTTTGATCTTCAGTTTGGATTCGCCCGTCTTTCGGTTGATCCAGTCATTCGGCACCACCGCGTAGCTGTAGCCGCGAACAATCGACTTGAGCGGAAGTTCGACCGTCAGATTGAAGTGGTGGCTGAGAAGCGGATGAAGGCCATCGATGACGTGGCGTTGATAAAGTTTAAACGCATTGGTGACATCGTTATAGCGCAGGCCAAAGAGCGCCTGAATGAACGAATTCGCAAAGCGATTCAAAATGAGTTTGAACACCGGGTATTCAAAAGTTTTTCCACCCCGGCTAAAGCGGCTTCCAAAGACACAGTCCACATTCGTCTGAGTCATCTTGCGATAAAAGCGGACCAGATCTTCCGGGCGGTCCGAAGCATCGGCCATGTAAATGGCCACGGCGTCGCCCGTGTAAGTTTCCAAGCCTTTTCTCACCGCAAAACCGAATCCGTTCGGTGGCAGGTTGTTCACCAGAACCACAGATGGGATTTCTTTTGCCAGGGCGCGAACGATAGAGGGAGTGTTGTCTCGGGAGTTGTCATTGATCACCACGATTTCATGCGGAATGGCTTCTTTCGCCAACTCCTGATGAAGAGCGCGCACCGTACTTTCGATGCAGCCTTCTTCATTGTGCGCGGGAATGACAACCGAGAGTTTCACAGTTTGACCTTTTCTCTTTCAGCGGTGGCTTGAACGATTTCAGTCAAAATCGATTTGATATTGTGGCGGTACTTCCATTGGGGGTAGTGCGCCTTAAACTTGCGAACGTCTGAAATCCACCAGATGTGATCACCTTCGCGGGCTTGATCCGACATTTTGAATTCCAGCTTTTTTCCACACAGATCGGCAACGATCGAGCTGGCTTCGAGGATCGAGCAATTGCTGTGGCGGGATCCGCCGATGTTGTAAACTTCTCCGCGCTTCGGGTTTTGATGAAATGCCCAGAAGGCTTCAATCAGGTCTTCGCTGTGAATATTGTCGCGGACCTGTTTCCCTTTGTAACCGAAGATCGTGTACGGCCGGCCGGTGAGTTGGCATTTGACCAAGTACGCGAGGAAACCGTGGAGTTCAGCACCGCTGTGTGCGGGGCCGGTCAAGCAGCCGCCTCGAAAAATCCCAGTCTTTAACCCAAAATAACGGCCGTATTCTTGGCACATCACATCGGCGGCGACTTTGCTGGCGCCAAATACCGAGTGCTTGGATTGGTCAATCGACATCGATTCATCGATTCCAAACTCCGACCAAGCATGGTGTTGATTGAGCTCCCAGCGAGTGTCGGTTTCTTCGACTGGCAAGACATTGGGAAGATCACCGTAAACTTTGTTCGTCGAAGTGAAGATGAAAGTCGCATCTTTACAATGAGCGCGAGTCGCTTCCAGCATGTACAAAGTTGCGAGCGCGTTCACACTAAAATCAGTGACTGGTTCACGCGCAGCCCAATCATGCGATGGCTGTGCCGCGCAGTGAACGACGAGTTCTGTGGAGGCTCCATACTTCGCGAAAATCTTTCCGAGAGCCGCTTGATCGCGAATATCTAAATTCTCGTGGGTGTAGTTTTTAAAGCTTTTCTGCAGCTGTTGGGCATTCCAATCGGTTGAACCATCTTGGCCGAAGAAGTAAGCGCGCATATTGTTGTCGATGCCGACAACGTCCATTCCCTTTTTCGAAAGGAATCGAACCGCTTCACTTCCAACTAACCCCGATGCTCCAGTGACAATTGCTATCGCCATGGCCTTCCCTTTATAGCAGCAGCTCCAGTTGCTTTCTGTTCTGTTCTGCCCACGCCAGAATTTCTAAAATAATCTGCTTCGCTCGGATCTTAGGTTCCCATCCCAGCACTTCCTTGGCCTTTGTGCTGTTGGAAATGTAGAGCGGAATATCGACGTGCGCAGTTTCCATGTTTTTCGTGATGGGAACTTCTTTTCCAGTCAGTTCCTGACAGAGCTGAGTCAGCTCCATCAGCGACAGGGAAGTATCGCGACCACCACCGATGTTGAAAATCTGGCCCTTCCAGGTTTCTGTCTTGTCGATTTCTTTTCTAATCAAGCTGAAGAGGTCTGCGGGGTGCAAGAGGTCGCGCACCTGTTTTCCATTCCCGCCGAACCCTTGGTACTTGAGCGGCTTGCCAAACAGGTGGTTGAAAACCCACATGCTGAAAACACCCTGATCCACTTTGCCAAATTGGCCGGGACCCGAGATCACTCCGCAGCGATTGATGATCACCGGGAGTTTGTAAGTATCGGCATATTCTTGGGCCAGCATTTCTGACGAAAGTTTTGAAGCGCCGTAGAACGAGCGCGGCAGGTGAGTGGGAAAAGCTTCATCCACACCTTGGGTGCTGAAACCGGGAGTATTATTTTGGTCGGCAATCTCAAATCGCGTTTCCGTTTCACGCAGCTGAATCTTTTTTAGCGGCTCAATGGAATAGACGCGCGAAGTGGAAAGAAAGAGAAAAGCGCCGGCGCGTTTTCTTGCAAACTCCAGGCAGTGAAGCGTGCCTTTCAAGTTCGTGTCCAAAACGTAATTGGGGCTTTCGTGGATCCCAGCCAGAACACTCGGCTCAGCAGATGCGTCAATCACCAGGTCGAATTGGCCCGGCAAGTCTTCCAGGTCGGAGGGTTGACGTACGTCGCCATGAAAAAACGGAATCGAGCGCTTCTTAAACTCTGGGAGATTCAATTCCGAGCCGCGTCGTTTCAAATTGTCGAGGACGACCACGTCAATCGACGTGTCCATTTCTTTGAAAGACCGCGCTAAATTGGAGCCTACAAAGCCAGCCCCGCCTGGAATTAAGATTCTCATAGCCGATTTACCCAAGCTACAGGGCTATCTTTTCGGGCAGAATTTCTCAATAGGAAAGGGTGTGGTAAGGTTTCCCTCCACACTTTATTCAAGAGGGATGGGCGTGAATACTTTAGTGACCTGGGTCCTGGCTTTAGGGATTCTGCCTTCGTTTACTGCGCTTTCTACCGAAATCATTCACGCGTATCCCGGGCTAGGGAAGTACCTGGGACCTCTCAATCCCCTGAAAATCGCACTCCCCATTTTGATCGGGTTTGTCTGGCTCCATCGAAAAGCCATTCCCAAAAAACTTACTAAAATCTTGGTCGCGTCGTTTGCCATTGGAAGTGTGGCAAGCGTCATTGCAGCTCTGGGTTGTCAGACCTCTGTCGCTATTTTTTATCGAGAATGGTTTGTGATGATTGTGGGCTGCCTTGCGGGAATTTGCTTTCTGCTGCTCCCCCGAGAAAATGTAAAAAAAATCGTTCTTGTTTGGGCCGTGATTGTTTTTGGAAGTGGACTTCTGGAAGTGATCGCTCCTTCCTCGATTCAGTGGCTCTACGCGCATCTCTTCGATCCGAACACTCAGGAAGGGGATTTTAGAGAGGTGGGCAGAAGCGTGCTGACCGGAGTTTTTGGTCGACAGTCGATGGCGAAGCTCTTGTCTTGGATTCCTTGGTTGCTGGTTTTGGTCTTTTGGAACAAGCCGCGAAAAAACAATCGATGGGTTTTTGTATTCGGCGTTTTGGCTTTTGCCTCGATACTGGGAACAAGTCAGCGCGGCCCCTTTGGTGCTGCTCTCTGCGGCCTTGCTGTCTTTGCAGCACATCAGTTTTGGATCAATAAGAACAAACGCCATGCGGTATGGGGAGTTGGCGCTATCGGAGCGACGGTGGTTCTCAGTTTTATTCTTGTGCCTCAAGATATTTGGTCGCCGAGAGTGAAGTCTCTCGTGGGTGCTCCAGCAAAGGAAACGGATCGGGCTCAAAAGGTTGCAGAAGAGAATATCGATATTCGCAGAGAAATGTGGGCTTTTTCATTTCGTCGAATTGCGATGCATCCTCTCGGTAATGCCTGCATCACCAGTGTGGAATTCAATACTGCTCGAATTCCCATGTCTCACTCGCACAATATTATTTTAGAACAGTTCAGAAGTCGGGGCTTTATCTGGGGAACGGTGCACTTCGCACTTTGGATTTTAGCGTGCTGGGGAGCGTGGCATTCTAAAGGAGTCTTAGGATCGGCCCTCTCAGGAGCGCTGGCCACTGTACTAGTGGGTGGAATGGTGGATCACCCATGGTGGGTTCTCAATCACGCCATGGTTTTAGGAATCTTCTTCGTCAGCGGACTTTGGCTTTGGGCGAGAAAACCCAAAGAAAAAAATGTCGGGTTAAATGCGCTAGAAACTTAGAATTCGTACCCAAATATCTTTTCCAGAGACGTCTGGGTTCCTGAGCCAATCGATAGAACCATTCCAAACCCGACTTTTGCATCCAGAGCGGTGCGCGATTCTTGGTACCGGTCAAAAAATCATAGGCGGCACCCACACCAAAAAAAATAACGGAAGGAGCTTTTTTAGAAACGGTGTGCATCCAAAGTTCTTGTTTCGGAGCACCCAAACCCACCCAAACGATTTGTGGGGATTTCGATTCTTCCTTTGCTCTTATTAAAAAGAGTTCCCAATCCTCAGAAGCGTTTGCTTCTGAAAAAGGGCGCATCGGGGGACTTAAGCAAACGGCCTGAATCCCAAACCTTCGAACGAGTTCTTCAGTTTGCTGAGTGGATCCCCCAATAAGTCCGTAAGTGAAGTCCGGGTAGCGCTTCAAAAACTCTGTCATAAAATCCGGACCGCAGACTCTGGAGTTGACGGATCTGCCCATCAGCCGAGAAACCCAAACTAAGGGGAGTCCGTCTGCCACTGCAAGCAATGCCGAATTCAGGGCTGCCCGTAGAGACGAATTGCTCTGACTTTCAGTGACCGTATGAACATTCGCAAAGCACACGTACCCGCCTTGATGAGAAGCGACTCGATTTCCGCAAAAGGTGAGTGCGTCGTCCATTCCCATCCGCGAAATAGGGACGTCTAAAATGGGAACAACACTTTGGGTAGGAGGTGAGGCTTCTGTCATGGAATTGAGGTTTCTTTTCTAACTCCCATGAGTTACAGATTTTAGGTCATGAAGCAAGCTGGAATCACAGACTCAATTGAGCCCCTTTCATCTGGAAGAAAGTCTTTTGACTTGATGAGTCCTTCCTTTTTAAGAAATTATTTCGGGAAAGCGATTACGGCAACTCAGGTCCTTCTCGATTTCGTAACCGTTTTCAGTTGTTATATGGGCGCCTATTGGCTCTACACGATTCCACTGGACCGCGCTGCTCCTCAATCTTTTTCTGAATTTTTAGGAATTTCGAGTGTGGCTGGAATACTTTACGTTCTTATCCTCGATAAGGTGGGGCTCTATCGACGAGAAATTAGCCTGCTCAATATTAAAGAACTCCGTGGGATTTTTCACGTCGGTATTTATGCTGCGGCAGCTGTTTTAAGCGTTTCATTTTATGTTCGTTCTACCAGTCTCTCGCGCATCATTTTAACGGTTGCAATTCTAGCGACTCCGATTGCTCTCTACATTCAACGTCAGTTTTTTTATAAGCTTCATGTACTTTTTCATTCCTTAGGTTGGTCAAAAACCCGGGTTTTGGTTTTCGGAGCTGGGAGTATCGGTTCTCACCTTTGCCGTCGTTTTTTTGAAAGTCCCGCCCTGGGTTTGCTTCCTATTGGTTTTTTAGACGATGATCCTTCAAAACACGGGCAGACCTTACGTTGGAATAGAATCGGACCTAAAGCGGGTTTGCCGATTCTCGGCGGCGAAGAGATGATTGCGCGCTTGGTGAAGGAATTGGATGTGGGTCTCGTAGTGATTGCGCTTCCCAATGCCACTTTTGAGCGCAATCAAAAACTTGTAGATATCTGCCATGAAATCGGGATTGAATACGCCATTGTTCCGAATTCCTATGAAAAGTTTGTTCAACAAGTAGAGTGGTTCGAGATTGGTGGGATTCCGGTACTCCGGCGCCATATTCGTCACACGAGCATCTATTACCTCGCAGTAAAGCGTTTCCTTGATTTCATGATTAGCGGAGCTTTAATGGTAGCTTTATCTCCGCTAGTTTTTCTGTTGGGATTGGCGATTCGCCTCGATTCACGTGGTCCAATTATTTTTAAGCAGAAGAGAGTCGGTCTTTTAGGAAGAGAATTTAGTTTTTATAAGTTTCGTAGCATGTATTTGGACGCGCCGAGATATGCCCGAACTCCCACGGATGCCGCTGATCCTAGAATTACGAGGGTGGGACGTTGGCTGAGGCGAACAAGTTTGGATGAACTTCCACAGCTCTTTAATGTTTTCCGTGGGGATATGAGTTTAGTTGGTCCTCGTCCCGAAATGCCTTTTATCGTTGCCGAGTATAGTCAGCTAGAACGGCAGCGTTTAGAAGCAAAACCAGGAATCACCGGAGTTTGGCAGATTAGTGCGGTTCGTGGTGAAGAGATTCATAAGAATTTGGAATATGATTTGTTCTATCTCGAGAATCGTTCCGTGCTTCTCGACTTTGCAATTCTCATTAAAACAGCACTGTCTGTGATTCGCGGAATTGGCGCGGTTTAGTTTAACGGCGATTCCAAGCGAGCCAAATGGGTCGCAACACGTTTCCCATAAAAGATCCGGCCACTTTTTTAACGGTAACGAGCCGAAGGGTTTCGAGGCGTCCCAGGATTTCATTTTGAAATGCGAGCCCCGAGGACATTTGAGAATTGGCCCAACCTCGCACTTTTTGAAGTTCAGGCAATTGCGCGAGCCCACCCCCGGTGAGGCCCCCCATGTCGTAGATAGCTAGGCGATCTGGAACACAAACGGCCTTAACGTTCGCAAAGTAACAGCGAAAGAGATGTTCGTAGTCCGCTGCAAACTTGTACTGTGTGTTGTAAGTGCCAACCTTCTTAAAAAGATCTGAACGATAAATAATTCCCTGATGGCAGATCTTATTCGTTCCCAAAAGATTTTTTAAGAAATCCGATTTCGGAGATTTGCTGTAAAGATACTTTCCGTCGCGAACCAGATCGACGCCTGAACAGATGATTTCGATTGAAGGATCTGAAGTGAAGCGGCTTAAAATTTTTCCAAGAGTCTCAGCGCTTCGAAGCTGATCGCCTCCATTTAAGAACCAAACAACATTCCCAGTCGCTGCTTCGAGACCCTCATTCATAGCGGCATACACACCTCGCGGTGCAGAATGAACAGTCTTCAGAGGCCAGTCTTTTTCTAATGCCGAAAGGGTGGAGGCATTCTCTTCGGGAGAGCCATCGACCACCACATGCTCCCAAGAAATGCCTGAAGATTGGAGTGGTTTGAGCGACTGCAGGGTGAGCGCCAGACCGGGGGCATCTTTATAGGTAATGGTGATGACAGAAAGCTTCATGGTCGGTTACAACTAACAGATCCAGATGGCTGATTCAAAGAATTCAGGTGTGGAATTTTTTCGGGTAGTTGCGGCGTTTGCGGTGGTTTGCATCCATTCGGCGCCTTTTGTGAACTACCCTTCAGACACGCTGTATCCCTTGACCAATCACCTCACTCGGTTCGCGGTTCCCTTCTTTTTTACACTTTCAGGGTATTTTTTTGGAGTCACCCTGAAGAAGGGCAAGTCTGTTGAGGCTCTGTTTTGGAAGTATTTCAAGCGGCTCGTTCTTCTCTTTCTGGTTTGGTCCGTTTTTTACTTTCTTATTCCTCATGCGGGGATTCGGGAAAAACTCAGACTTCGTCCGATCGACACCCTTTTAGAAGGGGGCACCACGCATCTTTGGTATTTTACGGCATTGATTTCGGCTTTGGCGGGGTTGTTTCTTTCTCTCAAGCGGAAGCGGTTCGATGTATTTTTAGCCGTCTCGATCCTTTTCTTTGCCGCGGCCTTGTGGATTCATCCTTACTCGGTGACGCATGGGGCGATTTCGCTGCCCTTCAATCTTCGAAACGGCCCTTTCTTTTCATCCATCTTTGTTGCGGTTGGTTACTGGCTATCCCAGCAGAAGCGTCTGCCGAGCTTAAAGGTGGGGTACGCGGTCGCCGCTTTGGGATGGCTTTGTCAGGAACTTGAAATTTGGGCTATTTGGAAGCATTGGCGGGGTGATTCGCTGCAAGATTTTACCTTGGGCACCCTGGGGTTTGGGGTGGGAATGGCGGTAGTGGCCCTTCAGACGCGGTTGCCTTCGGCTTTGAAGGGTGTAGCGAGCTTCGGGAAATACACTTTGGGGATTTACCTCGTCCACTTTTCTCTGTTGGGAGTGATCGCTCCTCTATTCAGTGCGCGGGTGAACCCTACATCGCTTCTTTGGCAGTTTACCTATCCATTGGCTGTATTTTTGTCGGCGTTGGGAGTGACCGCTTTTCTCTTTCGTTTCCGCCCCCTCCGGCCTCTATTCAGCTGACAGTCCCACTTAAATGTAATAATCCATTTCAATGAGCGTCAGTTCCGCCGATCAGGTCTTGATTATTCCGTCGTATCAGCCCAACCCAGAACTCTTGGGTTTGGTGCGCTCGCTTCGTTCTGCGACGGAAGCTCCCATTATTGTGGTGAATGACGGCTCCTCGCAGCAGCAGGAAGTTTTCGATCAGATTTCTGATGAACCTGGAGTCACTCTTCTTCGTCATGCTGTGAATCTGGGAAAAGGCGCGGCTCTTAAAACAGCTTTCAATCGTGCATTGATTGATCACCCGGAAGCGAAGGGCGTTCTCACTGTGGATGCCGATGGTCAACACACTCCCGAAGATGTGAAGAAAGTGAAGACCGCATTTGAAGCAAACCCGAACTCCATGGTTTTGGGTGTGCGAAAGTTTGAAGGTAAGGTGCCTTTTAGAAGTCGTTTTGGAAATCAAATGACTCGATTTGTTTTCCAAGCTTTGACGGGCAAAGGCCTTACCGATACGCAGACGGGACTTCGTGCAATTCCTAAAAATCTATTAAAAGAGCTCATGCAAATTCGTTCGAATCGTTATGAATTCGAGACGGACATGCTGATTGAAGCGATTCAACGTCGGGTGCCGTTTCGGGAAGTTCCTATTCGAACGGTTTATATAGATAACAATGAGTCCTCCCACTTTGATCCATTGCGGGATTCTCTGCGAATCTACTTCGTTTTCATCCGATTTGCGCTTTCTTCCATCACGACTTCGATCATCGACTACAGTGTGTTTGCGCTGGCTCGGATGTTTGGTGCCAGCATTTTAGGAAGTTTGATTGTCGGAAGAATCGTGGCTGGCGCATTTAATTTCTCGGTTGGAAAGAAATTGGTTTTTAAATCGAAGGGCAATACTCGTCGCGAAGCGCTGCGCTTTGTGTCGTTAGTAATTGCTTTGATGTTCGTTTCCAACTTCCTCATTCAGGAGATGGTAAAACTTTTTAACATGAATGTTTATGTTGCCAAGGCTCTGTCTGAAGGAACTCTTTTCATCATCAGCTTCGCTGTTCAGCGAATAATGATTTTCTCGCCTTACGAGTCCAAAGACTGAAATAGAGAATCATCGAAGGTCCAGTCAAGAAAAGTACCCACTGAATAAAAGTTCTCCATGAGAACTGCGGAAATCTTTCCAGGAAAACAGCGGGGAGGTGACTTTGCAGACCTAAGAGTGTCGCCAAAAGATAAAGGACATAGGCCGGACCGCCTCGACACAGAAGAGAAATGAATTGAAACGGTTCCAGTACGTGTTCCCAGACCACGAGCTGATAGGTGGGGTTACCATAGTCGTAGCGGCCGCCGGGTTGAATGCCATTGACCAGCTCGAGGCAAGAGTCGCCTTCGAACGCTAGCATCGAAGCGAGAGGAAAGACGATCCAGATCCAAAGGGCCCAGTTCCACTTTTCTTTTTTGGCAAGCCATCGCGAATCCAAAAACTCTGCAAAGGGAATGGCAAGTAGCGGAAGGGCTGAAAAAAGCAGGTACCGGTGACCGTACCACCCGCCGTTGGATCCAAAGTTGAGCGTGGGGATTAGAAAAATCAGCCAAACAAAGAAGGGCAGAAAGTAGGTGTTCTTGAGCTTTGCTTTACCTCGTTGGGACAAGAGGTAGGCGGTGCCCACCAAGAAATACGGGGCCGTAAAAATCAAACCCCAATCTTTTCCCCAAAGAAGATGACCGAGCCGAGTTAAAAAAGTTCCCAGAGAAGGAATGAATAAAATGTTCTGAACGGTCGAGGCATACTTCTCTCCTCCACCCAGGACGTAACCAGGCAGAATTTTAAAGACCAAGAACATCGACGCCAGTATTGCATAGGAAAGGAGAGGTTGAAGTCGCTTCTTCTTATCGCGTAAGTCTCCGAGAAGTCCCGCCACGACCCAGGGCCAGACTAAGGCATAAACAATATTATTGTACCGAACGAGCGAAATGAATCCGCAGAGCACTCCGGTCACGATGTACGTCGCTTGAGGGCGAAGCGCTTTCTTCTTTGAAGCAAGAAGCAGAGCTAGCGCGAGCATCGCCGTTTGGGCAAAGAGTTCGTAGCTGTGAGAAAAAACAGGCCGTCTAAACGCGAAGAGGGGAGCTCCCTGTGCAATGAGCATGAAAAAAGTAGCCAAACCCGCAGCGCGTTCTGAGAAATGAAGGCGAAGGCCGAGGAAAAGTAAGACGATGGCGAGTGCAAAATAGAAGGTCGAAGCCAATTCGAAACCGAAGGCTGTCCAAGTCCGATCTACCTCCAGAGCATTTCTTTCGTGAACGATGGGCGAACCCAGAATTCGATCCACCAAAGAAAAGGGAAGCACCAAGGGCAAGGACATCAGTGCGGGACCCACACTCGCCATGGGCATCTCGGAGAGACAGATCTTTTCTTTGGAATAGTTGGGCCATTGTCCAAAGACCATTGCCGTGGCGTGTGCGAGGTAACAGTAGTCGTCCGATCCTACGCCAGGATACAGCATGAACCCTTCTTGGATACGCTTCGGTTTTAGGATGAGGAATGCAGTGAGGACAAATCCAACTAAGATCAGAGTGCGATATTTATTTCGAAAGAACATTCTCGTAAATTTCCTTCAAGCGCTCGTAATTTTTTTCAGGCGTGTACTTCGCGACATATTTCTCGTGCGCAGCTTTTCCCATTCTTGCCATTTCTGCCGGGTGATTCTGAGCCCACTGAATTTTTTCCGAGAGATCCCGCGGATTGCCTGGCTCGACGAGGAGTCCTGTGACCCCGTCTTCGATCAGACTTTTCAATGCCCCGATTCGACTCACAATGGCCGGGGTGCCACAAGCAAAGGCTTCGACAATAGATAGGCCAAAAGTTTCGTACGAAATGCTAGGAGCTACTAGCCAAGCTGCCGAAGCGAGCTGTGAGTAAATCTCTTTGCGGGATAAAAAGCCCAAGAGTTCTACCCCCGGGATGTTTCGGAGGAGGCTTTCGTCCGGTCCACTTCCGACTACTCGGAGCGGGGCTTCTTGAATTTTTAGGGCATCAGAAAGCACCGAAATGCCTTTTTCTTTCGAAAGGCGACCCACAAAGATGCCGCCCTTGCGGTGAGAAGCTGAAACTTCTGCTTTCGGAACAAAATGGGGCTTCACTTGAATTTTTTCTGACGGCAGTCCGCCTTCAATAAATTTTTCACGACAGAACTCATCGGTCGCGATGAACCGAGTGACTTTATTCGAATAGGTACCCAGCATTCCGTGAAGGCCTACACTTCCCGCTACTGCCGCAGTTTGAGCGGCAGAGTCGCGATAGCACTTCCTAAGAATACCTTTCCAAGCAAACCCGCCGACACAATCTTCACAAATCTGCCCGTTCCGAAGAAGCATGGCCTGAGGGCAGATCAGACGATAGTTATGCAACGTCTGAATGATCGGAATTTTATTTTTCTCCGCTGCCCAGAAAATCGAAGGAGAGATCAGTGGAAAAGTATTGTGAACGTGAATGAGATTCGGCTTGAACGTTGCGGCGAGCGCGTCGATTTCTTTCACCGTTCGATGCGACCAAAGGGCTTCACTCGCAGCGGCTAGGGGCTGATGGATGTCTTGATTGTCCCGAATATAGGTCTCGACTTCGTTCCCCTGTTGCCGCAGCAGTTCTGCCTCAGCATCGAAAACAGCGTCTTCGCCGCCGTAGTTGCGGTAGCGGTTGTGTACTAGGAGGATTCGGTAGGAGCTCACGTTCAAGTCCTATCACAAAATCTTTCTTCGAACTTGGAACAAGTGACATAAAATCCGACGCTCTAACGCTGGGAGGCAGAATTATTTCTTTTTCTGCAACATCTGTCGCTTTCGCAAGACAGTTGCACCGAGCGATGCAGTAGCCTGGGGTTGTCATTGCGCCAACTAATTTTACATATCTCCGGTGGAAATAGTATTTGTTCGCACGCACTGACACCGACCCGTAAGATCAATTCTCGGCCGAAAACTAACCATCAAACAAAAAGGAATAACTATGAAAAAGGGACTTTTCGTATTGGCATTTGGCTTTGCAGCAGCACTCGTTGTTGCAAAAGCCCACGCAGTTCAAACGCTCAGCTTAGGCTTTATCGCTCCGTGGGTAGGTTCTACGAGCGATGTGGCTTCGCCTGAGAAGGGTGAAATCGTTTACGATACTTCGAGCAATAGCTTCAAAGGTCGTACGAACAGTACTTGGGTGGGGTTGGATGCGAATAGCTCGGTGGCTTATTCGGCTTGGGCTCACTGCGGTGCTCTAACGTTTCACGGCTTTACCACTACAAGTTCGACCTCCCACTCCCTCTATTGTCGTAGAGTAGGCGATACCCTTCACATGAGAGGAACCGTCACTGCAACTGGCACGAACGGAAACAATGCATCGATTGAGCCGCCGAGCAGCAACACGATTGATACTGCAAAGCTTTCCGCTTCGGGATCGATTCTGGGAGTAGGCAACCGTTTTATCACCGGTGCAAGTCGAAACATGTTTTCAAACGGCGATATGATGATTTCGTTTTTTGACGGCAGCACAAATAACGAGATCTTTTTAACCGATTCGGCAGGATCGAGCGCTTATACCAAGTTGGCTGGAAGCACTTGGGGCTCGACACCTACGTTCTTCGTAGATGCAGTTGTTCCGATCAGCGGCTGGTAAAATCAAGGCTGGAGCGGAGGTTCGCCCTTCGCTCCAGCCTTTTTTAAGAGTTTTTCTTCGAATTTGGAACAAGTGACATAAAATCAGATAGTCTAGCGCCAGGTGGCGGAACTATTTCCTCTTCTGCAGTATCCGCCGCTTTCTCAAGACAGTCGCGCTGAGCACTGCAGAAAACACGGACACAAACACCAAGGGTTAATTTTACATATTATTGCCAGAATTTTTATTGATGGCGACTGGGGAAACGCAATCTTAAGATCACATTTCTAATCGTACTAAACTCTAAACTAAAAAAGGACCGAATATGAAAAAAGGATTTTTATTCAGGCGTGTCCGGTTAAGAAACAAGTTTTTCACAGTGGTTTGAACGAGAATAAGGGTGAAAGAGGGTTTTCTTGACT
>JAIEMT010000018.1 GCA_019751945.1 bacterium
ATGTTTGGATTCTGGTGAACCCATTCTAAACGCGGTGAGGTCATGCTGCAATTTCAACTAAGTTTAGCACTCCGCCAAGGCCTGCAAATGCGAAGTTACTATTCCGATGTTTTTTACGCGACATACAAGCAAAATTGCAACAGGTCTTCGCTCATTGATTCAAGTGAATTGGGATAAAGTCGGAAAAAAAGGCTTTGAAGAGATTCGTCTCACGCAAGACTTTAAGACCGATACCAGAATAGATGAAAAAAGCTTAGTTGTTTACGTTCCGTATTCTCTCTCAAGTGCTGAAATGGAAAGCTTCTTAAGCCAACAACCGAATGCTAATGATTCTAACCTTGAAGAACTCAGAAGAATGGCATTAGCAACGGGAGAACTCGAAGCGGCTTTCACTAGAAAGACCGGAATTAGCATTTCTAAAGCCGGACTGACCGACGCATCCCTCTATTATTTTGGATTGCGGGCTCTCACGGAACTTCCCCTGCCAGATTGCTTGAATCGAGGAAACTATCGTTTAAAGGACATTACTTTAGATAATATGGGTACGAGAGTTTATAAGAATGGAAATGTGAATACCCTTTTCTTAAGGGTAGGCAGTAGAGATGAGATGATCAAAGATTTGCTTCAGCAAACCGATCGTTGTTCATTGCCAGCGACTTCAGGTGCTAATGCCGACGCAGCCCCCGCACAGGCGGATCGGCAGCCGCCTTCGAAACCACCCAAAAAACTGCGTAAGAAGAACTAAGCCTGCAAAACCCCGCGGCGGATTTGGTCGAGTTCCATGGCTTGAAAGAGCGCTTGGAAGTTGCCTTCGCCGAAGCCTTTGTTGCCCTTGCGTTGGATGTATTCGAAGAAGAACGGACCGACCGCTTCTTCGCCGAAGATCTGTAGCAAGTAACCCGTATCATCTCCGTCTAATAGGATTCCGAGCTCTTCGAGTTCTGAGATATTCTCAGTCACGTTCGGAACGCGGGTGGGAACAGCCTCGTAATAAGTGTGCGGAACTTTCAGGAACTTGAAGTTCTTGGTGTTCAGCTTTCTCAGTGTGTCTTGAATTCCCATGGTGATGAGAGCCAAGTGCTGAACGCCCGGGCCGCGCATGCGGTCTACGAATTCTTGGACCTGGCTGGTTTTTTCAGAGCCTTCATTGATCGGTACCTTGATTCGACCGTCTTCGGATTGAACGACGTCAGAGATCAAACCCGTCTTATTCGCGCGAATATTGAATGAGCGAGTGACGATGAAGCCGAAAACTTTCTTATACCACTCCACCCAGCCCTTCATTTCGCCCATGCCCACGTTGTTGGTGAGATGGTCGATCAGGCGCAGTCCGAGTGGCGAGGGACTTTCCAAGTGCGAAACTTCCAAGCCATCATCAAAGAGCGCTTGGGAATGAGCGCCGCCTGGAGCTTTGCGCTCAATGAAAGCGTAGCGAACATTGCCGGGCGTCCAGATTTCCGAACGCACCACGGTGCCGCAAGACGACTCATACTTCGTGGGTTCCATGGCGGGCTTAGCGCCGCGCTTGGTAGTTTCTTCGAAAGCTTCGCGAGCATCGGCAACATCGATAGCCAAAACACAAATGCCTTCAGCCTGCTTATTCAAGAACTTGATGGTCTCTTGGCTCTGAGCTGCGGGTGAACCATCGGACTGAGTCAGAACCACCCGAATAAAACCCTGAGCGAAAACGGCTTTCTTCAGACCCTTCGATTTGAGGTGAGTCTCGCCGATCATTTCGAAGCCCATGCGCTGGTACATCGGCACGTGCTTCGCGATGTCGTTGACGGCGAACTCGACGTGATCAAATCCTTGGTTCTGAATTTTCATAAAGCCTCTTCTAATTCAAGGTGACGGGCTGACCATTGGTGCCAGGAGCGCCTTGCGGGCGAACCTCGGTAGAGATTTGGTATTGCGGCTTGGCCTGCTTCTCCACATCCACGTAGGTGTAGCCTTGGAGCAATTCTTCGTAGAAGTTTTGCATTTCCACACCTTCTTTGGGTTTCAAAGCGCCTTCGCGGACCTTGGCGTCGATTTGTTCTTTCACTCGCTTCGCCATATCGGTCGCGCTGTATTGAATCCAAGACAGAACGCTCGCGATGTTGTTGCCGCGAATCACTTCTTCAATGTAGTAGCCGCCCGGCTCAGTCTCATCCAAGAAGACGTGGACTTCGTTCACACGACCGAACAGGTTGTGCAAATCGCCCATGATGTCTTGGTAAGCGCCCATCAGGAAGAAGCCCAAGTAGTAGGGCTCGTGACCTTTGATGGGGTGGAGCGGAAGCGTGTCTTTAATATCGCGCAGGTCGATGAACTTGCAGACCTTGCCGTCGGAATCACAAGTGATGTCGACGAGGGTCGCGTTCTTCGACGGCTCTTCTTCATGTCGATGAATCGGAATAATGGGGAAGAGATGTTGAATGGCCCAGTGGTCGGGAATCGACTGGAACAGTGAGAAGTTACAAAGGTACTGATCGGCCAAGTGCTTGTTCAGGGCTTCGACTTCATCGGGCACGTACTTCAATCCGGCGGCATTCTTGTGAATGACCTTACAGATTTGCCAGAAAATGTGTTCGACCTTCGCCTTATCTTCTAAAGACAAGAAGCCGAGTTTGAACATGCTGAGGGCTTCGTCTTTCCGTTGAACGGCGTCGTGGAAATGTTCGAGCAAGTTCTTGCTGGAAAGGTTCTGCTGCAAGTAGCGCATTTCTTTCACGACATCGTCTTCATCTGCCGTCTCATTCAAACCAATCGGAGTGGCGCCGACTTCGATGTTTCCAAACACGTTCACAATCAAAACCGAGTGGTGAGCCACGAGCGCGCGACCGCTCTCGGAAACGATGTTCGGTTCCGGAACTTCTTCGGCCTGACAGACTTCTTGAATCGAATAGACCACGTCGCTGACATATTCATTCAGCGAGTAGTTGATGGAGCTTTCAAAGCTGGTGCGGGAGCCGTCGTAGTCGACACCCAAGCCACCGCCGACGTCTAAGAATTCGAGGTTCAATCCCATCTTGCGCAGTTTTGCGTAGATGCGAGTGCCTTCTTTCACGGCGTCTTTAATGGTCTTAATGTTGGTGATTTGAGAACCGATGTGGAAGTGCAGGAGCTTGAAGCTATCTGCCAATCCTTCTTGTCTCAAAATATTCACAGCGTGGAGGAGTTCAGGAGTGGTGAGACCGAACTTGGCGTGTTCCCCGCCGCTCGATTCCCACTTGCCGCTGCCCTTCGAATAAAGTTTGCAGCGAATGCCGATCAACGGGGTGACGCCCACTTCGCGCGCAACAGCGATGACCTGATACAACTCGGATAATTTCTCGATCACGATGTGGACGCGCTTGCCGAGTTTAATTCCCGAGAGCGCTGTCTTGATGAACGCGTAATCTTTGTAGCCGTTACAAATGACGAGCGAATTCGGCGTGGTGTTGGCAGCGATCACCGCAGCTAATTCTGCTTTCGATCCTGCTTCCAAACCGAAGTCGTAGGGACGGCCAGCGTCCAAAATCTCTTCGACGACTTCGCGCATCTGATTCACCTTGATGGGATAGACGCCTTGGTACTGTCCTTTATAACCAAACTCGGTGATGCACTTGCGGAACGCTTCGTTCAAAGCAACAACGCGGTGGCGGATGATGTCTTGGAAGCGCACCAGGAGCGGGAAGGCAACGCCTTCTTTTTTCGCTTCTTCGATGACGGAGACGAGATCAATCCCGGGGCCCTCGCCTCGCTTGGGATGAACGGTCATGTTTCCAGAGGGATTAATGCTGAAGTACTGGTCCCCCCAGTTTTCCATATTATATAACTTGATCGAATCCGATACGCCCCATGTTCTCATATGCTTCCTTGTTTATCAGACTGTAAATAATTGGCAAGGAACTGTAAGCCGGGTTCTGTCTTCATTGTTTCCAATGGAGGCGTTCATTCCTCTGGGGTCCGCGTTACCGCGAACCTCAAGCGTTCTTACCCGGAGGCTGCGACCAAGCGTGGTCTTTGCGAAGTCGAAACTCCGCGGGCCTCCCTATTTGAACTTGCTCCAGGTAGGGTTTGCCATGCCACCAGGATCACTCCTGGCGCGGTGAGCTCTTACCTCGCCGTTTCACCCTTACCGACGACCTTGCGGTCGCAGGCGGTTTGCTTTCTGTTGCACTTTCCGTCACTTGTTTCACCCAGTACTGCAGTGGAACAAATGCCTGGCCGTTAGCCAGTACCCTGCTTTTGGAGCCCGGACTTTCCTCCAACGAACTCTTTTGACGGAGTCGCCAGCGAACGCCCGTTCCTTGCCAAACTTTTACTTCTGCTGCGAGCTGGGAATTGACAGGATGCGATGACAACTAGGGCAGTTGTGAGGACCGGTGCCCTTTTGGATCTCGTTGTACAACTGCGGTGGAAGCATCATGTTACAACCCATGCAGCGTCCCGCAACCGTGACCACGAAACCCAGTCCCGCACGAGCCGTACGAATGCGATCGTACTGACTCAGGATGCGCTTATCGACTTGGTCGGTAAACTGCTTTCGCTCACCTGTGAGCGCAGAAATGTCTGTTTCTAATTTGCCGCCTTCGGTGCCCACTTGAGCCGCGATGGCATCTCGTTCGCTTTTTGCTTTTTCCACTTGAGCGACGAGGGCTTCAGAATCTTTTTTAATCGCAACCACGTCAGCATCGAATTTTTTCATCTGCTCTTCGAGGCCGGTGTTCATCTTTTGAAGCTGATCAATTTCTTTGTTCGCTGCTTGGAACTCTTGGCTGTTGTGAACGCCTTCGAGTTTTCCCTTGGCGCGCGCGAGACGATCGTTGTTCAGATCGAGCGCAGCTTGTGTTTGTCGTTTCGTCTTTTCAATTTCTGTGATGGCGTTTTCTTTGACTTGGAGGAGAGCACTGACTTTCGCCAGAGCATCTTCTGCCGCCTTCAAGCTGACCGGAAGAGCCGCTTTTCTTTTTTGGAGGCTATCAATTTTGAGATCCAATTCCTGAAGGTGTTCTAGTGCTTTTGTCTGTTCTCGAAAAGGAAGGGGCTGACTCACTTACTTTTTTCCTCCTGACCAAATTCTCTGTGTTGGCACATCAATTGTCGCTGATTGAATTCCCTCTGCAGAGATCCAATCTTTCATCGTTTTGAGAAAGAACTTTTCGCTTTCGCGATGCCCTAACTCCATAACTGCCATCCCGCCTCGAGAACCTTCGAGGGCGGTGTGGTAACCCGCTTCTCCGGTAATAAAAAGTTCACATCCTGCTTGCGAAGCCGAGCGTAAAAAGGAACTCCCTTTTCCCGCTACGAATGCGACCCGTTTCACCTTGGAAGGGGTGGGATGGGTGACCCAAAACCCGTCTATGTTGAACAGGCTTTTAACACTTTGCGCGACATCTGGGAAGGATCTTGCACGTTTAAACTCGCCCCAAAATCCGTAGCCGAGGCCGCTCACCAGGCCTTGCTTCGAAGGGCCCTGTTCAAGGGCGTAGAGGTCGTAGGCCACCTCTTCATAAGGGTGGGATTCTAAGAGCGCCTGAAGGATGGCCTTTTTTAAACCACGGGGCAATATTGTTTCGAGGCGCACTTCTTGAGCCTCTTCCAGCACGCCTGGCTTGCCTAAAAAGGGATGGGTGTCTTTGGATCCGCGGAAAGTTCCCTTTCCTGCCACCCCAAAAGTACAGGAGTCATATTGGCCAATATGGCCGGCGCCGGCTTCGGTAATGGCTTTACGGACGCGTTCGACGTACGGGGTGGGGACAAAAACGACGAGCTTATAGAAGGATTCATTTCCGGAATCGTGGAGGCGACCCATCGGGGTGATCTCCAACTCCTCTGTAATGGAGGAGACGACTTCCAGCGCCGATTGGTCGAAGTTGGTGTGGCAAGCGGCGACCGCAATGCCTGCTTGGAGTGCTTCGTAGACCAGCGAGGGCGGGGTAACTCGGCTCAGCCCGCGGCTGCGGGGAAAAATGCAGGGATGGTGATTAATGATGAGCTTGTAGCCCTTCGCTTTGGCCGCTTTGATGGCTTCTGCCGTGAGATCAATTGAAATGATAGCACCTTTGGTGGTCCACTTCGGGTCGCCGGCTAAGAGACCGACATTGTCCCAGTCTTCTGCCGTGTCGCTGGGCGCGCGTTTTTCGAGGGCTTTGAGGATGTCTGCAACCGAAACCGATTTTGACTTGGCCATGGACATCTAGGAATAGGCGGCAGGAACCAGAAAAGCAAGTTCTCAAGGAAAGGGCATCGCCAGTTCTCTGGCCAACTTAGCCAAGTGTCAACGGGCTGCTGTCTGAAACAGTCTTGGAAAAATGGAGATCAACAGGTGTCTAAACATTAGACGGGGTTCTTAGTGATTGGTGGACTATGTACCTAATATCCTTCACCTCAAATTACTGAAGCAGCTGGTATGGCTCTTGAAATCAGTTCAGTCCGAGAGAGAGTTTTATGAAAAGATTGTTTTTAAAAGTCGCCACCCAAAGCCTTTTTATATTGGCTGTTTATTTTGTCGGTATCACCAGCACCTCTAATGCCGATGTTTTGGCTCAAATGAAAAAAGGTCTTGCAGATGCTGCCGACCGAGTAAGAAAGATTCAAAACGATGCTGGCGGTGAAGCTAGAAGATTGAAGGAACGTGCTGATGAGCTCGCTAATAAGGCTCGAGCCGAAGGATCCAAGGCGCAAGATCGATTGCAAGATTTGGGAGACCAAGTCAGAGATAAGATTGACGATGCAACGAGAGATCTTTGTACCGTTGAAAATCCGATTTCTCGCCTGAAGAAGAGTTTAGAATTTACGGTTAAAGGAAACGATGCTTATTTCGCTACTCGTGTAAATGGTGTCAATCCTTCAGAATTTGAAATTCGTGCACGTCCTAATGGAAAAACTGGAGAAAAAGTAAAAAGTTATTCTCTTGAGTTGATCGATACAACGACTGGGCAGAAGCTCTCTGGTAAGCCAGATGAGATTCTTAACCAGCTACATTATCGATTAGAGTGTATTCAGCTGAAAGAAACACCCCAGATCCGTGATGTAGCTGGTAGTGTGGTTCCTGAGTCTGAACAGCCATCCGCATCTGGTGCAGAGGTTAGATAGCAACTACGGATAGTAATAGGTTGCCGAGAGAAGTGCGGAAAGAGACGCATCACTTCGATCGAGTCGAGACAATTCCAGGCCTGCACTAAAGGCGGGGGTGAGTCGGTCAAAAATTCCGATTCCATAAATTTGAGAAGTAGTCGTTCCCCCGATGCCTAGTTTTGCTACATAGAAACCGGAGAAGCCCAAGGGTATTCTCATTGTCTTTAGATCGAAATCGAGTTTTGCCGCGGCTTTAACAAATGCCACTTTCCCAGTTCTTAAATCAAAAAGACTTCCGCCCTCCAGTAGTACGCCGAATACTGGCGAAGAAGCATATGCCAACGAAAACCGCGGAGAGAGTTCTTGGATTGGACTACTATTCAAAAACCTAGCACGATTGGCTTCCTGAAGATTGGTTATCGAAGCATCTACTGCAGTGAGGGGTGAAAACGAAAGCGTAGAGCCGGTTGTGTAAGAAACGCCTAATTGGGCACTCATGCGCTGACTACGAAATAGAGAGTAAAAAACTCCAGCTTCAGCGCGGTAGGTTGCCGACGCCCCCGAGATAAAAGCGGAGTAGGCGTCTGAACCGCTGAGGAGAATTGCGCTAAGGCTGAAATCGAATGACCAAGCGTTTTTGGAGCCACGGTAGTTAAAAGAAGGAGAAACGCCGTAGGTCTTGATGGCAGCTTCTAGGGCAGGATCCGTGAGATTGGATGACGCCCACTCGATCCCAACGGCTAAGTTGTTGGTTGGAAATGGGTTAGCTAAGTATGCGCTAGGAAGAAAGACGTGGCCATTTAGGGTTCGAAGATATCCTTGGGGTCGAGCTAGCCTTGTTTCGGAAATTCTAGATGCTACGTTTGCCAGATTTTCTGGTTGATCTAGGGCCTTCTCAATTGGAATCTCGAAGTCGGAGCGATTGGAAATATTGGGAGTGGGAGCGGCGAAAACTCCCCAGCTCCAAAGAAGAATAGTAGCGCACAATCCCCCCAGATTTTTCATCTGAAAGGGATTGTAGCACATGCCAAGGAATCAGAAAATTAAGGTCTATTAATCCAAAAAGCAGGCAACGGTTAACAGATTCTGCTAACCGCTGCCCGCTTCAGCAGACAGCAAACCGTCTGCCGGACTTCACATGACCGCAGCGGGGGGCTGCTGCGGAGGGGGCTGTGGCAAGAACTGATCGAGTTCCTTGGCCTTGATTCCGAGCGCGACTTCCAAAACTTCGGCGTAGTTTTCGACGAAGTGGAACTTGAGCTGGGCTTTGACGTCTTCGGGTACGTCGACCAAGTCCTTCTGGTTTCGCTTACTCATAATGATGCGTTCAATTCCGGCGCGATGTGCAGCGATGACCTTTTCCTTGATCCCGCCCACAGGCATCACCGCTCCTCGCAGAGTGATTTCACCCGTCATCGCCAGTTTCGGATTCACGCTCCGTCCTGAGAGTAACGATGCGATTGTGGTAAGCATCGTCACTCCCGCCGACGGACCGTCCTTCGGGATTGCGCCCGCAGGAACGTGGATATGAATATCCGATTTATTGAACTTGAAGGTCGAAGCGATCTCCGACACGTGAGAGCGCACTAAGCTCAACGCGATCTGAGCCGACTCCTTCATCACATCACCCAACTGCCCGGTGAGGGTGAGCTTGCCAGTGCCTGGCATCTGGCTGGCCTCGACGAAAAGAATCTCGCCGCCAACCGGAGTCCAAGCAAGACCAGTCACCACTCCCGGTGAAGTGACCCCTTCGGCCACCTCTTGGATAAAGCGTTCAGGCCCTAAGATTTTTTCTAGATCTGCGACATCGACGCGAATCGGTTTACGATCCGCTTCGGGAGTTTGCAGGGCTTCCAAAATTCTTTCGGTCGAAGCTCGGCAGATCGCTGCAATCTTTCTTTGAAGATCGCGCACTCCCGCTTCTCGCGTGTAGTGGCTAATCGTTCGTAAGATCGCTGCGTCGCTGATCGAGAAAAGACTCTCTTGAATCCCATGCTCTTTGAGCTGCTTGGGGAGCAAGTGATTCTTCGCGATGTGCAACTTCTCGGCCGTGGTGTACCCGGTCAGGTCAATCACTTCCATTCGGTCCAGGAGCGGGCCCGGAATCGAATCCAAAGTATTGGCCGTCGCAATGAAGAACACGCGCGAGAGGTCGTACGGAATATCGAGGTAATGATCCAAGAACGTTTTGTTCTGTTCAGGATCTAAGACCTCAAGCAAAGCGCTCGCTGGATCGCCCACGAAGCTGCGAGAGAGTTTGTCGACCTCATCTAGTAAGAAGACGGGGTTGCTTTCGCCCGCGCGCTTGATGGCCTGGATGATTCGACCCGGCAGAGCACCAATATACGTGCGTCGGTGACCGCGGATTTCCGCATCGTCGCGCACACCCCCCAAGCTTCCACGGACGAATTTGCGTCCGAGAGCGTGGGCGATGCTCTGACCTAAACTGGTCTTGCCAACGCCTGGGGGGCCGACAAGCAGTAAGATCGTGCCGCGAGATTCTTTTTTTAGTTTCATCACGGCCAGGTGCTCGAGAATGCGTTTTTTCACTTTATCTAAGCCGTAGTGGTCTCCTTCGAGAACCGCACGGGCTTGATCCAAGTCGATCGTTTCATCGGCGTACTTCGCCCACGGCAAACTGCAGAGCAGGTCGAGGTACGTTCGAATGACGTGAGATTCTGGCGAGGAATTGCCCATGCCTTCGAGTCGCTTCAACTCTTCGTCGGCAACTTTTCGGGCGCTCTCGGGCATTCCAGATTCATCGATCTTTTTTCGATAGTTGTTCTGGTCTTTGGAATCGCCTTCTTCGCCGAGTTCTTCTCGGATCGTACGCATTTGCTCGCGCAAAATACTTTCTCGATGAGCCTTGCCCATCTTTTGAGAAAGCTTGTCGCGGATCTCGTTCTGAAGCGTCAGCGTTTCCTTCTGATGCTGCAGAACTTCGAGCAAGCTCAGTGATCGATTTTTAATCGACGGCGTTTCTAAAATTTCCTGCTTCTTCACCGTCGGTACATCGATGTTTGCTGCACAGAGGTGGGTGAGGAAGGAAAGATCTTCAATTCCATCCACCAACTCGATGAGCTGTTCGGTGTCGGCCGGTAAAAGATTTAAAATGTCTTTAGAGAGTTTTTTCAAACTCTTGATGAGAACCTCTTCCGTCTGCGCGTCGGAATCGTGGATGTCTTCCCATTCTTCGCCGCGAGCAGTGAGGTGGTCTCGCTCCAGTTTGAATTCATCAATTCGAAATCGGCTCACACCGCGGGCAATGACTTCGTAGCCTTTGTCCCCCGAAGCGCGAGATTTTTCGAGTTTCGCTAGGGTGCCAACTTTATAAAGACCGTCGGAACGAGGATCGTTCGCCTCGTCCGCATCTTTCTGAGTGACGACTAAAATCCACCCGTCGCTAGCGCGCGCTTTTTCAACGGCACCAATACTTTTGCTCCGCCCCACTTTGAGGGGCAGCGCTGTGCCTGGAAAAAGAACTGTGTTTCTGATCGGTACTACTGGGATGAAGATATTTGTAGGTTTGCTCATAGACTAAAAATGGGACTGGTCGACTGGAAGTCAAGCGAACGGCCTAAGCAAATGGCCATCTGCTCAGTTTCATACCGGAATTTTAAATAAAATTATTTTCTGTGGACGACTTGCGGTGAAGCTTGATCAGTTGGGTATATTACCAATTCCTGAATGTTCACATGCTTGGGTCGCTGCGCCGACCAGACGATTGTTTCTGCAATGTCTTGAGCAGTGAGGGGTTCTAATCCTTTATATACGGATTTAGCCTTTTCTTTGTCGCCGCCAAATCGCACGACGCTGAATTCCGTTTCCACCATTCCGGGAGCAATCTCCGTCACGCGAATGCCGGTACCATTTAAATCCAGGCGCATGGATTCAGAAAGGCCTCGCACCGCGAATTTCGTGGCGCTGTACACATTTCCTTTCGGGTAAGTCCAACGACCTGCAACAGACCCAATATTAATGATGTGGCCCGATTTTTTTTCAATGAAATGAGGAATGACTGCGCGAGCGACGTAGAGAAATCCTTTGATGTTGGTGTCGATCATGGCATCCCAGTCTTCAATATTTCCTTCTTGAAAACTGGCGAGCCCGCGAGCGAGGCCAGCGTTGTTCACCAAGACTTCAGTCTTACCGAGGAGCGACGCGTTCCTGTTCGCCCACTCTTTGACGGCTTTGGAATTGGAAACATCCAGTTCGGCCGTTTCTACGTGGACGGAGTATTTCTTTTTAAAAATGTCGGCCAGCTCGCGAAGTTTTCCGCCGCGGCGTGCAACCAGGAAGAGGTCTTTTTTTTGCGCTGCAAAGGCCTGGGCGGTGGCTTCTCCGATACCGCTACTGGCTCCCGTGATTAAAATCATGGTTTCCCTTTACCATAAGAGTGGTCTATATCGAAATTATGCGTAGGGTTTCTGAGAGTGAAGTCGAGACTGACTTTGAGCGTCAGTTTTGCTGGGGCGATGATGAGCGCTGTTTCTTCTACCCCAATCGCCGCAAGGCTTCCGTCTTCGGTTACTTTTTAAGAATTGAAGAGGTCCTGCGTCTCATTCGCATCTTTGCTCCGGGGCGTCGTGTGGCCGATCTTGCCTCAGCCCAGGGAAACTTCGCACTGACATTGGCTGAAGAAGGTTACGACGTTACTGCAGTCGACCTGCATCCCGAGTTTTTAAAATATGCTCAGAAGAAATACACTCACGGAAAATTTAAAACCGTGAACGCGAACCTGATGGATTTTCGCGACACCGAGCGCTTTGATTGTATCTTGGCGGGCGAGGTGATTGAGCACGTTGCAGTTCCCGATCAGCTCTTGAAGTCCGCGTGGGAAAATTTGAAGCCCGGTGGGATTGTGATTCTCACGACGCCAAACGGGGCGGATTATTCGTCGACTCTTCCGACTTATAATCAGGTCGACAATATTGAAGAGCTCATGCCCAAGCAGTTTCATTGGAGCGATCATCTCTTTCTCTACACCACCGAAGAGCTTCGCGAGCTCTTGACCGAAGCCGGTTTCGACTGCGTCTACATGGAGAAGTATCACAGCGCCTACGTGAGCCAGATCAAGGCCATTCGCTTTCTCTTTCCGATGCGCTTTTTGAAATGGTTAGAAAAGAAAACTCGGCATTTGCCTAAAGCAGGCAAGGATAGCGCTCATTCCATTATTGCAGTGGGAAGAAAGCCGCTTTCGACTTAGTCGTCATGATCGTGACCGTGGCCATGGTGATCGTGATGGTCATGCCCACCCGAAACCCCATCGAAGTTGTCATGGCAGCCATGGAAGGTGGTCTCTCTTAAATCGCCCTGACCACCGACTGCGAACTTAGAAATCATCCTCCGGGTTTTTTTACCCTGACATTTAGGACACTTCCCCTGGTCCGGATCATTCGAAGAAGTGATCTGTTCGAACTTGGACTTACAGGGATCGCAGTAGAATTCGTAGAGAGCCATGAATAAATTCTATCACAGCCTTTTAATCCAACGAAATCGCTAGGAAATTATGGCCGCCTGTGTTTATAAAATGGCATGCGATCCCGTAGCTCAGTTGGATAGAGCAGGTGCCTTCTAAGCATCAGGTCGGGAGTTCGAATCTCTCCGGGATCGCCATCTTCCCTCTGCTCCCTCCTCCTTTATTTCTCTCCCAACCAGCCCGGGCAAGCATCCTTGCTTCTATCGCCTCCCTTCGTGGTCGGCTCTTTTAGGTCTAGTTGGGAGAGAAATAAAGGAGGAGGGAGCAGAAGGATATTGTGTTGGGTGGGGTTAGATTGAGGAACGGTCCCAGAACTTCCGAAAGGCTGAGCCAGGGGGCATCGCTGTATCTAGGGTTGTTTGGGCTTCATCGACCGACATGCCGCGTGCGCCTTCGACGAGTTCCTCGTAGATCAAGGAAGTGGCGGCTACGGCTAGGGAGGGGAAGGCGCCGTCTTCTACTTCGCCGAATCCGACGATTGCTAGACGATTGAAGAGGGCTTTCATGGCTCGGCTGTAGACGCCTTCATTGTAGCGGCCTTGGAGTTCGGCTAGCTTTTTCAGTTCTTTGGTGGAGAGCGGGGAGTCTTGTTCCAAAATAGTGAGGATGGTTCGGGCGTTTGGGTCGGGGATTAGGCCGGCAGAGTTTTTCAAACGTAGCATGGCTTGAAAAAGGGTTTTTGAGAAAAAAGTTGCTCGGCCTTGGAACCATTTGGAATAGACGATTTCGCGGCAGTCGGAGAGGCGTTTCATCTGCATCCACATTTTAGCCACGCGGTCGTCGCCGTCTTCGGTCCATTCCCAACGCATTTCGGTTCGGGGGTGGGAAACGCTCCAGAGCGAGAGCGGCTCTTTTTTATTTTTTACCGGAAAAACGAGAAGCACGCCGTGTTCGTTGACCTTTTGAATGGCGCGCTGATCGGACGAATTCATGGCTTAGAGCATCCCGACTGAGAAGTAGAATTCCTGCGGGCTTTCGTCGGCACGCGGACGGAACTTAAAGCCCCAATCAAAGTTGATTGGGCCGATGGGCGTTTGATAGTGGAAGCCCACGCCAAGGCCGAATCGCAGATCTTTGACGAAAGAGAAATCATCGACCAGAAGATTTGCTGCGTCCAAGAATGGACCGAAGCGAAGTGCTCCTGCAAACGGGAGATCCAGCTGTGTGCGGTAGTTCACGTAGGAAGCCGAACCACTCACGGCCGTGTTAGCGATGGAGAGTTCTTGCTCCTTAAACCCACGCAAGCTGGAAGCACCCCCGAGGGCGAATTGCTTGATCAAAGGAATGGTTCCTAAAATTCCGCCCGATCCGCGGATATTGTTTCGTTCCCAGCCGGTTCTAGCGCTGATGTACCAGGTCATTCCCTTGCCGATGGGAACGAGGAGATCTTGCCGTGTTTCGACGCGAGAATAACCCACGGTGGGGTCTGAGAAAAACTCAGGCGCTGCGAGTTCGTAAGAAACTGAAGCGAAATACCCCGATGTCGGTGCAAGAGGATTGTCACGCAAATCGAGGCGTAAGCTCGGAATAAACGCGCCGATGCGGAGATCCACGTTGTCGACGCCGAACCGTGCATTGAACTGTCGGATCCTTTCCAGGCTGTAGGAAAAAGTTCCGATGAGGTTGGGCTTGGTCAGAAGTTTCTTTTCCAGCGTGGCCGAAAACCCAATCGTGTAAGCTGAAAAGGTTTTGTACTGAGTTCGTGCGACTGAAAAATTCGGACGGAACGTGGTTTCTCCTAAGAAAACCCACGGCCAGTTGTAACCAATCTCGGCTTGGTATTCGAGCGAGCAATTGCTTTCTACTTCTTCCGCCGCCCCTTGCGTGCCGGAACAGAAGACTTTGTCCGTTCGTTGATAGGCATTCGTGTTTAAGAACACCGTATGGTTTTCTTCAAAAAGATTTCCGTAAGAGAGCTGGCCGAACACTCGAGGACCGAGGTCGTTTCGGTATCCTAAACCGCCTCCCCAAAGGCCTGGAAAAGCTTCCTGAACGGCAACACGAACCTTCTTGCCTTGAGGATCGTTGGCATCTTCAAAAATACGAATCGAGACGGTGCTAAAAATCCCCAATTTTCTAAGGCGGCCCTCGCTCTCGTCAATGAGGTGTTCTTCTAGAACGTCACCGACTTTGAATCGCAACTCTCGGGTTACCACTGGTTTGTGGGTTTTTGTAAGTCCGTCCACTTCAATTTCAGTGACGTGAAACTGGGGGCCTTCGCTAAAGCTGAGGCGAATCTCGGCGCGACGATTCTCGTCGCTGTAGCGAACAATGGATTCTGGGCTCTCATTGGTGAGGTGAAACTCTAAGTAGCCCTTATTTCTATAAGCAGCCTTGAGACTTTCAATTCCTTCTTCGAACGCGTAGTGGTTGAAGGGCGTCTCTTCTTGGATGCGCAGAATGCGCTTTGCCTCATCGATGGGGTAGTATCTCACTCCCTCAATGATGATCTTTTCCACAATCGTTTGCTCGCCCTCTAAAACGTAGAAAACCAAGCGGGCGGTATCTTTTTTGGCAGAGAAGAATCGGTTCACGGATACGAGCTTCGCAGAAAGATATCCCTGCGATTTCAGAGATTCGATGAGGAGGTCGCCTGCTTTTCCGATCTCCTTGTCGATGTAGACGCGCTTTTGAATGAGCAGGGGCGCTGTCGAAAAGAAGAGCTGGGTGAGTTGCTCCTTACTGAAAACCCGGTTGCCTTCGAACTCCAAGCTTTCAATCATCACCTTGGGGCCTTCGTGGATTCGGAAGCTGACGTGACGTTCTCCGAGGGCGACTTTTTCAAACGTGAAGATGGTAACCTGAACGTTGGAATAGCCTACTGCTTTGTATTCGTCTTCGATTCGGGTTTTGATGGCATTGACGAAGTCGCGTCCGAATCCGATGAGCCGAATATCTTCGATGAACGAGTTGAGCTGGCTTCGAGTAAACACGGTGTTGTCGGAGAAGCCAAAGGTCACGCGATCGCCCAAGGTAACTGCAAAGTTTAAATCCACCCATCTTAGGCTGGGGCCGAATTTTTCGTCTTTCGATTGGGGTGCCGAGGACCCTTTGGTTTCCACCTCTTCCACTCGAGCTCCGAAATATTCTTCGGAGGCAAGGGCATCTTCGATCGTACGGCGAGCGCTGGTAATTTTGTCTTGATCGAAAACATCGCCCGTTTTCAGAGGGATTTTCTGGGAGAGGGTGTTCTGAATCTTGGTCCAAAAAGCATTTTCTCGCGTCGCAGTGGGCGGGAGCGGATTTTTTAATCCAAATCCGATTTTCGCGATTCGAACGGGCGAACCTTCCTCGACGAAGTATTTCAGAATGGTTTCAGACTTCTTAGAGCTCGTCTTGCGGCGAATGAGTTCGGTTCGGATGGCGACTTTCTCATACCCCTTCTTTTTATAGAGGTCTCGGAGGCTCTGAGCATCTCGGGCTACGCGCACTTGTTCGAATTGCTCTCCAGGAGCGACCTCGAGGAGGGCTTCGATTTCGGTCTTTTGCAGGGCTTCGACCCCAAAGAACTCAATATTGTCGATTTCAACGCGAAGGCGAGAGTTCTCCCCTGCAGACCAAGCCGTCTGGCCGAGTCCCCCAAAGAGCAGTAGAGCTGCAGGAATCAGCCATTTTACTCGCAAAAACTATTTGAACCTTTTCTGTAGTTTAAGGTCTGCACCATAAGAGGTTCGATTATTCGTGTCAACGCCGTTGCCTTCAATGATGTCATAAACGCCCTGAATCGAGAATCCCAGTGGGAGCTTTAACTCCGCACTGACTTCCTTCTCAGTATTGGTTCCGACGCCCACGGTCGAACCTACCGACACATCGAGACGATCCTTAATGACTTGGCGTTTTAAGACGATCTTGGGCGAAGAAGTCGTGGTTTCAGATTCCGTTCGAGGCCGCGAAACGCTGGCGCCGGCCTGAGAATCCACCGATTCATCGAGTTGGACCTGGAAGCCCGTCTTGTCGTGAATATCCCGATTGAAGTCCATCGAATTGAGCAAGATGGACGCGGCTTCACTTTGTTGTAAGGCCGAGCGATCGGACGATTTGATCTTGTTCATTTCATCGGCCGTCAAACCGAGAGCGAGCAGATTCAGAATTTCCGATTCCTGCATGGCAGGGTTCGACGTGAGTTCAATTTTGTACTTATCAATGCGTCCCGAAGCAAAGAGTTGGATCTTCGTGTTGTTGATCGAGGTATTCGCCGAGAGATTGAAGAGAGGATTGATCACCGTGGGATTGTCGAATTCTAAGTTGAACGATTGAATGAGAAACTCTCGGTCTTTAAACGTCATTTTGCCTTGAATGGTCGAAGCATTTCCTAGAAGCCGAGGAGTATCGATCGTGTTGACGACGGTGATCTGCCCCTTCATTTCAGAATTGAAGAGATCATTCTTAATGGAAATGCCCTGGTTGGCTAAAACCTTGACGTTCAGTTTGAAGAGCGGCGTATCGCCTTCCGATTTTGTAGTCGGGGGTGGAGGCGTGTAGCGAGTGGTTCGCAACGAGCGGCTCTGGCTTCCTCCCATGACTTTTTCTCGAATCAAGCCGGAGTCGATCGTCACGGCTCCTTCGATTTGATACGGAGGTTCGTCTCCAACAATTCTCAATCCTCCCTGAACCCGAACGACTTGGAAGGGATAGATCTTCAGGCGGCTGCCCCCGATACTTCCTGTGAGCAAAATATCGGGATAGCGATCTACAAAGAGGGACACTTTCCCGGCGGCGTGAATGCGACCGTTACCTAAAGACGCTTCAATATTCTGAAATTGAAGAACGTTTTGTTTGAGCTGAACGGTGCCGCTCATGTTTTCAAATGTGGAATCAATGGACGGAATTCGAAGGATGACGTCTTCGAGATTCGCTCGACCCGAGAGACTCGGTTCCTTGATGGTCCCACCAATCACAAAGTCGAGATTTGCGGCTCCGCCTGCTTGGGCAATTTGGGGAAGAACAAACTCGGTGAAAGAAAGATCTAAGCGACCTTTGAGGGCTCCTGAGAGATTTCCGGAGTTTCCACGCAAAGAGAGCTGCGTATCCCCTCGATGTCCGCGCAGTTGGGCTGAAGGAATGTGGAAGGTTCCGCGATCGATTTTGACGCTCACCGGGTCTACCAGATTGAACTTCGTTCCGGTTTTGCTGAGCAGGTATTCGTTGAGATCGATTCGGCCAGTGGCTTTCTCCACTTCATTGGACTGGAACTTGAGATCCACCGAGCCCGAAATAAATCCGGCCAGAGAAGTGTCCTGAACCAGTTTGGGATTCAACACAAGGAGTATTGGAGAAAAATCGAGGTGTTTGTATTCCCCTTTGACGAAGGAATTGCCCTTCGGATGGAAATCATATTGGCCCTCAAAGCTGCCCTGGTTTCCTAAGAGGTTGCCTTTGAATGTCGCAATGCCGCCCGCAGATTTCAGCGAACCATTGCTCGAGGGGAGGGATTGACCTCGCACCGAAACATCGGAAATCGAGCCTTGGGTCACCGAAGTAATTTGACCGACCCTTCCCGAACCATTGCTTTGAAGATTGAGCCGTCCTCGCACGGGTACTTCCATTTTTGCAATCATGTCGACGTCAGTGAGGCTCAGACCTTCAGTACGAAGATCCCAACTGAGGTTCTCCGTATTTTCGACGTAAGAAACTTGCCCGAGAATTCGGCCCGAGTTCTTCACGGTGTTTAGGGATTGCAAGTAATAGGTCCCCTTGTCATAGCCGCCCTTGATGGCCATGGTTTTGAACTTTTCGCCGAGGTACTCCCAGTTCGTGCCTTTGAAGTCGCCAAAGACTTCGAGTTGAGAAAGAGTCAAGCCACCCGTCACCTTCACGCTTCCGGTGAAGGGACCGTTCAATTTATGGGGAAACCACGAGATGTGTTTGTAGAGTTCCTTGAAGACCGACGCGAATTCCTGAATGTAACCTTTTCGAATCGTAGCAGCGAGGTCGATGCTGTCTTGATTTCCGAGCTGAATGTTTCCACCCACTGAAAACTGAGTTTGATCGCGAGTGACGTTCACATCGCGAAAAATGAGGCGATCTGCGCCGTCGTCATAGGTCAGCATGCCTTTGAGTGAGCCCAAGCCCAGTCGGAGATAGGACGTGTCTTTCAAATCACAGTCGAAATCCAGGAGGAGATTCGAACCCGGTCCATGAATGGAAAAGACAAACGGACCTTGGCCGCGAATTGGGACTTCTGAAAGTGTATTGAAGTCCTTGAGATCAATGTTGCCAGACGCCTTCAGGCCGAATCCTGTTTTGAAGCCAAATTGTCCGGTTACGGCGAGATCCGTCGTGCCCACGCCAAGTTTCAATTCCTTCGGCTGTAACCCGTTAGCATTCACCGCTAGCGAACCGTTTAACTTCACCGACGGAATTTTCAGAAGGTGTCGAAGGGCACGCGATTTGGAGAAGCGCTGGTTATCGAGTTGGAAGTTCTCAAGATCTAACTTTGTCACCGCATCGATTGTCCAATTCCCGTCTTTTCCTTTCGGGGTGACGGCTAGGTCTGCTGTTCCAGAAATTCTAAAAATCAGGTTGAAGATATCTTTTTGAGCAGGGGCTGCTAACCAATGAATGTGGGCTTTTTCAAACTCGAGGGGAATCTTCAGCTGTTCGTCCTTGTCGAGATTGGCCGGGTTGAAAGAAAAGGCACCGATTTTCACTTTGCCACCCCAGCCGGGAGTGAATGGCGGGACGCGATCTCTCGGAGCTGATTCAATCTCTGCTCCTTGGACAATGGCTTTGGAATTGTCCCAACCGCCCTCGAGTTTCAGAGAGTCGAAGAACCACTCTTGGTAGCTGACACTCTTCGCATCCAGTTTCCCTTCAATTTCCAAAGTCTCCCAAGGACGATCGAGATCGGAACGAAACTTTCCGGAGGCCTGAATGTTGCCGCTGGGAAGAAAGGACTTTCCTTTTTCTTGGTGTAGAATCTTTAGAATTTCAAAGAGGTCGCCCTTAGCTGCAAAATTCCCATTGGCTTTTAGGTTTTTTGGATTGAGTAAGTCGCCGTCAATTCTCCCGGTGAACTCCAGCGTGTTTTCTTGAACCACGAATTTAAACGATTCGAGATTCAATCCGGAGGAGTTCACGTAGGCATGAGAAGACAGACCGTCGATTTTCGAAGGAAGTCCCCAGGCTTTTGGAAACGAGCCTTGAATGTTCTTGAGCTCGAGCTCCATCTGGTAGCCCTTACCCGCGCGAGAATTCCATTGGCCGATTTCTAAAATCGTTGCGGTGAGTTCGGCTTGGACTTTTGGATTTTCAAAACTGACGCGAAGATGGGTGTTCTCGAGCGCGACCGACTCGGCACGGATCTTAAACAGATCGTCCCACTGAATAAATCCGCCCTTCGCTTTAGGCTGTTGTTTCTTCGGGGGAGCGGGGGTCGCAAAGTTATAACCTTTTGGAAAGGCGAGTTGGACGTCGCCATCCCCAATCACCACCCGATTCACTTGAATATTGCCAAAGAAAATTTGAAGCGGACGGAAGATCAAATCGATTCGCTTGGCTGCGATCGTTGAACCCGCCGGAAGGTCGACGATGTTATTGGGTTCGAGGTTGACCTTCGGGTTTTGAATGGAAAGGGCTGGAGGAAAAATCTGAATGGCGATGTCGGAGAAGTCGCCCTTAACGCCCCAGTTAATCGGAATGCGATGAAAGAGAACGCGCTTCAAGATGTCTGCAAAGTACGCGCTCTGGATAAACATCACCGCAGCGGTGGTGAGAAGAGCCACTCCGCCAAAAAAGGCGAGGACAGTGTGTTTAAACTTCAGTTTTGTTTTGGCCACTGCTGATACAAATACTTGAGACGATCCTCTGTGTCACGATATCCAGCCTCGAGTTTGCAGATCTGTAAGTATTTTCCGATGGCCTGAGTTTTTTGGTCAAGTGCTTCCGAGGCGCGGGCCGAAAGGTAGAGGATTTCTAGTTTTTCTTTAGCCGGAATGTCCGACTCGTTTAACAAAGGTTCCAACACCAGACTGGCTTCAAACGGCTCCTTTTCTAGAATTTTTGAGAACGCAAAAAGACATGCGCCCTGAATTCGATAGGTGAGGTCGTTCAACACGAATTGAAACTGAGCAGAGGCTTGCTTGTAAAAGCCCATTTCCAAAAATGCGATTCCAACATCGAGACGGTCTTTGGAACTCAAACCAGAAAGATGCTCGTCGAGTTTGAGGTCCCATTTCGGAAGCGGACCTGTGAGAGCGGGTTCGTCGGAATGAAAAAGACTGGGACGCAAATCTCCCAATCCCAACTGTAAATCCAAATCGAGATTTTGAATGAGCTGGTCGGTATCAAAGCTTCGGGTGACTTCAGTATCGGCTTTCGTAGTACCGAGAGTCGGGCGGCGAGGAGCCGAGTCTCCAAAAATCTGCTGCAACTCTTTTTCGTGCACTTCTTCGAGGCGTTTTCGCGCGACGACGTTATGAGGGTCTTGAATCAGAATCTTTCGAAGAACTTTCTTTCCTTCCTCGAGCAATCCTTCGTTCAAAAGAATTCGGGCGCTTTCGAGTTTGTCGCCGATTTCATCGACAATGGTTTCGCCCGGATCCGTGTCAGAAGAAACCGGCGCAAACGAATTGCGCGGATTGGTTTCAACCCCACTCCGAGTTTGTAAAAGGTCCTCCCCGAGATCGACTCGAGTACTGGTATTGGTGCTCTCTGGTTTGCCTGGAAAACCGCTGTCTGACCCGTTCGACATACGGGTACTATTTTACTCGGTTTTAGGGAGAAACTCTTCCAAAAAGTGGGTGTCGTAATTGGAGTCGCGGAAGCGTTCGTTGGTCATGATCTTCTTGTGGAAGGAGATATTCGTTTCAATTCCTTCGACAACAAATTCGTCAAGGGCTTGACGCATTTTTGCGATCGCATCTTTGCGAGTGGGTGCATGAACAATGAGTTTCCCGATCATAGAGTCGTAGTAAGGAACGACTTTGTACTGGTCGTAAACGAAGGAGTCGACGCGAACGCCATAACCCCCCGGAACATGGAGAGCAGTGATTTTGCCCGGTGAAGGCGTGAACTTCTCCGGATGTTCAGCATTGATTCGGCATTCAATCGAATGAGAGGTGATGCTGACATCGGATTGTTTAATTTTGAGCTTCTCACCGGCAGCAGCGCGAATCTGTTCCTTGATCAAATCAAAACCCGTGACCATTTCAGTGACCGGGTGTTCGACTTGAATTCGGGTGTTCATTTCCATGAAGTAGAAATTCTTTTTCTCGTCGACCAAGAATTCCACCGTACCGACGTTTTCGTAGTTCACGGCTTTACAAAGTTTCATGGCCGCTTCACCCATGCGCTGGCGCATCTTCGCGTCCAGAATGGGGCTTGGGCTTTCTTCTAAAAGCTTTTGATGGCGACGTTGAATCGTGCAGTCGCGTTCGCCGAGATAGAGGCGGGTGCCGTGCTTGTCGCAGAGAACTTGGATCTCCACGTGGCGTGGGTGTTCGCAATATTTCTCGACGTACATGGCGGGGTTGCCAAACGCAGCGCCTGCTTCGGAGCTAGCGCGTTCGAACGACCCTTTGAGCTGAGTCGGATTGAAGACGACGTGAATGCCGCGACCGCCACCGCCCGCAGCCGCTTTCAATATCACCGGATAGCCAATTTTCTTCGCTTCTTCTAAAGCAGCATCGACGTTTGGGACCGCGCTGACCGTCCCAGGAAGAAGTGGAACGCCGGCATCTTTAGCAATTTGACGGGCGCGAGTTTTTTCACCCATCGCCAGAATGTTTTCGACCGACGGACCGATGAAAGTAATATTGCACTCGCGGCAGAGGCGCGCGAACTCGGAATTCTCAGACAGAAAGCCGTAACCCGGGTGAATGGCATCTGCGCCGGTGATGTCTGCTGCCGAGAGAATGCTCGCGATATTCAAGTAGCTGAGCTTGGATTGCGGCGGGCCGATACAAACCGCTTCGTCCGCCATCTTTACGTGTAAGGAGTGTTCGTCAGCGGTGGAATAAACTGCGACAGTAGAAATGCCCAACTCGCGGCAGGCGCGAATCACTCGAAGGGCGATCTCACCGCGGTTTGCGATGAGGACTTTTCTAAAAAGTGGGTTACTCAATTGGGCTCAATTACAAATAAGGGTTCACCGAACTCTACCGGTTGACCGTTCTCAGCCAAAATAGAAACGATCTTTCCGTTGAAGTCGGATTCAATTTCATTCATCAGTTTCATGGCTTCGACGATGCAAAGTGTGTCGCCCTTTTTCACAGACTGGCCTTCCTTCACATAAGATTCCGCTTCCGGTGAAGGAGATCGATAGAAGGTGCCAACAAAGGGTGAAAGAACCTGTTTTTGATTCCCAGAAACCGCAGCTGTAGCAGGTTTTGCAGCCGCTGGAATTTCGATGTGGTGAGAGTGGCCGTTGCTGCCGTTCCCATTGCTGTGAGCGGGGGCGTGGTGAACAGGGTGCGAAACCGTGTGAACCATGGGAGCAGCGGTCATCGCGCCCACGGTTTTCAAACGAATTTTCTCTCCACTATTTTCCCATTCAAACTCGCCGATCTGATGTTCAGCCATGAGTTCGAAGAGGTCTCGAAGTTGATCGAGGTTAGGTCCGCCTCCGCTTCCTTTAGAAGTGGGACTAGACGAAGGGGTTCGAATCGAAGTCTTTGTGGGTGTCGTCACTACTTGTTCACCTTTTCAACATAAGTGTAGTTGCGAGTATCTACCTTGACTACATCGCCTTCTTTGAGATGGAACGGCACCTGGACCGAGGCTCCAGTCTCAAGTTTCGCGGGCTTGGTTCCGCCGCTGACCGTATCCCCTTTAAATGCAGGATCCGTTTCAACAATTTTTAGAGCTACGAAAGTCGGAAGCTCGATGCCGATCGGACGTTCATTAAAATACATCACTTTAATGACGAGGTTTTCTTGAAGGAAGTCTTTGCTCGTGCCCAGGGTTTCTTCTTGAAGGGCGACTTGATCGTAATTCGCCTGGTTCATGAAGTGGTACCCTTCCGCATCCTTATAAAGGTACTGCATTTCTCTTTCTTCCGTGTTGGCGCGATCGAGCTTGTCACCGGAAGTGATGGTTCGTTCAATCACGTTCTGGTTGAGCATGTTCTTGAGCTTGGTTCGGGTGAAGGCACGGCCCTTTCCGGGGCTAACATGTTGGAAGTCGACGATTTCGTAAGGGATGCCTTCGATCTCCACTTTGAGACCTTTTCTAAACTGGTTGGTCGCGTACATAGGTACGCATCAGTATCTCGATCGAAACAAAAGTGTCAACAGAAGGTTGGTTAGCTGAGCTGGGTCTTGTAGCGCTCGACTCGCTGCAGAAGGTCTTGAAGGAATTGAACTTTTTTGATCGCCTGGGCCTTCTTGTAGTCGGGATCGGCTGTGATGGCCGTTTTAGCGGGAAGGACATCAAACTGAGATGCGTTTTGGCTGTCCTGATCGGTCCTCAGAACCAGGGTGCCCCGCTCATAGGCTTGAGCTTCCAACTCCCGAACCATCTTGGCTGTCTCGGGGTCATGGGGGTGGAAGTAGAGCAACATTTTATATGCGCCCAAAGCTTCAGCAATTCGTCCGAGCATTAAGCAAGATTCAGCGAAGAGGCGTTGAGCGACGAGATTGTCCGGAACTTCGTGAACCACGTTGGAAAGTTCCTGAACCACATCATCATATCGTTTCTTATCGAAGAGTGCGCGAGCTAGGGCGACGCGGCCTCCGACAAAGCGGGGGTGCACTCTCAAACCTTCTTGCGCGATTTCAATGGCGTCATCAACTAAGCCGGCCTTGCGATATGCTTCGGCAAGCGGAGCAAAGACGCGCGAGCTGGGGTCTTCCTGATACTTTCGCAGGTATGTATAAAGGAGCGGAGAATCTGGAATGCCTTTTTTCTGTCCGACCATTAAGAGGAAAACCCTGCTTCCTTTTCGTTCAGAATGCGTGGAGTGACGAAGAAGAACAATTCTCGTTTTTCATTGGAATGCGATTTGTTTCCGAAAAGATTTCCGATGATCGGAATATCTTTCAAAATCGGAACGCCTCCCTCGAGCTTGGTCTTAGTCGAAGTGTAAATACCACCGATCATCAGAGTGGTGCCAGATTCTACTATCACCTTGGAAGTCATGTTTCTATTTGCAACGGCGCTTTGGCCTCCGCCGACTGACTGAGGTACGTCACGCGAAAGGTAGATTTCCATCAAAACGTTTCCGTCGTTTACCACGGTGGGTTTTACTCGCAACGAAAGGATGGCTTGAGCCACCTGGCTAATGCTGACGAGCTGACCGTTTTGGAAAGTGGGGTTGGAGATCAGAACCGGCGTGCTTTCTAGGACGTTTGCTTCTTCGCGATTCAAGACCACCGTTTTTGGTGCTGACACGACCTTCACGTCGTTCGTCGATTCACCGATGGCCAAGGTTGCAGTCAAGCGGTCGAAGTTCGGAATGAATGAAAGCCGGGTGGAGATTCCGAGTGCTCCCTTCGTCGACGTGTTGATCTGACCCGTGCCGGAGAGGGAGGAGGTCAATCCTGCTGTGGGGCTTTGACCTGCCATACTCACAAAGGCTTGGTCGGAGGAGTCTGCGCCCACACCGAAGCTCGATCCGATGGAACCCTGAAGGGTTTTTGTAAACTGCTCTGAAGCTTCGACCACTTTGCCTTCAATCATGACTTGTGGAGTTTGAACGTCGAGAATCTCAATCAGCTTCTTCATGCGTTCGATATTGTCCGGAATATCTTGGACGATAACGCTGTTAGTTCGGTTATCGACTTCAACCACGCCTCTATTTGTGGAGTTGAAGCGGCTCATTCCGCTTCCCGCGGCACCTACGGACTGCAGGAGCTTCTGAATATCGGCGGTGGTGGCATAGCTGATGGGGAAAACACGAGTAATTCGAGGAGCAGCGTTCTCAGCGGCAATTTTGGCTTGAAGCGCGTCGTTCTTGTTGCGAGTCAAAACTTCCAGGGGAAGGACCTTCAGAACGTTGTCCTGGCGTTCAGCTCCTAAGCGATAGGTGGAGAGGACAACATCGAGGGCGAGATCCCAGGGAACATCGACCAAGTTCAAAGAAAGTTTTCCTGTGACGCCCTCGCTGATGACGATGTTGAAACCGCTGGATTCACTGATCATACGAAACAGATCTGAAATATCGGCGTCTTTCACTTGGAGGGTAATGGGGCGCCCGATGTAATGACGAGTTTTTTGGCTCTCCATGAATTGATCCAGCTGAGGGTTTTTGAACCGGGGATCCCCTAGTTCTGGAGAATTCATTCCAATATTCTCTGAAGGATTCGTTGGAGGCTTTGGAGCCTCTTTCGCTTCACCTGGAGGAGGAGGAAGTGTGGGCATTTCTCCAGAGCTCTCGGGAGCCGCTGCCACAGAGCCCGTGCCTGATGGAGGATTGAAGCTGACCATAGTAGCGCCGCCATTTTGGCTGACATCTACCGAAGTCATTTCCTTGAGCTGAAGTACGATACGAACGGAGTCTTTTCCATCCACCGTGTAAGGACTAATCATGCTGATATTGCTGTTGAACGAAGACGTGTCCATGCTTCGGCTCACGTTCTTGTTTGCAAATGCAGCGTTCTCGATTTCCAGCGTGATTTGCTTCGCGTCCGGATTTTCTTGTTTCTGAATCGTGAGGGGCTGATCCGCCTTGATAATGAGCTGATGGGGCTCTGCAGTTCCGATAAAGTCGATGCTGGTAATCTTCGCAGCAGAAAAACTGCTGGGGAGGTACAGGCTTGAAATAAGAAGGATCGACAGAAACTGTGTGAGTCGTTTGTTGATCGTCATGATCATCTCCTATCTATTGGGCGTAACAATAGGCCCTGCTGGTAAAGTATTCGGTTGAGTAGTCGCTGGATTTGCAGTGTAAGTTCCACTCATAATTGCGTCGTAAAGAGATTGGCTGCTTCCGCTGCCAGTGCCTCTACCCGTGGGTCCTAAGATTCTTTGATTAATGGGGGGTAGAGTTGCAGAGCGAGCAGTTTTGTCACGTTCTGACTTGTCGACTGCAATCGGAATCAGAGTTTCAATAGTTTCAAATATTCCCAACTGGTTGGGAACTTGTTCGTGAACCACGATGGCATCTTTGTTGATTTGGGTGATCACGCCACTTTGATTTCCAATCTTCATGCGTTCGGAAACGATGATGGTTGGTCCATCTGGTGGCTGTACCACTGCGCGACGATGTAACGGGCCGGATACAAATCCGATGTATTTAAAATTATAGGCTGGAAAAGATTCGAGTGGAGGCTTGGGTGCCTGTGGGGCTGTCGGAGGCACAGTTCTCTTAAAGGGATCGCGCAGCCTTAACATCTCGACAGTAACAGTGTCGGGCTCTTTAGGCGGAGCTTTCACGGGGTCTGCAGCTGCTGCAGCGTTAGTAGTCAGCACTAGGCCCAGAGCTGAGATCTGAAAAGGTTTTCCCAAAAATTTCCGAAGAAGTTTCCGAAGAAGTTTCAAAGACACTAGGGACCTCCTGGAACAGGCTGCGGGGGAGTCTGTTGAGGCGGAGCCGGTGGTGCACCCGGTGGCACTCCGGGAGGTTGGACGGGCGCCGCTCCCGCTCCTGGAGCTGGAGGTGTCGGTGAATCCGGTGTGGCTTGAATCGACATCACCGGGACATTGGCATTCACCTTCTTGGCAATTTCGTCTTCCTTGCTTCCTTGATAGTAGAAAGCGTTGACCTTCGCAGCTCCATTGAGCACGACAAAGCGATTCAAATTAGATTCTGCCGGTTCTAAACTGAAGTCATCAATTCTCAGGATTCGATCTTTCGCAGAAATCTTCCGGAAGAACGACATGACTTGCACGTAGATGCCTTTGAACGTCATGACGAATCCACGCTGACCGTAAAAACCTTTATTGTCTTTATCAGAAGGAGGATCGGGCCTGAGGCTCGTAATAGTAAGGCCGACCTTCTTGCCCTCATCGACGAAAAGTTTCATGAATGCAGGAACGTCTAAGGTATCGGTAAGCGTCGCGCGCATGTCTTCTAAATTTTTTGCCAGGGTGCGAAGTTCAGCGCGTTTAGCTTCCAGATTTTTTACGAACTGATCGATTTCTTGAACGCGCTTTTGAAGGTTGACGTTTTCAGACTCCAGAGAGGCCATTCTCGCTTTTCTGGTGTTATAGGGGGACGAGCTGGAGCTGGTGAAATCGTAGACGTCGTAACTGACGTAGAGGAGGTAAGCGAAGACAATCAAAGCAATGGGAATCTTCTCGAGTCTCTCCATGATGGCTTCAACGTTCATTTGGGTTCTGCCTCCAGTTCAAACGTTGCAACCTCCAGGCCGCCCTTTTCTTCGACGGCCTGCGTGTTTTTCAAAGACACATTTTTAAAGAACTCTGTTTCGCTGAGATTCTTGATGAATTCAGAGATAGGTGTAAATCCCTTGGCTTCTCCGAAGATCACCATTCGGGTTTTTTCGTTATTTTTTTCGTCGTAGCGGAAATCTCGTTTGAAGCTGGTGATCCAGACCTCAGCCGGAACGGAGCTCGAAAGAGCGAGCAAGATCTTATTGGTTGTATCTCGCGTGCTAATGAGACCTTGAATGGTTTCCAACTTCTTTCTCAAGTTGAACTCATCTTGCTCAAAGATCTTGCGCTGCGCTTCGTACATTTTCTTGCTGTCCACGGTGCTTTGCAAAGACCGCTGCTGGCTCTCTGAATTCGTAATTTGTTCGTCGAGAGATTTGAGCTCACGGGCCTTATATTCTTCGGCGATTTGACCCGCCAAAAATAGAACGAGCACGGGCACGGCAATTTTTCGGACAATTGGAAAATACTGCTTGAGCGAATCGGCATCGAAATTCTGAAAAATATTGACGTTCGCTTTGTCACCAGTACCGCCAACTCCCGCAATTTGAATTTGTTTTTTTGTAGCAAGGTTAATCCGAATCATGATGAACCAGCCCTCAAGGCTAACCCGATTGGCACTGCAGCCACTGGGCCGATTGCAGCTACGTATTCATTCGTAAAAATAGCTGGATCGAAAGTGATGGAGTTAAATGGATTCAAAACTTGAGTGGGCAAACCTGCGTGGTCTTCGACCACCTTGGGTAACCCCGGAATTTTTGAGGAGCCCCCTGCGAGCAAAATGTAAGAAACGGGAGCACCAGACGACGAAGCGTTATAGAAGTCGATCGACTTCTTGATTTCACCCGCAAAGTTTTCAGACATGATGTGCATGAGGTCACTGACTTCTTGAGGAAGGCCGCCGCCCACTCCTCCGATTTTTAAGCTCTCGGCATCGGTGAAAGAGAGATTGAGTTGGCGCTGAATCTCGGTGGTCAAATTAGTTCCACCGATCAAACTCTCCTTGGTGAAGACAGGAATTCCTGCGTGAGAAATGACAAGCTTTGTTGAACTGGCTCCGATATCGACAAGGGCAACTGCTTCGGAAGGATTTGAAGGGTAGTTCGCTTCAAAGACGTTTTGAAGTGCGAAGAAATCCACATCCACAAACTTGGGAACCAGTCCGGCCGCTTCTACACAAGACATGTAGACCTCGAGGATGCTCTTCTTCACTGCGACGAGCAGAATATCGGTTCGCCCTTCTTTAGAGCGGCTGAGAATTTGAAAATCCATCACGACTTCTGATGCATCGAAGGGCAGGTACTGTTCGGCTTCCCAGAAGATCTGATCTTGGAGATCTTTGGTGTTAGGAATGTCCATCGACATTCGCTTGATGATCACTGCGGTTCCTGAAAGCGAGATGCAAACATTCTTGGATTTGAGTCTCAGCTGATTGATAAGTGTCTTGATGCTTTCGTTCACTGCGAGCTGGTTGATGATCTCATGGTTGACGATCACGTCTTCGGTGAGTTGCACCGTTCCGAAGTGTAAAAGTTTCCAGGATTTTCCAGAGCGTTGAAGTTCTACCAGCTTGATGGACGAAGACCCAATGCTCAGCCCCACTGCTGCATTGCCGCCACCAAATGAAAAGAGCCCTGATAATCCTGAGAAAAGTCCCCGTTTTGGGCCTGCCATAGCCACCTGTGTTGTTCACAAAAATGCGGACAAATTCGTCATCAAATCCGCCACCTAATCCAATAGATAATTTTTGCATCCCGGCAAATTAGGATCAACTATTATCGCAGTATTTTGGGGCGCCAAGAGTTTGACGTTACTCGAAGGAGAGAACGCCAGATTTTCCGGTGATGGCGAGGAGTGAAATGCGGTCTTTGCGGTTCTCGGACAGGTCTTGTACCGGCACAAATCCGACGGCTTGAATGGATTCTTCATCAGAGGCGCTGTTGCTGCCCTGGTGGGCGTCGTAACAGAACTCTTGAGTCAATCCTGGGATATCATTTTGAACTCCCTGGGCCGGGGTAAGGGTCACGAAGTGAGGACTGTCCTTCTCGCTGAGAAGGGTTCCGGCTGAAACGGCCGTCCACTGAGAATCTGTGCAGGTGTTGGCTTTTTCAATGGAGTAAGAAAGATGACGTGCGTCAGAATCACTCACTCGGATTCGATAGGCCATCTTTTCAATGCTCGCGTCTTTCTTGAGTTTACTGACAACTTCTCCGAGCTTTCTTGCGGCAGCCAAGGATTTCCACTTGGGCAACCGATCTTTTAGCGGAGGAACGGCCGCCAAAGCCAAGAACAAAACGAATGTGAAAAGAATCAGCAGGCGGCGACGTTTTCGCTGCCGTTGTTCGATCTTTTCCCAGAGCTCAAAGTTTTCCCAAGAGGCCTGGCTGTAGCGTTCTTCGGCTAGGTCTGTGTCATGAATGGGAGCCAAAGCGAATCTCCAAAAAAGTAATAATATAAACCGCCGATGACTAAAAACGGACCGAAGGGAATTGCCGACGTCATCAAGTTCTTTTGTCGGGTGGCTACGGCCCAGAGAATTCCAATCAGGGTTCCAGCAATACTACTAATCAGAATGGTTGTAAAAACTCCCTGCACGCCCAAAAAAGCGCCCAGCATGGCAAGCAGTTTGATGTCGCCTCCACCTAAACCCATTCGGCCTTTGTATTTCTGATAGCTCCAAGCCAAACCGTAGAACAAGCCGAAGCCCACTGCAGCTCCTGCAACAGATTGAATCCAACCCAGATCCGGTACCGCCCAGGTGGTGGCCAAGCCAAGCACTAGTCCGCCGATGCTCAGTTCGTCTGGAATAATTCGATGATCGAGGTCGATGAAAGTAATTACCACCAAAATAAATAAGAACGGAATGTCTCGAATAAAAAAGAGAAGGTCCCAGCCGAAGCGCACTTTTGCTGCCAAAAAAAGCAGCGCCATCATCGCTTCAACGACTGGGTAGCGAAGCGAAATTTTTTTTCCGCAGCCTCGGCATTTCGCACCCAATGCCAGATAACTGAGCAAGGGAATGTTGTCATACCAGGCAATCGACTTCTTGCAGTTCGGGCAGTGACTTCCTGGGCGAACTACCGACTTTCCTTCGGGTAAGCGAGCGATCACGACATTCGCAAAACTTCCGAAGATCAACCCCAGTACGGCCGTTACAGCGTTGCTGAATGCTAAAGGAAGATCGCCCATCATTGTTTAGGTTTCCCTGCTTTGAATGGTTAAGCCAGCCAGGAGAAGAAAAAAGCCGATCATCACAATGCCGTAGCTCAACCCGGCTATTCCGAAGGGGAGTTCGACGGCGAGGCCATAAGTAGCGCGTGTCCCAAGATTGAAATATTCCAAGTTTGGGAGAGTGAGGGCAAAACCCTTCAGAAGAATCTTAAACAGTGAGAATTCCGTTTTTTCCGCGAGTGCGCGGATTTGGCTAATATTATTGCCGATCAAATAAAGTCCCACGCAGACCATGACCGAAATTGAAGTTGTCGTAAAGGTCGAAAGAAAGAGCGCGATGGCTCCCAGTAAAATGCTTTGAATGAGATTGAACAGGAGCGCTACGAAAAGTGCGGCAGAAAAACTACCGGCGACGTCGTATGCCATCATTGAAAGAATTGCCAAAAAAGCCAGAGATAAGAGCAGCCAGTTTGCCGCAATGACTGCGGCAAGACCGGCAAATTTCCCCAAAACAAACTGCATTCGATTGATGGGGTGCGAGAGCGCCACTTGTACGGTTCTTCTTTCAAACTCCCGAATCAGAATGGTGCTTCCAACGAAGATCCCAATGAAGGAGCAAGAGAGGTTTACTGCGCTAATTCCGAAGTCGATCATGACGCGATCGGGTTGAATAAAGGCGAGTCTGGAAGCCAGAATGGCAATTCCAAAAAGTAAAAACGCAAAAACCAGAGTGTTGTAGAGAATTTTGTCTCGAATGACTTCGGAGAAGGTGACTTTGCCAATGGCGATCACCACAGGAATAGTTTTGGGTTGAGGAGGAGACGGTTGCTTCATGTTTTGCTCTCTTTATGGAAAAGGTCTTCTAAAGAGGGGCGAATGGGGGTCACCCAAAGCACTTTAGCTTCTTCAGCTAAGAGTTTTTTCAAAACAGCCGTGGTTTCTTTTTGAGAGGAAACGATTCCGCGAACCCCTCCTTCAGGAATAGCCCGAATATTTTCTAATTCAGAAATTTTCTTAGCTGCGCTGAGTTCCAAGCCTGTGAAGGCGATTTCAGTTTGAATCGGGCCGTCTGAAAGGAATTTTCCGATGGGGCCGCAGCCGATGAGCCGCCCTTTTTGGATCACTGCGACTTGTTCGCAAATGGCTTCCACATCGGGAATGACATGAGAGCTGAAGAAAATCGTTCGTCCTTCCGAGGCGAGACGTAGAATGAGCTCGCGCATTTCTTTTCGCCCCATGGGATCCAGTCCGCTCATGGGTTCATCCAAGACAAGAAACTCGGGATCGTGCAAAAGCGCTTGTGCAATACCAATGCGCTGAAGCATCCCCTTAGAATATTTTCGGAGCTCGAGTTTTCGAGCATGAGACATTCCCACTTCATTCAAAACTTTCGGTGTTCTGGCTTGGATCTGTGAACTCGTCATTCCTGAAAGGGTGCCGAAGTATTTCAGCAGACCTTCACCGGTAAGGTGGTCGTGAAAGTAAGGGCGTTCTGGCAGATAACCAATCTTTGCTTTGGCCATGGGACTCACTGCATCATATCCGCCGATGCGAACCGTGCCAGACGTGGGTTGTCTCAGTCCGACAATCAATTGAATGAGAGTCGTTTTTCCTGCTCCGTTAGCTCCTAAAAATCCGAATATACATCCTTTGGGTACTTCTAAAGAAACGCCGTGAAGAACTTCGACATGAGTCATCCAGAAGCCGGTACGAAAAGATTGTTTTACTGATTCTACTTGGAGGATCGCGCTCATAATTGTCTTAAGACTAATATCATTTCTATTCCATTCCCAATACTTTACGCCGGGGGGTCGTCGAGGTGACCTTTCCTTCTTCATCTAAGAAAATCTGACCTCCCCAAGGGTCTTGGTTGGGGATGCCGGTGTCGGAGCGAAACTTCTTCCAGAGCTGCTGAAGCTTTTGTTTTGAAACTTCTTCGCTTCGTGCGTAATCCGGTCGTGTGCGTAAAAAATCACGAAACTCATAGTTCAGACGAAAGAGGTATTGGCTTAAAAACAGGGAGTTTCGTTTTTTCTCGAGTTCCTCGACAGCAGCCTCGTTCGGGGCCTGTTTCATCATGAAATTCAAGAATCGGATTCCGACTTCGTAGCGGCCATCCGGCTTTTTCAGCCTTTCTTTCAGCTGAGAGAGATAGGGAGGCGCGTTGGCATAAGCCGCTGCCTCTTCGTACATGGCAGTAGCTTTGGGGAGATCCTGAAACTCGAAAAGGTAGAGGTAGGAAAGAACTAGGGGAATCCCCCAGCCGCCCCCCCAAAATCTTTCTCGAAAATGAGCGGGATACGTGGGCAGGACTTTTTTTCGAAAGTTATTTCCTTTTTCAAGCAGAGCCAGCGCGCCTTCGTTATCATTTTTAACGGCGGTGAGATAATTTCCACCGGTCGTATAGAGTGAATAAAACGCCGGATCCAAATCGCTAGCCGCGTCAAGGTCGTAGTAGAGAGGGGCGCGAACCCCTTTTTCAACATGCTTAATAGACGGGTCTGCAATCAGAAATCGAAGGAGCAACCAATCGATTGCCATCGGAACATGTCCGAAGGACAGGATCTGAAAAAGACGGGGATCCCATTTTTGTACTCCATCCGGAGTTTCTTTCGCTGACGAAAGTTTTTGCAGCGTTTCTAAGCGTAAATTCAGCGAAATTCCGCTTGCCAAGAAAATCAAAGAAAAGCCTGTCAAATAAAGCTTGTATAAAAATGATTTTGGATGGGTCGCGGATGACACGGGTTAGAATGTTAACACTTGCCCAAAGTAAAAAAAAGCTTACACTTGAACTTAACTAGACTACTCAAAGGTTGGTCGAACGTAAAAATGGGAGAGGTCCATACACTATGAATATTAAAAATAACAAAGAAGGTTTCACTCTTGTGGAACTGATGATCGTCGTAGCCATCATCGGGATTTTGGCTGCGATTGGTATCCCGCAATATTCGCGGTACCAAGCTCGCGCCCGCCAAGCTGAAAAGAATATTCAGCTTGCGAACATCTACACGGCTTTGCAGTCGTTCGTAGGAGCAAACAACACCTATACTTCGTGCTTGAACATGGCTGGCTACCAGCCGGCGGTTGGCGCAACTAACAAGATATTCTATACCGTGGGGTTCCATGCTGCTGTAGCGGGAGCGGCCCAATGCGGCGTCACCGGGGTTGGACAGCCTTGTACGCAATGGAACTACAATACTGCCGCTATTCAGAGCTGCGTTGCAGGAGCGAACACTTCCCTCTTCCTGGCTAATAACCGGGTTACGGCTGGTTTGGCGCTTCCAGTAGACGCCCAGGTGGCTGCTATCGCTGCTCCGGCAGTAACGGTAACCTCGGGAGCCTTCGTAGCTGGCGCTGCCGGGAACATCTTTCAGGGTGGAGCCAACAACTACGATTCCTGGACGATCGACAACAACAAAGCAATGATACAAAACCTGAACGGTATCTAAGCTTAGTTACCTGATGGTAGAATTGAAGCCGGGTTCCTTTCGGAACCCGGCTTTTTTTTGCTCAGAATTTGAGTTGGGAATTTTAATGGTCGTTTTCAGACGAATCCGCTTCGACTCCAAGTTTTGCCAAGCGGTAGCGAATGCTTCTAAATGTAATTCCCAAAAGCTGCGCTGCTTTCTTCTTGATACCGCCAGTGTGACTTAGTGCGCTGAGTAGATAGGTTTTCTCAATATCTCCCAGAATCTGGTCCAGGTTGATGGGGCCCTTTGAAAAGTCAGGGGCTGGCAAGCGAATTTCTTTAGCTCCAGATCCTGTCTCGCCCTTCGCGCCCGACAGGCCATCGGAAAGAATGGAAGCGTTACCACTCGATGTCAAAATGGATGGAGGCAACGACTGAAGGGTGATTTCCGTGCCATTTTCTAAGGTGGCAGCGCGCTCGATGACGTTTTCAAGTTCGCGAACATTTCCGGGCCAAGGGTAGTCTTCAAGTGCCTTCCAAGCATCTGGCTGAAGGTCTTTGACGTCCTTCTTTTGGGCTGTAGCAAATTTTTTCAGAAAGCTCTTTGCCAAGATTCGAATATCGCCTTTGCGGGAGCGCAGGGGAGGCGTTTTGATCAGAATGACGTTGAGTCGGTAATAGAGGTCTTCACGAAATTTCCCAGCCGCCACAGCTTGTTCTAGGTCGCGATTCGTCGCTGCGATAATTCGTACGTCGATGCGAATATCTTCGGTGCCCCCGACCTTTCGAACGGTTCGCTCTTGAATAGCGCGCAACATCTTCACCTGCATTCCCAATGGAAGTTCACCGACTTCGTCTAAGAACAGGGTTCCCTGATTGGCTACTTCAAAGAGGCCGGATTTTTCTGAGATGGCTCCTGTGAAGCTGCCTTTGCGGTGACCAAACATTTCGCTTTCAATAAGATTTTCAGGGATGGCGCCGCAATTTACCGGTACGAAGGGTTTGTCCTTGAGGGGGCCCGAATCGTGAATCATTCGAGCAACGAGTTCTTTTCCGGTGCCGCTTTCACCAATGATCAAGACGTTGGTTTTTGCCGACGCCACTTTAGCAATCATTCCAAGCAGGTCTTGTATTGCTTGCGATTTACCTAAGATGTTTACACTCATTGGCCGACGCCTCCTGCCATTTTGAATACAGGGAGATACATAGCGATCAGCATTCCGCCAACAATTCCTCCGAGGAATACCAGAAGAATGGGTTCAATCAGTTTGGTGAGACCACCGACTGTCACAGTGACTTCTTCTTCGTAAAAGTCTGCTACGCGATCAAGCATCTTATCTAAACTACCGGTCGATTCCCCGACGCTAATCATCTGCACAGCCATTCTGGGAAAAACACCCAGGGACCCGACGACGCCGCCGAGCGTTTTTCCGGCTTCGATTTCACCACGAATCTTTCCGATGGCTGTTTCTAATACCGCGTTTTCAACCGTAGCTCGACAGATGTCGATGGCATCAATCAAGTTGATACCTGCCGTGAGTAGGGTTTGCATGGTTCTGGAAAAGCGTGCCACGCCGGCCTTTTGCATCAAGGGACCAAAGAGTGGTGACTTAAATAGAACTCGGTCTAGAACGGCTTTACCCTCCTGCGTTTTGAAGAAGCGAATGAGGAAGTACGAGGTGCCTACCATCCCCACGGTGAGATATACGGCGTTCGAGACAACGAAGTGAGATGCAGTGATCACAAACTTCGTTGGACCCGGGAGTTCTTGTCCGCTTCCTGCAAGCATTTCCTCGAACTTGGGAATGACGAAGGCTAGCATCAACGTGATTACACCGATAGCAACGCTGATCACGATTGCCGGATAGATCATCGCGCTCTTCAAGAGCTTCCGAAGACGATCTTGATCTTCGAGATAGCGGCTCAAGCGTTTGAGCATTTCCTCCATGGCTCCAGATGCTTCACCCGCTCGAACGAGAGCGATGTAGAGACGGGGAAAAACGGTGGGGTAAAGGTTCAGCGACTCCCAGAGGTAGGAGCCTTCTGAAACTTTAGAGCGAATGGCGATAATCATTTTCTTCACGGCCGGAGCACCCGCTTGTTCGGATAGAACATCCAGAGCTTGAACGAGTGGGATACCGGCGGAGATCAAAACGTTCAGCTGTCGAGTGAAGGCGAGAAGTAATTCTAAGGAGATATTCGGTTTCCCCCCGGAGAAGAGGTCGCTTAATCCCGTATTCATCACGCCCATTTTGTCGATGCGAGTGGGTCGAACACCCTGGGAGCGTAAGGTAAGGCGAACCTCTCCATCGCTGGCTGCAGCCATCTGACCGGAGACTCTCTTCCCTTCTTTGTTTACGCCTTTGTAAAGGTAGTCAGCCACCTATCATCCTGTTCTGTCCGGCATGATGACGAGCATCTTTTGAATTTCTTCAGGCATATGACTGTTCTCAAGCGCTTCAAGTTTCGAAATGACTCCTGAGCGAACAAGAGTCATGAGGCTTTGGTTCATGGTCACCATTCCGGTTTCCTCTTGGCCTGATTGCATGGAGGAGTAAATTTGGTGAATCTTATCGTCACGAATCAGATTGCGAATGGCCATGGTGGGAATCATCAGCTCGCAGGCCATGACTCGACGGGCTCCATTCGCCGCTGAAATCAGCATCTGAGATACGGTTGCTTGGAGGGTAAATGAAAGCACCTGTCGGACTTGCGCCTGTTGGTGGGGCGGAAAGACGTTGATAATACGGTTAATCGATTGAATGGCACCGTTGGTGTGAAGGGTAGCGAAAACCAAGTGACCGGTTTCAGCTAGAGTCAGCGCCATTTCGATGGTTTCAGGGTCGCGCAACTCACCGACTAGGATGTAGTCAGGGTCCTGACGAAGGATTCGCTTCAGCGCAGAGGCAAAGGTCTTCGTATCCATTCCCACTTCGCGTTGATTCACAATACAATTTTTGTGGGGATGCACAAACTCGATCGGGTCTTCAATGGTGACAATGTGGCCGTATTCTTCGCGGTTCAGCACGTCCAGCATGGCTGCCAGGGAAGTGGATTTTCCGCTACCGGTGGGGCCTGTTACCAGAATGAGCCCGTGAGGACGGCGAATCACTTTCTTAATGACCTGAGGCAAATTCAACGCATCGAAATCCGGAATCTGAAGCGGAATGAGGCGGAACACGCCTGCGACGTAACCTTTTTGATAGTAGAGGTTACCGCGGAAGCGGGCGACGTCTTTGATGCCGAATGAAAAGTCGAGCTCGTAGTGTTTTTCAAACTCGCTCTTTTGGAAGTCCGTCAGGACGGAGTAGCAGAGTTCCTTCGTATCTTGAGGAGAAAGGAAATCCGTTTTCACTTTCACCATCTTGCCCTGAATACGAAATTCAGGTGGAATCCCGACGCTGATGTGTAAGTCGGATGCGTTCTGCTCGACCATCGTTTTTAGTAATGCCGGTAACCCGATCTTTGCCACTTTAACCCTCCATGGTCGCTGTGAGCGCCTCTTCCAATGATGTCTTTCCTTCGGCGACCTTTGTGAGTGCCGACATTCTCAGAGTCTTCATGCCTTCTTTGACAGCCTGCTTTTTGATTTCCAGCGGGCTCTCTCCGCGTAGGACCATTTCTTTAATGGCTTGCGAAAAATCCATGACTTCATAAATAGCGATGCGCCCCTTGTAGCCAGTCATGTGGCAAGTGGCGCAACCCTTGCCTTTGACTGGCCGGAATTGCGAAATCACGTCTTGGGGAATTCCAATTTCCACAAGTTTCTCGACGGGCACTGGCGCGTCAACCTTGCAGGACTTACAAACCGTGCGAAGCAAGCGCTGAGCGATGATGGTGTTCACAGAGGCCACGACCAAGAAGGGTTCGAGTCCCATGTTCAACAAACGGGTGACGGTACTGGGCGCATCGTTGGTGTGAAGTGTGGACAGAACCAAGTGACCGGTGAGGGCAGCTTGAACGGCGACTTCAGCGGTTTCGAAGTCTCGAATTTCCCCGACCAGGATGATGTCTGGGTCTTGGCGAAGCAAAGCTCTCAGAACGCTCGCAAAGGTGAGGCCGACATCTTTATTGATCTGACACTGATTGATTCCTTCGAGGTTGTACTCGACCGGGTCTTCAGCGGTAGAGATGTTGTCGGTAATTTTATTGAGCTCTGCTAAGCCAGAGTAAAGCGTCGTTGTTTTACCGCTACCAGTGGGGCCCGTCACTAGCACCATTCCGTTAGGGGAGTAAAGACCGCGCTTAAAAACATCGAGCTGTTTTTGTTCGAAGCCTAGTTTCTTTAGATCGAGTTGGAGGTTCCCGGTGCTCAACATGCGAAGCACGATCTTCTCGCCGAAGAGCGTGGGCATGGAGTTAACGCGGTAATCGACTTCGCGGTTTGAAAACTTTAACTTGATACGACCGTCTTGAGGCACCCGGGACTCGGCTAAGTCCATTCGGGACATAATCTTGAAACGCGCAACAATCGCTCGTTTCATCTGGAGGGGAATCTCGGTGACTTCTTGGAGAACACCGTCGATTCTCATTCGGACGCGAAATCTTTTTTCGTAAGGTTCGACGTGAATATCGCTGGCCATCAGTCGGATCGACTCGGAGAGAATACCGTTCACCAGAGTGATGACAGGAGCATCTTGTTCGGTGCTGCCCGTGCTGTCGATGTCGTGAATCTGAACGAGTTCAAGTGCACCCGTGAGGCCGTCACTGTCTTTTTTCTGTTCCTTTTTGTAGGTCTCGATTGCCTGTCCCACAACGGCAACCCCGCCAAAGTATTTGGCATAAGTCGTATCGAAAGCGGAATAGGAAGTGAGCACCGCTTCGACATTCATTTTGAGTTTGAACTTCAGATCTTCAAGAGATGAAATATAGGTCGGGTCGCAAATGGCGACCACCAATGTTCCTCGATTCGTCTGAATGGGGATAGCCTGAAGCTTTCGAACAGTATCGACAGGAATCAGCTTAATCACTTCGTTGCTGATTTCAAATTTCACTAAATTGATGCTGGGTAAACCAAACTTGTGACTCAGATAGTAAAGGAGCTTGGTTTCTGCGATTTGTTTCTTATCGATGAGATAGCGGACCAGGCTTCTCCCAGATGTTCCGACGCCTGCAATGGCATCGTTCAACTGAGCCTGTGTAATGATCTTATCTTTAACGAGGAGATCAGCTAATTGCCGCGACATTTCCCATCCTTGGGTCTGTTTTTAAACGCAGAGTCTATAAAATATTTTGAGTGAAGTGACAAATATTGTCAAGGAACGGAGAACCGGTAGCCGGCGCCCTTTACCGACTCGATGTATGCAGCAGCAGCGGGGCCTAGTTTCTTTCTCAGGCTCGAAATATGAGAGTCCACGGTCCTGTCAAAAACCGAACTCCCGTCGCCACCCCAGGCCGCTTCTAGAATCTGATCTCGGGAAAGCACCCGGCCTTCATTTTTAATCAACAGGCGAAGAATTTTGAATTCGCGGGGAGTGATCTGAACTTCCTTTTCTCCTGCATCCGAAACTACTATCACGGATTGGGAATCGAAGTTGATCTGGAGCGAACCTTTCACCACGCTGCCTTCGGTTGACGCATCGTTCGATTCTTTGCTTTTTTTAATTTTGGATTCCACTCGCGCCTGAAGTTCTAAAGGATGAAATGGCTTCACGATAAAGTCGTCAGCGCCGAGTGAAAATGCAGTCACTTTATGAGCGACATCGGTTTCGCCGGTAAGCAGGATGATCGGGAGTTTCTGGGTTTTTTCGTTTTTCTTCAGTTCCGAACAAAGTTCTAAGCCGTTCTGATCGGGCAAACCGATGTCCAAAATGATGAGTGAGAAATCGAACTTTGGAATCAGGGCCAGCGCTTCTTTTGCGCTCGCCGCGGTCGTGACCTTGTAACCAGGAATACTAAAAGTCTTCTTTACGAGGGCCTGAAAAACCGGGCTGTCCTCGACCAACAGGATATGGTTCATCTATACACTATATCGGTTTAATAATGGGGTGCTTTAAGACGTAATTCCTCAATGATTTCAACGGCTAGTTTAAGGAACCTTAAACCAGGGTCCATCTATCCCCAACATCCATCGGCGATACTGAAAGTGTCAGAATCGAACAACGTAGAACGTAGGAGGTAGATTATGACAAACGCAAGCAAGGGAAATCCTAAAAGAGTTTTAGTCGTTGAAAACGACATGTTGGAACAAGTGCAGTTTTACTCCATGTTCCGCCTGCTCTGCACTCGGCATGAAACCCCAATCATCGTGGATATTGTAGATTCGTACACGGAGGCCCGAGACACGCTAGAAAAGTTGATGTTGAACGGGGGTAAGTACGACATGGTTTTGCTCGATAGCACTTTACAGAATCCCGACGAGGGATTGGCGGTCAGAAATCTGTTCATGATTCTGTACCCCCAGACCAAGATGGTTGTCACTTCGGGCGAAGCTTACGAAGATTTTAGAAAGCAGAGAAAAGACAAAGATTTTGGATTGCCGATTCACTACATCTCAAAAATGTCGGCACCTGGAATGTACATTGAAAGACTGAGCGAGCACCTGTTTGGCGAAGTGAAAGGAGGGACGGTTCAGAAGAACGCCCCAAAGCGGGAAAAGCTCGAAGCGAAGAGACCTAAACGTCAGCGAAAAGTGGCGCTCAGTTACAAGTTTGTGGGTAGAGCTTAGGCTACCCTAAAAGAATCAATCGAGCTGCCTGGAGGTCTTGCTCAATCTGATTCTTAAGAGCCTGCGGGCCTTCGAATTTCTGTTCGGGTCGGATGAAATCAAAAAACTTCACGTCCACATCCGATCCGTACAGATCTTTCGAAAGGTCCAAAAGGTGAGTCTCAATGAGAATCTCCGGCTCATGAGACTCAAATGTCGGGCGGATGCCAATGTTTGTAACGCTGGGTAGGTCCGCTCCTTCGTTCAGCTGAGTCCGGGTTGCATATACACCATAAGGCAAGATGAGTTTCCCATCTTCGGGTCTGAGGTTTGCAGTAGGGAATCCGATGGTTCTTCCTCGGCCCGCGCCTTTCATCACAATGCCGTGATATCGAAATTCATGTCCCAAAAGCCGATTTGCAGCACGTATCTCTCGCGCCTGAAGATGTTTGCGAATCGCAGTACTGGAAACCGTCTCTCCATCTCTCTGAAAAGGAGGGACGATTTCCAGGCTCACTCCATTTTTTTCACAAAGTTTTGCAAGGACATCGAGATGGCCGGTTCTTTCTTTTCCAAACGCAAAGTCGTGGCCCACCACAATGTGCGAGGCATGCAATCTTTCCATCAACGTTTTATTGAAGAATTCTTCAGGCGTGAGGGTGGAGAATTCGCGGCTAAAAGGTTCTTCGATGACTTGCTGGGCGCCTTTCTTATAAAGGAGGCGAACTTTTTCGTCGTAGCTCGATAGGAGTGGGATGTGTTTTCCAGGATGAAGTGCCAATTGCGGGTGGGGCCGGAAAGTGAAGACAATCATCTTCAGACCGGTTCGTTGGGCTTTAGTTAAAGCCGTTGCCAGAATTGTTTTGTGTCCGAGATGGACACCATCAAAATTCCCGATGGTCACTACACTCAAGCGCGGCTCTCTGCTTTCTTGAATGTAAATCCACAGGTGTCGACTTCAGAATCAATTGCGTCGAACGGATAGTTACGGCAGTTGGCCGGGCGGAGGTCTCCGTAGATCCGGCAGTAGGGCAGGTTCTGTCCATCGCGGCCTAAGAAGGGGCATTTGTAAATGAGCTCGCAGCAAAGTCCGCAGCGATGGCAATCGCCTTGGCGGGTGTCTTGGATGGCTTGTTGGATATAGTCTTGGCGGAAGGTACCCAAATAGAAACGGCGCCACTTTCTTAGGAATTGCCCCAAGAAAGTCCGTGCACCAATATTTCTGTCGTACCAGGCTTTGAGTGCTGCCATCCCCTGTCTATACATTATCTGAGAATGTCCTTCTAGGGGACCTTTCTCCCTATTTTTAGTTCTAAAAAACGCGAGCCGGGGTGAGCATCCTGCTCCTTGGTCCCCGCATCCTGCGGGGCCCTTTTACGGCTCGGTTTTTTAGAACTAAAAATAGGGAGAAAGGTCCCCTAGAAGGACACCCTCCGTGTCTAGGAAAGGGGGACGGCAGTGCTCAAAGCCTGGTACGACAGAAACATCGGCGACGGAGGGGGCGTAGTCTGCCGTGCGGGGGATGCTGTTCATCTCGTTTGAAAATGGGTGAGCGCCCTAGAGCAGGGAAGAGTTCTTCTCTCTGGGCGAGACATAAAAGGGCCCCGCAGGATGCGGGGACCAAGGAGCAGGGATGCTCACCCTGGCTCGCTCAGAGAGAAGAACTCTTCCCTGCTCTAGGGCGCTTACTTATTTCTTACGATATAAACAGCATTTCGCGGTACTTGGGCAGCGGCCAGTAGTCGTCCGACACGATGGCTTCTAGCTCATCGCAAGTGCCTCGGAGCTCGGCCATTGCCGTTGCGACTTCGGCTGCGAAGGCTTTCGCTTTTGCCTCTTCGCTGCTCATGCTTTCTGCCTTGTGATAGGCCGACTCTAAAGCTGTGCGCTTGGTTTGCAAGGTACCGATCAGCGTGGAGATCTTATTCAAGATTTCTTGCTGAGGAGCGGTTGCGCCCGCGCTCTTTGCTGCGCTCACCGAAGTAGCCAGCATACCGTGGTAGGCGTAGCAGGCCGGCAGAACGATCGTGTCGACCGTCGATCGAAGGGTTTCCACTTCGATGATCATGTTCTTCAAGTAGCGTTCGAGGCGGACGTGGAATCGGGAAGCTGATTCCGCTTCGGTGAACACACCTAGGCGGGTCAGCATTTCTTGCGACGTTTTGTCGACAATCTTAGCCAACGCTTCTGGAGTTTTGCGGAGATTCGGAAGGCCGCGTTTATCGGCTTCCTTCACCCACTCTTCCGAGTAGTTGTTGCCTTCGAATCGGATGGCCTTCGTTTCTTGAACCGCTTCCTTCACGGTTTCGAAGATTGCGGCGTCTAAGCCACCCGCTGTCTTCATCTTCTTCTTCAAGGTTTCAGTGATCATCGTGAAACCATCGGCCACTGCCGCGTTTACCAAGGTGATTGGGAAAGCTGTCGAAGCTGAAGATCCCACCGCGCGGAATTCGAACTTGTTGCCGGTGAAGGCGAACGGAGAAGTTCTGTTTCGGTCAGTGTTATCGCGCATGACTTCGGGCAATTTGCTGATGCCCAGGTTAATCACGGCACGTTCGACGTTCTTGTCAGCGCCCGAACCCTTCTCGATTTCATTCAAGATGCGGCTGAGTAAGTCGCCCAAGAATACCGAGATGATGGCCGGGGGTGCCTCGTTCGCGCCCAAGCGATGATCGTTTCCGGAAGAGGCGATGCCCGCTCTCAAAAGGCCGGCGTGCTTGTGCACACCTTTCAGGACTGCCGAGAGAACCAGCAAGAAGCGCAAGTTTTGTTGCGGAGTCTTACCGGGTTCGAGCAGGTTGTCGCCATCGATGTCCGAACCGCTGGCTGCGATCATCATGGACCAGTTGTTGTGCTTGCCGCTTCCGTTCACACCCGCGAAGGGCTTTTCATGCAAGAGAGCCATGAAGTTATGTCGGAGTGAAACCTTCTTGATCACTTCCATCACCAGTTGATTGTGATCAGTCGCGATATTGGCTTCTTCAAAGATCGGTGCCGTTTCGAATTGGCTGGGAGCCACTTCGTTGTGTCGGGTTTTGACCGGCACGCCGAGTTTGTAAAGTTCGTATTCCATCTCCACCATGAAGGCTTGAACACGAGCCGGGATGCTGCCGAAGTAATGGTCTTCGAGCTGCTGACCCTTCGGAGGCTGACCGCCCACGAGGGTACGACCGGTCATGACCAGGTCGGGGCGCAGGTGGTAGAAAGCGCGATCGATCAGAAAGTATTCCTGCTCGACGCCCAGAGTGGGGAGGATTCGCTTCACCTTCGTGTCGCCAATCATGTGCAAGAGTTCGCACGCTTTGTTGGAAAGCACTTCCATGCTTCTCAGCAAAGCGGTTTTCTCATCGAGAGAATCGCCGTGGTAGCTGATGAAGACCGAGGGAATGCAGAGAGTTTTGCTGCTCGCAGATTCCATGATGAAGACCGGACTCGACGGATCCCACGCCGTGTAGCCGCGGGCTTCGAAGGTCGTTCTCATTCCACCGGACGGGAAGCTCGAAGCGTCCGGTTCGGATTGAATCAGCTGTGCGCCAGAAAACTTTTCAATGACTTGGTTGTTGTCGTCGAAGGAAACAAACGCGTCGTGCTTCTCGGCCGTCGTTCCGGTTTGGGGTTGGAACCAGTGACAGAAGTGGGTGACGCCTCTTTCCAGCGCCCACTCCTTAATGGCTAGTGCCACGGTGTTGGCAATATCGTTGTCGAGCTTGTTACCCGTCTCAATGGTTTGACGGATCTTGTTAAAGACTTCCTTGGGAAGCTTCTCTCTCATCTTATTGAGATCGAAGGTGTTCATCCCATAAAACTGTGAAATTCTTAATCTTTTACCCGAATCGTCTCGGGGGGGATCAAATTTTCGGGGGGTTCGAGAGGTGATCTCGCGGATAGCATCAAAACGGGACTTCGCGCCAGTTCCTACGCTCATGGGTCGGGCTCCTTGTGGTTAATGGGGCGAACGCAATGTCGACCCCGTAAGACCATTTATAATCCGAACCGTCATGAAATTCACGAAATTTCGTGAGCCGCCGATAAGGATTTTGAGGCATCTTTATTCAAAAACTGTTTAATTATTAGACAGTTTTGATCTTGAAACGCATGAACAAAGTCATTCTCATCAGCATGAGTGTTCTGGTAGCAATCGGCCTGGGGCAAAGCCCTTCGGCTTGGTCTAAAACCGGATCAAAACGCACCCCGGCCGCCTGGGTCAAAGAGGAAAAGGTCTGTAAGGCCTATATCCGAAAGGTTACGGGCGGAAAGAAGGAAACTTCCAAGCTCAAAGCCAAGCTGAAGAAGGACAAGCGTTATCAGAGCTGCCAAAAGACCCTGCGCCGAGGCGAACTAGCTCGAAGTGGTTCCTACGAAGCGAAGGAAGGACCAGCAGCCCGCTTGGTGACTCCTGAAAAGAAGGGCAAGCTGCGCTTACCTGCCTCGACTGTGAAGTCCGCCCCCATCGAAGAAGAGCCAGTCGTCGTGATGGATGACAGCGTGGTTCAACCCACGGAAGACCAAGCGCCCGGTGAAGCCATCGATACCGTGGACCTCAATTCACCCGATCCTCAGCACTGAGTTTCTTCAGCATCTAAACAGATTTTTTCGCAGGCTTTCGGATAGGGAAACTGACTCGCGCCTTGTTCGCGTCCATTCAGCTTGAATCGCTCTTCCTTTAAGCATTGCGAGCAGCTGGCTTTGGTTTGCACACGTTCTTCGGGCGAGAGCGGTTTTACGAAATGCAATTTGTCGATCAGCACCTCATGCTGGGAGTCGATAATTTTTTCGTCGACCAAATATTTTTCGAGATTTTGGGAGTGCTTGAGGATGTCTCTGTTTTTCGAAGCCAGACCTGCTTCGATTTGTTCCATCAGCTGTTTTGTGCAAACGGATTTGGGATAAATCCAGTTTTTGAAATCTTCGACCTCGCAAACTTTTGCTGAGTAAGGAGAGTTGGCCAAATCATCGGGAGTGCTGATCGCCTCGGGCGGATAAATTTCGGCCAGTACTCGTCGAAAGACGGGAATGAAGTTCCACCAACTAGTGAACTCTTCTTCGTAGGCCCAGTTCACAAAGTCGGAACAGATTCCCTTTTGGCCGTAGGTTTCTTTGCGAGCCACTCGTTCCAGGGCGCGCTCGCGCTTTCGCATCACACTTTCAGCGGTCATTCCTTTGGCTCGATAAACTTCAAAGCCTTTGCGGTAGCGAATACTTCCGCCCGTGTAGCGTTTGAACTCTGCCTTCTCGCGTTTGGAGTGAGCGCTGGCTCGGTAGAATCCCCACGACATGATTTCTCGTCGTCCCAGGATCTCTGAAATGATGTCGGCGTGGACGAGCTTGATTGTAGGGAGATGGAGTGAGAGCAATTCCTTTAAACGGGCCAGGTAGACGGTGGGAGTTCCAAAAATAGATTCCAAAGTTTCATCATCATCTTCGTGAATTTCCTGGAGCATGAAATCGCCGGGCATCGAGAGCAGTCCGCAGCCTTCGACACCGCGATTATGGTCTTCAAATTCTAGAAATTTTTCCGAGGAGTTTGCCAGGAGCGGACCTCCAGCGAAAAGCCCCAAGGCTGCGACCACACTATAAAGGAAGGGTCTCGCTTGAAAGAACACGTGGCCTCCGGTCGGATACTTAGCATATGCGTTAAGTCTTTCAAACTATTCCTTGACCCCGATGTACCCAGCACATATAGCCACCCCGCGACTAGTCGCATAAACGATCCAATTTGTAGGGGAGTAAAGAATGAAAAGAAGTAGTGTTGTACTTGTTTTGGGGATGACCGCAATGGTCCTTCAGCCCCATCCAGCGCAAGCCGCGAATTGTTATAACGGCTACGGGCTGATCGATATCAATCGTCGCTGGGTTTCGCCGGGACGATCACCTTTCTGCGGAACGCGGCACGGAGCAAGTGATCCGCGCGCGATGCAGGCATGTTTAGCAGGTCTGGATTCGGCTCTTTGGATGGCTGAAGTTTTGGGAAGAAACAACGGGGACTCCATCGGTTTGGTGATGGGTTACTCGTACGGAATGCATACGGAGTTTGAGCGCTGGCAGAACGATGCTCGTTCCCGCCAAGAAGGCGCTGCAAAAGTTCAGGGCTGGGATTATCGCTTGGCGAAGAAGCAAGGCGGCGAGGCTGCCATTTCGCCCGCAACCACTCAAGGTGAGAGCGATGCGGTGAAGCGCTTCGAACTCGCTGTACAGAATCAATCGGAGCCAGTCGATACGATTTCGACTCCGAATTGGAACTATGCCGGCGTATTGAATGGTTGGAAGCAAATGGGCTTCCGCTTTAAAGATGAGAACGATCTCATCGACGATGCGACTGCTCGTTTGAATTCGCCGCGCTATCGTGGCATCGCCGATGCAACTTTCGACGATCTTCGCGACTACAGCTATCGCGATCTTTGGAAGAATCGCGATCTCCAAGGCTATGGCCGCTATGACTGGAAAAACGGCGAAGTGGCTTGGAACCGTTGGTTGAAGTCTCGCTCACCTGGCGTGCGCGATTACAACAACTTGCCGGCGTTGACTGAAGACTACACGGACCGGGTTGCTAAAGACGCCGTCGATCCCAAGACCGGTAAGCCGCTTTTGGATGACAAGGGCAAACCGGTGCAGTTCTTTGAGAATGTGAAGAAGACCCGCGTCGTGAAAGAGGCGAGCTACTACAAGGGTCTCTGGGAAGAGAGTTTCAAGAAGACCTATGCTTATTACGTCGAGTACTTCTTCGCGACCGCTTATTCGGCCGCAGTCAACGAAGGGTGCTCGGTAGGTTCGGACATCGGTCGAAGCATGGGCTTGGCTTATGCTGAGCAAGCCGCTGCTTACGAAGCCTACAATAAGAAGTATCAAGATGATTCGATTCAAGGTTACTCGGAATCGTTCAGTGCGAACTATGAGAGCAGCTTCAAGAGCACCTTCACTGAATATTTCACCAATCCAAAAATTCAGGTCAACGACCTGCAGTTCTTTGGCAAGGTGACGGATGATATCAATCGTCCGGGTGAAGAAATTCGTGCTCAGTTCGCTATCACCAACTTGGGCGGAAGGGGCAAGCAGGTTGCCGTTTCGATTCAAGGCCCAGGTGTCCAGGAATCTGCTCCGGCGATGAGCTTCGACATTAAACGTCTTTCGAGACAATCGCTCTCGACGGACTACATGGCGAAGATCCGTTCGGATCTCAAAGTGGGCGATGCAGCTGTGGTTCAAATCGACGTCGATGGAACCAAGGGCTACGATCGCAAGAGCTTGATCATTCACCAGCTGGTAGAGGTGCAGTCGATTCAGTTCGTGCACATTGAAGCCACCCGCGGTCGTGGGCAGCTTCAAGTCGTGTTGTCGAATCCGACGAACCACGCTAGTCCGGTGGGTGTGAAGGCGACCTTGAGTCTCCAGGGAATCAACCCGATTGAACTGGCTTTCGATTCGATTCCAGCGCACGGAACCAAAACTCTGACCGCTTCGTTTGAAGGAATGGATCCACTCAAGATCATTCAGAGTCAGTTGGTCACCGGTGATGTGGTTCTAGTCTTCGACAATACTCAGCTGCACTCTTCCAGAGGCAATGCGGGTATCAACAAGAAGGCGGAATTGCCTCAGTACTTCCAAGAGCTCGTGAACAAGCAAGCGACCGCTGTCGCAGGGGTTGAGCCAGAAGCTCGCCTCGGCGAAGTGAAGCGTGCGATCTATGATGCGATTGCGAAGGAAACCACTTCGTTGGACGGCGATGTTTGGAAAGAACATCCGGAAACCACGATGCTGGGCGAGTTAGTGAAGCAGTATAAGCTGGTGGGTCAGTCCCCAGATGCCGTGGCTGCTTACAAGGCTTTGGCTTCCGAGCTTTGGCCGCTTGCAAAGAATGTCACCACTGGCATTCTCGGCTTGGGTGGGCAACGTAGTGCCTTCCGGGACAAGCTCAAAGAAATCAATCCTGAGTTGAAGAGCGAAGGTTCTTCTAAGTAGGATTTCCTAATATTCGGTTGTCGTCACGAGGGCTTCGGCTCTTGTGACGACAAAGCGAATGTCTTGTGCGAAGAGAGCTGCTCTTCGATCGACTTTCCTTCCATCACCCATTTCGAAAGCTGTGAACGTGCGGAGCTCTCCGAGACCCCTCCGACTTGGCTTGCGAACTGCACTGTTTCCGAAAACTCAAAGAGTGCCGAGAGACGCTGCCAGAGATTTTCAGGCATGCCATGAGTTTGGGTCAGCATCTCACCCAGATCGCGGCGAGAAAAACTGCGAGCGCCGACGCCGTAGATTTCATCAATTCTGTCATTCAAGGTTTCCGTGAGGAGGTCGTAGGCTTCTGTCACGTCCTTGAAGTTTCCGCCCTTGCTGGCTGCGTCGGCTAGTTTCAGAAGTTTTTCCCAGCTTTGCTGGTAGGCTTTCGAACGCTTCAGATTTTCGAGGGCCCTTAAGTCCTGTCGGCCGCGCATCCAGTCACTCATGACCAGGAGTCCAAACCCTGCGATTCCCGCCATTCCAAGAAGGTAGAAGCCTAAGAGCCCCGATCGTTGGATCAGAGCAGCCAGACCACCATTGTTTGAAAGCTCAGCAGCAGAAGTTCCCGGGGGTTGAAGGTAGCGCAGGTCTTCGAAGGTTTTATTTCGATCTTCCTTCGGCGATGTCGCAATCGCAGCGCCGGAGGTCTGACCCGTCCCAAGAGTACTGCCGGGCATGAGGCCGTTCACATTGATCTCAATCGGATTGGTTTTTCGAGTCTGGTAGCGCTGAGTGGTCGGATCAAAGAAGCTCAACTCCATCGAAGGGAGCGAGAACTTTCCCGTCGCGCGTGGGATGAGCAAGTATTCAAAGATTTTGTAGCCCACACCGCCCTGACCACTCTTCGAGCGATTCTTGGATTCGTAAACTTCCACATCCTTCGGCCAGTTTACTTGCGGGCCCTCGATCGCTGCGACGTTGCCTTTGCCCTCCACCTTGAGCGTGAAATTCAAGGCTTCGTTGGCGCGCACTTCATACTTGTCTACTGCAGTGGTGAGGTTGAAATCGCCGACGCCCCCCGTGAAGCTTGCGGGGCGTCCATCGGTCGGAAGTGGTTTCACATCCACAGAGATGGGTTCACTTTGCGAACTGGTTTGGCGTGGCGCCAGTTGTTGGAAGAAGGTTGAGAACGGATCTTCGTCGTCATCTCCCAGAGAGATATAGAAATTGGTTTTGATTCCGAGAGAATCAATGATGAGCTTTCCATCTTTCAGCGGATAAGCGGCATAGCGTACTAGCAGAGATCTTTCATAAGGCACGCCATCGACTGTGACGCGTTCGGAAGCAATCGTAGCCGGAGCCTGCATCACGGGCATTTCCAGGTCTTCGCGTAAGAACGAGTTCAAGACCGGGAACTTCGTTACCTGAACGTTGAAGACCCGAACACGGCGATACAGGTAGTAGCTGACAATCACTTGCTCGCCTTTGAAAGCGGACATCTTGTCGAGTTCAGCGCGGACAAAGAAGTTGTTCGCCGACTTATTTCGATTTCCCTTCAGACCGACGCCCGAGTTGGCACCGTAGCCTCGAGGAGGAGGCGTTCCAGCTCCCGCTCCTTGAACATAGATCGTGATGGGGTTTGCCGCGTAAACTTTGCCGTCAATCTTCACGGTGATGTCTTTGATTTGCAGCGTTCCGGTTTTTTCGGGCTTGAGAATCTTGGTTACCTGCTGATTGAAGCGAGCTCCGAATTTTCCATTTTCAAAGTAAGACTCCGAGAAAACGCTCGAGTATTCATTAATAGTCGAAAGGCCGACAGCGTTGTATTTGGGGGCTTCGACGGTGACGGGCTTTTCAGATCGAATTGAAAACTTGATCGAGATCGACTCATCCAAACCAATTTGGGTTTTATCAGGACGAACTTCCAGTTGCGTGGCAGCGGGATCAGTAGCCCAGGCTAAACTCCATGTAAACAGTGTCAGAAAAATCGGAAGCGTCTTCATCTTACCAGTCCTTCCTTCGAGCTTGAGGATTGCCTCGCTGCTTTTTCAATTTGGCGTTCAATTCTTTTTCACGCGATGCGAGCTCTGCCATGACGCGGTCAGCGTCTTCGGGGGTGAGCTTTTCAGATTTAAACTTTTGCTTGCGGCGATCTTTGGAGTCGCTGTCTTTATATTTCTGGGACTGTTGTTGCTTCTGGTTTTGATTTTTCTGATCGTCCTTATTGTCGTCACCCGAGGGATTGCCCTTGGACTGCTGGTCCTTTTGATTTTCTGACGACTGGCCACCCTTGCTCTTTTGTTGTTGTTCTTGCTGAATCAGGAGTTGAAGATTTTTGCGGGCAGCGTCTTCGGTCTTAGTGTCTTTCGCCGCTTGTGCCGCGCGAATTGCACCGACATACGATTGAACGGCGTTCTGAATATCGCCCTTCTTACTGTAGACATTCCCCAGGTTGAAGTTGGAAAGACCTTCCAGGCGAGGGTTCTTTTCTTCAGCAGCACCGCGAGCAGCTTGCTGAAACCCAGCGATCGACGGATCCCATTCCTCTTGCTGGGCTTGAACTACGCCTTGATTGAAGTGCAATTCCGGAATGCTCGGACTTCGTGCCTGAGCATTTCCAAAACGCTGCTTTGCTTCGTCGACTTTTCCGTTTTTAAAGGCGTCCACGCCCTTCTGGTTTTCCAAATAGACGTCGAGCGAAGGTTGGGCGGCCTCAGCTGGAACTCCAGAAATCAACAGAAAGAGAACGGCAGCCGTTGCAGTTCGTCGAGTGGTCAAAACGCGATATCCCGCGATTGAGATTTCCAAGAGGAAGCAAAGAATTCCGAAAAAGAGCGGAATCTGGTAGCGCTCCTTGTAAGTCGTGATCTTTCGATCAGCGTACTGGCTGCGATGAAGCATTCCGAGATTTTCGAGAAGTTCCTCGACTTCTTGTTCTCCTTCGGTGGCCGTCCAATATTTTCCGCCTGAAGCTTTTGCCAGACTTTGTAAGAAGTCGGGGTTGAAGCGGCTAATGACCGGCTCCCCTTTTAAATCCTTTTTGTAACCCCGGAGCGCGCCAGTTTCATCGCGAACTGGAACGGGGGCACCCTTCTGAGTTCCAATTCCGATAATGTAGAGGCTGATTCCTTCGGCTTTGATTTTCTTGGCAATGTCTTCGGTGCCTTCTTCGTGGTCTTCCCCGTCGCTGATTAAGAGAATCGAACGAGAGGGGATTTCCTGATTTTTGTTGTCTCCCGACTTCTGATTCTCTTCAGCCCCGCGTTCGAGCGCTCTCAGGGAAGTCTCGAGCGCGATACCGATATCGGTACCCTGATTGCTCACCATTCCCGAGTTTAGGGTGTCGATTGTTTCCAGCATGTAGTCGATGTCTGTAGTGAGCGGGCAGGCGACGTAAGCACTAGCGGCGAAACCAATAATGCCCACGCGGTCGCCATCCAGTCGTTGGGATAGCGTGCGAACAATGTGTTTGGCTTTTTTCAATCGATTGGGCACGACGTCTTCCACGTTCATGCTTTGGGAGAGGTCCATGGCCAGAACAATGTCTAGTCCCGACGCCGACACCGTTTCTTCGTGGATGCCCCACTGCGGACGAGCCAGAGCTAGAATCAGAAAAAAGAAGCCTAAGATCCAAAAGCGCATTTTTCTGAGTTTGGCGCCCCAATCGAGTTCGGGGGCAATCCAGCGCCAGGTTTCCGATTTCGCAAATTTTTCAAACTGGCGACGCTTCCGGGCCTGGACTTGGATCAAGATCCAATAGATTGCAGGAACCGCTAAAAGTGCCCAAAGCCAAATCGGAGTTGCAAACTTCATATCGCAATTCTCCAAAATCCAAACGCCAGGATCTGTTCGAGAAGAAGAAGCAGGAAGCCGATCTGGAGAGGCGTCTTAAAGGCATCGTTAAATTTAATTTTTTCTTTCGAGCGGACTTCTGTTTTTTCGAGGTGGTCAATTTCAGAGAACACATCTTCGAGCGCGCCCGCATCAGTTACGCGATAAAACTTGGCACCCGTGATTTTGGAAATGTGCTGAAGCAGTTCCGGGTTGAGAGCGTTATCAAACCATTGGTAGGTCGTGATAGTGTTTCCAAAAAGCCCTTTCTGACGAATGGGCATCTTCACCCGACCTTCGCGGCCCACCGCAATGGTGTACACACGAATTCCAAAGCCTGCGGCTAGTTCTCCAGCTGTGGCGGGATCGACCTGTCCGACATTGTTGTCTCCATCGGTGAGAAGAATAATGATCTTGCTCTTCGCTTTCGAATTTCTGAGGCGACTCACTCCGAGAGCTAGGCCGTCGCCGATTCCCGTTCCATCTTTCAAGACGCCGGTGGTGGCTTCGCCCACCGACTTCAGAAGAAGTCCGTAATCTAAAGTAGGTGGGGCTAATGTCAGCGGTTCTCCGCTGAAAACCACGAACCCCATTCGATCGTTCTCGCGGCCACGAATGAATTTCTCCATCGTTTCCTTGGCCACATCGAGTCGGGATTTTTCGGCCAGGTCTTCAATATTCATGCTGGCAGAGACGTCGAGCACCAACATGATGTCGACGCCGTTTACCGTCCGGTCCACTTGCTTAAAGCTGGTTTGCGGTCGAGCAAGTGCAACGACGAGGAAAGCCAGAGCCGTGTAGCGCAGCAGGAGCAACCAACGCATGTGGTTGGATTTGGCAACGCGGGCCGGAATGGTCAGCGGGAATGTCACTTTGGCGGGACGATTTCGTCGCGACCACCAGCGGTGCAAGAGGGGAATCAAAATCAGAAGGAGAAGGACCCACCAGTTATTGAAGCGCATTTTGCTTCTCCGCTAAAATGGCGACAACGGGTGGACGTCGCGTCGTTAAAATAAATTTTCGAGCTTCTTCTAAAATCGCTTTTCCATCAGCTTCTCCGGGAATGGTGTCCGTGAACTTCACGACATCCATTCGCGACATGAGTGATTCCAACCTGTCGAGTTCTGTCGAAGAAAGAATCTGCGCCTTTTCTAGGTGCTGCATGACTTCGTAAGTGGTCGACTCAGCGGCTTCGAATTGATAGCGCGCGCCAATGTAGCGTTTCAACGTTTCTGAGACGGCAAAGTAATGGGCTTTGAAGCGACCTGCTTTCATCCAGCCCTGGCGTTCAATGTCCATTAAGCTATTCAGGGCCGTTTGATCTTCTGGCAGTTCGGGTTTTGGCGGAGCCACCGGGAGCAGTTTTTTACGGCGCTTGCTCCATTCCATGAGGCCGTAAAGAATTCCGGCGATCAGGAGAATCGCTAAGAGCCCGAGTAAAAACACCATCCAAACCGGAAAAACGAGCGAGACCGGCGGCATGAGCTCGACGGGTTCGTTGGGTTTCTGGTCGTCCTTCTTGATGGCGGATTCGATGACGAGTTGAAGCGGGAGAGATCGCGCGATGGCCTTGCCTTGGGCATCTTTTAGAACGAGCCCGGGTAAAGTATTCTGCCCCGGCTTCAACGCCACCACGCTGAAATAAATTTCGCCCGTTTCTTGCACGGTCTTCACTTGACCGTCGAGTGCCCAAACATTTTGGGGTTTCGTTTCGCCTTCGGCAGGTTTACTCGGTTGAGCCAGTTGAAATGCGACCTGCGCCGGTTTGATTTCTTTCGTTTTTAAAAGGATGTAGAGCTCATCCCCAAGTTTGATCTTTCCATCTTGCTTCAAACCCGTGGCTTCGGTTTCGACAGCGGGCAAGAGCATGAAATCTTCTTCGCCCCGAGCCAGGCCGGAAAACATCAACGCAGAAATGAAAATGCCCGTCATCAGGGCGCGTCTCAGAATCATTTCTTTTTCCGAGACCTCGATCGAAAGAATTTCACGACCATGTCGCCGTAGTCGGAAGAGGTGAGGACGCTGAGCTGTTCCACCTTCCCATTTTTCAAAATGGATTGAAGCTGGCTGCGATAGAACATCTCGCGCTCTTTGAACCATTTCTTAAACTGATAAGAGCCCGTGTCGATCCACCGTTCAGCTCCTGTCTCGGGGTCGACGACCAAAAGTTGCCCCACGTCGGGAATTTGGCTTTCGCGCTCGTCGTTGACCACCACTGCTATAACGTCGTGGCGACGAACGAGTTGTTTGAGCGGTTGAACATAGTCTTCAGCAATAAAGTCGCTGATCACAAAAATAATCCCGCTATGCTTCATGATGCGGCCTGCACTGTCTAACGCATCCGCCAGGTTCGTGCCCTGCGTGCGACTTTTGAAAGTCAGAATCTCGGTAATGATTTTCAGAACATGCTGGCGCCCTTTTTTAGGAGGAATGATTTTTTCCACCTTCCCACTAAACAGAAGGACGCCCACTTTATCGCCAGTTTGCACCGCTGCAAAAGCCAGCATGCCGGCGACCTCTGCAGCAATTTCAGATTTTAATTTTTTCTGACTTCCGAAGTTCTCGGATCCCGAAACGTCGACCACGAGCATGAGTGTGAGCTCGCGCTCTTCTTCATACTTTTTAATCATCGTTTCGCTGGAACGAGCACTGACCTTCCAATCAATGTGACGAATGTCGTCGCCGGGAACATACACGCGGTGCTCAGAAAATTGCACACCATGGCCTTTGAAACTGCTGCGGTACTGGCCGGTCATCACGTCGCTCACCGTTCTCCGGGTGGAGATCTCGATCAGCTTCACTTTTTGGAGTAGCTCTTTGGAAAGCACCGAGGCGCCCTCTCTTTAAGGAACTTCGACTCGCTCGAGGATCTTCTTGATGATTTGTTCGCTGTCCATGCCTTCGGCTTCAGCCTCGAACGAGACAATTACACGGTGCCGAAGGACGTCATAGGCCACATTCTTCACATCTTCGGGACTCACAAACCCCCGGTGGCGCAAGAAAGCTCCCGCGCGGGCAGCTTTCGCTAGGCCAATGGTTGCACGCGGAGAAGCGCCGACTTGAATCATGGGCTTCAACTCCGGCAAACCCATCTTCTCGGGATAGCGAGTCGCAAAGACGATGGCCAAAATATAATCTTTCAGTTTTTCATCCATGTAGATCTGTGAACAGATCTCGCGCGCTTGAAGAAGCGTATCGGGATGACAGACCTTGCTCGCTTGCGGGGGTTTCACTCCCGACATGCGATTCAAGATGCTTTTTTCTTCCATCTGCGTGGGGTAGCTCACCTTCACCTTGAACAGGAAGCGATCGAGCTGGGCTTCTGGCAAGGCATAGGTGCCCTCTTGTTCAATCGGGTTTTGAGTCGCCAAGACGGTAAAAGGTTGGGGAAGCGTGTAAGTCGTTTCGCCGATGGTGACCTGTCTTTCACCCATCGCTTCGAGGAGCGCGCTCTGCACTTTCGCCGGAGCGCGGTTAATTTCATCTGCCAAAACTAGGTTCGTAAAAATGGGACCCTTCTTCGCCGTAAATTCACCCGTCTTTTGGTTGAAGATCATAGTGCCCACTAAGTCCGCTGGAAGCAGGTCGGGAGTGAATTGGAGGCGTTGAAAGTCGGCATGAATGACGTCGGCCAGAGTCTTAATGGTGAGAGTTTTGGCCAACCCTGGCAGACCTTCCAGGAGCACGTGGCCGTCGCAAAGCAGGGCCAGCAACAATCGCTCGAGCAAAACCTTTTGTCCCACAACGACCTTGGAGGCTTCGGTGAGAATATCTTCTACGAATTTACTGCGCGTTTTGATTTCTTCGGTGAGGGTCTGGACGTCGATAGTTGCCATAAGCACCTATCTTCCGCCCACCCAGAATGGCAGTCAATTACCTTCGCGTGAAACGGCGCAAGACTCGAGAATCTTATGTGAAATTATCCGACTTTATATGTCTGTTAAGGGGCGAATTTTCGAATGACTGGGGAGGGAATGTTCGGGTCTTGGTAACTCAGGTAGAGATGGTCCGTTGCGTCTTTCGCGAGCGTGATGAATTGTGGCGCACCAAGTGAAAAGCCTGCTGCTCCGAGGTTCCCCCAAGCGCTGCCATTCCACCTAATAACGCTCTGCTTGATTCCGTTTCCCCAGTCCTGGAAGGCAACACAGGGTGCTCCGGTAGAGTCGATCACTATCGATGCCCATTGAGCTGTGTTGGAGCTAATGCCCGCCGCACCCACGGTGACCCACGCGGCCCCGTTGTAGGTCATGACGGTGAGTTTATTTGCATTCATATTATCTTTATAAGCGATGTAAGGAACGTTGGTCGATGAGAGGGCCAAGGAACCGTGGCTCAGGAAGCCAGCAGTGAAACCGTCCAATCCAATCGTCACCCAAGCGGCTCCATTCCATCGTTGAACGGTCGCTTTTGATGCGTTGGCGCCGTCGACGTAAAGAATGTAAGGGCGATCTGTCGAATCCATTGCAAGCACGGGTGAGGCAGCGCTACCCACTGTATAACCGGCTCCTCCTAAGGCAGTCCAAGCGGCTCCATTCCATTGCAGGACAGTACCTTTATTTGTAGCAGCCGGATCCGTATAAGCCAGGTAGGGAATGTCGTTACTGTCGACCTTAAGCGAGATAGCAAGAACGTTGTTGGCAGTAAGGCCTGCGGCCGCTCCTAAGAAATTCCAAGCCGTTCCATTCCACTGTTGTACTGAGACCTTTGAAGTGTTCGTGGCGTCTGTGTAAGCGACTATAGGTCTTTCTAAGGCGCCAACGTCTATCGAAATCAAACCTGGATTGCCGTCTGAAATTCCTGCTGTACCGACAGTGGACCAGGTCCCCGACGAATATTTTCGGATGGTCAGTTTATTTCCGGCGGCGGGATCCGATGCCGCGATATAAACGACTCCCGCAGGACTGACAGCCATTCCGGCGTTGGCTCCTGTAGCAGTAATAACCGAGCTGTTTAAATCGACCCACGCCGGGCCTACTGCAATGGGGGCTGAGCACTGCGACCACCTTTTTTCTGTAGAATCGGAAACAGAGGTGATCAATCGGTAGCTAGAAAACCGACTTGTTGTGCCGGTGGTTGCGTCCGTCGTTTTCGTGGCCGATAACAAATTGATGGGAGATCCTACTGCAGTTCGGCAGAGCTCATCGGAATAGTATTGAATTTCTTGGTTGGATGCTCCCTTGGAAGGCGTCCAACTCGCGTTGAGGGTGGTGGATGGACTCGGATTGCTCTCCGTCCATCCTAAATTCGAAGCACCTTTATCGGAGCGATAGGAACGCACATTGATTCTTTGCCCGCCTTGATAATTCACGCCCGCCACATAGAGTGTTCCGCTTGGGTCGGCAGTGAAGGTCAACCCAAAAAAGGATTCATGCGAGAGGCTTGCTCCAACAGTGCTCCAACCTGTCCCATTCCATTTTTTGACCGCACCGTAAGGCAACCCACTGGAATAAAATGCGACGTTAAGATTTTCGTCGGCGTCAACGGCTAAAAGCACGTCGGAAGTTCCCGATGTGTCGAAAGGAGTGGCCAAAGTGGTCCAGCTCGCGCCATCCCACGTTGCAACGTATCCGGAATAAGGAAGCGGTCCTGCTCGGTATCCAAAGTAAATATTTCCGTTAGTGGTACGAGCAAGTGCAGTGTCCACGATCGCAGTGCTTGTAAATCCGGCTCCGCCTAAAGCCGACCAAGCTGTGCCGTTCCACGAATAGAGGGAACCTTTTCCTGATTGGGACCCGTCTTGAAATCCAAAGTAGAGAACACCCGCAGCACCCGGGAGGAGAGAAAGATTTGAAACCACATCGACCGTAAACCCTGCGCCACCAAGTGCCGACCAGTTTGTTCCGTTGAAGCGCATGACCGTACCTTTGTTTGCGTTCGCCACGTCGGTATAGGCCACCACAGGGGCATCCGTAGAGTCGATGACCAGACGAATTTCAGCAACACTGCCCACTGAGAAACCGGCAGTTCCGACGAGTGCCCAAGCTGTTCCATTCCATTTTCGGACCACCGCCGTGTTTCCGTTGCTCGAGTCACTGTAAGCAATATAGGGCGTGTTGGTGGAATCAAAAGCCATGCTATAGCCCAGTCCCCCTTCACTGATAGCAGTAAGTCCTGGAAGGCCGACGATTGTCCAATTCGTTCCATCAAAAGTGTAAACACTTAAGTCTGAGCCCACAGCATTATCTGAAAAAAAGTAATAAAGTTTGCCGGCGCGATCGACACCGAGCACGTAAGTGAGACCGCTATTCGTGGCAAACCCCGGCGCTCCGACTAGATTCCAGGAAGAAGAGTACGAAGCTGCAGTCGCCGGTTGTGTTTTGCCGCGAGAGTTGATGAGCTGAACGGTACAACCAGACATCAGAAAGGACGCCAAAGCGAATGTTAAGGGTGTGAGGTTTTTAAATCGCTTCATAGCGCAAACCTCTTCAGGATTACGGCGTCCGGAAACTGATTGTCTTGATAATAGAGGTAGAGCTGGTCGTTCGAGTCGATTTTGAGCTTCGAATTTGTTCCCTGTCCCGTTGAAAATCCGGCGGCACCGAGATTGACCCAAGCCGCTCCATTCCATTTCAGGACGCTCTCTTTGATGCTCGCGTTCCAGTCTTGAAATGCGACGTAGGGAGCTCCGGTAGAATCGCAAACAATGGACATGTTGTTGGCAGAATTCACCGTAATTCCACCGACCGGACCTATGGTCGACCAAGCTCCTGTCCAGGCTTTTACGACCAGTTTATTGCCGACGGTGAAATCCCGGTAAGCGATGTAGGGAACATTCGTCGGAGAGAGCGTCATGGTTGCGAAACCGCCGACAACTTGTGTAGTGCCTGCCACCCCAATGGACACCCAGGAGGCTCCGTTCCAGTTTCTGAGCGTCACGAATCCCGATTCCACAGAGCTAAACCAGAGACTGTCGGTGGAGTCGATTGCTAGCGTAGGGGAGTGAATGGCGGCCGCAGTGAATCCTGCTCCGCCTAATGCGGTCCAGCTCGCTCCATTCCATTTCAAGACCGTTGCTCGATTGCTATTGGCTGTGTCTTGGTAGGTCACATAGGGAGCGCCGGTGCTGTCCACGGCGATCATCGGGCTGATCGTTCCTCCCGCTGAAATTCCTGAAGCTGAGCCAATAGTATTCCAAGTACTTCCGTTCCAGGTTTGGACGACAAGCTTAGAAACACCGAGGTCGATATAACTTACGAAGGGTGTTCCTAAGGAATCAAAAGTAATGCTCGGAGATGAAGCTGTGCCCGAGGAAAATCCCCGTGTACCAACGACAGTCCAAGTGCCTGACACATATTTCAATACGGTGAGTTTATTTCCAGCGGCGTAGTCCGAGTAGGCTACGTAGAGCGTATCGCTGAGGTCAATACCGATAGTGGCAGCCGTTACCGCGATTTGCGAAATGGAAGAGGAATCGGAGACCGGGATCCAGCCCGGGCCCACTGCTATGCCTTGCGAACAGCGGGACCAGCGAACTTCTCCGGAGGAAAAAGTAGTTTTCACGCGATAGCTTTTTGAAAGTCCGGTAGATCCCAAGGTGGCGTCTGTATTGGTGCTAGTCGAAAGCAAGTTCACTAGGACGCCTGAAGCGAGATAACAGGATTCATCCGCGTAATATTGAATTTCTTGGTTTGACGCCGAAGATCCCGTTGATGCGCTCCAGTTAGCGTTCAAGGTCGTAGACGGCGAGGGGTTCGACTCCTGCCAATTCAAGGACCGGGCGGCATAGTCCTTTCCATAACTCATGGCTGAAAGCGTGTTGTTCACGCTGCTCACGTAAGCGACGGATATCGTGTCATCCGGTGCAACGACGATGTTGGGACGAACAATTCTATTCTCTGCGAATTGACTTGATCCTACTGCTGTCCACGTAGAACCTGTCCATCTTTGAACAATGCTTCGGGTATACCCATTTGAGAACAGCACGCTCAAGAGATTTTCCGAAGAGTCGAGCGCGAGCTGAACAAATCCCCCTCCGGTAGAATCCAAAGGCGCTCCGCCCAGAGTGCTCCAACTCACCCCATCCCACTTCGCAACATGGGTGAGGGAGCTTGATTCGCTATAACTGGCGTACAGGGTTCCGTCGGAGGTGCGAATCAAGTCATTAAAGGAGATGAGGGCGCCAGAGAAATTTGCCGACCCCACGTAATTCCAGGTGGTTCCGTTCCAGTGCATGACCGATGCGCCCGTGGAGTCTTTGAACCCAAAATAAAGTTCTCCAGAAGGACCTGGAATCAGTTTCGTGTCGAAGGAAATATTGGAAGTGGTAAAGCCTGCTCCCCCCTAAGGCGACCCAGTTAGTACCGTCAAATCGCATCACGGTGCCTTTGCTTCCGTTGAGGATGTCGGTGTAGCCCAGAACCGGAGCTCCCGTGGAATCGATCGTGAGTGTAATGTTGGAAGCTGCTCCAGCTGAAAACGAAGCGCTGCCAACTAAAACCCAGTTCGTGCCGTTCCATTTCATTACTGATGTTTTTTGTGAGTCTGAGAGATTTACAAATCCGACGTAGGGAACATCCGAGGAGTCTATCTTGATGACGACTTGAGATGCGACCCCCCCAGAGAATCCTGCTATTCCTAGAGGAGTCCATTCCGTTCCATCGCTTGTATAAACACTTGCATACCCGGTCGAAGCGGCGGCATCTGAGAAAGCAAAATAGAGTTTGCCAGTCGAGTCTACGGCGAGCGAGTTCGTTCCGTATTGCAAAGTTTTGAAATTCGGTTGACCCACATAGTTCCATGAAAAAACGGAAGTACTCGTGGAAGTGGTTGTACTCAACTTCCGAGAATTGATCAGCTGGAGCGTGCAAGCTGGCAGAATTAAGCTGAGTAAGGTGGCTTGTGCCACCCTGCGAATACGTTCCACACCCATGATTTCATCATCTCAAATAATGCAGCACAGCAGAATGTGTCCCCGATGACCTGGGTCTTCTGCCTTGGGGTGTACAAAGGGGGCGGTTGTTTTAGACTTCTCTTCAACGAGATGGCTGTAATTTGACTAAAAAAGTCAACTATAATAAAATGAACTTGGTAACTCCTAAATTGCAGATCTCCACCGGGGACGGAACGTATGCGGGCAGGTTTAAAAAATACCTCAGTCTATGCCTTGATTGGAGGAGCGATCCTTGCGCTCTCTCTGAGTGGGTGTACTCTTCAGCTCATTAATGCCCGGTGTTCTTCAAAGTCGCCCTTATCTCTTTCGAACCCGGCAAGCCTTGAGCTTTGGACTGGAGATGCTTTCGATCTCCTTCCAGACGGGGGCTGTCCAGATTACAGCGCTTGGGACCAGGGATCAGGTTATTTAGACACCTCCAGTCTTCACTATAGTGTGGGACTCCAAGCCGCTCCCGGGAGTGAAACTGTGACCATCGCCGATCGCACTGGACGTCAGGCCAGCCTTCAAGTGCAGTGGCGAGCGTTTCAATCTCAGGCCGCTGTTTCAGGCGGTTCGACCATGACCTCACTGCTTCCCAATTTTCGAAAAGTGATGGAATCCGGCTCAGTACTTTACGGGATTGGAAGGCGACAATTGACTCTTCCCACCGTCGCAGTCGCAATTACTATGGCCAGTTCCGACGGAGGGAATAGTTGGTCCTACTTGGACGAATACGCTTATGCGCCCGGTATGAACAGTTATGGGATTGCTATCGATGCCAGGGGTACGCAGCTTCTGGGGCTTGTGCAAGGAACCCGTTGGGGGGGAGATGCTGCTTCGGTTCGATACAGCACAGATAGCGGAGCTACTTGGGAGACCTTGCTGACCATAACAGACCCGGATTACGGGTTTACCCCTTCTGATATTAAGTTTGTGACGAACGACGTCTTCTTGATTGCTGGTGCCCGCTACGCTCAGGCAACCAACTATTCAGACTGGTCCATCTTTCGCTGCCTCATCTCAACGGGTTCGTGCTCAGTCACAGACTTCATCGCCGGAGGTTCGAACAACAGCAGTGTCGCCAGCAAACTCGCTGTTGATAGCAACGGAATTGTTTACGTCGGTGGGCGAGTAGCAACAGGAGTGACAGACAACAGTTTGCTCAGAAAATCTACCGATCAAGGGCAAAGTTTTTCGACGATCGGAACTCAATCTTTCGGTGGATCGGTGGAAGTAACGGAGGTGAGTGCGGATGGCGCAACGATTCTTTGGTCGGGTTCTTGGGTCAGAAGTCCCTGGGTTTTTTACAGCTTCGATTCGGGTTCTAACTGGTCCGCCGATCAAACGGGCGCAGCATCTCTTTGGCGTTACTACGACGTGAAGATTCTCGCGAACAGGGATCTGATCGCCTCAGGATATTGCTTTAGTGATTGCGGCGCCGGGATGCGCTGGGTTGCTAACCGGCGTTCGTTCGCCACAGGAACTTGGACGAATACTACCCCTGCAGTGGCGGGTGATTCAGGACGACTCTTGGCCTTGCGTTCGAACGGTGATCTGATCGCTTTCAATGCCACCGGATTGCTCATTTCGACCAACTCGGGAACTTCTTATTCCGCACTTCCAGCGCTGAGCGGGCTGACGATGGCCACCTCGCGTTTGTACACGGCCCTAACTTTGGGAGGGTCTGGATCCGTTCGCTATATGACCAGTTACTCTATGGACCCCTCTACCGGTCAGAGCGGGCAAGTTCTTATTTCGAACGACTCCGGACAGACTTGGAGCAACGATCTTCAGCTGGGTGGGAATACTCCTCTCTTCAATATCGGACGCTCTCCGACCACAGGTACTATTGTTGTCGGGGGATCCAATGTCTCGACGACTTGGATAGGCCATCGAAATGTTGGCGGACTCGGGGTGTGGCAGCAAGTTCTCAACGCTGCTCCTGCGGGTGCTTCGGGGGGGCAAGTCATGAAAGTAAGAGCCACCTCCAATGGAGATTTCTTTTTGACAGGAACGTCGACTGTGACTGGGATTCCTCGTTGGTTTGTTTTGCATAGCACGGACGATGCAGCGACCTGGAGTACTTCGGAAACCTATACCTACCCCGGAGGCAACGGACAGGGATCCGCGTCTGCGGCCGGAGCCTTTAACACGGGACTCGCTGTGGCGGGCGGCTCCTACGATGCGTCAGGAGTGATGCACTGGGTGGTTCGACTTTGGAATGGAACCAGCTGGAGTACTATCGACGATTTCGTTTATTCGGGAATGACAATGAACTCTCCCAAGGAAGTCTTACAAGTCGGCGCGGATCTCTACGTAGTTGGGCAAGTTTACCCGAGCAACAATCTCAATTCGCGCAGTCGCTGGATCGTACGAAAGTATTCTAGCGGAGTATGGTCGACTGTGGATGACTATCAACTGGCCTCTAACGCGCCCTCCGCCGCTATGAGTATTACGGAGCTCAGTTCCGGGACTTCCGGAAGCGTCGTTGTTGCGGGATCGGCAGTCGACGCGAATGGGATTCAACGGGCGACACTGCGGCGCTGGAACGGAACCAGCTGGAATACTGTAGATTCTTACACCCCTTATGGCGGCAGCGTTTATAACACCATTGTTGAATGTAGTTCTGGAGTTCCTTGTGCAGCCGGCTTTAGCAATTACGATACTTCGGGGAATATCAAATCCCTGTTTCGTGTTCTGTCCCCTTAAAGGGTAATGTCGCCCTTGTCCGGACGGGGCATCATTACCGGCGTACCAGCTGTATCTGAAGCCAGATTGCCGAACAAGGTGTACTCGCCCAACCACGCTAATCGCACTGTTCCAGTCTCACCCGCGCGATGTTTAGCAATAATCAGTTCGGCAATTCCACGTTCTTCAGTGTTCTTATTATAGACTTCGTCTCTATAAACAAACGCTACTAAGTCCGCGTCCTGCTCGATGGCTCCAGATTCGCGCAGGTCTGAAAGCATCGGGCGCTTGTCTTGGCGGGATTCCACACCACGATTCAATTGCGACAGGGCAATGATCGGAACTCTCAGTTCCTTGCCCAAAGCTTTCAAGTTTCGGCTGATTTCAGAAATTTCGCGTTCGCGAGAGCCATCACCTTTACTCGCCGCCTTGGAACCTTTCATGAGTTGGAGGTAGTCGACCACAATCAAATCGAGTCGTTTTTCTACCGAGAGCAAACGGCGACAACGCGCGCGCATGTCCATCACGGTGAGATCGCCGGAATCGTCGATGAAGATTTTTGCTTTCGAAAGCTGATCAGCTGCTTGAGCCAATCTGGGCCAATCGCGATCGGCCAGTTTTCCTACGCGCAGACGTTTCGAATCAATTCGCGAAAGTCCGGATAGAAAACGAAAGCCCAATTCTTCTTTCGACATTTCGAGAGAGAAAAGCGCGATGACTGCTTTTTTAGAAACAGCCGCATTTTGAGCCGCAGAGAGCACCAAGCTGGTTTTACCCATGGCCGGTCGTCCCGCGATGATGATGAGTTGTCCTGGATGCAGGCCGCTCGTCATCTTGTCCCAATCCGTGAATCCTGTGGAAAGGCCTGTGACTGCTTCCTTGCGCTGAAAGAGATCTTCGATGGAATGCACGTTTTCGACGATCACGTCTTGAAGCGCAGTAAAAGATTTGGTGAGTTTGATGTCCGAAACAGAAAATACTTTTCGTTCCGCTTCGTCCAGAAAGGCTTCCACGTCTTCGACACCGTCAAAAGCCAGGCCAGCAATTTCGCCGGTGGTTTCAATCATTCGGCGAAGCAAAGCTTTGTCGCGAATCTGTCTGCCGTAGGCGCTGACGTTACCGATTGCGAAATGGTCTTCGAACAAACTGGTCAGCGTGGTGGTGCCGCCGACATTTTCGAAAGTACCGCGATCTTTTAAAGTAGAAGTGAGTGTGACTAAGTCGACCGGTTCGCCTCGTTCCGAGAGCGACACCATGACTTCAAAAATTCGTTGATGAGATTCGCGGTAGAAGTCTCGAGCTTCGACCCCCAATTCTAAAACGCGATGAATGAGATCGTTTTGAACCAGGATCGCTCCCAGTACGGAGCGTTCAGCTTCAAGATTGTGCGGAGGAACACGAGCGCCCGGAAACGAACTTGGCGAAGTCTCTGGATTGTTCCCCCCGTACATCGAGGACTACTCCTCTCGGACGACCCAAACCTTCATAGGAGTGGACACATCCGTTTGCAAATTGATGGTCACAGTGTGAACGCCCAATGCCTTGATCGGGTGATCCAAATGAATCGAGCGGCGCTCGACAACGAAGCCAGCCTTCTTCAGAGCATCAGCGATGTCTGCTGAAGTGACTGAGCCATAAAGTTTTTCGTGTTCGCCAACCTTGCGGCTGATGGTGCACGAATATTCAGCCAGCTTCTTAGCCAAATCTTCCGAGCCCGCTTTTTCAGCGAGTCTTTTCTTCTCGAGTGATTTCTTATGATGTTCAATTGCGGCGACATTGCCTTCATCTGCTGCAACCACCAGTTTGCGCGGGAGCAAAAAATTTCTGGCATAGCCATCCGTTACCTTAACGACATCTCCGATGTGGCCCAGGTTCTCAACATTTTCACGTAAGATCACTAACATAACTGCTTCACTCCTAAAGAAAACTAAGATTTCAGAACTGCCTAGGATTGCCTCAACTTAGCTCGAAAGTCAAACCATAGGTCGAAGAACCCAACGCCTAAGACCAACGGCAGCATCAAAAAAACGACCAACAAATAAGCCACGGATCGCACCAATCCGCGAAATTTCCAGACATCAAAAACAAAGCTCAGTATGCTCAAGCCCTGAATGGCGTAGATGGCCATGAAGAACTTGAAGAAGTTCGTTCCCCAAATCTCTAACTTGCCGTGCGCAAAGATCATGAAAACACTAGCGATAATCGTTGGCCACAGCAGGTACTCCGGTGCTTTCCAGGTTCGGAAATACGAGAATTCCAAGTTCAAGGACTCGCGCAGCTTCTGGGGATTGAGTCTCAACACGATGAAGGTATTCGCCCAAACCAAGATGAGTGCAAAAATCCCAATCCCCGAAGGAACCTCGGAGAGGAGCTGGTTTTTCCAGTCGCCGGCATCTTCACCGCGAAGCCAAGTTTCCTTTGCTTCGGGAGAAATCGAGCTGAGTAAGAAATCCACCCAGCTGGAGAGCTCTTGTCGCAAATGAGCCACGGGGTTTACACGGTTGGCATAAGCCAACGATGCCACCACCAAAAGCCCAACCACGGCCATGGTTCCCATAGAAAGCAGTGCCGAATTTTCGACTCGAATTTTTCGTTTCAAGAACTCCGGTAAACTCAGCGCTAAAGCCATCACAAAAATGGCGTAAAGTGCCGCGCTAGGTCCGCCCCCGGCAAAGGCCACCAATGCTAAATTCGTGAAGGCGGCTGCCCACGCCCACGCCCGTCCCGACTGGAAAGCCAGCATGAGGATAGGAAGGGGCGAGAACAGCGTAAATACGCCGCTCAGAAAAAGCACACCGCTGAGGATGAAGGGAACGCCCTTCGCCCACCACGGAATGGTGGCAGTCGTTGCCGGAGCTGAATTCACAGATTACTGACCCATGGATACGTAGCCAACCAAAGCTAGGTTTCTAGCTCTCTTCACAGAGGTGGTCAGCTTACGTTGATGGTGAGCACAGGTGCCCGAAATACGGCGCGGAACGATCTTGCCTTGTTCCGTTACGAAAGACTGCATCATGCGCACATCTTTGTAATCGAGAACGAAGTCGAGGTCCGAGCAGAATCGGCAGACTTTGCGTCTGTGGAAGCCACCGCCGCCACCGCCGCGCTTACCGCCTCTATCGTCACCGTCTTTATCTCCGCGATCGTCGCGATGATGTCTCTCTGATTTGTCACCTTTTAAGTATGCCATGTGTAAAAACCTTTCCTAATTCGTAAAAAAATTAATTTCCGGATTCTGAGCCGCCGCCGTCGCCGGAATCCATTTCAAAGTCTTCAGCAGACGGACCGCGATCGCGCGATTCGTAATCGTGTGAACGGCGTTCGCCAAAGCGTTCTTCACGCTTTGCTTCGCGCTCTTCTTCACGGCGTTTAGCTGCTGCTTGGATTTCTTCACGGCGCTTTTGGAATTTCTCAGCGTCGAATTCTTTTTCCAAATTCACGGTCAAGAAGCGAAGAACGTGATCGTGGAGGCGTAAGTTACGCTCGATCTCGTGCACGACTTCCCCTTTGCCAGTGTAGACGAAGTAATTGTACTGACCGCGGCTTTCCTTTTGAATCGGATAAGCCAAGCGGCGCTTGCCCCAGTCTTCAGAAAGAACGAGCTTTCCATTGAAGGAAGCCACAACGCCGTTCAAACGCTCTTGAAGCGCCTTCACTGCGTCATCGGTCATTTCTGCGCGGGTAATAAACGTGGTTTCATAACCAGGAAGAACTCCTGTGTCTCGAGTAGCTGCTGACATCTTTTCTCCTTATGGTTACCAAGCACAGTTGCCTGGCAGCCCAGTTTTAAAAATCCCACTGAGCAAGGTCCAGCTGGTGTAGCACAACAGGCTGGGGAGAAAAAGTAGAAAGATCGCCTAAGAGGTCCCGGATTCTGCTTGAGTCCTGCTAACTTGCGGGTATGATCGCCAGAAAACGGGGTGCAACTATGCGATTTCGCAGTCTACCAATAGCGCTGTTGATTCTGGCTGTTTTAGGTGTGTTAGGTGTTCTGGCCTACTACCGAATGCAATCCAGTCCCGAGATTACGGCTGGCGCGCCGGTGACTGAACCCATTCCGGGCGTCGGAGCCAGCGCTTCACCCGGTCCTTCCGGCAGCCCAGTAGCTGCCGCATCTCCAGGAGCTCCCACCATGGACAGCAAACCAGTTTCAAATCAAAATCCGGATCTCGCAGTCGATGCGAACGGTCTTTCTAAAGCAACCGTCGTGCTTTCTACTGAAAAGGGTCAGATCCGCTTCAAATTTTATCCCAAAGATGCACCCAATACAGTGAATCGCATCATCGAGTTGATCAATCAGGGCTTCTACAATGGCTTGGTGTTTCACCGCGTGGAACCCGGCTTCGTTATTCAAGGTGGCGATCCGATGGGCCAAGGCATTGGCGGCAGCGGGAAGAAACAAAAGGCAGAGTTTAATACCCGCCGACACATCGAAGGCACGGTGGCTATGGCTCGCCGAGGTGACGATGTCGACTCGGCTGATTCGCAATTCTACGTCACTCTTGGACCGCAGCCTTTCTTAGACGGAAAATACACAGTCTTCGGTCAAGTCATTGAAGGCATGGACGTCGCTAAGAAAATCATTCGGGGCGATAAGATTGTCTCGATGATCGTGCAATAAGCGAGTCAGCAGTTACTGCCAGTCTTTCTTAATGGTGTCGTTGGGAATGATTCCCACTTCTTTGAGCGCCTTCGCTGCTCGGTCGCTTTTGGTGCGAACCCACATTTCGTAAATTCGGAGAATGTCTTTTTCGGTTTTTTGGCCGGTCTTGTCACTCACTTCAGCGAGCACTTCCACAAACTTTCCAAATTTTTCAGCGAGTTCACTGTACAGGGCTCGAAAAAGTTTTTCTTCGGCTCGAATGGCTGCTTGTTTGTAAGCCGTTCCACCCATGTCGATGTAGTAATCCACATCCACGAGCTTGCGGTTTAGACTGTCTTGAAAGAAGCCCGCGACATAAAGGGAAACGTCGCCGACGTGTTGAAACAGATTTTTCTGCGCTTCGGCTTGTTCCTTTTCGAGGGCTTCTTTAATCATGAGAGCGAGAGGTTCTTCGCGCTGATGGCCCTGGGCGTCTTTTGGAAATAGGCGATCGGTGGTCATGAACTTGTTTAATAAATCGACGAGATAGAATTCGGTCTCAGGACGAGTGGTAATTTGTTGGCTGCCCATTGCCGAGCTGACCAACTCTCGAAAATAATCTTGGGGCTGGACCACAAGGGTTAGACCCGTTTTGGAATCAGAATCGTTACTCATCTCTTACTCCCCATCGGATGCCGTTGAGAATAATATTAGACAAAAATAAACAGGTATAAGGGGTATCGATTGGTTGTTTTGCGGAAACGTTCCTCCACCTCCCTCTATTTTCAGCTCCTTGGGCTTTTGAGTCAAATCGAGGCTTATATCGGATTTAATGCGCCGAATTAGGGATTTGACGAAAAATCCTGGGTCGTTTCAGACACAGGTTCTCCTCGCGGCGCGGAAATCCTGATGTTAGAATTTCCAAAAAGGTCGTCTGCAAAAATGTCAGCGAGTGCGAAGGTTCTTTTCTTAATCGCTTTAGGTTTTTCGGTGGTTCCAGCGGGTGCAACCGAGATTGCAGTCACGCTCTTTGGTAGCAAATGTAAACTCAGGGGCAATTTCGAAAAGCCAGCGCTTCAAGCGGTCCATGCTGTGAGCCCCGCAGAAGCTTTACCGTCAATGGACAATGAAGACGAGCGGAACCCTTTCGACCTCCTTCGGAAAATTAAACAAAGCTTGTTGAAAACAAAAGCTCCGGAACAGCATTCACTTCCAAAAGCTTTGCACGACTATCGCGAACAGCTCATTCGTCGTTTGACAGCTCAATCCGCTTTTTTAGAAGCGTGGATGAAATACGAAAAAGACAGCGCGCTTCCTGCTTTTTCAAAGAGCCTCGCGCCCTATCTCGAAGCCGAGAAATTAAAGGAATTGGAAGCCCAGCTGAAGAAAAATGGGGCAGCGAAGAAACCTGCTAAGGGCGAGGCGAAAGTCGATGCATTTACGCAGGCGTTCAAATTCTACAATGGTTGGATTGTTTCCAGTCCTGAAGCGGATTTTCACCGCGTCATACGTACTGCTGGAGTGGAGTACCTCTGCGCGTTTGATGACGGCGAAGAAGACGATCACGAGTAGCACCGCGTCTTGCTAATTCCGCTCCCCTAGCTTATTCCCGCCCCACGCATTTCTGCGTAGGGGGAAAAATAAAATGAAGAAAATAGGTTTAGCTATGTTGGTGTCTGCTGGCTTGGTTTCAAACGCCATGGCTTCTGACAAAGTTTGTTTCGGGTCCAAGAACAATGACGAAACAAGAGGCGCTATCATCAAGGTCGAAATTTCAAAGAAGGAAGTCTCCATCCGTGTAGTGAAGTGGGAGAACGACTACTACAACGGAACTTTTCCGGCGTACAACAGCACTGTGAAAGGTCGAGATGGAAAGACCTACATGGAATACAAGGGCGCTAGCACCGATTACCAAGAAGTTATTTTGGTGGACCAAGAGCTGTTGAAAACAGGGACGACGGGATTGTTACAGTTTCGTGCACGCGGAGAAGGCTTCTTTAATTCCGTCTTCGTCTGCCGCGACGACGACCGCCCTTAGTCTGAGCCTTGACCTCCGGATAGTGGCATCATATGTATTCAGTCTATCCATGGGTCCAGTATGAATAAATATTTAGCGCGTCCTTGGCATCTTGCTCGCCGCCAGGCGGGGTTTCGGAAGTACTTTGCGGCTTGTCAGGCTCAAGGTTCAGGCCCGAAGCTTCATGTGGGGTGCGGCAATCGGCCTATTTCGGGTTGGTGCAACATCGATGTGGCGCATCTGACCCAGGACGTTCAGTACGTCAACGCGTTGAAGAGGCTGCCCTTTGAAGACGGCAGCTTTCAGTTTATTTTCTCAGAACATTTTATCGAGCACCTTGCTTTTGAAGAGGGACTTCGTTTTTTCAAAGAAGCTTACCGAGTTTTGAAAACAGGAGGAGTGCTTCGAACGGCTACTCCCGATTTGAAATTTCTGAGCAGTCTTTATAGTGGCGATTCCGATCAGAAGCAGCGCTACATCGACTATGTTTTTGAAAACTTCGATGGCGATAAACCCCAATCCCCCGTTGCCAGCATCAATCGTTCTTTTTACGGGTGGGGCCATCGCTTCATCTATGATGCGCTCTTTTTAGAAAAGGTTTTGGCTCAGCTCGGCTTTGGAAATTTTAGAACATTCAAACCGGGGCAGAGCGATGCGCCAGAGTTGCGAGGGTTGGAGCAGCACGGAAAATCCGTACCTTCGGATATCAACGACATGGAAACCTTCGTCTTGGAAGCCACCAAGCTATGAGCGATCTTCCCGTCTCTGCCGTCATCATCACCTATAATGAGGAAAAGAAGATTGAGTCTTGCCTGAAGAGTTTGTCTTGGGCGGATGAAATCTGTGTGATCGATGCCAAAAGTACCGATCGCACCAAAGAAATCTGTCTGGATACCTCGAAGCCTTGGTCCAATAAGATTCGTTTAGTGGAGCGCCCTTGGTCTGGGTTTCGTGATCAGAGAAATTATTCCATCGGGCAAGCCAAGAATGATTGGGTCCTGGTGGTGGATGCGGATGAAGAATGCACTCCGGAACTTGCAGAGCGAGTTAGGCTCATGATGAGTCGTTCAGGCGGTCCGGAAAAAAGGGCCTATAAAGTTCATCGTCGCGAGTACTTCATGAACAAGCCCATCTTTCATGGCATGTGGAATCCCAGCTATCAAGACCGCTTCTTTAATCGGCAGGGCGTTCAGTATGTTAACGAAGTTCACGAGTACCCCGTTTTTGCTCAGCCTCCTGGTGAGATTCATGAATCGCTCCTTCATAAGTCCGATCTGACAGTTGAAAAGTACATGGAGAAGCTGAACCGGTATACGACGATTGAAGCCCGTGATCGTTATGAAAAGGGCCAGCGCACGAGTTTATTTAAGCTCCTCGGAGCATTTCCTGCGCACTTCTTGAAGAGCATGTTCTATTACGGCGCTTACAAAGACGGAATCCACGGTGTGATCATTTCACTCTTGGAAGGTGTTTCGCGCGTGGTTCGTCAGATTAAAATCTGGCAACTCATGCAGCTGGAACGAAAAAACTAATTACTTAGTACTGAATGCGCTGATGGCTTCGGAGAGGCCGACGCGCATCATCGCTACGGCGATTGCAGCAAGAAGGAGCGCTGCAATTTTTGAGAGCACCACGGTTCCGTCTTTGCCGACAACCGCAGTCACGGCTTCACTCTTTCGCAGCAATCCCCAGCCAATCAAGTAGTTCGTAAACAGCGCGGCAAGAGTAATGACATAGCCGTAAGATCCTACCTGAAGAATGAGAGTGGTGAGAACGCCGGGGCCAGTAATGAGGGGAACTGCGAGCGGCACAATTCCGGTCGAACCCGAAACCGATTTCTGATGAACCGCATGAGGCCCACCCAAGAGGTCGGTCAACGCCACCAGTAGCAGAATAATTCCCCCCGCAATTCTGAAATCTGAAATGCGTATTCCCAGATGATGAAAAATGGTCTGACCTAAAAACATGAAAACAATGGCCGTGATGAGGGCAACGAACATGGACTTGTTAACGATCTGCTTGCGCTCTTTATTACTTAGACCGCGAGTCATTGAAATATAGAGCGGCAGAGTCCCGATAATGTCGAGTGCAACAAAGATGGCAGTAAATGAGAGAGCAAACTGTCCTAACATTTCTCTATCCTACGATGCTGGTTACCATGGCAGGTTCCACCAAATACTTCTGACAAAGGTCCTGCAGATCTTTTGCGCTGATGGCTTTGATTTTCTCGTGAAGGGTCACTTCATCTTGAATCGGAAGGTTGTAGACCCCACGCAGTCCGAAGTGTGATGCTAACGACGAATCACTTTGAAGTTCCATGGCTCGACGACCTACGAAATATTCCTTCGCGCGGTTCATTTCAGCTGCCGTGGGCCCCTTCTTAGCTAAAGTCTCCAGAACCGTCTGGATTCCTTTCAACGCCTCTTCCTTCTTACTGGGCGAACAAGCGATGTAAGTGCCCACGTACCCGTTTTCAATTCCTTCAAAGCTGACTGGGGCCACGGTGTATCCCAAGCTCTTCTTTTCGCGCAGTTCGATGAAGAGACGACCGCTCTGGCCGCCTAAAATATTTTGGAGCAGGTGGAGTGCATGTTGATCTTTCGCTCCCATCTTCGTGCCAATGCTGCCGACGATGATGTGAGTTTGTTCGCGACCGAGATTTCTTTCTACTAAGCGAGGTGCATGTGGCCGAGGTTCCTCGGCGACTTGAGCAGCGAAGCCATTTCCGCTGGCGCCTTTCTTTGCCGCTTTTTCAAATTCGCGATCCATCTCTCCCAACATCTGGTTAAGCTGAGGGCGAGAGACCGCACCCGCGACAGAAATAACGAGTTCATCGGGTTTCATCCAGCGACGGTGAAACTGAGCTAACTTGCTACTGTTAATACTCTTGATGCTCTCAAACGAGCCGTAAGTCATACGACCGTAGGGATGAGTTTCAAAAAGAGTTTCTAAAAAGAGTTTCGAGCAGAGTTGCGATGTGTGGTCTTCGATTCCACGAATCGTATCTTCTACCACGCGACGGGTGTGAGCGACTTCTTCTTCGGCAAAGTTCGGATTTACCAGCACGTCCGTGAAAAGTGAGGAGAGCTTGTTCCAGTCCCGAGCCAGGAGAGTCATCTGCAGGCCGATGGTGTTGCGACCGGAGAAGCCATCAATTCCTGCGGCGTGGCCTTCTACGATTGAAGCAATTTCTTTCGCAGTTTTGGTGTGAGTGCCCTTCGTCCACGTCATGGACATCATGTTGCTGGAGCCCCAGTCCATATCAGCGGTATTCAGAGGATTCGCGATCTCCAGACGCAAACCGCCCAGGGCAATGCCATAGATACTGGCCACGTGGGATTGTTTGTTCTCGCGATGGAGAACGCGAATTCCCGAGGGAGTTGTAAATGTCTCAGGCATGGGAATGCTAAAGCCCACTGGTTTCTTAACCGCATTTTTTTTCGTCTTCGGGGATTCTTCTTCTGTCTGTGGAGCCAAAATCGTTTTTGCGGACTGAATAATTTCACTCGCATCAAAATCTTTGTTCGCTTTGGGTACCATGATCGCGCCACTCATACGGCGAGCATCCAGGTACTTCTTCGCCACGGCCTGAATTTTTTCCGGGTTGACGGCGCGGATTTGATCCAAGTAGGTTTGGTCGAAATTCAAGTCACCCATGATGAACTTCAAGAAGCCAATCCGGCCGGCAATTCCATCTGCAGTTTGAAGGGAGTAGTAGCGTTCGCTTTCGGTGTTCACAATGATGCGTGAAACTTCTTCAGCAGTCGGACCTTCCTTGGAAATGCGGGCGAGTTCTTCGAAAGCTTCTCGAGAGGCCTGGGTTAGTTTTTCTAAGTCTTCTGCCTCGATTTGGAAATAGAGCATGCCGGGATCAGAGGGCACGTAAAGGCCGCCAGAAACTTCCGTAGCCAACGAGGTTTTATAAAACAGTCGTTGATACAGGCGGGAAACTTCGCCCATTCCGAGAACACCAGCAATCACATCGAGTGCTGGAATATCTTCGTGGCGCAAATCCGGAACTCGGAATGAAAAAGAGAGGCTCGGAGTTTGAACATCAAAGGCTTTGGTAGTCCACTTCATCTGGCCACGGTGCTCAGGTTCAGTCGGACGGGTAGCGTATTTTTTTGCCGTTTTCCCACTCGGGATGACCTTTGAACCAAATTTCTTTTCTAGAATTTGGAGGATCTGTTTTTTTCGAGTGTCGTCGAACGGCCCTACTAAGATCAGCCCCATTTTATTGGCGACATAGTTGTTCCGATAAAATTCTTCAAGCTGCGCTACTTTCGCAGCTTTCAAAGTCTTCGTGAAACCAATCACAGGTTTTCCGTAAGGGTGCTTTGAAAAAGTTGCCGAGAAAAGATTCTGAAAGAGTTGGCGGCCTGGCGAATCTTCGTTCTTACGTAGCTCTTCTAAAATGACTTCGCGCTCGCGCTCAAAATCCGATTTCAAAAAGCGTTGGGGCTTAGCCATGTCGCCAAATGCGGAGATCACTTTTTCCCAATGCTGAGCTGCGCAGGTGACGTGATAAACCGTTTGGTCAAAGCTGGTATAGGCATTGATGTCACCACCCAGCGATTCCACAGCGCGCGCTAATTGGCCGCTGGATGCCTTGCCCGTTTCTTTGGCTGCCGCATCTTTAAACAGCATGTGTTCAAGAAAATGTGCAAAGCCCGCTTCGTGGGGGCGTTCGTCGCCGCTTCCTACCTGGTTCCACCAGTAGGTGGCTGCAGCTGTTCCTTCGTAGTTTTGAAGGACGACGGGAATTCCATTTGAAAGCTCATACTGTTCGGGTTTGAATGTGGTGGCCATGTTCTGATTCTCTCTTTGTCAGCAGAAGATTACCAGCTATATAAGGAGCTGGTAGGTGGTTGGCCGGAGGCCAAAATATTTTTATGACGCCGAGTTTTAAATCCCTCTACGTGCACTTTCCATTTTGCGAATCGAAGTGCCACTATTGCGACTTCTATTCGTTGGGACGCGAAAAAACTCGCGACACCGATCCGGCTCAGTTTGAAGCAGCGCTTCTGCAGGAATGTACTCTGCATCAGAATTCCTTGTCCGCGCAACTGGATACTCTTTTTTTCGGAGGGGGAACACCGAGCATGACCCCGCCCTCCAGTATGGAACGATCCCTCGCCCCTTTGAAACTTCAGCAGCGTTTAACCCAACAAACTGAATGGACGATGGAAGCAAACCCGTCGTCTATCGATGCCGAAAATCTGACGGGCTATCGAGCGTTAGGGGTCAATCGAATCAGTATGGGGGTTCAGTCGCTAAAAAATTCCACGCTCCAGAATCTGGGTCGTGTTCACGATTCCCAAGGGGTGATGCAAGCGCTCGAAACTGTTTTTAAGTCGGGCTTTGACAACGTTTCCGTCGACCTGCTTTGCGGAGTTCCAGGGCAGGACCTCTCCGACCTCGAGCGGGAATTAGAGCAGCTGACGGCTTTTCCGATTACCCATCTGAGCTGCTACTTGCTCACTTTGGCTCCCCATCATCGGATGCACTCACAACTCCCTCACGAAGACGTTCAACTCGAACACTTGTTGTTGGTGGATGAGTGGATGGTGAAGAAAGGTTTCACTCACTACGAGATTTCCAATTACTGCAAACCCGGGAAACAGGCGCGACACAATTTGGCTTATTGGAAAGGCCACTCTTATTTGGGACTGGGTCCCTCGGCTCATTCCTTCGATCAGGTTGAAAAGAAGCGTTGGAAAAATGTTTCCTCGTTGCATAAGTATGGACAGCTTTTAGGACAGGGAACGTCTCCGGTGGAATGGTCGGAAGTCCTGACCCCTGAACAACTCACGTTGGAAAAATGGATGTTGGCGCTGCGTTTAGACGATGGCTTCCCAGAGAGTTGGTTGCAGTCGAAGCACCAGCGCGCCAAGGCCGCCGTGTTTTCTGAGAAGGGTTGGATTCAAAAACACCCCGAAAAGGCGGGGACTCTCCGCCTCACTGCGCGGGGATTTGCCCTATCGGATCAGATCGTGAGGGCGTTGATCTAGCGCGCCTTAAAACCGAAGAAAATCAGCCCCCTATTCAAAAAAACTGCCTCTTTCCATTTGACTTAGCTGGATCCGTGCCCATATTAACTGACAGCTCCCGTATGTATTTTTTTGGAGGTTTACGTGTCAGACACTCAGGCTCCTCAAGAGCCCACTCAGCCCAGTGAGATCGAAGCCCTTCAGGCCAAGATCGTCGAGTTAGAAGCCCAGGTGAAGGAGAAGGAGAACAAGTATCTCTACCTCTACGCCGAGACTGAAAACTTTAAAAAGCGCGCCGTGAAGGAGCGCCAGGATTTGCTGAAGTTTGGTTGGGAACCGTTGGCGCGGGACCTCTTGCAAGTAGTAGACAATCTTGAGCGGGCTTTGAGCCACATCCCTTCGGGGACGGATAAGAATTTGGTCGCTGGGTTGGAGATGGTTTTGAACCAATTCAAAACGGTGTTGAAGAACCAAGGAGTTCAATCCGTGGATGCGGTGACGCAGCCTTTTGATCCAAACCTGCACGAAGCGGTGGCCCAGGAGTCTTCGGAAGATGTTCCGGAAGGCACCGTATTAAAAGAGCACGCTCGGGGGTACACCTTGCACGGTCGGCTGTTGAGACCAGCGCGGGTGGTCGTCAGTGGCGGGGCTGGTGGAAATAATCCCGGTCCGGTTGACAGTTAAGTTTTCAGACACATTTTTTGGGTAAAGGAAGAACAAGATTATGGGAAAAATTATTGGAATCGATTTAGGAACAACTAACTCCTGCGTAGCTGTTTTGGAAGGTGGAGACCCCAAGGTCATCCCCAATGCAGAAGGCGCAAACACCACCCCGTCGATCGTGGGTTTCACGAACACGGGTGAAAAAGTGACCGGCCAGGCCGCAAAGCGCCAGGCTGTGACGAATCCAGAAAAGACGGTCTTCGAATCGAAGCGTCTTATCGGAAGAAAATTCAACTCTCGCGAAGTACAAGAGTTCATCAAAGTAGCTCCCTTCAAAATCATTGAAGCGAAGAATGGAGACGCTTGGGTGAAGGTCGGTGATCGCGAATATTCTCCTCAGGAAATTTCGGCTCTGGTTCTTCAGAAGATGAAGAAGACCGCTGAAGATTATTTGGGTGAGACTGTAACGGAAGCAGTGGTCACTGTTCCCGCTTACTTTAACGACGCCCAAAGACAGGCGACGAAAGACGCCGGCCGTATTGCGGGCCTCGAAGTGAAACGTATTATCAACGAGCCGACTTCGGCAGCGTTGGCTTATGGTCTGGATAAGAAAGGCCAAGAAAGCAAAGTCGCCGTCTTCGACTTGGGCGGTGGTACCTTCGATATTTCGATTTTGGAAATGGGCGATGGCGTTTTTGAAGTGAAAGCCACCAACGGCGACACGTTCTTGGGCGGCGGTAACTTCGACCAACGAATCATCGACTGGTTGGCTGACGAATTCAAAAAAGAAAATTCGATCGATCTTCGCAAAGACAAGATGGCGCTTCAGCGTTTGAAGGAAGCTGCTGAAAAAGCGAAGCACGAACTTTCGTCGACGACTGAAACCGAAATCAATCTTCCTTTCATTACCGCAGATGCTTCGGGTCCGAAGCATTTGAACCTGCGCTTGAGCCGAGCCAAGCTCGAAGCTCTCGTAGCGGATTTGATCGATAAGCTCGTCGCTCCTTGTGAAACCTGCATCAAGGATTCGGGTCTCAAGAAGTCCGATATCAATGAAGTGATCTTGGTGGGCGGTATGACCCGCATGCCGAGGGTTCAGCAGAAGGTGAAGGAAATCTTCGGCAAGGAACCTCACAAGGGTGTGAACCCCGATGAAGTGGTTGCAGTCGGTGCGGCCATTCAAGGCGGCGTGCTCAAGGGTGACGTGAAAGACGTTCTCTTGCTCGACGTCACTCCGCTCTCTTTGGGTATTGAAACCTTGGGCGGTGTGTTCACGAAGCTCATCGAAAAGAATACGACTATTCCGACTAAGAAGTCGCAGGTCTTCTCGACCGCTGCGGACAATCAGTCGGCAGTGACCATCCATGTTCTGCAAGGGGAACGCGAGTTCGCTGAGCACAACAAATCACTGGGTCGATTTGATTTGGTGGGATTGCCCCCCGCTCCGCGTGGCGTACCGCAGGTGGAAGTGACTTTCGACATCGATGCCAACGGTATTGTGCACGTGAGTGCCAAGGACCTGGGAACGGGTAAAGAACAGTCGATTCGCATTACTGCTTCCAGCGGCCTCTCGGAAGACGAAATCAAGAAGATGCAGCGTGAGGCGGAAGAGCATCGTGCTGAAGATGAAAAGCGTAAGGAAGTTGTGAACGCTCGCAATACTTTGGACGGGTTGATCTACACGATTGAAAAGACCCTGAAGGAAAATAGCGAGAAGGTTGACGGCGAGATCAAGAAGCAAGTGGAAGAGGCTTTGGTCGAGGCTCGTAAGCATCTGGATTCTCAAGATGTAGCCGTGCTCACGAAGGCGACTGAAACTTTGACCGCGGCTTCCAATAAAATGGCCGAGCAGATGTACAAAACTGCTGGCCCGCAAGGCGGCAATGGTGCCGGTGGGGATGGCTCGTCGGATGCTTCGAAGGAAGAGAAAAAAGGCAAAGATGGCCAGGGTGGGGATGACGTCATCGATGCCGACTACAAAGAAGTCTAATCCATGAGCAAACGGGACTACTACGACGTCCTCGGCGTCGCTCGCGGCGTCAGTGGCGATGAGCTAAAGAAGGCTTACCGGAAGCTTGCTGTACAGTTCCATCCAGATAAAAACCCTGGCGATAAGAAGGCTGAGGAGAGTTTTAAAGAACTCTCTGAAGCCTACGAGGTTCTCTCCGATCCTCAGCGTCGCCAGATGTACGATCAGTTCGGTCACGCTGCGGGGGCTGGCCAAGCAGGCGGAGGCTCTGGCGGTTTTGACTTCGGCGGATTTAGCGCCGGCGGCGCTTCTATCAACGATATTTTCGGCGATATCTTTGGCGACATTTTTGGCGGCGCAGGCCCCGGTGGCCGGGGTGGACGTGGTCGCAGACGTTCTGCTGGTCGTCCAGGCGCAGACCTTCGCGTCACTGTCGATGTGACTTTTGAGGAAGCGGCATTTGGCGCAGAAAAAGTAATTACTGTGCCTCGGAGTGTGGGTTGCGAAACCTGCCATGGTTCCGGCGCCAAGCCTGGGACCCAAGCGTCGACTTGCGATCAGTGTAATGGTCGCGGGGAAGTGAGTTTTCAGCAGGGATTTTTTGCAATCACTCGTCCGTGTCCGAAATGTTCGGGAACGGGGCAGACCATCTCCGATCCGTGTGGCACCTGCCATGGCTCAGGTCAGGTCAAGAAGCGCAGTCAAATTGCGGTGAAGATTCCCGCGGGCGTCGATACCGGACAGCGCCTGAAACTTTCAGGTGAAGGAGAAGCCGGTGAGCGCGGAGGGTCCTCAGGGGACCTCTATGTCGTGATCAACATTCTCCCGCATGAGTTTTTCACTCGCGATGAATTCGATGTCATCTGCGAAGTGCCCATTACCTTTGCTCAAGCGGCACTTGGTGCTGAAGTGGAAGTTCCCACTCTTGAAGGCAAAGTGAAGATGAAGATTCCTGCCGGCACTCAATCGCATAAGATTTTACGTCTCAAGCATAAGGGCCTCGCAAAGCTCGGTTCTTATGGGCGTGGTGATCAGCTTGTGCGTGTTCTTGTCGAGACTCCGACTAAATTGACGCAGGAGCAAAAAGATCTGCTCAAACAGTTCCAGGATTTGGGCGGCGCTACCGCGCATCCTATGCACCATAGCTTCTTCGAAAAGGTAAAAAACCTTTTTGGTTGATGGCTGTTATTGAACCTGCAGCCAATCCCGGTGATAATGTGAGTCCATGAAACGCCACTGCTTAGTCGGGTTTGGAGTCGCTGTTACGTTGCTCTCTTTTACTCTCGTCGGCTGTCAGTCGACGCCTTCTAAGCGCTCCAAAAAAGACATGGTTTTTTCGGGCGGGGCAGAAGGCGAAAAGCTCAACGCGCGTGAGGCTGCTGATTTTCAGGAAATTAAGTCCCTCTATTCACGAGCCTCCTATGACGCGGTTATTCCGAAGCTCCAGGCTTTCGAGAAAAAGCATGCGAAGAGTTCCCGTATTCCGCATGTTCGAAATTTGATGGGTCTTTCCTACTTGCTGACTAAGCGTCCGGTTCAAGCGATCAATCAATTTCGCCGGTCGTTAGATGCAAACTCTGACAGCGGTTTCAAAAACTTTGTTTTGTACAATCTAGCCGCTGCTCAATTTGAAGCGGGTCAAGGCCCTGAAACTCTTCAGACCATCAAAGAAATCGATATCGGCGAATTAGATCGCGATACGAAAGTGAAGACGCATTTCTTGGCGTCGAAAGCATTCATGAAGGTGGGCAATGCTCCCGATGCTGCTGAAGCATTGTTGGAAGCAGCGAAGACGGCAGACCCTTCGCAGGCGCGAACGGTTTTTGCGCCACCGTTGGAACAAGCCCTCGACGTCATTGCGGATCCGTCGATTTTGGATCGGGTCTATCATGCGCACGAAGATTCTCCGATTGCGGACCTGGTGCTTTATCGCTGGGCATCGAAGGATGTGGCTGCGGGAAAACTTTCTTCCGGTGAAGCCAATCTCGTTTTGTTGATCAATAAGTTTCCTCAGTCCCCGAAGGTGGGCGAGTCGCAAGACATGTTGAAGTCCATGAAGTCTCGCTCTGTGGTGGAGCCGACTGCCGTAGGCGTCTTGCTTCCCATGAAGGGGAGGTACGCGCGATTTGGTTTGAAGAGTCTGCAAGGTATTCAGTTGGCATTTCGAATTTTCAATACGGACGAGCCGGATAGTCGTTTTACTTTGGTCATTGAAGATAGCGGTGAAGAACCGGAACAGGCGATTCAAGGTCTGGAAAATCTTTTCTTCAAACATCACGTCGCTGCTGTGATTGGCCCGTTGACCAGCAAAGGCATCGATCAAATCACTCAGCGAGCCCAAGAGTTGGGTCTGCCGATGATTTCGTTGGCTCAACAAACGGGGATGGCCGGTAACTATGTTTTTCCATCCGCGATGACTCCGAAATCTCAAGCTTATGAAATTGCCCGTTATGCGATTGAGAAGATGGGACTTCGAAAGTTTGCAGTCATTCATCCGCGCGACAAGTTTGGCGAACAGCTGAGCCAGCATTTCTGGGATGCCACGGAATCCATGGGTGGTGAAATCGTGGGCTTCGAAGCTTACAACACGGGTGAAACTGATTTTCGTCAGCAGGTGGACCGTCTCACGGGTGTGCACTATGGAGATGCTCGTCAGCGAGAACTCGAAATATTGGCCAAATCTCGTGAAGAAGCGAATATTCGAAAGAAGAGTCGCAAGACGGATAAGTATTTCAAGCTCACCCCGATTGTCGATTTCCAGGCAGTGTTCATTCCGGATGAACCGAAGATTGTGGGCTTAGTGATTCCGACCTTTGCCTACAGAGATATCGAGCGAGTGAAGTTCCTGGGAATTGCGACGTGGCATTCGAACGAGCTTTTATCCCGCGCTGGAAATTATGCGGAGGGGGCGGTGTTCGTCGATACGTTCTTTAATGAGAGCAGTTCGCCACAGGTAAAGAAGTTCGTTTCGCGTTTTTCAACCACGTTCGGCGCAGAGCCAACGGCGATCGAAGCGCTTTCTTACGATGCCGCAAATATTTTGGAGCAGGTGCTCTTCTCAGTCGGTTCTTCGAATCGAGATGCGATCCGAGACGGCCTGAAGCGAATCATGGGTTACCAAGGGGTGACCGGAAGAATCTCTTACTTGGACGGAGTCTTTCAGCGCGAGTTGAACGTCCTCACCGTTAAGGGCGGCAAGTTCGCCGAAATGAAATAACTAATTTGACTCTGCCGAGCCGGCTGGAGTTCCGGGTTCTTCTCTTTGAATATCTGGGCCACACGCTTTTCCATTCTTGAGCGCGTTTGAGAAAAGCTTCCGGTATTTATCGAGCTGTTGTTTGTTGACAGCTAGTTCGGGCCGTTGAATTTTCTGTCCTACCAATTGAGCCTTGTCATCAATACTGGCTTTGCCTTCAAAGGTCAGAGGGATATACGTCCCAAAAGCCCTCATTCCTAGCACTACACCTGGGGTGCCTTGAATGCCGGGCAGAATGGCCATCTCTCGGGGAGTGGCAGTCACGGCCTCTATAGGAAGTTTGATGTCTAGATCAATGTCCGAAAGTTCAATGACTGCGGGGTGAACCTTCGAGTTGGGTGCGTATGCGGAATTGAGATAGTTCGGAAGTGCTGCTGCCATTCCTTTATCGATGAACCAACCTTTTAGGTCTTTCTTGGGGTCTCCATCGGTATAAACCATGCCATAAATTTCTTTTTGGGCAGTATTCAGCGTGTTGAGGTCGCGAAAGATGATTTTGGAACCATTCTGGATGGTGAATTTATTGATTGAAACATTCTGTCCAGCAAGTCCTTTTGAAATATCTGCTGTGGGAATGTTGATTGCTTTTCCCCCAGTCGTGTAAAAAATTAACTCTGTAGAGCTGGATTGATTGAGACCTTTTTTCCTTTTGATCTCCACCTTCTCCGCATTTCTCACTACGCTTAAAACGAGATCTTGAGCCACCGCTAAACCCTTATCTGCAGAGCCCCCAGTTTTCATGCCTGCTGAAAGAAGGCGTTCAAATTCTTTTGCGGGAATCGTCATCTCGTTCGCTTGAATGCCGCTTTTCGCGGCATAGAGAACCCCTGCCAAAATATCTGAAATGGGATAGTCGAATTTTAGGGTGCCATTCACTTCTTCGAGACCCGTTTTCAAAGCCGGAAGACTTGGCTTGAAGGCCGGAAACGAAGTCTCCACCTGCTGCACAATCGGGTTGATGTTGATGCATTCCTGCGCTGAGGCAGACGAAGCAAGGACGAGTATCAGGAGGACGTAGGTTTTCATTAGTCGAGTGTAATTCAAGTTGGGTGTTTCGGCATCGGCAAAGGATGAACGAGTGGTGCCAAGAATCTGTCAGGTAGTTTCTGCCCATTGGCGTTTGGTTGTGCGGAGCTGATAATAGAGAGGGGAGAATTCTCAGCAATGGCCGTGGGACTAGACGGTACCAAAGGCGGGCGATTTAACGGACAGATTCGGCAAATCATGGAAGCCGAACGTGCGCCCATTAAGAACATTGAGACGCGCAAAATGCGCGAAGAGACGAAGCTCAAGCTTTTTCAGGAATTTAAAAATAAATTCAGTGGCTTTGAAAAGAATCTGAGCGAATTTACGGACTTCAAAAAATTCCGAGAACTCAAAACGGATTTGGGTGACGGCAGCAACATCGTGAGGGTCACTGTCGATAAAGATAAAGCTCAACCCGGTAGCTACACCCTTCAGGTGGATCAGCTCGCCACAAGAAGTTCCATTCTTTCCAACGGATTTGAAAATCCGGACGCCAAAATTTTGGGCGTGGGTTACATCAACGCCGAAACGTCAAAGGGTGATCCCGTAGAGGTTTTTGTCGACGAAGAAAATTCCAGTCTTCGAGGAATTGCCGCTCTCATCAACGGTCAGCGCGATCTTCCGATTCAAGCTTCTGTGATTCGCGATTCCACCGACGGAGAAAAGCCCTGGAAGCTGCTAGTTTCAGCGAAGCAAGACGGAGTAACTGACAACGTTCAATTCCCCGAACTCTATTTCATGGATGGCGAAGAGGAATTTTTTATCGACCATACCAACGATGCGCAGAATGCTTTGATTTCCATCGACGGATTTGAAATTGAAGCCCCAAGCAACGATATTTCTGAGTTTATTCAGGGTGTGAATCTTCATCTCCATCAGGCCCGACCCGATCAACCCTTCACCTTAAGAATCGCAGAAGACACTCAAAAAATTTCGGGCAAGGTGAAGGGTCTTGTCGATCAGGTCAATGGAATTCTCGACTTCATTAACAAGCAGAACCAGGTGGATCAAAGTTCCGATACTCGCACCACCTTCACGGGTGATAGCAGCCTCAGTTCTATCGAATTTCGTTTGAGAAACTTGATGCACGAAGGTTTTCCAATTCGAGACGACAAGCAATCCGATGGATATCGCCTCCTTTTTCTAAGTGACCTAGGCATCACTTTTACAAAGACCGGCTCCCTCGAATTTAAAGAAGAGAAGTTTAACAAGCTGCTAGAGACCGACTATCGAGGGATCGAAGAAGGAATCACCGGTGAAAACGGTTTTGCTGCGCAAATTCGGGAAGTGGTGGGTGGCTATACTCGAGGCGGCAACGGACTTCTGGCTGTTCGCGAAAAGGGCCTGCGCGATGGCATTCGCCGTTTAGACGATCAAATTTCTCAAAAAGAAAAACGTTTGGAAGACAAACAGCAACGTTTGATTCAGCAATTTGCAAAACTAGAGGCCTCGTTGGCTTCGATGCAAGAACAGCAAAACTATTTGAGATCGGCACTCCCGAGCGGTGGCGGGGGAGATCTCATGTCGCAGTTGATGGGCGGATAATCGGTCATAGGGGGACCACATGTCATACAACAAGAACGGCGCTAACCAATACAAGACCATGGGAATCAAGACGGCCAACCGGGGCCAGATTCTCATCATGCTCTATGAGGCCGCCATAAAACACGTCAAGAAAGCGGCGGAGTGTGTAGAAAAGAAAGACGTCGTTGGCAAAGGCAGCCACATTATTAAGGCTCACGACATCGTCAATGAATTGGCGAACTCTTTGAACTTTGATGTTGGCGGTCAGATTGCTCAAGATCTCCAACGTCTGTACAATTTTATGGTGGAGCAGTTGATCAAGGCGAACATGGAAAATTCCAAGGAACCCTTGTTAGCTGTGGCCAAACTTTTGGAAACTTTGTTGGATGGCTGGAAACAAGCCGTGGACAAGTTTCAGAAGGAAAATGCTGAAGCGCTAAAATCAGGCGGAGCCGAGGGATCAAAGAGTGGGTGATTTGCTTTCACTTTTAAAAACTCAAAATCGATATCTCCAAAAATGTTTGGGGTTATCTCAAGAGTTTTTGTCGGATCTTCTAAAAGGCGAGTTTTCAGGAATTGCAGAATTCGAAAAAAAGCGGGGTCTCTTAGTTCGCGCCCTCAAAGAGGCGGATAAAAAAATATCTGCCGCGATTGGCAATCGTACATTGGATGAAGTGGAAGGCTCTGGTCTCGGCGATAAGCTTCGAGCAGAGCTGAAATCCAAACGCAAAACCATTGAAGAGACTCTGGATATCGACACAAAAATTTTTGCACAGATCGAAGCTTCAAAAGACAAGCTGATGCAGGATGCACTCGGCTCGAAGAAAGAAAAGGAAGCTATCGGTAAATTTAAAAGCAGTTGGGTACCCAAGCGCGGGGAAGGAATCGATCAGACGTTATGAAAGATCTGACAGGCACAATACAGGATGTATTGGGAAAACAGCTTGGTGTTCACGGCTACGATTTGGTGGATTTGACGCCTATTCCGGTGAAGGCCGATCCCATGATTCGCTTTCAAACCTTGCAAGACGCTTTGGAAGAATTTGCGCAATCGAGCCCAGGCGAACCTACTCTCAGCTACATTGTTCAATTTCGTCCGAAAACTCAGAAGCCGGTAGAAGCCTCGGCAATGCTCTCTTTGGGAAAGCCGAACATCGAAGGAATTTACCTTCCCAATGGAAAGTTGAACGTCGCTTTCTTGCAGAAGAATGCGGAGCTTCTTTTTGCTTCGGGTGAGTATGGCCTGGCTCGCAATATTTACAATACGATTCGTATGTCGGGTGAGCGTTCTGCTCCCGCACTTTATTGGATTGCACGCTGTCTAGAAGAAGAGGGCAAGGTCGATGAAGCGGTTCTTCGCTATGAAGAATCCATCACCTATGCGCCGACCCTCGAGGCTTTTCAGAGTTTGGCCAACATTCATATTTCAAAGAAGCGCGATTCCCAGGCTGCCGAGCTGATGGAACGGGCGCTGAATATGAAGGATCTTTCCCAAGAGGTTCGCTTTCAGCTTTATAAGTCTTGCGGCAACGCCTGGTTTCGGGCGGAACGCTACGAGATGGCTGAGAGAAATTACAGACGGGCTTTGGAATTGGATTCCATGGCCGACGGAATTCACGCCAATTTAGGTGCGCTGCATCTTCAGTTTGAACGCATCGAAGAGGCCAAGAAGTGTTTTCAGGAAGCTCTTTCTGTGAACTCAAAAAACGACCGTGCTTTGGCCGGAATGGGTTCGTGCCTATTGGCAGAGGGAGAAATGCGAGGAGCCCATGACTTCTTTGCTCGCTCCTTGGACCTCCACCTGAATAACCCTACTTCGATCTACTACCTTGTAAAATGTGCATACGAGATCAAGAGCTACGCTACGGCGGCGCGCATCGTTGAGGAGTACACTCAGATCGCGCCCATAAATGCGAATTTGCTCTATAGCCTGGCTGGTTTACAATTTCACTTGGGGAGAATGAGTCAAGCAAAGGTAACGACCAAACGGATTTTGGACTTACAGCCCAATCACAATGGGGCACTTGAGCTCATGAGAATGATCGGTCAGTACGAAGTGCAACCTTCTTACTGAGATCATTTAGCTGCAGCAATTCTGTCACGGAGGACAGATGGGGACAAACGTCAGTCAGTTACGTGGGGAAATTAGCGAGCCGGATACTGTCCAGGACGAAAAGAGAATCGAACAGCTTCTACAGGCCTTGTTGAAATCGCTCATCGCTGAGCAAAAAACAGAGGCTGTTGATGAGTAAACCGACTCTCGCCTCGAATCCTAAAGGCTCCAAAGAGGGCACTTCTTCGAGCAAGCGTTGTTTGGTCATTCAGCTCGCTCGACTGGGAGACACGCTTCAAAGTTTGACCGCTCTTCGTGCAGCTAAGCAGCTCTATCCCCAATTAGAAATTCATTTTCTAGCGCGGGAAACCTTTGCTTCAGCAGCGAAGCGCGTGCCGTGGATTGAAAAGGTCATCACCTTTCCCACGCAAGATATTCTAGGCCCGGTACTTCATGAGGGCGCAGAAGCAGAGTCCATGGGGGAATTGGCCAAGTGGCTCGCTCCCGTCGTGAAAGAAAATTGGGATTTTATTTTCAATTGGACTTACTCCGAAGCGAGTAGCTATCTCACGGCCATTATTCCCGGCCAGGTAAAGTACGGTCTGTCCCGAAGAGAGGACCTGACCCTTTCCACTCTCGACGGTTGGTCTCAGTACATTTGCGGGGTAGTTCAGGAGAAAACTCCTCAGAACATTCACCTCACCGATATTTTTGCGACCCAGCTGCTGACGGCGCTTCAGATTCATTTAGGTGAATCTGTCGAAGACGGAAATGTGCCAGTAAATTCAAAGAAATTTTTCGATTTAGCTTCGGGCATTCATCCTTCGATTCTGAACGTGAAAAAGTCTGAACGGCGCTGGATTGGGATTCAAATTGGCGCGGGACGAGGCGAAGAATCTTGGGATGCGCATCATTGGGCTCAAGTGGCTCACTACGTTCTGTCTCGGAATACGGACTGCGGTATCGTGTTACTGGGGGACGCTCAAGAGAGAGCCCTGGCACAAAGCTTTTCTGAAAAACTCAATCAGCTCGGGAGTTCTGCTCTTCACGAAGTCAATCTCATCAATCTCGTGGGCCAAACCGGTTTTGACGATTGGGCGCAGGTTATTGGTTCTTGCCAGTGGTTACTCTCCTGCGATTCTTCGGCAATTCATTTGGCAAGCGTTCTAGGAACTCGTGTCTTAAATATCTCGCTTACGTCGAATAACATGTCCGAGACGGGTCCTTACGGAAATGGCCACTACATCATTTCTGGTTCGGGTATTACGCCGGAATCCGTTTATGCGACCTGGACCTATGCTTCATCGGAATGGGCGCATCGTCGCCAGCTCAAGGTGGAGAGTCATTTTTCTCAGCTCGGTTGGACAGACAAGCTCGAAAACGTCGTGATTCACCGCTCGAAAATTCGGAGTCTCGAAAGTGGCGGCGGCGTGGTTTACGAAATTCTTTCCAACAATCCCATTACGATCGACGAATGGTTGTCACAAGTCGTGGGGTATGTGGCTCGTGCTTGGTACTGCGGATGGGTTCCCGAGATTGGCCATGAAGTTCAACGCACGGGAATTCGGCCGGACCTTATTCAGAATCTTCGCAAGGTGGATGAGGCAGCCATGGTGCTGACCAAGATTTTTGAAGAAGGGAAGCGCACGTCGGTAGAACTTCAACAGCGCGGTAGCCGCTTGGTTTCAAATCGATTGATGGATGTGCATGAAAAAGATGAGATTCAACGGTTAGGTAAAAAAGTAGGCGATCTGGAAAGTCTCACGGAACGGATGGGAAGAACCCAGCCGGCCTTACAGCCTTTCGTGAAAATGTCCCGTGTATTGATGCACGGCTTGGATACGAGTGAAATTTCTAGAATGGGCCGTGAAAGTGCGCATTCCTTTATGCAGCTCACTCAGGGGCTTAGCCTGATGCGGGACTGGGTGAAGCACACGTTACAGCTTGCTAAGCCCATGGCGATTCAAACGAGCGCTGTGATTTCCATTGAAAACGGTCGCGAGAAAGATCTGGGTCTATGAAAGACGTGGAATTAGGACGAAAGCCGTCGCCAAAAGAGATTGCCGATGAAACACTTCATCAGCTCTGTGAGTTCTCAACAAGCCTGATTTCGCTTTCAGAGCAGTCTTCCCGATTGCTGACAGACACGGGCGATGACGCTGCTTTTCAGCACACTTTTCTTCGTTTGATTGATGGTTTGGAAGTTTTCATGGATGGGATCACCACGTCTCGGGCCGTTTTAGGTGCCGGTGGAATTGAAGCAGTCCAAGCCCTTGAAGAATCCTTTGTCGCCATTACTAACGAGTTAGTGTTGGCCACCCGAACTCGCAACGAAGCCCACAGAATCCAGATTTTGCAGGAAGTGCTTCCCGTTCATTTACGAGAATGGGCTGAAAAAGGCATTCCGCAATTGATTCGCTCCCGCGATAGCTAGATTCATGCTACCTTAAACCCCATGCCGGTAACACTGGGCCGCACCGTGGCCGAAACTTACATCAATCGTATTCAAAGCACGCCTCGAGATACCGGATTTCAATTTCGTTCTTCTAATGGTGGATCCTGGAAAAAAATCAGCTTCCTAGAGTTCGATCAAGAGTGCCGGGCTATTGCCTACGGTCTCATGTCTCTCGGAGTTCAACCGGGAGATAAGGTCGCTATTGTTTCTTCCACTCGGGTAGAGTGGGCTCAGCTCGATATCGCTATTCAAGGCGCTAGAGGAGTGAGTGTTCCGATCTATGCTTCCACTCCCGAGGCCGAAGTTGCTTACCTTTTGAACCATAGTGATTCCAAGTGGGTCATCGTTGAAAATTCAGCACAGCTCGAAAAAATTCTCGCCAAGTGGGATACCCTTTCTGATTTGAAGAAAGTGATAGTGATGGAGCCTTCAGCCATGGCTCTTGCTCTCAAGCGCCCAGATGTTTTGACTCTCGATGCGCTCAAGGAGTTGGGCCGAAGAGAAAAATCGAAGGACCCTGAGGAGTTCGAGCGAAATCTCAAGTCGATTTCCCCCTCCGATGTTTTTACGATTTGCTACACCTCAGGAACCAGTGGGCTTCCCAAGGGCGTTATTCTTACTCACGACAATCTTGTTTCTGTTTTTGAAGATCTGATGAAAGCGTTTTCTGGCGGAATCCGTCCAGAGAAAGAAGTGCTACTCACCTATCTACCTTTTTCACATGTTCTAGGCCGCGTAGAGTCGTTGCTGACTTTTGTTTTCGGATGGAGAGAGTGCTATTCCCAGTCCATCGATAGTCTCTACAATGATTTATTGGAAATCAGGCCGACGGTCATCATCAGTGTTCCGAATGTTTTTGAGCGCGCCTTCGTAAGGTTTCAATACCTATTGGATAAGCAACCTCCTTCTAAGAAGAAGCTCATTCAATGGGCCTTTGCAGTGACTCGTCGGATTGACTCCCCCCAGGCGAGAAGAATTGTGCTTCGATTTTTCTCTAACAAGTTCTTGGGGCGTCTGCGATTTGCAATTTCTGGCGGGGCGCCGCTTTCCAAAGAAGTGGGTGAGTTTTTAGAAACCTTGGGGCTTCGAGTCTTCGAGGGTTACGGGCTGACTGAAACTGCAGGTCCTATTACAGTGAATACACCTTCGCATCATCGCTTAGGAACCGTGGGGCGTCCTCTGGCTGAAGTGGTGATTCGAACGGCTGACGACGGCGAGATTTTGGTGAAGTCCCGAAAAGTTTTTCAGGGCTATTACAAAATGCCGGAAGAGACCAAGCGCGTCTTGAAAGACGATTGGTTTCACACCGAAGACATGGGCTTCATCGATCAGGATGGTTTTTTAAGAATTACGGATCGGAAGAAAGATCTCATTGTTCTTTCTAACGGAAAGAAAGTCCCCCCTCAGAAGGTTGAAAATCTGGCCAAGGGGCAGATGTACTTGCACCAGCTCTTTGCTTTGGGGGATCGGAAGAGTCATCTCACGGCTTTGATCACGCTGGATCGAGAGAAGGTCATTCAGTACGCTAATGAGGATCAGATCCTCTTCAGCGAATACGATCAGTTGCTGAAACATTCCAAAATCCTTCACCTGGTGCAGAAGACCGTGGATGAGATCAATAGCCACCTGGCCCCATTCGAGGCCATTCGGAAGTTCAAGCTTCTGCCCAAGGAATTCTCAATTGAAGATGGGGAGTTGACGCCCTCGCTCAAGTTCCGTCGGCGAATCATTCAGGCTAAATATGCGGCTGATATCGAAGAAATGTACCCCCAAGCAACAGTTGACTGGAACAGTAAAATTCGTTAGAAGGTCTTAAATCGATTTGCTCTAAAGGAGTTAGAAATGGCCCGAGTTACCATCGAAGATTGTCTCAAGCGCGTGGATAATATGTACGAATTAGTACACTTGGCTACCCGCCGCGCTCGTCAGTTGTACAAGGGTTCTGACCCCTTAGTGAAGAGCAAGAATCGCGCGATCGTCACCGCATTACGTGAGATCGCTGCCGGCTATGTTCGTCCGACGATGGAAGATCCCAACGCCGCGAACGACGACATGCCCCCCATGCCGAACTAAGTTAGCTTCTTCGTTCTTGTACCTTTTTATACTGGGATTGCTTTGACGGTGGACGGAGTTTTTTCACGCGTTTCACTCGAGTCTTAATCGTACGTTTTTCGACCTTGCTGTCGAGCATGAGTGCAAAAACTTCGTCGATGTGGCTTACAAAGTGAAGCGCCATGCCTTCCAGGGCATACTTCGGAACTTCAGGAACATCCTTCTCATTTAATTTCGGCAAGACGATGTGGTTAATTCCAGCACGTCGAGCTGCCAGGATTTTTTCTTTAATGCCACCCACGGGCAAGACTTTTCCAATCAGCGAAAGCTCTCCGGTGAGTGCCATCTTCTGTTTCGCCACTCGATGAGTGAGAAGCGAATAAAGTGCAGTGGCCATGCTCACTCCCGCCGACGGGCCATCCTTGGGAATAGCGCCTGCCGGGATATGTAAGTGGTAGTCGGTGCCTTTAAAGAAATCTTGGTCCTTGTGGTACTCCAAAGCGTAACGCTTCTTCACGTAGCTCCAAGCAATGGCCGCACTTTCGGACATCACATCGCCCATTTTTCCAGTGAGTTTCAGCTGACCCGTTCCGGGGCTCTGAGTGGCTTCAATGAAAAGAATATCGCCGCCGAGCGCCGTCCAGGCCAGCCCGACCACCACCCCTGGCGCGGTAATGCGTTCTGCGATTTCATTGTAGAAGCGCTTGGGGCCGAGCCACTGCGTGAGTGAATCGGCGGTAATAACGATTCTGCCAATCTGAGGGGTTTTTTCAACAATCTGAGCTGCAGTCTTTCGGCAGATGCGACTGACCATTTGCTGGAAGGTGCGCATGCCGGGTTCGCGGGCGTAATCCGACATGATCTTTCGAAGAGCTGGACGTTCGAAGCGAATCTGATTCGGTTTTAAGCCCGAAGCTTCCAATTCTTTTGGGATGACATACTTCAGCCCAATCTCTTCTTTTTCTTCCAGCGTGTAACCCGGAAGTTCAATCACTTCCATTCGGTCTAAGAGAGCGGGTGGAATAGTAGAAGTCGTGTTGGCCGTCGCAATAAAGAGAACCTTTGAAAGATCAAAGGGCACGTCGACGTAGTGATCTAAAAAAGCCAGATTTTGTTCGGGGTCGAGAATTTCCAAAAGCGCGCTCGCCGGATCCCCCTGATAACTTTGTCCGAGCTTGTCGATTTCATCGAGCATGAGCACGGCATTCTTCGTTCCAGCGCGCTTCATTCCTTGCATGATTTTGCCAGGCATGGCGCCAATGTAGGTTCTGCGATGCCCCTTGATTTCCGCCTCGTCGCGCATTCCTCCTAAAGAAAAGCGGAAGAAGTTGCGGCCCAAAGTTTTGGCAATCGATTTTCCGATAGAAGTTTTCCCAACGCCGGGAGGACCCACCAAACAGATGATTGAACCTTTTGAATCGCCTTTGAGTTTTTTTACCGAAAGGAATTCTACGATTCGATCTTTGACGTTTTCTAAGCCGTAGTGGTCGCTATTTAAAATTTCACGAGCGTTTTTGACGTCGAGATTGTCCGTCGTTTCTTTGCTCCAGGGAAGCGAGCAGAGGGTTTCCAAATAGTTTCTAGAAATATTGTACTCGGGCGAACTTTCCGAAAGAGTTTCGAACTTTTCAAGTTCTTCAAGGGCAGTGGCTTTTGCGTCTGCGGGCATACCGGCTGCTTCAATTCGTTCCCGGAAACTTCGTGACGATTTGTCTTTCCCGTCTTCTTCCATCCCGAGCTCACGCTTGATGCTCTTTAACTGTTCTTTGAGAAAGAACTCCCGCTGCAGCTTGGTGATTTTGGTGTTCACCTCATCATTAATCTTGCGTTGAACATCCGCGACGTCCTGTTCACGGCGCAAATAAACCAAGAGGTCTTCGAAGCGAGATTTGACGGAAAGATTTTCTAAAAAAACCTGTGCTTCATTTTTAGGCAGCGAAAGAGCGAATGCGACGAGATCTGCCACGGTGCCAGGACCGGGGGCGTTGATCATGGCGAGACGAAGTTCTTCGGTGAAAAACGGATTTACTTCGGAGAGTTTTTTCACGTGCCCAATGACTGAGCGGGTGAGGGCGTCCATCTCGGTGGATTTTTCAGAAATGTCTTCGAGATATTCTGTTTCAACCACGATGTAGGGCTGCTCGGAAAGCACCCGCTTGCTTCGAAAGCGTTTCATGCTGTGAAGCAAGAGATTGACCGACCCATCCGGCATTTTCAGACGTTTTAAAATTTTTACGACGACCCCGACTTGGTGCAGGTCTTCGGGCTTCTGGTCGTCTTTGACGTCGCCGTCGCGTACGAGCATCAACCCGATCAAGCGCTGGCGATTGATCGCTTCCTCCACCGTCGCTACAAAGCGCGGGCTCGTCACCATCAAGGGTGCCATCAACGTAGGGTAAATGACGGAGTTCGACACGGGCAGAACGAAGAGGTTCGGCGGAAGGATCTGATCAGGTACGACTAAGCCTCCTCCCGAGGGAGCGGTGCTGGGCGCGGCTGGCGGCTTTTCAGTGGTGTCGGGAGCTTCTGTGTCAGACATTCTGGCCCTATCCTTCTCATGCAAAGATGGTTACGGCCAGAGGATTGGCAAGGGAACTGCTCAGTTTTAGAGTGGGATGTGTATGCGCATGAAAAGACTAGTGATTTAGTGGGGCCCGAGAAATCAGGGAGGCAGCGAAAGAATCGAATTTCCGATCTTGTCGATCATTTCGGCCGCTCTCGAGGGGTCTGGGCTGCTTGCTTTGGAATAGCCATCTGAGGACCCGTCCGAATTCAGTTTTTCGATCTCTTCTTGAGTAATGATTTTTACATTCACGCCACCCATGACTCGAGATGCGATGACTTCGTACTTCACGCGGGTCTGGAGGTACTGCTTTCGCGGCGTGCCGTTGATTTTATATTCCTGGTACTTGTCGCGGGACTGTCCATAGATCCAATCCGTCTGCAGGGTGCGTTTTTTAATCTTCTGCATTTCTAGGGGTTCGACTTCTTCCGGATCGCGCTCTGCAATTTTGTAATTTCGAAGGGTCGCTTCAATTCCCTTCCACACCATCGGGAATTCGTATTCGAAAGTTTTTTCATCCTTCAAATTGGCGTAGGCCTGCGCCTTCACTGGCGGAGTGGAAGAGCATCCGACGATGATAGAGCTCGTGAGTACGGTCAACAGCGAAAGAGGAATCTGGCGCATAGACTACCTTCCTTTTTTATGGCCTTTGCTCAAGTCCACGATAATTCGAACAGGATCTTTGAGCTCAAAAACTTCGACAGGAACGCCGTTGTTTTTTAGGGCAATGACGAAGGTCCAAGAATCTTTTTCAATTTTGGGAAGCAACTCGACAGAACCAATCACGGAGCTTTTCTTCAGCGACTTAATGAAAGCCGGGGCCGCGAATTCCAACTTGGGTTGTCCCCAAACGGTGAGAACCAATCGGCGCTCATCCGGAGAAACTGCGACCTGATAATAAGGAGCTCGTGGGATGGCAAGAGCGTCGCCGCCGTGAGTTCCCGCCAGGTCGATGACCAATCTTTCAAACTGCGGATTGTTCGCCCAGCGAATGTTTCGGACGACGACATCATCGACCGAACGATCTCCCCCGACAAAGAGTCCATCCGAAACGTAGCTTCCTGATTTTTTAGAGTCTGCGGAGTGAACTTTGTCGGGACGAAGTGCAGCGTGGGTGGAAATGCTTCCGAACAGCGCCAGAACAATGAGAAATTGAATGGGTTTCATCGAGTAGACTTACTTTTACACACAATTATGTAAAAGTAAGCCCCTCACAGAACCCGCCGTGCCCTATTAAGGCAACGGGCTCTTCAAAGTACTGCTTCAGTTTATCATCATCTGGCA